>JAYNII010000034.1:0-1762 GCA_038108875.1 Gammaproteobacteria bacterium | reverse complement strand
ATCCGTGAAGCTATAGCTAGACTAGAGCAAGAGGGAATTGTTAAAACCGTACCAAGAAGAGGTGTTTTTGTTCACCGTAAAACGAAGAAAGAATTAATCGATATTGTAACTGTCTGGGCAGGGTTAGAGGGTTATGCTGCACACTTAGTTATTCAAAACTCTTCGAAAGAAGAAATAAATGATCTTAGCAAATACTGTCATTATACAAAAAGTAATGTCTTATCTGATTTAGAAAACTATTCTGCTGATAATATTAAATTTCATCAACAAATAATGAAATTAACAAAAGTAAAACTGATGGGTGAAATTTTAGAATCCCAACTCATACACCTTCAATTTTTAAGAAAAAAATTCATTTTTTTCTCTGAAAGAGCGGTCCAATCAATTGATGAACATACTGAAATTATAGCCGCACTATCTTCTGGTAAAGCATCTAAGGCAGAAAAACTCCTTAAAAATCACGCTTTAACCCTTGTGGATAGAATACACGAGAACATCAAAAACTAACCCGAAAATCTTTGCATCGTATTTTATTCTGGTATACATTATACCACCACGGAGAGGTAAATTATGACTACAGGATCAAATGAACAAATGATTACTGGCGGTGAGCTAGTAGCAAAAGCCCTCAAAGCAGAGGGTATTGAAGTTATTTATACACTATGTGGCGGCCATATTATTGATATTTACAACGGCTGCTTAAATGAAGGAATTAAAATTATAGACGTGCGCCATGAAGAAGTAGCATCACATGCTGCAGATGGTTATGCACGTATGACAGGTAAACCTGGGTGTGCAGTTGTTACTGCAGGACCAGGAACAACACATGCCATTACAGGTGTTGCAAATGCATTTAGAGCTGAAATCCCAATGCTTTTAATTGGTGGTCAGAGTTCATTAACACAACATAAAATGGGTTCTTTACAAGACTTACCACACGTTGACATGATGCAACCAATAACAAAATTCGCCGCAACAGTAATGTCAACGGAGCGTTGTGCTGATATGGTTTCAATGGCTTTTAGAGAAACAAGAAATGGTTCTTATGGCCCATCTTTCCTAGAAATTCCTAGAGATATTTTAGACTCATCAATTCCATTAAGTAAAGCTGTGATCCCAGCTGCAGGAAAATACAGTGCCTCTTCTAAAACTCTCGCTGATCCAGTGGATGTTCAAAAAGCTGCTGACATTATTTCTAAGTCTGAAAGACCTTGTGTTCTATTAGGTCAACAGGTTTGGACATGCCAGTCAACAAATGAAGCAGTTGAGTTTGTAAGAAATCTTAATATCCCTGCTTATTTAAATGGAGCCGCTCGTGGCTCACTTGCACCAGAAGATCCTCATCATTTTCATAGAACGAGAAGAAATGCATTCACTAAGTCAGACTGCATTATAATTGTTGGTACTCCATTTGACTTCAGAATGGGTTATGGAAAAAGATTAAACCCAAATGCAACTGTTATCCAAATCGATATGGACTACAGAACAGTTGGAAAAAATAGAGATATTTCTCTAGGTTTAGTAGGGCATATTGGAACTACTTTAAAGGCAATTTCTGAAGCTGGTACTAAAAAAGATAGATCAGATTGGTTTAACGAATTAAGAGCGGGCGAAGAGTCAGCTCTGGAAAAGCTTATGCCAACCTTTACTACTGACAAATCTCCAATTAGCCCTTACAGAGTTGCATGGGAGTTAAATCAGTTTTTGAATGACGATACAATTTACATTGGTGATGGTGGTGACGTTGTTACTATCAGTGCAC
>JAYNII010000033.1:0-1916 GCA_038108875.1 Gammaproteobacteria bacterium | reverse complement strand
CAAAAGATTCTTACTTAGGTGCAAATGTAAAAAGAATAGATGCTCCAAGCAAAGTTACAGGACGATTAAAATATGCTGCAGATATGAAAATGCCAAATATGCTTCATATGCAAGTATTTAGAAGCACTAGACCGCATGCAAAAATTAAAAAATTAGATTTAACTAAAGCCAAACAAGTTCCAGGTGTTGAGACTATTGTTACCTGTGATGATGTTCCAGGTATAGATAATTTTGGCGTATTTATTGAAGATCAGCCAGTTCTTGCTAGAGATAAGGTTAGGTATGTAGGTGAGGCAATTGCAGCAGTAGCAGCAGATACTCTTGAAGCTGCTAAAGAAGCTATTTCTAAAATTGAAATTGAATACGAAGATCTACCAGCGCTTTTTGATTCTGAAGAAGCATTAAAGGATAAAATTTTAATTCATGAGCATTATAAAACAAACTTAGTTAAACACATTCCAATAAGAAAAGGGAACGTTGAAGAAGGATTTGCCAAAGCAGATTTGATAGTAGAAGAAAAATTTTCAACCCAAGCTGTAGAGCATGCATATTTAGAGCCAATGGCAGGAGTAGGATATGTGGACTCTGATGGTACGTTAGTAATTGTTTCTCCTAGTCAAAATATTACTCATCATAGACATATGATGGCTAAAATTATGAATTTACCAATTCACAAAGTTAGATTTATCATGTCCCCAGTTGGTGGTGGCTTTGGTGGAAAAGAAGATATGATCTACCAAGGCATGTTAGCTTTGTGCGCTATGAAAACTAGGTTACCAGTTAAATATGTCATGACTAGAGAAGAAGATATTATTTCTACAGCAAAAAGACATCCAAGCAGAACAACTTATAAAATTGGATTAACAAAAGAAGGAAAAATAACAGCAGTTCAAATTAAAATGATAGCCGACGGAGGAGCTTATGGATGTTCAACTGAAGGTGTGATGCGTAAGGCTGCAATTTTGGGTGCAGGTCCTTATAGAATAGATAATTTGCAAATGGATACAATGGGAGTTTATACTAACAATACACCAAGTGGTGCATTTAGAAGTTTTGGTGCGTTACAAACTGAATTTGCAACTGAATCCATCTTAGATATTTGTGCAGAAAAACTAAAGATGGATCCTTTTGAGTTAAGAAGAAAAAATATGTTTGTTGCTGGCGACTTAACTCATACTAAACAAAAATTAAATTCGGCAAGTATAGGTACTGTTTTAAACGAGCTTGAAACTTTAGCGAATTGGGAAAAGGGCGTTCCAAATTCAAGGGGTCAGATAAGAAAAGATTTGAATAGCAATGACAATCGAGAGTCTTGTTTTCTGGGAGCAAGATTAAATGATAAATCTAGATTGTCTGGAGGAGTTAAATAATGAGCTTAACTAAAAAAAGAGGCCGAGGAATGGCTGCTGCTTGGTATGGAATTGCAAGAACTGCTGCAATGGATCAAGCGGGTGCTTGGGCTGAAATTGATGATGGTGGTACAGCAAAAGTATTAACTGGAGTTACTGAAATCGGAGAAGGAATTTTAACAGTTTTAGCTCAAGTAGCAGCTGACGAACTAGGCATCAAACCTGAGCAGGTAACAATTGGAGACAACGATACTTCAAGAAGTCCAGAAGCTGCCCATGCCGGGGCAACAAGACAAACTTATATGATTGGAAATGCTGTTGCTATGGCATGCAGAGATGCAAAAGATAGACTATTTTCAGAAATTGCAAAAGAATGGAATGTAGAAAAAGAAATTTTACAAGCTCATGATGGAGAGATATGGGCAAATGGAACTAATTATAAAATGCCAATGTCTGATGCTGTCAAAATTTGTAAAAAAAAATATGGAGTAGTTCCTGTGGGAAGTGGAAATTACACTTCTCATCATACAGGATTAGATCCAGTTGATGGTTCAGGTAGACCTTGGC
>JAYNII010000032.1:0-2221 GCA_038108875.1 Gammaproteobacteria bacterium | reverse complement strand
GTACCGATACCCACTATGCAATGCCAGGATTTGTAGATGAAAGTAATTTTCAAGGACAAGGAGGGGCTGGTAAATCTTTTCAAGACTCTATTCCAAAGGGATTGCCTGACGATGCTGAATTTAATCCGGGTGGTTTAGCAGTCGTATGGGCAAAACAAAATGATAGAGAGCATATTTTTGAAGCTCTTCAAAACAGAGAAGTATACGGAACTTCAGGACCTAAGTTTATTTTAAGATTTTTTGGCTCAGAGAACTTTGAAACAAATATGTGTGAAAGACCTGATGTCTTTAATGAATCCTATCGTAAAGGGGTTCCCATGGGAGGAACTTTGATATCTCAAGAAAATGTCTCATTTTTAATTGCAGCCTCTGCAGACCAATTAATGTCTCATCAGTATATTGAGCGTGTGCAAGTTATTAAGGGTTATTTGGAGGAAGGTATGGAAAAAACTAAGATATTTGATGTTTTTGAGGATCAGACAGCTAGGTTAGATATTAATTCTTGCGCAATTACTGGGAAAGGTACTAAAGAAATTTGCATGGTTTGGGAAGATGAAACCTATCAAGAATCTCAAGAGGCTTTTTACTATGTAAGAGTCTTGGCAAATGAGAGTTGTAGATGGACACAAGAACTTTGTATAAATAATCCTGAACTTTGTAATGAATCTAATGAATATCCAAAGGGAATCCAAGAACGTGCATGGAGCTCACCTATTTGGTTAGAAGCCCAGTAAATCTCTGTTATAGTAGTAAGTTGTGAATCGATTTTTACTCCAGTTTTTTTTAATTGTTGCTGTCATTCCAATAGCAGTATTTTTTGGCACTGTATTTTTAGTGTTTGCTCCTCTGATCTGTTGGGGTTTAGCGCTTAATTCTTATAGGTTTAATAACACTCAAGAAATGTATTTCTGGTTAGTGGTTGGTGTTATTGCTCTTAGCATTAGCTTATATATTTTGGGAGTTTTGTAATGTTGAAGTGGCTAATAATTATTGCTGGCTTTCAATTGTTTGGTATCGGTATTTTTGTAATGTTTTCGCCTGATCTCTCTGTAATACCCTTCATACCATCGGATGCTCCAGCTGACTTGTATTCTGAAATTCGCGCAATGTTTGCAGGATCATTTATTGCTTTTGGCTATTTGTTGATTCGATATGCTTTATCTGCAAGCTTAATTCCTATCGGCATGATGATGATTTACGTGATGGTCTCTATTTCATTTGGAAGAATTGTAAGTTTTCTATATGAAGGCATAAGTTCATTTAGTTTATTTGCATTTGTTGGTGAGATTTCTTTAGTCGTTATTCTTTATCTGTACTATCGGAAAAAGAAAAATGAAATTTCATACTTTTAATTTCTTTAGCCTCGCTTTATTAGTCTTTGCTTTCTCTTCCTCAGTTTCTAGCGATCACTGGAAGACCGATTTAGAAATATTAGATGTTCTAATTATTTCTGATCATACCCAATTAAAACCATTTAACCTAGATACCTCAGGCTTCAGGGGTATTGAGAGAACTTATGTAGACCCCTCTATTGATCTGTTTCAAAATATCCTTAAAGACAAAGGATTGCGCACTGCAATTCTGCATATCGAAGATCTTGCGCTTGGTCATGAGCTCTTAACAAGAAAACAGCAAGATAACCTTTATGCAGCCTATGATCAAATTCTTATAGATGCCGCAAAACGGAATGTAACTATCATTTCCCTTCATCTCGATGCAGAAAAAATTACTACAAATGATTTTTCGCAAATACCATACCCAACTAACTCAGATGCAGAGTCTTATGTTTATTTAGGAGGAGCTCAGATTATTCTTGATCAAAGAAATATATCCAAAGAATCAATGCAGTTAGCACATAAGTTACTTTTTTCTGATTTTTTCTCTCTTGTTGAAGATAAAGGGATTACCGTTAGACCAACTTATTTAAATAGACTAAGACTTCAATCAAATATTTCAATGTATCTTTCAGGTGGCTCTAAAGGGGGTGCTGCGCTTATTGAATTAGGAGCATTAGATGAGCTTAAAAGACTTTTTAAGACCCCCAAAGCTATAGCTGAAAACTTACATCTGCCACTCTTAGAAGTAGCCAATATTATTGAAGATCACAGAAGATCTCTTTGGGCAAAATAATTATTCATAGCTATTTATTTGTACTATAATTCTCGATCGTAAACTGGGGATGTGATGGAACTGGTAGACATGCTTGGCTTAGAACCAAGTG
>JAYNII010000031.1:0-2320 GCA_038108875.1 Gammaproteobacteria bacterium | reverse complement strand
AAATGTCTGACGGTTTAACAGAAGCCTTAAGAGGTACATATTTTAAAAATAATAAAATGAAAAATATAGATCAAATGCCAGATCAAAAATGGCACCGTAGAATTTCTTTTATTAAATCAGGAATCAGAATCATTGGTTATGGTTTTATTCCATTTAATTTAGTAACAGCTACAGTTTTACTTATAGTAAGTGAAGCTGTAGGCATAATAGAAGAATTAGTATGAAAAAGTTATTATATTTTAGCGCTGGATGGTGCGGACCTTGCCGTCAATTAGGTCCAATTATGACAGAACTTCAATCTGAAGGTATTACAGTTCAAAAAATCGATGTAGATTCAAACCCTGAAATCTGCCAAGCATTTAATATTCGAAATGTTCCTACAGTTGTTTTGACTGTAAATGATGTAGATACTGGAAGAAAAGTTGGTCTTAATCCAAAAAGTGCGTACCTTGAAATGTATAATGCAGCTTAATGTATAAAAACTGTTATGTTCAAAGAGGTGATGAATGGAATCATTACCGAATACACCTATGGGAAGACAGTGGATATTCAGTAGAGGAATTCCAAAACTATGGTTATCAAGAGTGTTCTGAAACCCAAGCGACCCACAAAGGTCTAAAGGGAGAAAATTTAAGAAAAGTGTTTAATTGGGATAGAGAGAATCCCCAAATGCACTATTCAGACCATAGTAGAGGAAACATCCACACTAAATTTCTTATTGACAAATATGGTGATGATGATACTCCATCTGTTACCCATAGAGAAGTATTTTTCGATATCGAGATTGAGATGGGAGGTGCTCTTACTCCAGAGTATATTAAACAAGCACCTAAACCAGTTACCTCAATTGCATGGTGGGATCGTCAATTAGACGATTGGAAAATCATCATTGTAGATAAAGAAGGAAAACTTGAACAAACAGTTGACGGTCAAGGGAGAGAAGTAATCCCAGTTAGACGCGAAACAGATCTTCTAGATGCCTTTATTAGATCCATGGAAGAAATCCAACCTGATATTTTAATTGGGTATAATAGTGACTATTTCGATATTCCATACCTCTATTATAGGATCAAAAACACAATGGGTGATCGCACTGTAAAGCGCCTTTCACCTATTAATATTATAGAAGAAAGACATTGGGATGAAGATATGCCTGTTCGTATCGCTGGGGTTACTTCCCTTGATTATATGCGCTTGCATAAAAAGTATAGCTTTAAAGACGAACCATCTTACAAATTAGATGCTTTAGGAGAAAAATATGTTGGTCAAAAGAAAATTGAATATGAAGGTTCACTTGACAGGTTATTTGCAGAAGACAAAGAAAAATTTATCGAATATAACTTTGTCGACGTTTTGATCCTTAAAAAGCTAGATGAAAAATTCAAGTATATTGACTTAACTAAAAACTTGGCTCACAAAGGAAAAGTATTATATGAAGAAGTATATCAATCGTCTCGTATACACGATGGAGCTATTTCTAGCTGGCTTATTTCTGAAGGAATAGTTCCCCCAAACAAAGATTTAAATCCACTTACAAAGAAAAACTATGCTGGAGGATATCTATTTTGCCCTAAAACTGGCATTTACAAATACATGTTTGATGAAGACCTTACATCACTATACCCCTCAATTATTATGTCTCTTAACATTGGTAAAGAAACATACGTTGGTAGAGTGTTAGATTTATTTGATGATAGAAATAATAGATTGGGTTTAAACGATTTAGAAGCTATAGTTGTCAAAGACCCTGAAGCAACTATTCCACTTGAAAATCTGCAACGTAAACAACAAAATATGCCCGTTAAGGATATAGTAGATAAAATTAAAAGCCATAACCTTGCCGTTACTGCAAATGGTGTTATGTTTAGAACAGATAAAAAATCTGCATTGTCTGTTATACTTGATACTTGGTTTGATGAACGAGTCAAGTACAAAAAGGCCATGAAAAAAGCTTACAAATCCGGAAATAAAAAAGAAGGTGAATTAAACCATCTTAAACAATATACTATGAAAATTTTGCTGAATAGCTTGTATGGAGCAACCGCCTTACCAAGCTTCAGGTATGGTAGTGTTATCCTTTCAGAAGGCATCACACTTACAGGTCAACGAATCATTCAAGAATCTGCTTTGTTTGCAAATACCCACATGAACAAAGTATTACGTGGAGAAGAAAAATTAGAATTATAATGGCACTATCCCCTCAATCTATAAGAAGTAACGTTCAAATTAAAATAAACGGAGAACACGTTAGAAAAGATATAATTATTAATTTAAGCCTTGGTTGGAACGAAAAACAAATTTCATACTTTAAAAAAATGCT
>JAYNII010000030.1:0-2390 GCA_038108875.1 Gammaproteobacteria bacterium | reverse complement strand
GTTATGAATATCTAGCTGATTGGAAAATCGATACAGATGTACATGAGCGCAAGGATCACTCAGCAACTTTCCTAAAACAACAATGGGTGGAAACGAGGTTAAACCTTGGTAAAAACATAGATCTCTACCAAATTCATTCGGTGACACCAGATAGTAATGTTTTAAATGATAGGGAAGTTCTAGATGAACTAAAAAAAATAAAAAACTCAGGAGTTGAAATTGGAATCTCAACAAGTGGCCCTGGTCAAGAAGAAGTAATCAGAAAACTCATAGATATTAATAAGATGGAAAAAATCTTTAGTTTTGTTCAATGCACAATCAATATCCTTGAACAATCCTGTCAGGTAGCATTAATGGAAGCTTCAGAAAATGGCATTAATGTTATTGCAAAGGAAATTTTTGCAAATGGAAGACTTTCAAGTGAAAATTCTATATTTCATCAAAATGAAGTTTTAAAATTCAAAAATCTCGCTGCGGATCTAAATCTAAGTTTAGAGGAGTTGTCTTTAATTTGGGCTTTTCAGCAAAAGTATTTGAAAATTATTTTAACAGGCGCTTCAACAGTTGAGCAGCTTCAATCCAATATCATTGCTCTTTCAAAAGCAGAGTTAGCTATCCCGGATCTTTCAGAAATGGGGATATCAACAGAAAGTTATTGGTCATCAAGAAAATCTCTTGAATGGAATTAATATTTTCATTGATCTGAATATTGATTTGTTTTCTAATAACAAAATAATTGGCTTTGCATGACTATTAGTTTTCTTATTAACCAAGCAAAAGAGATACAATCTGTAATTGAAACTCATGCATCTGAAATAGAAAAGCTTGACCAAGAGATTGGTGACGGTGATCATATTTTTAATGTGCAGCGTGGCATTAAGCTAGTTATTGAATTAGAACCTATAATAAAAGATTTACCCATGTCTAAAGCCCTTAATCAAATAGCTATGAAGGTTCTTACGGGCATAGGAGGTTCATCAGGGGCATTATTTGGTACGCTGTTTATGTCGATGGCCAAAGGCGAGAGTATTGATGACGGGGTTGATTATAAAAAAGCATTTAAAATGTTTATCGATGGAGTTGAGGCTGTAAAACAGCGAGGTAAAGCGGATATTGGTGAAAAGACAATGATGGATGTTTTAATACCAGTTTCTAATTGTTTTCAGCGAGGATTGAATGAAAATTTAGAGCTTAGTTCAATTCTTACTGATGCGGTAAAGACTGCTGAAAGTGGGATGCGATCAACAAAAGATTTACTAGCTACAAAAGGTAGGGCATCATTCTTAGGGGAAAGAGCAAAAGGCCATATAGACCCTGGTGCTAGATCTTCACAATTAATGATCAAAACTGTTTGTGAGTCTGTATTAAGAGAAAAAGGAGGAGAGAAATGAAAAAATTTATAAATAAAACAGATGACTTTTTAAAAGAGAGCCTTCAAGGCTTTGGCGCAGTACATAGTGAAATAATTAATGTTTATTTCGAGCCAAATTTTATAACTCGCGCTCAACCAACTAAAAAAGGAAAAGTTGCATTAATCACTGGTGGCGGGAGTGGTCATGAGCCTATGCATGGAGGGTATGTGGGCTATGGTATGCTAGACGCTGCTTGTCCAGGTTTTGTATTTTCAGCACCAACTCCTGATCAAATGCTTGCGGCTGTAGAAAAAGTAGATGGTGGCGCAGGTGTTTTATTTTTAGTAACAAATTATTCTGGCGATATCATGAATTTTCAAATGGCATCAGAAATGCTTCAAAGTCCCAATGAAACTGTATTGATCAATGATGATGTAGCAGTTGAAAATTCCTCTTTTACAACTGGAAGAAGAGGGGTTGCGGCAACTATTTTAATTGAAAAAATTGTTGGATCATTAGCTGAGTTTGGCGGCAGTTTAGAAGCATGCAAAGCTTTAGGAGATAAAGTTAATAAAAACTCAGGATCAATGGGCGTTGCTTTTTCAAGTTGTACTGTTCCAGCTGCGGGAAAGCCAACATTTGAATTAGCGGCAGATGAAATGGAATTCGGTGTTGGTATTCATGGAGAGCCTGGAAGACGCAGAGATAAAATTAAACCAGCTCAACAAATTTCAGAGGAACTGCTAGAAGCAATCTTAGAAGATTTAAAGCCAAATACTAATGAACAAGTCCTATTATTTATCAATGGCTTAGGGGGAACGCCTCTTACTGAACTTTATCTTCTTTTTGATAATGCTAAACAAATCTTGGATAAGAAAAACATTAAAGTTTCTAGATCATTAGTTGGTAATTATTGTACATCTTTGGAGATGCAAGGAGCATCAATCACACTCACCAAATTAGATGAAGATATTATTAAGCATTGGGACTCTCCCGTTCATACCGCAGGTATGAGATGGGGAATGTAAAATTACTTTT
>JAYNII010000029.1:0-2516 GCA_038108875.1 Gammaproteobacteria bacterium | reverse complement strand
CAGGGTTTTCCTTGATAAGTGTTCTAAATAACCAGCATCCCGCATCGGAGTGCATACTTTCATCTCTGATCGACCATTCAACGATTTGTCCAACTCCTTTAAGTTTATTTCGCATTTTAAATGATAGTAATACAGCGAAACTTGAAAATAAATTAACCCCTTCGGTAAAGGCCGAGAATATGGCCAAGCTCTTAGCAATTTCGTGCCAATCTTTTTCACCATTAAAGCTGTCCCTAACAGACATAAGGTTTTCAATTTTAGCCATTGTAGTCTCATCTTCGAGAAATTCGCTAAAGTCGTCGAGTCCAAGTGTTTCATTTAGTAAAGAATATGCTTCTGCGTGTATAGTTTCCATTGCCCCAAATGTGGTGGCCATCATAACTATTTCAGGCTTTCGAAACCATTTAGTTACTAAACCACTCCAATAATCATTCACCACTGTTTCAGTTTGAGCAAAACCTTTAAGAATAGATCCTATAATATTTCTTTCTGTTTCTGTTAAATTTTGTTTCCAATCATTTAAATCAGACATCATAGGAACTTCTGTGTGCAGCCAATGTGCTTGTTGTTGTTTAAGCCAATAGTCAAACGCTTCTTGATATTCAAAAGGTTTATAAACTATTCGCTCTTCTTTAAGGTCTTTTTTTGCCATTTTACTTTAAGGTTTTTGATTAATGTAGTGATAAATACAATATATATGATTAAAATTGAAAGATATTTTCAGCAGCTCTTTGGAGATTTCTTCGTTCATTTCCCGTAAAACCAGCTCCGTCTGGACTGCTGTTCTCTTCATTATTTATACGGTTAGTAAACTCAATCTTTCCGGTAGCTGTATCCATAAGTGCATTAAAAGTTAATCCATCTGCTCCATATCTGTTTTTCATAATATGGAATCTTCCAGTACCATTTTCTTTATCTTCGGTTTTTCTTGATAATGAAATTGCGAAATCTGAAATCATAATTTTCGAATAACTTTCTGCGATTTGGTCACCCTGAATAATATTATCTCTTGCTGCTGATCTATTACTCTGAGATGCTGTCCATATAGGAATTTTTAATTCAGTAGCCAAACCTCTTAACGAAGTATAGATATCATCTAACCGATCTCTTTTTTCTTTTCCATTTTTAGTATATAAAAGATCTGCGTAATCTAACACAACAAGATCAGGTTCAATACCTTGGCCGCGGCACTTATCGACGTGTGCTAATATCGTATTTACGTTGGCTTTACCCGCAGGATATTGTTTAATATATAATTTTCCTCTTAATTTTTCTAACTCTTCTTTAACAGTTGATTTATGGATTTTAATTTCATTTACAGGAATTTCTGTAAAGAAAGCATCATATCTTTGACCAACATAAACGTCAGAAAGTTCAAGTGTATAATGTAAAACTGTGTATCCTAATTTAACAGCATGCCCACCTAAAGCAACTAAAGCCCACGATTTACCACCACCAGGGTTACCAACAAGTAAGCCTAAATCACCAGTACCTAAACCACCACTTAATAAACTATTAATTTCATTCCATGGGGTTTCTATAGTGTTTCTGGCTTCTTCTTTATATCGCTCTTCAATTTCGTCAATATAATCGTGGCCAAGATTTTTTTCTACACCTGCTTTAAGTGCGTTATCAATTAATCTACGAATGTCTTCATAATTTCCTATTTCAAGTAGATCGACTGAGGAAAGAAGGGCAGTTTTAAGTGTTTGGTTTCGACAGAAATCAAGAAAAGTTTGTTTAACAAATTCTAAATCTGGTGATTTTGTAGATTTAAAAGTTTCTTTAAGTTGTTCTTTTACAGCAACTTGTTGGATTTCATTTTTAATTTTTTCTACTTCAACTTTGAATACCTCCATTGTAGGTGTAGTTCTAAACTCATTGAAATATTCTAGAGTTTTACCTACAATCCACTTGTTTGCTTCATTATCGAAAAAGTCAGGCGAAACAATGTCTGCTACTTGTTGTAGAAATTCTTTATCCTTAACAAGCGTAGACAGTACTTTAACCTGGAAACTATGTCCGTACTGTTCTAACTTACTCATGTGTTACTTTTGCAAGATTATTTAATTTGAGGAAATGTTCCTTTAACCAGATATCTGGGTTTTGTAAATTATTTCCCATATAATCTTCGTTATATAACATAATAAAATCATTTCGGTGGAGCAAATTTATTGGGCGAGAAGCTAAATCACTTATTTGATTTTTTATTTGACCTGACATAATAGGGTCTTTAAGTGACATCATTTTTTCGTTTGTTTCTAAATTTTCTCTATTTTCAACGATTCGCTTATGCATTAAACTGTCTTGTGTAGATGCATAGTGTATAAGATAATCTAAGTTCATTTCCATTCCTGTGATTTCAGGGATGACTTTGGATACTTTTTTAGGGCCCAAACCTTTAATACCTTCAAGGTTATCAGATTTATCTCCCATTAAACACTTGTACATCAAAAAATTATGAGCAGGTACTCCATATTCAGTAAATACCTGTTCTTTTGTGTAGTATTTTTTCT
>JAYNII010000028.1:0-2684 GCA_038108875.1 Gammaproteobacteria bacterium | reverse complement strand
TTGGCTCTGTTTTTTTTTGGTTAGAATTTAAGTTCCTTGAAGTGATGACTGCCAATATAACTATTAGCTTGGATGATAAATTATTCAGGTGATAGAACTGAAACACTGCTCGCTAACATTTTTTGTTTAAAAGAGTATGATGCGCACTATGATAAATAGAACTAAGATTATTGCGACTATAGGTCCGAGCACAAATAATTTAGAGACCATTAGAAACATGCATATTGCAGGCATGAATGTAGTGCGCATCAACATGTCTCATGCATCTCATTCTGAAGCAAAAGACATAATTGCAATTGTTCATAAAGTAAATCAGCTTCAAGAAGTTAAGTTTGGACCAATTGCAATTATGATTGATACCCAAGGTCCAGAAATAAGGACTGGTGAGAGTAATTCAAATTTAGATTTAAAAATGGGTCAGGTACTTAACCTTACAGTGCGAGACGATCAGGATGTTGAAACATCTTCAATTAAAATAAATTACAAGGGGCTTATTGATAGCGTTAAAAAGGGCTCAATGATCACTATTGATAATGGCCTAATTAATTTTAAAGTTCTTGAGAAAAACAAAGATAATTTGAGATGTAAAGTTATTGATGGAGGAACACTTGGTAGCAAGAGACATGTAAATTTACCAGGCATAAGAGTGGATTTACCTTCTATTACAAATAAAGATAAAGCTGACATCAATTTTGCTGTTCAACAAGATGTTGATTTCATTGCGCTGTCTTTTGTCAGAAAAGCTGAAGATGTAATTGAGCTTAAAAAGATACTCGCTAAATATAATTCTTCTATAAAGATTATTTCTAAAATTGAAAATCAAGAGGGCCTAGATAATATCCATGAGATTACCCAGCAAAGTGATGCTGTCATGGTTGCAAGAGGCGATCTTGGGATTGAGACGGATTTAGCAAACCTTCCAAATATTCAGAGAAGGATAATGTACTCAGCTGCTAAATTTGGCAAACGTTCAATTGTTGCTACTCACTTGCTTGAGTCTATGATTCTTAAGCCTAACCCAACTAGAGCTGAGGTAACAGATGTTGCGAATGCAATTTATGAGGGTGCGGATGCTTTAATGCTTTCTGGAGAGACCAGCGTTGGCGCCTATCCTGTCAAGTGTATAAAGTTAATTAGTAAAATTGCTAAACAAGCTGAAAAATTTAGAACTTTGGGCTATGAGCAAAAACTTATTGAAGACTCAGATTGGCAAAGTCTTGCGGTTCTTGGTAGAGAACTAGCAAATAAAACCAATGCCGCTGGAATTATTGTAATCACAAGATCTGGGACAACTGCAAGAGTAATGGCAAATACCAAGCCTCATGGAAAGACTATTTTCGTATTCACTAATAACCACAAAGTATTCAAACAAATGTCTTTATTTGGGGGAGTTAAAGCTTTTTTTGTTAAGAATATTTCAAACCAAAAGCTATTGCTGGCAAAGATTTCTAAAAGTTTAAACCCTTTTATAAGTAAGCAAAAAATTAATAAAAAATTTGTCTTACTCTCTGGCGTTCATTCCGATAAGTACACCGATTCTTTACAGCTTATTAATATATAAATTATTTAGGCGCGATTCCGAGAGACTCTCTCAAGACAACTTCAGATTTAAATGTTTTGCACAACTTAGTTGCATAATTAGTGCCGCTAATTTTGGCTATCAATGCGCTAGTAGCATGTTTAGCCATTTGCTCTACAGGTTGACGAACTGTGGTGAGAGATGGCCAAATTTCTTGAGCTATCATTGAATCGTCAAAGCCTGTTACTGACAGATCCTTGGGAATTGCAATTCCCTTTTGATAACAATATTTAATTACCCCGGCTGCCATAGAGTCATTTGAGCAAAAGATAGCAGTAGGTTTGTTTTTTTTGGTTAATAATTTAGCTGCGAGTTTGTATCCTGAATCAAAAGAGAAGTTTCCCTGAAGAACTAATTCTGGATTTAACTTAATGTTATTTTCCGCAAGACTTTTAGTAAATCCATTGAATCGTGCTTTAGAAGCTGAGTGATCTTTATGACCCCTAATAAAAGCAATTTTAGTATGTCCCATCGATATTATTTTATTAGAAATATCATATGCAGCTTCACTGTCTGTTGCAGCTGACCAGATTTCAAAAGAATTACTTGGGGGAGCTATAAACGAAATCGGAATGCCTAGACTTTCAATAAATTTTATTAGTTTAAGATTATCGGAGAGAGGAGGGGTAAGAATGATTCCATTCAAGTTAGTATTTTTTATAAAAGTATCAACATTGTTTAAGAGGCCTGTGAAATTATTTTTACACTCTAGAAAAGCCAAATTGTAATTAGTTGAAGAACAAGCCTTGAGTGATCCTGATTGCACATCTGATAAGTAGTATTTGTTTGGATTGTCATAGAGTAAACCAATCAGAAAAGATTTTTTTGATCTGAGGCCTTGGGCATCTTTATTTGGTGTAAACGATAATTTTTCTATCGATTTAAGAACTAAGACTCTAGTTTTCTTTGCAACTGATTGCTCGTTATTAATGACTCTTGATACGGTCTTAATAGATACCATTGCATCAGACGCCACATCCTTAATGGTTGCTTTTTTACTCATAACTACTCCAGTTCATATCATCCACATTTTTAGGCATTTTTGCTACAATGACAACGATATCAAATATAACAGGGTAAGATTGTATGTCTTTTAATGGTTTTG
>JAYNII010000027.1:0-2823 GCA_038108875.1 Gammaproteobacteria bacterium | reverse complement strand
ACTGGAAAAAAACCAGTGCAGTTAGAGCTACCCTTAGACAACCCAAACATAACAGGAGAAAAAGAAAATGAATAAGAACGAAAAAAACAATAACAAGTTAATTGATCTACTCGTAGCAATGCTAGAGCAATCAATGAGATGGGGTGATGAACACATCCATCATTTAAACGTCAGACGAGTTTCTTGGCGAGAACTTATGGAAGAGCGACGTAAGGTTAAATATCTTAAAAAGATTATAGAACGTTATGCACCTCATAAATCCGTATCAGATGCCGAGTTAACTCGAATAGTAAATAGGTTTGCAGTCGACAAAGATGACGATGATCGATTGGTGCACTAGGAGACAATATGAGAACAAAAAATAATATTGATAAGAAAATTTCTTACAGCAACATCGAGATTGCAAAAGAAAATAAACCTAACAACGTCATAAACTTTCCAGTTAAACCAGGTACACCCTTAAGTCAGTGGTGGCAAAAAATTGCTAGTAATGCTGGGTTATTAAGCGACGCAAATAAATACGCCATTCAAATGTTTGGCAAACCCTTAGCTGAACTAACGTTAGATGAACAAGAAATGCTTAAGCAAATTCTAACAACACCAGAGGAAAATTAAATGATTGCTTCAGAAATTCATAAAGCCATACTTGAACATAACTTAATCGTCTTTCATTCTGATTATGGAAAAAAATCAGTGGCAGAAAGCTGGTCACAAAGATTAGCAAAACAAATTAAGCAAGAGAACCAATTCAAAGACTTTCAAAACGTAAATCTCATAACGGGTGAAAATAATATTGTAGATATTGATCTTGATTGTCCAGAAGCTATCGCGATGGCTAGTAGTTTTCTAGCAAAGACTGGAATGCGGTTTGGCAAAGAAAGCACACCAGAAGCTCACAGACTTTATAAGGTCATTGATCTAGATAAAAAACATACCAGAGCATTCTTTAGTTTTGCATCAGGTGATAAGGCAATGCTAGTCGAACTAAGAGCTCACAAACATTATACGATGTGCTTAGGTCAGCACGACAACGGTCAAAAAATTATTTGGTCTGAGTCTACGACCCCAACAGAAATTACTTACGATGTTTTGTATAAGCAATTAGCTTTGCTTGCAGTTGCTTGTGTCATTGCAAAAAAATATGCAAAGGAAGGACTTAGAAACGAGTATCTAAAGCTCATCATTGCGAGCCTTTGGTATCATAAGATTAGCAAGGAAGATTGTTTAAGCATCATTACGAACGTTTGTAATTACAAGAATGATGATGTAGCTGAACGATTAGCTCGAGTTGAAGACATCTATAAAAGAAATCCAACAGAACAATTGCAAGGATTACCTACGTTACAAAAGGAATTTAATTGGACTGAGGATGAAATCAGGGACTTTAAAAAATTGTTATTCCGAGTAACGGGTAGACATATTCTTCCTGAGTTTACTAACGATTTCGTAAATAGAATTGCTTATATGATGAAGCAAAAGAAGTATTACGATCTCGAAGACAAAGAAATGTATGATGGTGAAAGCATTGACGTCAAATATGCTAAACATTTCAAGAATGGTAAATACACACCTTTAAAGTTTTGGAAGCAACATCCAGACTCAAAGGTCTGCGTAGATTTCACTTATAAGCCAGATAACAAGAATAGATTTGTAGTCGTTAATAAAAAATTAATGATTAATGTTTACGAAAAGAATGAAGACTTAGTACCTGATAAAGATGCGGACATCACCTTATGGACTAAGCTTTGGCAGGATTTGGTTCCAGAGGAAGATTACAGAAATCATATGCTAGATTTTTTTGCTTATCACGTACAGGAGCCTGGAAAAAAAATTAGGCACGCATTAATATTTCAATCAGATGAATTCCAATTAGGCAAAGGCAGTACCTTTGATGTCATTAGGGATATCTTAGGTCATCAAAACACTAATAAAATTGATCTGCAACAAGCCATTGATAAGGGCAAAGGTTACTTGGTGAATAAGCAATTCGTCTTAATTGATGAAGCTAAATTATCTGGTAGCTGGTCTGAGAAATCTTTATTCGTTAATACTCTTAAGACCATCATTACCGAAGGCTCAGCTGGTATTAGGCAATTATACAAAGATTATGCAGAAGCAGATACTTGCACAAACTATATGATCAATACTAATTATAGAGATGCATTTCCGTTACCTTATAACGAAGTTAGATATTTCGTTTACTTTAGTAACGCGAAACGAGATGGCGAATTCTTAGAAGCATTTCACAACGCAAGACTATACGGTAATTTAAATGCAGGAGTCTTGTATAGCCTACTAGAGCGAAATATTTCCAAGTTCAAACCTTTAGGTGTTGCTCCTCACACGCCTTTTAGAGATTTGATGAGTAAGCTCGCTGATAAACCCATTAAAGATTTCATTAAGGAGAAATTTGAGCAAGGTGTTGATCCATTGGATAGGGATCTCATTACGGTGACTGAATTATTTGATTGGTTGACTAGAAATAGCAAAGTTAGAGTCACAAGACATAGAGATGTTGCTGAGGCTCTAAATAACATTGGTGGGATTAAAATTGAAAACTGCAATGTACCTAACGTTGGTAAGTATGTAACCATCTATGTAATCCGTAACCAAGAAAAATATAAGAATATGACCGCTACAGAGCTCGGCAAGGCATATCAGCCTTTTGCAACAGGTATTTTATCATCTCATACCCATTAAGGAGGTTAATTAGTAACTCGTAAAAAACTTTTACCACCCTCTCTTCTTTTATAATTTTTTAGACAGAGTTTGATTTAACCCCCTTATGCACCCTCTATAAAGTATTTGAGGGCTATGAATGAC
>JAYNII010000026.1:0-2985 GCA_038108875.1 Gammaproteobacteria bacterium | reverse complement strand
TAAACAATTTTTTCTTTTAATAAACCATGCTCCTCGCAATAGTTTTGGTTAATGATCGGTTTTGTTTCTTCGATCTTTGGGGCTACTGACATGATAAACACTCCTCATAATTTGCTGCTTCACCATTGGAAGCGGGTTGATTCTTAGATGCACTTGAAACTGTTTGGTTAACAACTTCTGCACGCTGAATTGATTTTGATCTGCAGTAATACAAACTCTTCAATCCTTTTTTCCAAGCTTGGAAATGGACTTGATGAAGATCACGCTTGTGAACATCTGCAGGTAAAAATACGTTTAATGATTGTGCCTGAGAAATATATGGCGTTCTGTCTGCTGAATGATCAATTAACCATCTTTGGTCAATTTCAAAAGCAGTTTTAAACACATCTTTCTCATGATCACTTAAAAAATCTAAGTGCATAATAGAACCTTGGTTAGTTGTAATGGATGACCATACTTCGTCTGTATCTTTGCCATGTTTAGCTAACAGTTCTTTTAGGTATCTGTTTCTTACGTTGAATGAACCAGATAAAGTTTTATGCGTATAGCTATTAGCAGCTACTGGCTCAATTCCAGGAGATGCGCCACCACAAATAATAGAAATAGAAGCGGTTGGAGCGATCGCAGTTTTATTTGAAAATCTTTCCATAATTCCATAATCAGCAGCGTCAGGGCATGCACCTCTTTCCTCTGCTAAAATTTTAGAAGATTCATTTACTTCTTTATCAATATGTTTGAACATTTTGTTATTCCAAACTTTTGCCATTACTGACTCAATTGGAATAGAATGTTTTTGTAAGAAAGAATGAAATCCCATTACACCAAGACCTACACTTCTTTCTCTCATTGCTGCGTAAGTTGCATCTTTGAAAGATTCAGGAGCTCTTGTAATAAAGTCAGTTAAAACATTATCTAAAAATCTCATTACATCTTTGATCATTAACTTATCATCTTTCCACTCATCATAAGTTTCAAGATTTAGTGAAGACAAACAACATACTGCTGTTCTGTCTCTTCCAGCTTTATCAATTCCAGTTGGAAGCGTGATTTCACTGCAAAGGTTTGAAGTTTTAACAGTTAAGCCTGCAAGCTTATGATGCTGTGGTATCATTCTATTTACTGTATCAATGAACACAATATAAGGCTCACCTGTTTCTACTCTTGCAGTAAGTAATCTAATCCATAAATTTCTTGCTGAGATACGTGATTGCACAGTTCCATCATATGGACTTTTTAGTGCCCACTGCTCGTCTGTTTCAACTGCTCGCATGAAAGCATCTGAAACTAAAACACCATGATGCAAGTTCAAAGCTCTTCTATTTGGATCTCCACCTGTTGGTCTTCTCATTTCAATAAACTCTTCAATTTCAGGATGATCAATCGGCAAATAACATGCAGCTGATCCACGTCGTAAAGATCCTTGACTGATTGCAAGTGTTAAAGAATCCATCACTTTAATAAAAGGCATAATGCCAGAAGTTTTTCCTACTCTTCCAACTTGTTCTCCGATCGAACGTAAATTTCCCCAGTAACTTCCGATACCACCACCTTTTGCAGCAAGCCAAACATTCTCACTCCACAAGTCTACAATTCCAGTTAAAGAATCGGATGCTTCATTTAAGAAACATGAAATAGGAAGTCCTCTTTCTGTTCCTGCATTAGACAAAACAGGAGTGGATGGCATGAACCATAAATTACTAATGTAATTATAAATTCTTTGACCATGCAAATTGTCGTCTGCATAGGTGCTTGCTACTCTTGCAAATAAATCTTGATAAGACTCACCTTCATTTAAATATCTGTCGGTTAAAGTTGCTTTTCCAAAATTAGTTAATTTCGAATCTTTGCTTCGATCAATTCGAATTGTGATTCCTTTTTCATTTTGAAATAACTCTGTCTCATTTGTTAATGAAAATAGATCTGGACGCTTTAAATCCTGTAGATTCTCATTGGATTTCTTAATGATATCAGCACTATTACTCTCAACAGCATTCTTGATTGCCAGAGCCAAATTTTCTTGCATAATCTCCCAATTATTAAATATTTATGTAAAAACAACTATATGTTGTGGTTCAGAAACACTGATATACCATTAGTTATAGTTGATCAATAGAACATATATCGAACAAAACTAAAAATCCATAAGAAAGTTATGCGAGCTAAATAAATTACTATAAACATTGGAAAAAATTTTATGAACAATTTTTCAGTACTTGTTAACCAAAATGGCTTCCGAGAATACGATGCCAGATGGTTATACCCCGATGATATTAACCTTGAAGGTATAAAACACCTTGGAATAGGTCTTGGTACTCAAATTGTAAGCCGAACAAAAAATAATCCAAGAGTAATCGTTGGGCATGACTACAGATCTTACAGTGAAGAAATTAAAAAATCATTAATTGATGGATTGATGCAAGCAGGATGTGCCGTGGAAGATGTAGGACTATCACTTTCTCCAATGGTTTATTTTGCTCAATTTGAATTAAATGCAGATGCAGTTGCCATGGTAACTGCAAGTCATAATGAAAATGGCTGGACAGGAGTTAAAATGGGAATTGAAAAGGCCTTAACTCATGCTCCAGAAGAAATGGCTGAACTAAAAGATATTGTTCTTAATCAAAAATTTAAATTAGCAAAAGGTACATATAAAAAAATTGATGGCTTTAAAGAAATTTACATTAATAATTTAGTTACAAAAAACAAAATTCAAAAAAAAATTAAAGCTGTTGTTGCCTGTGGAAATGGAACAGCTGGAATATTTGCTCCAGACATTTTACGTGGAATAGGATGTGAGGTAGTTGAGCTTGATTGTAATTTAGATTTTACTTTTCCTAAATACAATCCTAATCCAGAAGATCTCGAGATGCTTCATGCTATTGCAAAAGCAGTAAAAGAAAATAATGCAGATGTTGGATTTGGTTTTGATGGCGATGGGGATAGAGTTGGAGTAATTGACAATCTAGGTGAAGAAATATTTTCAGA
>JAYNII010000025.1:0-5135 GCA_038108875.1 Gammaproteobacteria bacterium | reverse complement strand
CTCCCCTACGGGGTGCCAGTTTGCAGGAAAGCCCTTTAAATAGGGCTTTTACCGGCACTTCCTCTAATATATTTAAACACTACATACCTTCTGTATATAGCCTATTTAACACTCTTAATTAAACAATAAAGGAAGTGCAAGCATTATTAATCCTGCATAGGTTGTGAGCATGCCTGAAATTCTTAAGAAGGGATTATGGTCAAAAAAAGCAAAACAAACGGCATGAGCCAATCGACCGTAACTAAATATGCAGCAGCTTGAAAGCAAGTAGTTGTAGCTACTACTCCCAAGAAGTTCTGTGGTTAAGAGTAAAATAAAGAACAATGGTACATATTCTGAAAAATTTCCATGAGCTCTTACATTCCTCTGAAGTCTCTCCTCGGGAGTTGGAACATCCATCTTAAAAAACAACTTCATTACAGGGCTGCCACGCATATAGCCAATACGCATAGCTAAAAAAATGTAAAAGAGCGTAAAAATTCCAAGAAAAATAGGCGTTAAGTGAATGTTCATAAATATAATGTATCATTAATAAAGATCAAAAATAATTTCTTTTTTTAAAGAGACAATATGAAAAAATTAGTCCTTTCTTTATTATTCATAAGTATGAATGGTTTTGCTGAGATCTCTTCTGACCCAAAAAATTGGTCCGTAGTTACTGATAAGGTTATGGGGGGACAATCAACTTTAGAATTTTTCTTTGATAAAGGATTATATGAACTGCAAGGGAATGTTTCGACGAAAAATAACGGCGGGTTTGTCAGGCTTGGACAAGATATAAAATTTAAGGATAACTCTGTTAAAGGCCTTAAATTTAAAGCAAAAGGCAATAACGAAACTTATGAAGTGCATGCCACGCTTCGGGGTATTAAAGTTCCCCCGTGGTCATATTTTAGTCAACCCTTTGCTGTGACTGAAGATTGGCAGGAATTTGAAATTTATTTTAGTGATTTTTCTGCTCAAGGTTATTCTGTCCGTTCTATGCAGCCCACTAATATAAGAAATTTGAGCTTTGCAGGTTTTGGGCGAGATTTTCTGGTTGATTTAACCATCAAGGACATTACTGTTATCAACTAACTTTGATATTTAGATTTGATTTCGGCGCAATCGTCTGCAGCAGAATGCGGATTTAGATTTGCAATACATGCTGGGCGATTATTTTTTGGAGAATTAACCACGGTACTCACTGGGTAATATTCAATTCTTTCTGATAAGGAAGAAGTGTAAATATTTTTTCCTGCCAACCATTCTCTTCCTTCACTGTATTTAAGCAGAACAGGCATTCTATGATGAATAGCCTTTAGTTTTTCATTGGCCTCTTTGGTGATAATTGCACAACCATTCTCCTGTTGGTATTCATTATAGATGCCGGCAAAGAAAAAAATGTTATTGTTCATGTGGAAGAAGTAGGGTTGTTTAGTCTCACCCTCTCTTAACCATTCATACCACCCGTCTGCAGGAATAAGGCATCGTTGAGCCATTTTGTAACTTGGTTTTTCCGAGAGAGTTTCTGAGCGAGCATTAATTAGGTTCATGGGTTTTTTAGCCCAAGATGGGTTATAAGACCACCTCATCATGGTTGGCTTATCAGTAATTGCTAATACCTCTTGACCAGGCGCTGTATTGAAGCTCTCTTTAATAGAGATCCCATATTCATTTTGAATAGCTCTTGAATCTCTAAGTGTATATCTACCGCACATATAAGCTTTCTAAAAAAACAGCGATCGTTTCTCCAACTTTCGTAGGCTCCTTGTAGGTAATACTGTGTCGACCGCCTTCAATTGTTTCTAGGTTTGCCTGAGGTATAAATTCCAACAAAGGCTCGTTACCAGAATATAGGACCACGCTGTCATTAGTTCCCCAGATAATCTGAGTTGGAAAATTATAAGTACCAAGTGATTGATACATAGATTGAGCATTGAACAAATTGAAATTTCTATAGGTTGAGAGCAGTGATTCATAGTAGCCTTCAAACTTGGTTTGAATTTTAATTAATCTCAAAAAGTCTTGAGTAGAAATTGAATAGGGGTCTTGGGTATCTTCTCTATCGCCATACCAACTATCTGTGTTTCCAAATACATGCAAAAACCATTCTCCAACATAAGGCATCAGCGCTAAGGGGTTCACTCCTGTGGTTTCTACCATTAAACCAGCAGGAGCGATAAAGGTTGTACTTGCAACAGAATCGGGATGCTCGGTTGCGTAATAGCCAACTATTGGACCACCCATGGAATATCCAACTAAGTGAACTTTTTCAGTTATATTTTGTGAAGTTAACAGTTCATGCAAACTTCTGACATATAAGTCTTTATTGTATGGACCTTTGGGTCTCTCTGAGAACCCTCTGCCAAAGTGATCATAGACTAGAACTCTAAAACCTTGATGAGTAATAAATTGAACCACTCCATCCCAAACAAATTGAGGAGTTGAAAACCCATGGACTAAAACTACGGGTTCATTTTTTTTAAGCTCTATGGGTTCAAACCACCGATAAAAAATATTTCCATCTGATAATGTCTGCCAATTCCCATAATCAGGTAAATCAGAAGCTTGAATAGGATTTAGCTTACTAGTTTGGTAGAAATAGGGACCCATAATGCACACAAATAAGACAAGCAAAATTAACCCAAACTTTTTCATCTTTTCATTATAGTTTCTAATTTGTTTCATAGATTTTGATTTTACGTTTATATTTTTGACAATCTTTAATATTTATATGTAACATTTAACACTTGGTTTCTTATTGGGGAAAAATGAAGAAATTATTTTTATCATTAGCACTGGGCTCGGGAATGCTTTTTGCGCAAAACTTACCTGATGCCACTAGGGCAGAATACTTTATGTGTAAATTAAATGAGGGCAAAACTATGTCTGATATGGCACAGTGGTCTCAAAATTGGAAAAAGACTGTAGAAGCCAGTGATGTTGGGTTCAATTATGCTGCCTTTTTGCTGACATCAAGATACAGAACGCCACTTAATGAATTTGATTTTATTTGGGTCGGCAATACACCTACATCAGGAGATTTGGGGAGAGCCAATGACTTTTGGTTGGGAGATGAGGCGGCTAAACTTAGAAACTCTTTGCCTGCTGTTTGTTTACAAGGTTTTAATGCTGTTCAATGGATAGGAGAATCTAATTTTTCTCCTTCAGAGCTTGCAGATCAATATCCGATAACTTATGCCTATTGCAATTTAAAAGATGATCATTCTATTGAAGATGCATACAAAGCAGCTGCTGCAGTTACAACAAAACAACAAGAGCTTAATAAAACTTCTTTTAGAATTATTAGACCTCAGAATGGTGCACCAGCTTCATTAACGGAATACGATTTTGTAATTTCTTTTGTTAGCCCTAGCTGGGCTGAGTGGGGTGCTACAATTGACAATTTCTGGGACAATTTCTCTGAAACAAAAGAGGTTCAAACAAGGCGTGATACCTTTTCTTGCGAAAATTCAAGAATGTACTCAGGAACTGTTATCGCAATTATTAATAATTCTTAAGGAGAGAATATGAATAAGATATTAACATTAATCTTAGCTTCGTTGGTCTTAGTAAATTGCTCGAATAATAATGCTAATGCAGAGCCAGAAGTTACTTTTGATATTTTGGGTGTGAGTTTTTACAACGAGTTCTTCCCATGTGTAGGTGGAGAAGATTACACGCCTGAAAATGTCATGGCCATGATGAAAGCTTGGCGTGCACAAAATATCTCTGATGATCTTTTGGGTGCTTGGGGTTATGCTCCTGCAGCCGATACCAATGGTCAAAGTAATGGATGGTGGGAGCTTCAATGGGAATCTAAAGAAAAGGCAGATGCTGCTTGGGCTGAATGGTTAGCTGATGAGGCTGCTATGGCATGGGCAGAAGAATACCAATCCGTCATTGCTTGCGATGCTGAAGCTCGCAGGGGTTGGGTGTTTCAATGGCACAGAGATCCTTATTCTTATGGAGAGTTTCCTGATTCAGGGGAGTTTTTTACCGAGACCTTTGTTTGTAAATTTAACGAAGGGAAAGGCGAATCTGATTTGACTGAGAGCATTGCTCTTTTTAATAAGTGGTTAGACAGTGGTGAGAACTATGGAGCATATGCCTACGGAACTTACATGTCTGTAGAAGAAGATGAAAATGTTGATTTCTTGTGGTTAAACTTTCATGAAACTGCAGATTCAGCTGCAAAAGGAGCAGCAGATTGGCTCGCTGGGGGCGGCGAAGCAGCGGCATCGATCGCAGCAACCGCAACTTGCTCAAACCCACCTGATTATTACAATACTTGGACGCTTTACGATCCTTCCAGACCGCAATTCTCAAAAGGTAACTAATCAAATAAATAAAAAAAGCCCCAAATCTGGGGCTTTTTTATTACTTTAAAACTACCTTACTTTAGTTGCGATCCAAGTGTTATAGTCAAAACAACCGTCTAAGAGCTCCCCAAGCTTTTGATCTTCGGGACTGCCATTAATATTTTGCCAGTAATTATCTTGACCAGCGCCTAGTTCAGCAACTGTATTGGCGTAAAGGAGATAAACAAAGTCGTAATCTACTCCTTCGGTAGCACCTGCTGAGGGGAATATCATCTTTCTGCCTAGATTGTCACCTTTTTCTTTTGCAGCCTTCGCAAAATCGACATAGGCATCATACATAGCTCTTCCGGTCACACCTTCCTTCATCTTGCAAGCTGAAAATCTTGTGGCTGCTACACCCATCTCTCCATCTGGAACTGATACGGGCCATTGCCATGCATCAACTATCTGATGATTCACTACAGGAATCTTAGACATCGCATCATTGCCATTGTTAACCCAATAATCTAAACCTTTATATTGCTCGGTTGAATTAGGCCATAGACCAACAAAGATAACATCATGAGAAGTTAGATCTCTATGAAAGTAGGGTGAGAGTAGAACAATTTCAAAATTTTCATATTCAGAAGTTTTATTCAGAATACTTTTTTCGACATTTTTTACCCACGCAACTAAATCATTTAGATTTTTACCCTCTTTATACTTTGCAAAGTAGTACTCTGCCTTATTTGGGCTAGGTTGATATTTATATTCTTCAGCAAATGTAGCCTCTGAAACTAAAAAAGTTGCTAAAAATGATGCAACTAAGAATAACTTATTCATTTTTTTCCT
>JAYNII010000024.1:0-6362 GCA_038108875.1 Gammaproteobacteria bacterium | reverse complement strand
TGTCTCATCAACCAAATAGGAGGTGTAACTTGAGACTCAAGATTGAGGGCTGCTAACAAAGACCTGTTACTCACAAAACGAATTTTATAATAGATTTAGCTGCTTGCCTTCCTTCCCAGATAGCAGTCACCACCAAGTCTGAACCTCTAACCATATCTCCACCTGCAAATATTTTTGGATTAGAGGTTTGGAATTCAAATTCTGAAGATTCGGTAACTTTTACCAATCCATTGTTTGAAGTTTGAATATCTTGTCCTACAAACCATTCTGCAGGGCTTGCCCTAAAGCCAAATGCCACTATGATTGCATCAGCTTTAATAAATCTTTCGCTGCCTTTAATTGGAATAGGAATCTTTCTGCCGTTATTATCTGCGCCTCTCAATTGGGTTTGAATTACCCTAACGCCTGAAACTCTATTTTTACCCTCAATTGCAATTGGTTGAGTATTAAATATAAATTGCACGCCTTCTTCTATAGCATTTTCAACTTCTTTTCTGGAGCCAGGCATATTATTTTTATCTCTTCTATAGAGGCAGGTAACGGACTTAGCACCCTGCCTGATAGCAGTTCTGTTACAATCCATCGCAGTATCTCCACCACCCAAGATAACTACATCTTTATTTTGGAGATTTATAAAAGGTAACTCAGAATTAATTTTTAGTAATTTATTAGTACTGCTTATTAGGTAATCAATGGCTTTATAACAACCTTGTAAGCTCTCTCCAACAAAACCACCTTGCAAGGATGTATATGTCCCCATTCCTAGAAATATAGCATCATAGTTTTCTAGCAGCTTTGTAACTTTAACATCCTTTCCAATCTCTGTATTGAGATGAAATTTTATTCCCATATCTTCAAGAATCTTTCTTCTTTTCTTAACAACACTTTTTTCGAGTTTGAATTCAGGTATTCCAAAAGTTAAGAGACCCCCAATTTCAGATTGTTTTTCAAAAACATCACAATTGATTCCATTTCTAATCAACACATCTGCGCAAGCTATACCAGCAGGTCCTGAGCCCACGATGGCAACTTTCTTATTAGTCCATTTTCTTAAAGTAAGATCAGGTTGCCAACCTAACTCAATAGCTTTATCGGTAATATATTTTTCAATATTTCCAATTGATACTGCGCCAAAGCCATCGTTGAGTGTGCATGCTCCTTCGCATAATCTATCTTGAGGACAAACTCTGCCGCATACCTCTGGAAGACTATTTGTTTGATGACAAAGTTCAACTGCTTCCAAGATATTTCCTTCATTTACAAGCTTTAACCAATTTGGGATGTAGTTATGGACTGGGCATTTCCATTCGCAATAAGGGTTTCCACAATCTAAGCATCTATGGGCTTGGCTTGCAGCTTCAGATTGATTATAGGAACTGTAAATTTCAGCATAACTGACTTGCCGCTCAAGCACTGATTTTTTGGGTGGATCTAGTCTTTGAACATCAATGAACTGAAAATTATTTTTTAGTGGTTCTGAAAGGTTCACTAAATCTCTTTCAATTATGCTTTCTGATTTAAGTTCTTTAACTAAGATTTTATTTTCAGAGTAAAAAGATCTTTGCCACTGAAGCAATGCCTCTTTGGCTTCTTGATAGTCAGTTATTGGAGATAATGATTTTGTTACATATCTCTTATTGATTCTTAACTTGCCATAGAAGTATGGGGACTTTGGTTGAGTAAAAAGAATTACTCCTTTTTGAATTCTGTATTGTTTATTTTGTCTGGTTTGCTTAATCATGAAGTATGACATAGTATGTCATTTTTATTTTAATTACATCCATGAAGAGACAGAATTTAGGTATTTATAACCCTAATTTAGAAAAAGATAATTGTGGTTTTGGCCTGATAGTTCAAAGAGATGGTATTCGTTCAAGAGAGTTAGTTAACCGATCCATCAATGGGCTAATCAATATGACTCACCGAGGAGCGATTGGCTCGGATGCTAAAACAGGAGATGGGTGTGGCTTTTTGTTCGACATCAATCATAATTTTTTTAGAGAGGAAGTTTTAAAACACAATTCTGTTGATTTGCCAGAAATATTTGCAATAGCTCAAATCTTTCATCAAAAGACATTTAGTCATTACCAAAATGTTTTGAATTCGGTATTGCATCAACTAAATCTAGAGGTTTCTGTAGTTAGAAAAGTACCAGTTGATTATGGGGTGCTAGGAAATATTGCCTATAAGAATAGACCCAAGATTTCTCAAGTGTTCATTTGTTCAAAGATTAAAGAATTAAATAAAGAGAAATTTGAAGCTTCTTTATTTGAAGTTAGAAAGCTAATTGAGAATTTTTTTGATAATGAAGAAGACTTTTATGTATGCAGTATCTCATCGCAAACCATTGTCTATAAAGGTTTAATGCTGCCAACAGTTATACAGAAATTTTATCTTGATATCTCAGACAAAAAATTTACTGCCAAGTTATGTTTATTTCATCAACGTTTCTCAACAAATACCAGTCCTAAATGGCATCTTGCTCAGCCTTTTAGGATACTAGCTCACAATGGAGAAATTAATGCTATTAAGGCTAATAGGAACTGGGCCAAATCAAGAAAAGGGAAATTTGCTTCTGAGCTTTTGGGAAATATTCATAAGTTTACTAATCTAGTAAATGAGTCTGGTTCAGATTCTTCTGCATTGGACAATATGATTGAATTGCTTTCCAAAGGTGGTATGAGTATTTTTAAAGCTTTAAGAATAGTAATACCACCAGCTTGGCAGAACATCCACATCCAAGATCCGGATGTTAGAGCATTCCATGAATTTAATTCAATGCACATGGAAGCATGGGATGGCCCTGCTGGTTTGATCTTGTCTGATGGAAGGTGGGCCATTTGCGCCCTTGATAGGAATGGTCTTAGGCCTGCTAGATACCAGATAACTAGAGAAGGATTTGTAACTATTGCTTCTGAAATTGGTATAGACAGAGTATCTGATGAATCGATAGTAGATGAGGGGAAAGTTGGGGCTGGTGGTATTATGGGAGTTGATACCTCTTCTGGGGAAATAATTTTTGAGAATAAGATAGACCTCGAGCTTGCTAAAGAATTTCCATTTAGAAAGTGGTTAAAAGAATCTGCAAGTTACCTTGAGAGCAACCTTCATCAAACATCCACAGCAAGAATTAAAGCTATTAGTAGAGAAGATTTTTTAGTTGCTTCAAAATTTTTCTTACTTTACACAGAAGAAAGAATTAGTGTCATAAAACCTCTTGCTGAAGATTCATCTGAAGGAACAGGATCGATGGGAGATGATACTGCTCTGGCTGCATTAAGTACTCATTCAAGACCTCTTTATGATTATTTTAGGCAGCAATTTGCTCAAGTAACCAACCCTCCAATTGACCCAATTAGAGAAACTTCGGTCATGTCCTTAGAAACCTGTTTCGGTCCAGAACAGAACATATTTGAACAAACTCCAATTCACGCCAAGAGGATAGTAACTACCTCTCCAGTATTGTCCTTTAAAAAGCTTAATAAATTGCTTTGTAACAAAATATTTAGGATTGAAGAATTTGAATTAGTCTATGCAGATAATTCAAATCTGAGGCAAGCACTTAAAGATTTAATTGATCAAGTGAAGATTGCAGTAAAGTCTGGATATCAGATTATACATCTTAAAGAAATTCTTCCTCCTTATGGATTTCAAGGTATTCATGCACTGTTAGCAGTAGGCGCTATCCACCAAGCATTAGTGCATGATTCATTAAGGGCAGATGTAAACATTATAATCAGTACTGGTTCAGCAAGAGATACGCATCAAATAGCCTGCTTGTTAAGCTTTGGAGCAACCGCTGTTTACCCATGGCTAGCCTTTCAAACTATTATTGATCTAACTAATAAGCAGGAATTACAGGGCAGTCCAACCGAGAATTGTGCCAAATATAGAAAGGGCATAAACAAGGGGTTGTTTAAAATTATCTCTAAACTAGGAATTTCCACTATATCAAGTTACAGAGGATCTCAGTTACATGAGATTGTTGGCCTTTCTGATGAAATCACTGAATTTTGCTTTACAGGCTCTATCTCTAATGTTGGCGGTTTAACCTTTACAGAGTTGGAATTGCTTTTCAAAAGTAATTTGGATTTTGCAAGGTCTAATTTGACCCAAATAAGACCAGGCGGATTAATCAAATACGTTCATGGTGGGGAATTTCATGCATTTAATCCTGAGGTAGTTAGAGAATTACAAGATGCTGTAAAGTTCAACGATCGAGAAGGTTTCAATAGGTTTACTAGACTGGTTAACCATAGATACCCATCAATGCTCAGAGATTTGCTTCAATTGCAATCAAAAAACCCACCTATTGCATTAGCAAAGGTTGAGAATGAGCCTGAAATCCTTAAAAGATTTGATTCTGCAGGAATGAGTTTGGGAGCATTATCTCCAGAGGCACATGAAACTCTAGCAGAGGCGATGAATTCTTTGGGGGCAAGATCAAACTCAGGAGAAGGCGGTGAGGCTTCGTCTAGAAATGGCACAATCAAGACATCTAAGATTAAACAGATTGCTTCGGGAAGGTTCGGGGTTACACCTGAGTATTTGGTTAATGCAGAAGTCTTGCAGATCAAAATTGCCCAAGGTGCTAAACCAGGAGAAGGAGGGCAACTTCCAGGTACTAAAGTTAACGAGTTAATTGCTAAGCTTCGCTATTCAATGCCAGGAATAACGCTTATCTCACCTCCACCCCATCACGATATTTATTCAATAGAGGATCTTGCTCAATTGATTTTTGATCTAAAGCAAATAAACCCAAATGCATTAGTATCTGTCAAGTTAGTTTCAGAACCAGGGGTTGGCACTATAGCTGTTGGAGTAGCAAAAGCCTATGCTGATCTCATTACAATTTCAGGTAATGATGGAGGAACTGGAGCGAGCCCAATTTCATCGATTAGACATGCTGGATCTCCATGGGAATTGGGATTAGCTGAAACCCATCAAGCTTTGCAATACTCTGGTTTAAGACACTTGGTAAGAGTTCAAGCTGATGGTGGTTTTAAAACTGGGCTTGATGTTGTTAAAGCTGCAATTTTAGGAGCCGAATCATTTGGATTTGGGACAGCGCCCATGATTGCCATGGGATGCAAATACTTAAGAATATGCCATCTTAACAACTGTGCAACCGGGGTTGCTACTCAAAGAGGTGACTTAATAGACAAACATTTCGTTGGTACCAAAGAGCGGGTAATGAATTACTTTAACTTTATTGCTGAAGATGTTAGGAAAATTCTTGCTGATCTTGGAGTTCCAAAACTTGAGAATCTAATTGGTAAAACAGAATATTTAAAAGATATTTCAAACAATTTCCCCACCGCTAGGAATATTAACCTTCAAAAAATACTTTTTTCATATCAAGGTGAAGGTGTATCAAATTTTTGCTCGGTGGAAAAGAATAAACCATGGGATAAGGCAAATCTATCAAGAAAGATTTACAAAAAATTTGCAAAGTCAATCAAAGCGGATTTGGATGATGAAATTTCCCTAAGTATTTCCAATACAGATAGATCTGTTGGTGCAAATATTTCGGGTCTAATTGCAAAAGAGTTTGGAGATAATAGAAAGAAATCAGTCCACACTATTTACTTGGAGGGATGCGCTGGTCAGAGCTTGGGTGTTTGGAATGCTCAGGGCTTGGAGATACATCTTCGAGGCAAAGCTAATGATTTTGTTGGTAAAGGGATGAACGGCGGGAAGATCACTGTTATGCCAAAAATAGTTAAAAGCGATAGTTTAACTAGTCCACTTATCATAGGAAATACGGCTTTATATGGTGCAACAGGTGGCGAATTATACGTTGCTGGGAGGGCAGGCGAAAGGTTTGGAGTAAGGAATTCTGGGGCCACATCAGTCATTGAGGGTGCAGGAGATCATTGTTGTGAATATATGACAGGAGGAAATGTTACGATTCTTGGTTCAGTTGGTTATAACTTTGCTGCGGGTATGACAGGTGGTTTCGCCTATGTGTTTGATCCTGAGCGTGACTTTTTTGATAGATGTAACAGAGAGCTTGTAAATCTGGAGAGAATAGTTGGAGAAGAAATGCAAGGTCACAGAGAATACTTAAGAAGCCAGATTAGGAAGCATGTTAAGGCAACTCAGAGCTTGGTTGGCCAACATATTCTTGAAGAGTTTGATAGATATGAACCTTTTTTTTGGCTAGTATCTCCTACTGCTTTAAGGGTTAAAGACTTATTAAAAGCGACTACTTCAAATGCAGCCTAAATTAGAAAAGCTTGCTTAAGCTATTGATGTTTTTTATGGCAACCATTTTACAATTTCCAATACTGGCAAGTTGAACTACATTTAGCTGATCAGCAGTATTTTTTTTATCAATTAGCATAAATGGCTTAAGCTTT
>JAYNII010000023.1:0-6642 GCA_038108875.1 Gammaproteobacteria bacterium | reverse complement strand
TAAAGATCATTAAAGTAAATTTCATACGCTCCTCCTATTGAGCAAAATTGTTAAAGATTGACTCTAAAATAAAGCTATTTCCCCCTAAGAATTCAGATTAGCAGAGAATATAAGTACTAACAAATATTTTCTATTGGGCTGTCTTTAAGTAAGTTGTGTAGGTTTTTAATAAAAAGCGAGAAAGTGCGAGGTACTGCCTGCAAAGAATGAGCTGAGTCATGCGCAGTTATGAAGCAGTTCTTTGCAGTCCATAATGGAGAATTCACAGGCAGTGGCTCAACTTTAGTCGTATCCAAAGCCGCAGAAGAAATGACATTATGATTTAAGGCATCAACCAACGCATTTTCATCAATAGCGCTCCCCCGTCCTACATTAATTAACATAGAATTAGCTGCAAATTTTGCTAGTGTTTCCTTATTAACTATATTTCTTGTATCACTTGAATCAGGCAATGCTAAGACAACAAAATCAGCAAATGGCAACCATTCAATGACTTCGGAATTAGTAATTGGATGATCAACATTCGGATGATTAAAAGCAGATCTCCTGACCCCAACAACATTCATTCTGAATGCCTTTGCTAACCTAGCAATTTCCTCTCCAATACCTCCACACCCCCAGATAAGCATGGTTTTGCCAGTTAGCTCGCCATCTCCTCCCAAAGCTGACCAATCTTTGTTGTTTTGGAGCACAATGTGTTGATCGATCCTTTTGGTCCATCTTAATGCTTGTGCGAAGACAAAGTTTGCAATTGGAATAGCGTGCACACCCCTAGCATTAGCTACTTTTAAGTTTGGTATCTTAAGAAGTTCTTGTGCAAAATCTGAATCCATGCCAGCTAAACCTGTTTGGACAAATTTTGTCTTTTTGCATACCTCTAGCAAGCTTGGTATTAATGCTGGATTGGCCTGAACTGCAAACATAAATTCATAGGTTAAAAAAAATGCATCGCTTATCTGTGCTTCATGCCAATTAGGTTCATTTGAGTTTTGTGGATCAAGAATTAATTTCTCCAAACTAATGTTGTGAAGTGATTCAAATTCCTTGAACTGCTTACTGAATAGATGTTGAGTAATTGGTGAAATTACGATTTTCATTCCTTTAGCTCAAATTTCATAATCTTACCTGCTGCGTTTGTAGGTAACTTATCAACAAATTTTATTGTTCTTGGCACTTTGTAATTTGCCATATTTTCCTTACACCAAGCAATTAAGGCTTCTTCGCTTATATTCATTTGGTTTTTTAAAATAACAAAAGCTTTGGCAACTTCTCCCATTCTTTCATCAGGAACACCAATTACTGCTACCTGAGCTATGGCAGCATTGGAAGACATAATGTTTTCAATTTCTGCAGGATAGGTATTAAATCCACCTACAATAAACATATCTTTTACCCTATCAGTTATTTTGAGATAACCAGATTCATCCAGAAATCCTATATCTCCTGTATGCAGCCAACCTTCTGAGTCAATTGCATCATGCGTAGCTTTTAGGTCTTCAAAATAACCTTTCATCACATTAAAGCCGCGCACTAATATTTCACCTGCTTCAAAAGGTGGGAGCTCTATTCCATCAGCGTTCACGCATTTAATTTCAACTCCTTCAATAGCTTTACCTGATGTATTTGCTATAGTTTCAGCAGAATCAACTGTGGTGCACATTGAAACAACACCAGTAGATTCAGTTAGACCATAGGCTGTAATTACGGTCTCGAATCCAAGAACATCTCTCATATCATGGATTAATTGAACTGGAATTGTTGCAGCTCCAGTTACTCCGAGCCTTAAGGAGGATATGTTGCTTTCTGAAAAGCTTTTTGATTGCATAAGCGACTGATAAAGTGTTGGAGGCCCTGGTAACATTGTGATCGATTCTTCGTGGATAAGTGAAAGCACTGCCTCAGGGTCAAAAACATCCAACGGAAAGCCTATGCATCCTCTAATGAGACAAGCGAGCCAACCTGCTTTGTAGCCAAAAGTATGAAAAAAAGGATTTACGATGAGGTATCTATCAGAATCTTTTAAACCAATGTGTGTTGACCAATAATCAAATACTTTAATGTTCTGCTCATGAGAAACCATGACGCCTTTTGGCTTTCCTGTAGTGCCTGAAGTAAAAATAATATCAGCTGTATCTTGAGAATCTATTTCTGGAAGACAGTCCAAGCTATGAGGATTGTTATTAATAAAGATATTCTTATTATTTAGGTATATGACAGTTTGCAAGAAGGATAAATTCTGTTTCTTAGCAATCTTGCCAAAATCTTGTCCTAGAAAATTATCGACTGTAAAAAGAAATTTTGCATGAGATGCATTCAGAATATATTCAGCTTCAAGTCCTTTCATTCTTGTATTAATAGGTACTATCTTTCCTCCTGCTTTATGGATAGCAACTGCTGCTACAATCCATTCAATGGAATTGGGAGCCCATATTGCCACGGAATCATGATGCTCAAGACCTTGCTCAACCAAGGAGCAAGCTAAATTCGTTGAAAAAAGGTCTAAGTGAAAATAATCAATCTCATATTGATTTTGTTTGAAAGCTATTTGATCTGGGGAATGTAGCGCCCTATGTGAAATAAGTTCAGGAATTGATCTAAAAACCTCATTCATCTACGAGCCTCCCCCATTTATAGTCATACTTAAAATATTTAAGGCCAATGCTAGATTCAGTGAATCGAACTCCTTCAATAGAGGCAATTTTTTGATATAAAATATGGGAAAGTTCAGCTGCATTTTCTGCTAACACGAAAGCCATCAGATCATGCCGCCCCATCAAAGTTGATACAAATCTTACCTCTGGCATCCTGCTAAGCTGTTTGGCAATTTTCTCTTTAAGCGAAGCCTCAACATCTAACCCAATAAAAGCAATACCAGGATTATTCATTTGATTTACATTACGAATAAGGGAAATATTAATAATTTTTTGATTTAAAAGTTTTGCAATCCTATTTCTAATGGTTCCTTCCGAAACTTTAATAGCTTTAGCAATCTGATTATTTGGCATCCTGGCATCTTTACCTAGTAACTTAATAATTTTAGAATCGATATCGTCAATCATTGCCAAGGGGCGCCCAATCTGTTTGAAATTTATAAACTTTAGATGATATGGCTGGGGTTATACTTTTTATACCTTTAATGCTTGGCAAAATAACATCCAAAAGCTGTACTGTCTCATCTAAAGTCTTGGTCGCGCAAAGAATTTCTAAGTCTTGAATGCCGCTAACAGCACTGACGCTATAAACTGCATCTAAAGAAGAAATTTTTTCAGCTACTTGCTCAAGTTGTTTGCCGTGCACTTTGATTCCCATGGGTAAGAGAAATTTAAACCCACATTTTTCAAAATCTGCAATGGCAACCACCTTACAGTGATCTCCTTTGATTATTTTTGAAATCCTTTTGCTAGCTGTAACTTCAGTAATTCCAAGTTTTAATGCAATAGATTTAGCGGAAGCGCGACCATCTTCTTCCAATAAATCAATTATTTGGATATCTAAATTATCAAGATTAGTTTTCAAAGGAATTTGTTAGAATTCTCGCTTTTCCATATCCAGTCCGCTTGGAATATCAGATCTATTTACAAGAAACTGACCATACCATTTCCTGAGCTTGTGCAAAGGACCGTCACCATCGCATACCACAGGATCAGGGATATAAATTTTATTTTCCCAAATAGAAACATCTTGACCAAAAGCAAAATTATTTGCATCTACATAACCTTTGATATAAGCATTCTCTTCATCTTGACTCATCCCAGGAACTTTTTTGACCATGACACCAAAATTTATCTGAAAAGATGTCATCGTTAAAGGAAGATGAGAAACAAGCAACCTACTTTCAACAGTATTCCCATCCTGAATAGCACTCATATATGTTGTCATGTAAGCAGGTCCTTCATAAGTAGCCTGAGAAAATAAGTCTCCACCTAGTATTGGACTATTAGCTGTCATTTCTTGAGTGTAAGTATGCCCTTTAGCCTCATTCCAAAATCCCTCAAATGGAGCTTGATGCACTGGTCCAAAGTGGCCCTTATCTGCCATATTATCAATAAGTTCCCTACAATTATTCTTTACTAAGAAACTAGCCATTGCGTAATCAGACCACTCATCAGAATAACAAGCGTCAATCTTTTTAGGAATGAAATCTGGTTTTTGATGCTCAACATCGTGCCAAACCATTACCATTTGATTGAGTTCCAACACCGGCCAAACAAATGAGTCCCCTGTATCAACGCTAATGTTTCCATTCTGATCTCTTGAAACATTGATTTTTCTATCAAAGGCATAAACTGATTTGGTGTGATTATCTAAAAATTCTCTTTGGTGACCTAAAACAAACCAACCTCTTGGAAATCTATCTGGTAAGTGACTCATAATTTCTCCTCATTAAATACTTTCAAAATTTGGTTCTTGCTGAGTTCTATGAAACCAAATATAAATCTTTCCATCTTTTTCATGAGTGTTCCAGCTTCTGGTCTTGGCTTTATCTGGGATTCGTTTAGCATAGGGAATATCATCACAACTCCCTGATCCATTCCACCTCCATGCATGAAAAGGACAGCGAATACCATTTTCATCAACTTTGCCACACCCAAGAGATGCTCCCATATGCTTGCAATACATATCCAAAGCATATACTTGACCGTCTAATCCCCTCCAAACAACTATTTGAGTAGCAAAATTTGGTACTTCAACAGCGTTAGATTTCTCTAATTCATTTGAATCTAAAATATAATGCCATCCATCTGATAATTCGCTCATGCTTGGATCTTTTTGCTCAGGTAGCTCTAAAGATTCTAAAGTTGATTGATCTGACATATTTACCCCTCTAAGAATTTTAGCAAGATATTAGAGAGTGTTAAATCTAATTAAAAAATTTTCTCTTCTAGCTCTTTAAGTTGATCAATGTTTTTGCTGGTTGGTACTAACAAAATATCTGTAGCACCGAGTTTTGAAATTTTATTAAGCAGCTCTCTCAATTCGGAAACTGAGCCACAGAAACCTGCGGTATCAGATAACATTTCTGCAACATCACTCCCCATCCACCCTAAATAGGATAATAAATGTGATTTTAATTGCACTCTTCCTCCGGGTTCTAAAGCGAACCAAAAGCTGGTCATTAGCCTTGGATTGGGTCTAAAAAATTTTCTTGTTAAATTAAAAGATTCTTCAATTTCACTAGCATCTGCATTGAACGAAAAGCCTGCTATACCATCTGCAAAACTAGAGCTTATCTCAAGTGCCTTAGGTCCTAGAGCGCCGGCAAGGATCTGGGGGCCATTTGATTGAATTGGCTTTGGCCCAATTTGGAGCTCATGCTCACCTGCCCAAATCGATTTCATGATATTAACATTATCTCTTAGATTAACCCATCGTCTCTTAGACCAGTCTGCTCCAATTGCATTATAATCTTCCTCTCGTCCTCCTACTCCTACACCCAATGTGAATCTCCCGCCGGAAAGGATATCAAGTGTAGCGATTTGCTTAGCAAGCAAAGCTGGATTGTGCATTGTTGACACAGAGATAGTTGCAATGATTTCCACTTCACTGGTCAACATCGCCACTCCTCCCAATAAAGTTATGAACTCAGGATTGTGAAACACAATTCTCTCACCCATTGCAATGCTCGACCAAGGTCCTTGATCAATAGCATTAATCCAACCAATTAATTCATCTCTGGAAAGATCCTTTTCCATCACTGGCAAGGTCATTCCAATATTCATGATTTAGGATTTTTTTTTCAGTAGATCAAGAGCAACATCTACGATCATATCTTCTTGACCGCCAACCATTTTTCTTTCACCTAGCTCAACAAGTATTTCTCTAGTATCCAATCCGTAGGTCTCAGCAGCGGATTCTGCATGTCTTAAAAAGGAAGAGTACACACCAGCATAGCCGAGTGTAAGCGTTTCTTTGTCTACTCTTACAGGCCTATCCTGCAGAGGTCTTACTAAATCCTCAGCGGCATCCATGAGCGCAAATAAATTTGTGCCATGATTCCAACCAAGCCTATCTGCTGCTGCAACGAATACCTCTAAGGGAGCGTTTCCTGCTCCTGCCCCCATCCCTGTTAGACTGGCATCTACTCTATCTGCACCATTCTCAACTGCAACAATTGAATTAGCTACACCTAAAGATAGATTATGATGCGCATGAATGCCTGTTTGAGTTTCAGGATTAAGACTATCTTTAAATGCTTTAAATCTATCTGCAACATCAGACATGTTTAAAGCTCCTCCAGAGTCAACAACATAAACACAATTAGCTCCATAGCTTTCCATTAGTTTTGCCTGTCCGGCTAAATTTTGTGGATTATTCATGTGTGACATCATTAAAAAACCAATCGTATCCATCCCTAAATTGCGAGCGTATTCTATGTGCTGTTTAGAAACATCTGCCTCTGTACAGTGTGTGGCAACCCTTACCGATCTAACTCCTATACTATAGGCCCAATCTAGGTCCTCCTTGACCGCTATTCCTGGTAAGATCAAAGTTGTTAACTTAATATTTTTTACAACATCTGCTACTGCCTGAATCCACTCTCTGTCAGTGTGTGCACCAAAGCCGTAGTTAAAAGATGACCCTGATAAGCCATCGCCATGCGCTACCTCAAGAGCATCTACGCCTGCTGAATCCAATGCTTTT
>JAYNII010000022.1:0-10414 GCA_038108875.1 Gammaproteobacteria bacterium | reverse complement strand
GCAGTTGATTTGTAATCTTCAGGTCGTCAGTTCGAATCTGACAGGTGGCTCCATTTTACCAATTGTAATCAAGAGAAAATTTCAAAATCCTTCCTCTTGGATCATGAACTCTTGTATCGAAGCTAAAATCTGGTTCATCGTATAAAAGAGGAGCTGCCTGATCTAGAAAGTTCTCAATGGAGAACACCAAATCAAGATGTCCATTTACAAAAGCCACTGATTTGCTAATTGATAGGTCGTGCACTAAAAAATCCCTAACTTTATCTTTGTATCCCAAGCTTAGAGCTAAAGGTGAAATGTCTCGATAATTGCTATAACCACTTACAAACCTAGAAATTAACCCGAAATCATATGAACCAACTTGAAAATTCATAAATAAATTAATTCTGTTTTTAGGCAAAGAATGTGTGTGTGCATCAAAATTAAATTTGCCCACTCTGTTTATCAAATCTTTATGCTGATGACCTTCATCATCATGACCTTCATCATTATCGTTTGGGGTTAAAAACTCACTTAATTGAGTTCCTTCAATTTTGAAGATGAATTCACCGAGATGCATCTGGGTTGAAAACTCGATATGATAATCTAAGCCACTAACTTCAGTAATCTCCTCATTAAAATATGTTGTTGATACACCTATCAAGTCTCCAAATATATTTCTAGTAACTGATGGACTGTATGGATCATCTGCAATAAGGGCTTGTGCGCTTTCAGCTTCAACTCTATTTTTATAATCTATTTCCCACCAATCTAAAGTAACCTTTAAGTTTTCAGTCAAATCTAACAAAAATCCAAAATTTTGATTGTCAGAAGTTGCAGGTTTTAGATTTGGATTCCCTAATTGTGCAAGCCTAACAAATGGAGAACCATTAATATCCCTCACACTCCCAAGCTGAATGTCAGATGAATACATTTGCGCCATCGAAGGAGCAGTAAAAGATGAACCCTTGGAAGCTCTAAATATTAATGAGTCATTAAAAGCATGTCTGAAACTTATTTTGGGATCAGTTGAGGAAGCATTAACCAATCTCTCATGTCTGGCTGAGAATCTTAATTCTGAATTATTAAAGTATTTATTAAGTTCAAAGAACAATGCTTGCTTATCTCTTGAGGTAGAAACATTTTTTCCTCCCCCTAAAAATAAAAGATCAGATTGATTTAATTGCTTTCCATCCTTGTCAAATTCAACCCTGCTTAAATCATTATATTTAATATTTAAATCTTCCCAATTGAGTTGCGCTCCAAAAACAATATCTAAATCTTCGTACCCTCTTTTTACAATAAAATTTAAACTTGTTAAGGAAGCTTGCTTTGAAGAATCTTCGCTGCCTTTAAGAAAATTTATTAGTTCAAGCGGGTTTGATGTTGGCTCAAAAATATTCCAGGTTGACTTACCATCCTTGCCTCCTTGACCTGTTATTGCTGTTTGAAATCGAGAATCAACAATGTCAGGTCTTGAGTGTTTATTAGTATGTCCAGAAAATGCTACTGAAGATTCAATCTGGTACTCACCTAAAATAAAGCTAATAGTTTCTGCTATGTGATACTGAAAAATGTCCTTGGGAGAGTTTGGCGATGGAAAAGCTGATCCGAGAGGTCTTCCATACCAAATGATAGGAACTCCGAAGGGATTGCCCCCTTCATTTATTCCAACCTCCTTGGAAAGAAATGATAACGCAGGATATGAGGGTGATTGAGGATTATCGTTTACATCAACTTGAGAAATCATTGCGGTAAGATCGTAAGTAATAGTCTCAAAGTCTTTCTCAAAATTTAAATATGCCTTTACATGTTCTTCATCATTAACAATGTTAAATCGATTGCCATATTGAAACTTACAAAATGGTCCCTGGATGAGTCCTCCGTTGTCTAAACAATTAATATCTTTAACCCACTCACCTGCTTTATAAGATCCTGCATAAGGTCCGCTATTAACATCAGCATCGTCAAGTAACTTAAAAGTATTGCCTAAGGTGCTTATGCCAAGTTCAGCGATCCTTGGAATTTCGCTGGCATTTAAAGGAGTTTTGTCAAGCAGATTGACTCCAAAGGTAAGATTCCCACCCAAAACGTTTTTACCACCAAGGTAACCAAACACAATATCTCTTTGGGAATAATTCGAAGTTTTATTAATATCAAGCTTGATATTATTTCCAATAATCCCTTTTCGTGTTCTGATATTCACAACGCCTGCAACTGCATCAGAACCATATAATGAAGTAGCTCCCTCTTTTAAAATTTCAATTTGTTCGATAGCTATTTCAGGAATGATATTTGTGTCAACATAACCCTCGCCTTCATGCGACGGAGTTCCTGAATGAGTCTGTCTTAGGGTATTAATAAGCAAAAGCGTGGAAGCATGATCCAATCCTCTTAGAGTAATAGAGCTCATTCCTTGATCAACTCCATCAAGAGTATTGGATTGAAAATGTGAACCAGAACTTACCGTTAAGTATTTATTTATTTGCCCCAATGTTGTAACTCGGGTAGTCAAAAAAGAATCACGATCTACTAAATCTACTGGTGAAGCTTCTCTGTCTTTGCTCTCAATATAGGAACCAATAATTATAATTTCTTCATCTTCGGTGGCGTAAAGAGATAAATGAGATAATGCCAAAGTTAGCAAAAAAAGAAATCTATACATAAAATCGATTTAAGGTGTTATGTTATAATATAACAGTATAAGAAATATCTTATCAAGTTCTTTTTATACTATGCACTATAATTCAAAAATGTATTCCTATAATGATTTTTTTGAGGATACTGTAAAAAAGTTTGAGCTTCCCCACCTTTGGAGTGAGGCAATTAACTTACAGCTTAGAAAAATACAACAACTCCAATCAAAAAAGAAAATTCAAAAGAATTTTAGCCCCTTTGTGACAATTGATGGCGAGGATGCCAAAGATTTTGACGATGCAATCTTTTGTAAAAGAACTCGAAATGGATTTCTACTCGAGGTAGCTATTGCAAATCCAGCTGCATTTATCGAAAAAGATTCACCTCTAGACAGGGAAGCCTATAAAAGAGGCACATCGGTTTACTTTCCTGGTTTTGTAATACCAATGTTGCCAGAGCTGCTGTCTAACGAACTCTGTTCTTTGAATCCTAATAAACCTAAGTTAACAATAGTATGTTCTATGAAATTCGACAATAAGGGAGAATTTTGCTCCTATAATTTTATGGAGCAAGAAATAGTTTCACAAAAAAGACTTACCTACAAAATAGTAAATAATCTGGTCAATGGTGAGGCTTTTAATTTTCCTAAAGATATTGAAGCCTCATTATTTGCTCTCAAAGATTTTGCACTTAAAAGACTTCTACACAAAAAAGCAAGAGGCGCTTTAGAAATAAAATCTAACGAAGTTGAAGTTAAACTAGACAAGGCAAAGTTACCTATAAAAATTCAAAAAAGAAAGTCCTATCTTGCTGAACAAATGATTGAAGAAGCCATGATTGCTGCGAATATTTGTGCTGCTGAGTTTCTTGATAAAAATTCAAGAAAACTTTTGTATAGAATCCATGATGAACCCCAGAAAGAGAAATTGAGTAGCTGTCAAGAAATTCTAGACAGCAGAGAGTTCGGAGCACTCCCTCCAGCCAAAATGATCAATGCGATAGCAAACAAATTTTCAAATAGCGCTCTCTCAAGCCTTCTGATACTCCAGACGCTTCCTAGAGCACTCTATGCGACAGAAAACAAGGGTCATTTTGGACTGGGACTAAAAAATTATGCTCATTTCACCTCCCCAATCAGGCGCTATCCGGATTTAATATTACATAGGTTAATATTGGCAGTAATAAGAAAAGAGAAATCTCCCTATACCGAGGCTGAGCTCAGAGAAATTGCAGATATTTCATCTAAAAATGAAAAAAATGCAGAACAAGCTATGCGGAACTTTCTCCAAAAACTAGTATGCCAATATTTACAAAAAAGGATTGGGAAAGTTTTTAAAGGCGTAATATCTGGTCTATCAGAGTTTGGCGTGTTTGTGATCCTCGATGATTATCATGCTTCTGGCTTAATTCATATCAGCAATATAGGTCATGGAAGATATATTTTTGATCCTCAAAAGATAACCATGAGAAACAAAAAAAGTGGACATACATTAAAAACCGGGATGATGGTTGAAGTTAGAATATTAAATGTTGTCCCGCTTGAAGGAAAAATTGATCTAACACTTATCACAAACTATGCAAAAAAATAATCAAACAAGACAAGGATTTCATGTTGTTGAAGCATTGCTTGAAAAAAACCCTAGCAGGATAAAAAAAATTTTTATTCCTTCAGAAAGACAAGATAAAAGAATCCTAAACCTAACAAAAAAAGCAAGCAGCCTTGGAATATCTATTGAAAAGAAAAATAGTTTGAGAAAAGAACCAGAAGCTTTATTAATAAACGAGAGTGCTTTGACGCAACAAGATCTCAAGCTCGCCGTTAAGAACCCTGACAGAATGATTACACTCTTACTAATTGACAATCTCTCTGACCCTAGAAATCTGGGTGCCTGTATTAGATCTGCTGCAGTAGCAAACATAACTGGTGTGGTGATAAATAAATTTCATTGCTCACCAATGACTGAAACAGTTAGAAAAGTTTCTGCAGGAGGGACAGAAACTATCCCAATCTATGAAGTCTCAAATTTCGTTAACATAATTAAAATGCTCAAGGATGAGGGTATTGAAATTGTAGGAACCTCTGAAAAAGCCCTTGTACCCTATACAAATCTCGATATGAATAAGCCTATAGCGATAGTTGTTGGATCTGAGGAAAAAGGTATACGAGAACAAACTCTTAAAGCTTGCGATCATATAGTGAACTTATCAACTAACGAATCATTTAATAGCCTCAATGTATCTGTAGCTTCTTCTATAATGATCTTTGAAATCATCAGACAAAAAATATAGGTATAATCCTCGAACATGTTAAAGCAAAGAACCATAAAAAATCCTGTCAAGGCAGTCGGGGTTGGTTTGCATAGTGGCCAAAAAGTAGTGTTACAACTAAAACCAGCTCCAGCAAATTCTGGTATCAATTTTGTCCGCTCAGATTTAAGGCCTGTAGTCATAATACCAGCTATTTTTGAATACGTTGGTGAAACGACATTATCCACTACCCTTTTTAAAAAGGGGGCTAGAGTAGCGACCATCGAGCATCTCCTATCTGCTGTTGCAGGTCTTGGATTGGATAATCTGATCATAGAAGTTGACGGTCCTGAGATCCCTCTCATGGATGGCAGTGCAGGACCATTTGTTTTCCTTCTCCAGTCAGCTGGTATAGAAGAACAAGAAGCAATAAAAAAGTTTATAAAGGTGAAGAAGGAAGTTCGAGTCGAATCTGGTGGAGCCTTTGCTGCTATTAAACCCTTTGATGGTTTTAAAGTTTCATTTACTATTGAGTTTGACCACCCAATTATTAAAAAGTACGCCTCAAGTTCAACAATTGATTTTTCCTCTACTTCTTTTGTTAAAGAAGTTTGCAGAGCTAGAACATTTGGACTAATGAAAGATTTAGATTATTTGCAATCTCAAGATTTAGCACTTGGCGCATCTATCAAAAATGCTATCGCTGTTGGAGAGGATGGAATTATCAATGAGGACGGCCTAAGATTTGATGATGAGTTTGTGAAACATAAAATGCTTGATGCAATTGGTGACCTTTATTTACTTGGACATAATTTAATTGGAGAGTTTACTGGATTTAAATCGGGTCACTCTTTGAATAATGAACTTCTTAGAAATATACTAAGCTCAGAAGATGCTTGGGAACTCGTTGAATTTGAAGATTCTTCTAATGCACCAATTTCATACTCTAGGCCTCCCTTTGAGATAGCTTAAATAATCAAAAGATGTCTTTTATTAGAAAAATATTTCCCTCGAGTAACGATAGATATATAAAAAGAATCAGCAAAATAGTAGGACTAAGCAACAACCTAGAGTCTTATTATGAATCCAAGTCAGATGATGACTTAAAAAAAGCATATCAGGAATTAAGAGATTCCAATAAAAGCGATACGGAACTTAAAGCTGAAGCATTTGCTGCAGTTAGGGAGGCATCTAAAAGAGCTTTGGGTCTGAGGCATTTTGATTCTCAGCTGCTTGGAGGATTATCGTTAGCTGAAGGCAATATTGCAGAAATGAAAACAGGAGAGGGAAAAACTCTTGTTGCTACCCTACCCGCATTCTTCAACTTCATTCTAAAAAATAAAGTAGTAATTGTTACTGTAAACGACTATTTGGCTAACAGAGATGCGGATTGGATGAAGCCTGTATATGAAAGATTAGGTATGTCTTGTGGAGTTATTTACTCTAATCAACCATGGGATGAAAAGAAAAATGCCTACAAATGCGATGTCATATATGCAACAAATAATGAATTAGGATTTGATTATCTAAGAGATAATATGGCCTTAAGATCTGAAGACAAGCTTCAATGTTCTTTAGATTTTGCAATCGTTGACGAAGTAGACTCAATTTTAATTGATGAGGCTAGAACACCCCTAATTATTTCAGGTCCTTCAAGTGATAATCCTGAATATTACAAAGATCTCAAACAAATAATACCCTCCTTGAAAAAACAACTCAGAGAGGAGACAGAAGAAGAGCCTCTTCAAGAAGAAGAAAAGGGAGATTACCTAATTGATGAAAAAATGAGGACTGTTGAACTTACTGATAATGGGTATGTCAAAATAGAAAATTTTCTAATTCACAAGGGAATTCTTAAGCATGATGAAAGTCTATATACGTCAGCAAACCTAAAGATCATGCGTTATGTTCATGCCACCTTAAAAGCAAGCTATTTGTTTAAAAAAGATATTCATTACATAGTCAGGAATGGAGAGGTTTTACTGGTTGATGAGCATACCGGTAGAGCTATGCCTGGAAGACGTATAAGCGAAGGGGTACATCAGGCACTGGAGGCTAAAGAAAATGTAGGCATTCAAAGAGAATCCCAAACCTTAGCATCTACCACATTCCAGAATTTTTTCAGGTTATTTAAAAAATTATCAGGAATGACTGGTACCGCTGATACAGAAGCAAGAGAATTTCAAGAAATATATGGCTTAAAGGTAGTTATCATACCTACCCATAAACCAATGGTTAGATGCGATATGGATGATGTTGTATTTCTTACCAAGGATGCTAAATATAAGGCGCTAATTTCTGAAGCAGAAAAGTTAATGAAGCAAAATGCGCCTGTTCTAATTGGAACTGCGTCTGTTGAATCTTCAGAAATAGTGTCATCACTCTTAAAAAAGAAATCTATCAATCATCAAGTATTAAATGCGAAACAGCATGAGAGAGAGGCAGAAATAATTGCAAACGCTGGTAAGCCAGGCATTGTGACAATAGCAACTAATATGGCTGGAAGAGGCACAGATATTGTATTGGGGGGCAAGCAAAAAGACCAAACTGAGGAGGAGTGGAAGCAAAATAATGCATTGGTTCTTGATGCAGGAGGGTTGCATATTCTTGGAACTGAGAGACATGAATCTAGGAGAATTGACAATCAATTGAGAGGAAGAGCTGGGCGTCAAGGCGATCCTGGTTATTCAAAATTTTTTCTTTCTTTGGAAGATGAATTATTGAGATTATTTATATCAGATAGCAGGCGAGCGCTATTTGAGAGATTTGGCATGGGTGATGATCACATAGAACATAAAATGCTCTCAAGGGGTATAGAAAATGCGCAGCGCAGAATTGAAAATAGGAATTTTGATTTAAGAAAAAATTTACTTGAATACGATGATGTGGCAAATGATCAAAGACAAGCTGTCTACTCTTTAAGAGATCAACTTATTTTTGAAGACAATATTTCAGAAAATATCTTAGGCCTTATTCAAGAGCTACTTACTGACATTGTTTACAAATACTTCCCAAAAGACTCCATAGAATCACAATGGAAATCAAGAGAATTAGATACTCATTTATCCGACTTATTTGGAATAAACTTGAGCATTTCTCAGAAGATTAAAGATGAAAAATCTTGGTATGTAGATGACATTATCTCTTATGTTGTTCAAGAAGCTATCAAGATTTATAAAGAAAAGTACTCTATTTTGGGTGATAACATTTACTCTCTTGAAAGGCAGGTCATGCTTCAGGTATTAGATGCATATTGGAAAGAACACCTTGCTGAAATGGATCATCTTAGGCAAAGCATTGGATTGAGAGCTTATGCCCAAAAGAATCCAAAAAATGAATACAAAAGAGAGGCTTATGAAATGTTTGAGTTCATGCTATCACGCATTGATGAGGAAACTGTCAAGTTATTGTTTAGATTGCAACTCAACTCTGAAGAGGAAGTAAAAGAGCTTAAAAAACGAGCCATTGAAGAACATAAGAGTTCTCAATCCCATTCAAAGCAGATTCATGAAGATGCTAAATTCAATCTGATGCAAAATCAAAATTCAGAACATATGGAATCTAGCAAAGAGGAGCCAATAAGACGCGACCAACCAAAAATTGGTAGAAATGAGGAGTGTCATTGTGGTTCAGGCAAAAAATTTAAGCATTGTCACGGGAAGACCTAAAGCTTGTTATATGCCATCACACCAGAATTTGAAGATTACTTTGATCTATTGCAAATTATTAAATCGGTTAGGAAGCATGACATCTCACATTTGTTATTGAGAAATAAAAATCTTGCTTTTACTGATATTCTTAAATATAGAGCCCTTGCTATTGAACACTTACCTTCATCCGTAAAGGTTGTTATGAATCCCCACGAACTACCTTTTCGTTATAAAAAATACAATACCCATCTTCACCTAAACTCGAGAAATCTTTTTAAAGTCCCAAAATCCACCAGCTGGGTTAGCGCAAGCTGTCATAATCTTAGAGAAATTAAAGCAGCCAACGAACTAAACCTTGAATTTATTCTTCTAAGTCCTGTCTTAAAAACTATTAAATATCCTAATCATTTGGGTTGGAAAAGCTTTAGCTTGCTTGCAAAAGAATCAAAACATCCAGTTATTGCATTGGGGGGACTAAATCTTAATAGTTTAGAAGAGGCATTACAGTTTGGTGCAAGAGGTATTGCTGGTATTTCAATGTTTTTAAGTTAATCCAAATCATCTAATTCTAAGGGTCTAGAAATAACATGAAATTCATTTGCCCATTCACCAAAATCAATTAACTTGCATTTCTCTGAACAGAATGGCCTGAATGGATTATCTAAAGATAAATTAGCATCCTGATTACATTGAGGACATTTATCCATTGCAGAGAGATAAATAAAATTCGTTAGTTTGAACCACAGAGTCTTTGAGTTTTGCTAGGCTGTTATTATTAGCAATAACATCATCAGCAAGCATTAATTTTTTATCTCTAGAAAACTGACTTGCCATAATTGCCTTTATGTTTTCTACATCAACATTATCTCTCTTGGTGGCTCTTTGTAGTTGAGATTCCTCTGTTGAATCAATAAGTAATACCCTATCGTATCTGGATTGTGAGTCGGTTTCGAACAGCAAGGGGACTATAATAATTTTATAAGGAGATTTTGCATTCTCAATAAAAGAATAAATTCCTTTGGTTACTTCAGGATGAATAACGCTTTCAACAAAGACTTTTTCAACAGGGTTTTCAAAGATTATTGCTCTTAATTTCTTTCTATCGATTTCTTTATTATCATCTAAGATTTTTTGACCATACCGATTAATGATAGTTCTACTTCCTTTAGTTCCCTCTAGAATTGACTGCTTAGCCAAATCATCTGCATCAATAACGTCAATACCTAATTCGTTAAAAAATTTTCCTGCTGCAGTTTTCCCACTCCCTATACCTCCTGTTAAACCAATCAACATTTTCAATCAACCTTTATGTCTGCTGGGACATTGTGATTCCAAGATGATCTTTCTATTCTTTCTGAAATTTTCCATATTCCATTCTCTTTAATATACCTATCGTGATACCACATTCCGAGAAAGAAGGTATTGCCATCAGGTGACTGCATTGGGTTAAAGCACATAATAGATCCAGTTGCATTATATTCATCTAAAAATGAAATGTCGTAATTAGTATTAAAGTGCTGGTAGTGGGGAAAATATTCGAGAGCAGTTTTTAAGTACCCAACAATTTGATCTAAATTGCCTTTGATACCTCCTACCGCTGTGTAATCAATAAAGGCGTCTGTAGTAAAAATATCATAGAACTTATCAAAGTTTTTTTGATCTACTGCGCTAGCATAAGTTGTTAATAATTGTTGAATTTCTAATCGATTGATTGCTTCTGTTATGTCCATTGTTAAATTCTGCAAAAAAAAAGCCCTTCAAGCAATGCCTAAAGGGCTTTAAACTAAATGCCTGACGATTTCCTACTCTCACACAGGGAGGCCCTGCACTACCATTGGCGTTAGTCCGTTTCACTTCTGAGTTCGAGATGGGATCAGGTGGTACCAAACTGCTATTGTCAT
>JAYNII010000021.1:0-10469 GCA_038108875.1 Gammaproteobacteria bacterium | reverse complement strand
GTATCATTAAATATGGATGCTATGTATTCAATTATTTTCTTGCTTGATAACATCCCAGTTTTAACTGCAGCTATTTTAAAATCATCCTTGACGGAGTTGATTTGTGCAATTATTTCTTTGTCAGGCACCTTATAGATGCTTTGAACTCCTAGGGTGTTTTGAGCGGTGATAGCTGTTATAGCTGTAGCAGCATAGCCTCCCTGAATGGTAATACTCTTTATATCTGCTTGGATTCCAGCTCCACCGGATGAATCAGATCCCGCTATGGATAAAATCACCGGTTTCATTATTTTTTGATTGATTTTAACGACCTCACATTTTGTTCAATATGTTTAATTATATTTTGAGCTACATTAACTGCGGTTGTTTTTTCGATGCCTTCTAAGCCAGGAGAGCTATTAACTTCAAGAACCTTAGGTCCTTTATTGGTTCTGATAATATCAACACCCGCTACATTGAGCCCAAGAGTTCTGGCAGCTTTAATTGCTATATCTTTTTCTTCCTTGGTAGCTTCAACTTTCTTAGCAGTGCCGCCTACATGAAGATTGGATCTAAATTCACCAGGTTGAGCAGAGCGCATCATGGCAGCAACAACCTTTCTTCCAATTACCAGACAACGAATGTCAGAACCACCAGCTTCTTTAATAAATTCTTGAGTGATGAAGTTAGCCTCAAGACCTCTGAATGCTCCTATTACAGCAGAAGCAGCTTTTTGTGATTCGGCAAGAACCACCCCCTTTCCTTGAGAGCTCTCCAAGAGCTTAAGAATAATTGGGGAGCCGCCGGTAAGATCAATTAGATTATTGGTGTCTTTCGGAGAACTAGCAAAAGCTGTATTGGGCATAGGAATCTTATGTCTTACAAGAATTTGATGAGCTGCAAGTTTGTCTCTTGAGGCACCAATAGCTTCTGCACTGTTCAAACAAAAGGTTCCAATGGCTTGAAACTGCCTAACTACCGCCATTCCATAAAAGGTTATAGAGGGTCCAATTCTAGGGATAATAGCATCGTAATGAGGGAGAGCTTCACCATCATAATGCACTTCAGGCAAAGCACTATTAATATTTAAGTAGCATCTTTTAGTATCAATTACATCTATTTGATGATTATTTCTTCTTGCTTCTTCTATAAGTCTTTTAACCGAATAATTATCTGGACCTCTGGTTAAGATAGCAATTTTCAGCCTGCCAAAAATTGGTTTATTTTTAGGAAGTTTCTTATAGACATCTAAGCTAATTTGATGATGTATAAATCCTTTGTCCGGTCTTACCGTGATTTTCTCTAAGGCTGATCTTCCAAGGATCATCCTATAAGCCATCGCAGATCGGTTTGAAAGCGTAACTTCAATGTTCCATGTTTTGCTCCCTATTGAGATAGGGGTTTCAATTACATATCTCAATTCAGAGATTCCATTTGAGGAGACTACTTCTCGCTGATCTACAACTCTGGCATGGCACAAGATTCTAGTATTTGGTAGATCTGGATCGGGTGAAATCTCAAAACTCACTTTTGGGTTTAGTTTTGACCCCTTAAGCTGAATATTTTCAGCATGCAAGGCTGATGTTTTGGCACCAGTATCTGTCTTGATTCTGATAGCAGGCAAGCCTAACTTTGGCAGTGCAGCCCATTCTTCCCAACCTATAGTAAACTTTTCCATGCACAAATTATAAGTGCATTGATTCTTATTTTGTTTACCTTATTCACTATTCAAGCGAGAGTATTCTGATTGAAATGGATGAATATTAATCTTAGTATGAGGTTTTTTAATGCATTAAAGATGGTAACTTCTATAACTCTTGATAATAAATTAGGCGGAATTGCTACCAGCTTATTGGCTTATTCAAAAGCACTTAATCTAAGAGAAATCGAGCATCATGTTATCCTTCCGAGTGATGCAACGATAATTAAGGAATTGTCCAAAATACCTAATGTCACGATTCATAAAGTCGCAAAACTGTGCTTAAAATTTCATCTATCAACCAGATTCATTTTTTCAGCACGACTAAAAAATACCTTATCCAGTGCAAAGCTCTTGCTAGTCCATAATGCAAAGATTTTTTCAGCAGTTTCAAAAATTTCCCAGAAATGTGCCCTCATTAACCATTCTGGAAAACTCAGAGGTACTAATCACTCACTAATTAATATTTTTATCACCCATGCAGGCAAACAAAGACACGAGTCAACATATCCTCAGAGTATTGCAACCAACTATGTAGTAAATCATGGGTTTGATATAGCGGAAGGAACTGAGCCACTCATCAAGATAAAAGACAACTCTGATCTGAATATTATTTCTGCAGGTCGATTTGTAAAAAAGAAAGGATTTGATGATTTGCTTAAGGCAGCAAAGATTTTGGAGGAGAAAGGTATAGCATTCTGCATGAAGATTTTTGGCGATGGTGAATTAAAGAATACCCTAGCGGAATCTATAAAAAACTTAAAACTCCAACAGGTCCAATTGATGGGATGGTCAAGTGATCTCAAAAGAGAGTTCTTAAACGGAGATGTATTTTGTATTCCATCTCATATGGAACCGTTTGGCTTGATCATGGGCGAAGCCATGCTAGCCGGGCTTCCAGTTATATCAACTAAGACTGATGGCGCTCTAGATATCTTTGGAGAGAAAGATACGGAAAATAGGGGAGGTATTCTTGTAGACATTGCTTCGCCTGACTCATTGGCTGAAGCCATTGAAAAGCTTTTAGATAGAGAGAAAAGAGAATCGATGGCAAAAAATGCTTATGAGAATATCAAGACTAACTTTAACCTGCGCAGGCTTGCAGATAATCTGCATCAGATAATACATGAGTAAAACACTAAGAATTTGTCATTTGTCAGAAGGAATTGCCGGTCATAACGGACAAGTGTTGGGCATCATTAAAACCCTTAAAGATGCCGGCTTTAAAGTATCTACTCAAGAGGTTAAGGTTACATGGAGTATTAAACCTATCAGAAGTATTCTAAGGCTTGTTGCCAGAAAAATTTCACGGTTTCCAAATACTTTTTCAATCGGTTGTATTCTTGCTTGCTACAAAACTGATCAAGTAGAGGACTTTGATATTGTTATTTCCTCTGGCTCGAATTTAGCTCCTATCAATCTTGCTCTCGCAAAAAAACATAATGCGAAAAATATCCATATGAGCAGCATTAGAGACTGGAGAGTAGAAGATTTTACGGCTTATATCACTACAACTCAAATTTCCATTCTACCCAATAACCTGCGTCCAGAAATTGTTCCCAATCAATTTGATCCTTTAAGCTGCAAGGAAGAGGGAGAAAAGTTTATTGAACAAAACAATCTAGCAGAGGAAAAGTTTTCACTGCTAGTGTTGGGCGGAGATGGCATTGGTTATACATATACAGCTCAAGAATGGAACATGATGATTAAGCAATTTATTTACTTTTGCAGAAAAGCACACACCAAACCTCTATTTATTACCTCAAGAAGAACCCCGAAAGATATAGAGCTTCAACTCATTGCTGAACATGACTCGCCATACTCAGTTTTTTTTCATGCTGAGCAAAGAAGAGGTGTATTTCGCCATCTATTTTATGTTGCAAAACATATCTTCGTTACAGAGGATAGCTCTACCATGATTTCTGAGGCAGTATCTTCGGGAAAATCGGTAATTACTGCATACCCGCAATCTATTAAAGCTCCAAAAAAATATACAGATATAATCGCTAAGTATCAAAAACTAAATTTTATTGAACGCAAATCTCTCAAGACTCTGCAAAGCACTGATTTTGTTATAGATAGAGATATTAGCGATAAAGTTGCTGAGATGCTAAAAAAATTTCAAGAGCAGTTATTAAATAGACTGCAATTGGATTAGTTTGCAAACCAATCCGTTGCCTCTATTAGGGCAGCAATATTCTCTTTTTCAAAAGCACTATGACCTGAATTTGGAGTGACGATGAATTTAGCTTCAGGCCATGCCTTTGCAAGCTCCCAAGCTGATTCCATCGGGCAAACAACGTCGTATCTGCCTTGAACTATAACTGCAGGAATTCTTCGAATTTGATCAATCCCATCCAAAAGTTGACTTTCATGCTTAAAAAACCCTTGGTTCACAAAATAGTGGTTTTCGATCATAGCAAAGGCGAGCGCGAACTCAGGATCTTGAAAATCTTGGATTCTGGTTTTGCTTAACAATAAACTACTTGTTGCGGCTTCCCACTTAGACCAGGCTATGGCTGCATCAAGTTTTTTCTTGTGATCGTTTCCTTGAAAAATTTCTCTGTATGCATCCATAAGGTTATTCCGTTTTTCTTCAGCAATCGGTACCAGGAAGTCTTCCCATGCTTCAGGAAAAAGCTTGCTGGCTCCTTCTTGATAAAACCAATCAAGTTCTTTTTTCCTTAACATAAAAATACCCCGCAGGACCAACGCTGTTACACGTTCGGGATGAGTTTGTGCATAAGCTAAAGATAAAGTGCTTCCCCATGAACCTCCAAAGACTAGCCACCTATCAATGCCCAGTTTTTCTCTGATCTGTTCCATGTCGGATACCAGATGCCAGGTTGTATTATTTTCTAGAGATGCATGAGGCGTGCTTCTGCCACACCCTCTTTGATCAAAAACCACAATCTTATAAAGACTAGGATTAAAAAATCTTCTAACCTGAGTGCTGCCACCACCACCAGGGCCACCATGAACAAATAGGGCAGGCTTTCCATCAGGATTGCCGCATACTTCAAAGTAGATCCGATGATTATCTAATGCCAGAAAACCTGATTCAAAGGGTTCTAAGGGAGGATAGAGATCTTTCACTAAGGTTTTTGAAAAAGCAGGGTAAATCTATCGCTCTCTCCAATATCTAGATATTTTTCTCTATCTTGGTCTCCCAATCTGAGCGAAGGAGGCAATGTCCAGACGCCGCTAGGATGGTCTTTGGTATCTTTTGGGTTGGCGTTAATTTCTGAAGATTCCACCAATTTAAATCCTACTGCCTCAATTAACTCGATGGCATAGGATTCAGTCAGATAGCCTGATTTTTGCATTTCTTCTAGTGATGTGCCTGGTTTGGCTCTGTGATCTACTACTCCAAAGAATCCGCCAGATTTAAGAACCGCAAAGGATGAGCTTAAAATTTTATTAATATCCTCTCTTCCAATCCAGTTATGTAAATTTCTGAAAGTCAAAACTAGATCAGCTGTGCCAGCCTCGCCGTAAGACTCCATCAAATGCACAACTTCTACCTTTGCATAGATATCACTGGATGCAAGTTTTGCGTCGTACCTATCTCTAGATCTTTTAAAGTAATCGCCTTGCTTAGGATCATAGTGAGCAGCAATAAGTTTGCCATTATCTTTAAGATAGGGAGCCAAGATTTCTGTATACCATCCCCCTCCAGGAGCAAGCTCAATCACAGTTTGCGATGAGTTTAATCTGAAAAAAGAAAGTGTTTCTTTTGGGTTTCTATACTTATCTCTAGTTGAGCTCTCCAACCTAATTTCAGCACTTATAGCATTTTCTAAATCAGGCGATACCAAAAGATTTTCGTGATGCATAGCTTTTGAGGGAATATTGAACAAAACCATACAATAGACCATTAACAATTTTTTAAAGTTCATTCAGCCATTATACGTTTACGTAAATATATTTTTATTAGAAATTGTAAGAAAAATGTAAGGAAATAATTTGTATTATGATTTATCAACTGGAGCTCTTTGATGAAAAATCAATTTTTTATTCCTGTTAGAGAAGTCAAAATACTAGATCTCGTTACTAGATTCTCAAAGAATCTTGGTATGAAATTAGTTAGCAAGAAATAGTTATGAAAACAAAATTAAATCTTGCAGCAATGTTAGCAGTTTTGATACCAACTCCTTTTTTAGAATATTTTCCGAATAATCCAATCATTGGTAGATTAGCAATCCCCTTGTGGCAGAAAGCCGATGGAACTATGCAAACATTATTTTGGTTGGATTTTCTCTTAGTTGCACTAGTAATTGCTTTAATCTCAAAGTTTTTTATCAAGCAAAGCCAGTAACTTCTAAAATTTTAGAATTTTTCATCTTCGTATTTCTGTCGTATATTGTATAAAGAATAAGGAGATCTTAATGGCAAAGAAAGTTTGTTTGGTTTTGGGGGCTGGAGCTGGAATTGGAGGCACCGTTGCTAAGAAGTTTGCCAAAGAAGGATACTATGCTTGCCTATGCAGAAGATCTGACCAAGAGGGCTTAAATAGCTTAGTTGATGATATTAAACAGCATGACGGAGATGCATCTGGCTTCATACTTGATGCCATAGAGGAGGGCTCCTTAGAGAACCTTATCCTAGAGATTGAAAAAGATATTGGAGCAATTGATGTATTGGTTTATAACTTAGGCGCCCAAAGCGGAATGAAGCTTTTAAATGAGACCTCTCTGAAAGAGTTTGAATGGGGTTGGCGAATGGGCAATTTTGGTCTTTTTAGAGTTGCAAAAGTACTAATGCCATTAATGGTTGAGAGAGGCCACGGAACTTTTTTGGTGACCTCAGCTACGGCAGCCATGCGTGGTAACAAAAATCAACATTCTCATGCCGCAGCAATGGGGGGAAGAAGAATGTTGTGTCAAACTTTAAATGCAGAATTTGCCTCTCAAGGAATACATGTCGTGCATGTCATTGTGGATGGAATGGTAGATGCCCCTGACACATTGGGTAAGATGCTTGGTCAAAAACTTTTTCAAGAGCTTCGAGATACAAAGGGTAAAGAGAATGGTTTAATTTTACCCTCTGAGTTGGCAGACGCTTACTATTATTTATCGCAACAACATCGCTCTTCTTGGACTCATGAAATAGATATAAGATCTTTCTCAGATTCTGCTTGGTGGAATTAATGAATAAGACTAATCTTCACAGCATTGCAAGCGTCCTGTTTGGAATGCTTATTTCACTCATTGGATTTGTGAATGCCTATTGGGGAAATGATCCTTATTTTGGATTAATTATAATTGGTCTCGCTTTTTTCTATTATTTGCCTCTTATTGATCTCCTAAGACGATTATTTGCACCTAAATTTTTCTACGTTCTTAAAATAGTGCTTGGAATTTTAATTCTTTGGGCAAGTTTAGGGGTGGGGGAATTGGAAGATAAGTTAGCGATGATGTTAAGCTCGTTTCCCTATCCAAACATCACAGGTATTTAAGAAATCATGAATATTGAAATTAAACCTAGCAATCAAGCATGCGGAGCAGAAGTTCTTGGCATAGATCTAACCAGATCTCTATCCTTAGCTGAAGTAGAACAAATCAGAGAGTGGTGGCTTCAATATCATGTCTTATCCTTTCCAAATCAAACAATTGATGATGATGATTTGGAGAGATTCACGCTCTACTTTGGGCCGTTTGGAGATGATCCCTTTATAGCTCCAATTGAAGGACGGACTAATATTATTGCAGTTAGCAGAATGGCCTATGAGAAAGCGCCGCTGTTTGCGGAAAATTGGCATACGGATTGGAGTTTTCAAGAACATCCTCCAGCTGGAACTTGCTTGTATGGCATTACTATTCCACCTATGGGTGGCGATACTCTCTTTGCAAACCAGCATATGGCTTTGGAAAGAATGCCAAAAAATATGCGAAAAAAACTAGAGGGCAAGTTCGCAATTCACTCTGCGCAACTAGCCTACGCACCTGAGGGGAGTTATGGAGATGCAGATCAAGCTGGCGATAGAAGCATGGATATTCGACCTTCTGAGGAAGCTAAAGCCACTCAGTTACATCCTCTTATCAAAGAGCATCCTGAAACCGGGCGTCTTGGGATTTTTGGAACCTTAGGTTATATCATTGGAATAGAGGGTATGGAGGCAGAAGAGAGCTGGCCATTGCTTTTGGAGCTTCAACAGTGGCAAGGAAAAGAAGAATTTCAATACAGACATAAATGGAAACAAGGCTCTCTGGTGATGTGGGATAACAGAAGTGTATTACATGCTGCCACAGGTGGTTATGAGGGCTATGATCGTTTACTCCATAGAACGACGGTAGGCGCGAGAAAAATTTAGTTGGTGAGATAAGCTCTTATATCTAAATCTAGATTGCCGTGATAATATACCCCCTATGGGTATAGTACTTAGACTATTTCTGATTGTATGTTTTTCACATCAGATGGAAGCTAGACCTATTTCATACTCTGGCGGGTCAACAATCATGACAATGTCAGACAATATGAAGGATAGTTTTTATTATCATTATTCTCCAACTTTCAAGTATTCAATTGGAATTGAAGCAATAAAAGATAAATTATTTGATAAGGATTATTCCTATGTGAGGTTTACCTATCTTGTGAATAGAAAAAATACTCGAATGTCTCAAAGAAACTTGTATTTTCAATCTGGGGTATCTCTTGAAGATAAAGACAATCATTTTTTTGGACTCCACGGAGACTGGGAAACCAGAAAATTGTTTGCAGGTTTTGGCTATAAAGAATCGTTTAATAAATTCCAAGATTACACTGAAAAATTTTTTCAAACAGGTTTTGCTCCCTACGTTGGTGAGTATGGAGACCTACACACTTGGATAATGCTAAAAAGTAAACACAACAGCATCAAAGGGGATTGGAATACTTATCCAGTTTTAAAGTTTTTTAAAGGCAATTTCTTAATTGAGCTTGGTTACGACAAACAAACCAATTGGGATATTCATCTTATGTATAGGTTCTAGAGGAGGAAATTATGAATAGATTGTCAATATTAGGGGTTTTCTTGATTGGAAGCGTTGCTTGGGCTGATCATGGGCATAATAAGGCAATGGAAATGGAAGCCCATTCCCATGAGGGTCACTTACACGAGACTTTGGTTGATGGAAAACAGCTTGAAGTTGATGCTGAAAGATTTGACAACTTTATTAAAGGTCTTTCAGACACTCAAGTTGCCATAGTGAGTGTGAACGGCATGGTCTGTGATTTTTGTGCAAGAGGCATAGAAAAAACTTTTGCAAAGGATGCGTTAGTTAAAAAAATAGATGTTGACCTTAATCGAGGAAAAGTATTAATAGCTTACAGCGATGAAATCGTAATTGATTTTGAAGACATTAAGAAAAAAATTATTGCAAACGGTCAAAATGCTACCGATTTGCAAATACTTAGCATATAAATTGGTAATTCATGCAAGATAAAACAGCAAATTTCTTTTCTCTTTTCGCGTCTTCTTCAACGCTAATTTGCTGTGCATTGCCGGCTTTGTTTGTTTTGCTGGGAGCCGGTGCAACTTTTGCTAGCTTGATTACAACCTTTCCATTCTTGATCAGTTTGTCGCATTACAAGCTCGAAATAACATTTTTTGCATTAACCATGATTGTGATTGCTGGGTATGTTAACTACAAGACCTACCATATGCCCTGTCCAGCTGATCCAGAAATTGGTAGACAATGTATGCAAACTAGGAAGCGTTCGAGAATCATTTATTACCTATCCGTAACGATATTTATCTTTGCCACCATATTTACTTATCTCGTTCCATCCTTCATTTAATCATGAATCATCCTTGCCATAAGAAACAAATAGCCAGCATCAGAAGAATTAAGGGGCAGATTGAGGGTATCGAACGTATGATTGAGAATGGTAAATATTGCATAGACATCTTGAATCAAATAAAAGCTACAAAAAATGCAATCACTGCTGTGGAGGGTAATATTCTCCAAACTCATCTTGAGGAATGTATTAAAGAATCACTTAACGGAGCAATTGATGCAAATCAAAAGATTGATGAGATTGTGAAGGTGCTTAAAAGATGAAGTTAATTGTTAGAAATACTCACAAATACTTAAGCTTTTTTATTTCATTGCAACTCTTGCTTTGGACAGTTTCGGGTATCTATTTTGCTTTTAATAAAATAGAGAACGTAAGAGGGGAGCAATACATTTTGAACCAACCATCAGAAATTTTGCTGGGTGAGTTATCTTTCAATATTCCAGATGCAATAGATATTAATATTAAAAAAAGGCTCGGAGATACTATTGTCATAGCTTCAACCATAAATGGAGTGCGTTATTTTGATGCACAGGGAAATCCTGCAACCCATCTAACTCCTGAGGATGCAATGGCAATTGTCCAGCAAGCTACCTCTCTAGAACCCCAAAGAGTTGAACAAGTGAATGAGTCCACAAGAGGGTCAGAATACAGGGGCAGGGCATTACCAATTTACAGAGTCATTGCAAAAAATACTAATAATGCTGAAATCAATCTGTACGTAAACATTTATTCAGGAGACATCTCTGCAATTAGATCAACTCAATGGAGAATTTGGGACTTGATGTGGGGTTTTCACATCATGGATTGGGTAGACAGGGACAATATAGATAATATTCTTATGAAAGTTTTTTCAATTTTAGCTCTTATATCTTCCATAACAGGATTACTGTTATTTTTCAAAGTGGATATCAAAAAAAATACTCAATAAATCTTTAAACGATTAATTTAATAGAAATTTCGAGGAAATGGTGCCCAGAGGTGGAATCGAACCACCGACACAAGGATTTTCAGT
>JAYNII010000020.1:0-12012 GCA_038108875.1 Gammaproteobacteria bacterium | reverse complement strand
CAACGATTAGAAAATTAGAAGATCCAGAAGTTTATAATTCTTAACCAAAAAAAAACAGAGCCAAGGCTCTGTTCTTTCATTCGAAGTTTGAAGGGGTCTAAAGTGAGATTCTCTTTAGCGCCTCGGAAATTATCTCTTTACTTCCTTGGTGGGTTACTAAGCTATTTTTTATCATCGACTCTTAGTAACGCTTTCGCCCTTCAGCTTCTTCCTTCTCATTCTCTCCAGTTTCCGTCTGCAGTTGGTTGCTGGTCGGTTTGAGTTGGTAAAGATAAAGATACTCCCCTTTTAATGAGGGGTCAATACTTTTTTTGAAAAAAGTTTAAGTTTTTTTAAATTTTTTTAAGGGTACTCAGCATAAATTTTGGTTGATACAATAATATGCTAAATAAGGGGGGTAAATGGATGGTTTCCTGGGTTCACATGAGCCGTTAAAAACGTTCTCTATTAAAAGTTCTTCTCTTAATAGACTGGAGGATATTGCAAAAGAGATTCCAAAACTTCTACTTACGGGTTCTCTTCAAAAGTCAATCAAAGCGATGGGAGTTAATGATCTTTGTATTGATGAAGTGATTGAAGATGAATTAAATTTAAACTTAGCGATGAACTTTTTGTCATTTATTTCTCATGCTTACATGTGGGGAGATAAAGAACCAAATGAGGTATTACCAAAAGTGCTAGCTGGCCCTTGGGTAAAAGCTTCCACTATTTTGCAGAGGCCTCCAATTCTAAGCTATGCAAGCTATTGCCTAGAAAATTGGTACAAAATTAATACTCAAGAATCTATCTCTCTAGACAATGTTGCACTCATTACTAATTTCTTAGGTGGCGTAGACGAGGATTGGTTTGTAACAATTCATGTCTGTATTGAAAATGCTGCCCGAGGAGCCATTACTGCAGCTAAGATTATTAGCCAATTAGATAAATCATCTAACCAGGATGACTTGATAAGTGGGCTCTCGGCTATAAGAAATTCTATGGAACAAGTAAATGAAATTTTTAGAAGGATGCCTGAAAAATGTGATCCTTATATCTACTACCATAGAGTTAGACCCTTTATATTTGGAACAAAAGATAACCCAGATCTTCCGAATGGATTGATTTATGAAGGTGAGTTTAATCAAAAGCCACAATTCTATAGAGGAGAAACTGGAGCTCAAAGCTCAATTATTCCCTCCTTAGATGGCGCATTACAAATTGAACACACCAATGATAACTTACGACATTATCTCAATGAGATGAGAGATTATATGCCAAAACCACATAGAGATTTTATAACTGGATTAGAACAAACCTCAATTGTTAGACAATTAATCAAAGATTCAAATGAATCCTCTCATATTTATAATGCTTGTCTTGAGGAAATAAGATCCTTCAGAGCTTTGCACTTAGAGTACGCAGGAACCTACATTAATAAACAATCTCAAATCAAAAATCCTTTTGGGAGAGGTGGCAGTACCATCACAGGAACTGGAGGCACTCCCTTCATGCACTATCTTAAAAAGCACATGGATGAAACGGAGGACCAAAAAATTTAGAATTTATTTTGAATGAGGAGGTAGCTTTGCTTCAACAAACCATTCATGAACTCTTTTTACAGGATTAAACTTTTTCATCCGTAGCTTTTGGTTTTCCACAACGAATTTTTTAGTCTTTACAGCAATATAATGATAGGTGTGACTATCTCTAGTCTCCCCTTCTGGGATCATGTAAACCTTGGATTGTTTCTTTTTTGCATCTGCCATGGTCGCAAATTATACCTATAATTTTTGTATTGAGAAGACTAAAAACAAATCATTGCTACTGGCATTAATCAGAGATAAAACATAAAATGCAGAAGCTTACGAATATACGAAAATAATTTAATACAAATGCTCAATAGATTTGTCTCTTTAAGATTTTTTGCACTATTAATATCCTTAAATACATCAGCAATAACCATTGATGGACTCATAGATGAAGAATGGGACAACGCCCTTAAATACCAACTCGATTATGAAATAAACCCTGCTTTAAATAGTAAAGCAAATCTTTTTACTGCTGCTTTCATAAGCTACGATGCTGAAAATCTGTATGTAGGATTTCAAGTCCACGGAGACCCTGAAAAGCTCCGAGGTACTTTTAGGGCAAGAGATACAGCATGGAATGAAGATTTTGTAGCGCTTATTTTGGATCCTTATAATGATAATAGAATAAGTCTGGGTATTGGTGTTAGCTCAATGGGCTCGCAACTAGATTGGAAGCATATTTCTAATAGAGAAGAAGATGCGAGCTGGAACATATTATTTTTCTCTAAAACTCAAATTACAAAGTATGGATATAGCGTAGAACTGCAGATTCCTTTTTCTGAGCTCCAATTCGAAGAAGCAGAGATTAACAAATTTAGAATTGGCTTTGCTAGGAAATCATTTGAAAATGGTGTGCAAACCCTTTTTGCAGATTTTGTGATTGACCCATCCATTAATTGTACATTTTGTATGGCAAATAAAATTATCGAGTTGAAAGACATAAAAAAAGAGGATCGAAGGTACTTGTATCCCTATTTAACAATCAATAAATCTGGAGAACGTAAATTAGGAGAATTTAAATCAAACACACCTGATTTAGAGATTGGTGCTAGTGGTCTCTATGACATCTCAACTAGCTCTTTCATTGAATACACAATCAATCCTGATTTTTCTCAAGTGGAAGCCGATGCACCGCAAATTGATGTTAATGAAACGTTTGCCTTAAGATATCCTGAAAAGCGCACTTTTTTTTTAGAGGGCTTGGATCTTCTTAAAAATACTTTAGATACTGTTTATACAAGATCTATAAATGATCCTCAAAACGCCATCAAGTTAATACAACAGAACGAAGAAAGTACTTTTCTATTTCTAAGCTCAGTTGATGCCAACTCACCCTATCAATCTAGCGGTTTATATAAGTCTTATCTTGCCAATGCTGGAAAAAGTAGAGTAACAATAGCTAGATATAAAAAATCACTTCCCAATTATTCAAAAATTGGATTGCTCCTCACAAACCGAAACTATAACGAAGGTGGGAGCAATACCCTTTTAGAACTTGATGGAGAGATTAATTTTTTAGATTATTACAATCTTCAATTTGATGCAGCAGCAACTGATACAACTGAGCCTTCTACAAGAAATATAGGTACAGAAGATACTTTTGCAAAATATACTTATGAACTCGACGGTGAGAGTTTTAGCGGTAACGCGCATAACATAAGAATCTCAAGAGATAAAAACGATTTCTTTACAGGAATTAGAGTAAGAAAAATAAGTGATGGTTTTCGTGCAGATGTTGGTTATATCCGCCAAGCAGCATTTAAAGAGGTAAATTATTGGACTAGAAAAGCTTTGCGTTTTGATCAAATAGTTCGCTTGATAAGTCTAAGGGCGAGCTCTCAAAATAGGTATGATCTTCAAGGCAACAAAATTAGAGATAGGTACGAATATGCTCTTCAGATAGAGACTGACAAAAATTTTAATCTGAATTTTGAGCGTAAAGCTGATATGTCTGAAGTTTATTATCAATATAACTTTGGTAAGAAATCAAAAAATAGTTACTCATTCGGTTATTATCCAAGTGAACAATGGTACTTTGATGTTAGCGGTGAATTTGGTGATGAAATTGCCTACGGTATTGAAAAACCAATCATTGCAGACCTAAAAACTTATAATAATGCTATTTACTATAAGCCGAATGATAATTTAATCATTGGGCTAAGTAGTAGATACTACGAATTAAAAGATCCTTATACCTCTGAAAATATTTATGCAGGAAGTATAGATAGAATTTCATCTACCTACTCTTTTAATAATGACCTTAACATCAAAATACAGATTGAAAAAAATGAATTTAATGACAACTATTTTCTAGAAACCTTGGTTAAATGGGCGCCTAATCCGTATACAATTTTTTATGCAGGAGGGTCTCAATTTTTTCAAGAATCCACTTTTTCTAAGGATCACGATCTTAGGCTAGAAACATCTAATATATATTTGAAGTTCCAATACTTTTATTCTTTTTAGGTTAACAGGTTTCTACCTTAGAAGTGCCATTAAAATTTGATTTTAACTTTAAAGTATGTATTTTCAATTCTCCTTTATTTGGTATTAAAAACATTCCTCTAATGCTAATTTTAGATCTATCAAAACCTTGAGCATCAAGACACGAAAGCGGTATATTTTTAATCTGCCAGTCACCAGAAACGTCACCCAAATCAATAGTTGCCTGGCAATTATCTCCGCAACCCATATTAAAATAAACCGGCGCTTGCTCTGAATAATTAAATACAATTTCTATATACGGATTTTCTAAATGCTTAACATTCAAAGCTTCTCCTGTAACGCCAAAACCGGATAAACCATCTTTTTTAAATATTACTAACTTACTGTCATCTTGTTTAAGGTATTGAAATAGTGATGCCTCCACGAATCCATTACTAAGTATAAAAGGACTAGTATCAATAAATTCAACAACTCCATTACTCGAAATAAATTCTTTATTGGAACCTAATGCTTGACCTCTAAAAAATTCATATTCTTGAGGCAATTCTTTATCATTGCTAATAGCTATCTGATCAACAAAAACATCAGAGGAATAATCTAAACCGTAACCAAAAGGAAATAGCGGTGCATATCCTTCATCACCAAAATTCAGAGTGTCTTGATATTTATTTATTGGCCAAGAAAAACTTAGTTTTCCTTTGAAATCAGACTGTGGGTTATCTTTGGTTGCAAATATTACCTCTGAGATACCGTCTATTTCCGTTCCAGGCAGCCATGCAGCAATAAATGCCTGGGAAAGGTTAATGAACTTATTTACCTCAAGAGGTCTGCCACTTATAAAAATGGAAACAACTGGTATATTGAGAGCGTTGACCTCCATAAGAGCTTGATAATGTTGTGAGTCAGTTTCTTGAAAACCTACATGCCTCAAATCTCCAAAGCCCTCTGCATAAGGCTCTTCTCCAAATACACTAATAACTACATCGGGTTTGAATTTAAAATTACCTGATTCAGAGAATTCCACCCTCCCATTCTCTGCTTCAACATAAGCGCTAATACTTTCAAATATTGTTTTTACTCCAGGAAAATCTTTATTCTTATTATTTTTACCCTGCCAATCAAGAGTCCATCCTCCTGTTTGATAACGAATTTCATTAGCGGCTAAACCAATTACACCAATATTTAGATTTGGATTCAAAGGCAATAAGTTATTGTTATTCTTTAGAAGAACTAAAGATTCTTTAACAGCTTGGCGCGCTATATCTTTGTGTTTTTTTGCACCAAGATAATTATTAGAAAATTCATGAGGCTTTCTTCCATCAAATAAACCTAGCCTAGCTTTGACTTTTAGAATACGCCTAACGGCATCGTTAAGTCTTTCCAGCGAGATCTTGTTTGACTTCACATCGCGAATTAAATTTCTGTGCAAATCTCTCCAACTATCTGGAGCCATGTAAATATCTACTCCAGCATTAAAAGCATCAGGACAATATGCATTAGAACATCCATCCACCTGTCCATGACCATTCCAATCACCAACAATAAAACCATCAAAACCTATTTGCTCTTTCAACAACCCTGTTAGAAGTTCCTTGTAACCATGAAGCTTTCTACCCTGGAAAGAATTAAAGCTAGACATAACTGTTTGGGTACATGAGTCTACAGCAGAATAATAAGGGCTAACATGAAGCTCTTCGAATCTTTCACGCGGAATTCTTACATCACCTTGATCAACGCCATCAAAGGTTCCGCCATCTCCAGCAAAATGTTTTGAGGTAGCAAGAATATGATTTTTATCTAAAAATTCATCTTTGCTCCCTTGAAGGCCTCTTACAAATGCGCTTCCCATTTGTGCGACTAATTTTGAATCCTCAGAAAAACCTTCATAGGTTCTTCCCCACCTATCGTTTCTTGGTACTGACAAGGCTGGAGCAAATGTCCAGATAACTCCAGTGGATAGAACTTCTAAGGCAACAGCTCTTCCAATCTCCTCAATGAGTAAAGTATTTCTTGTTGCTCCAAGACCTATATTGTGTGGGAAAAGAGTCGCACCAATAAGATTATTATGACCATGTACGGCATCTGTCCCCCAAATGAATGGAATCTTGATGCCATCGATAACTGGAGATGCATCATAGAAAGCTTTAGACATAGCTTTCCATTCTTCAACATTCGCGTATTGATTTCTATTTGGTGAAGTATTACCTCCGTTTAATACGCTACCCATTTTGTATTTTTTTAGATCGCTAGGCGTTACAAAATCTAAATCACCCTGAATGATCTGACCAACCTTCTCTTCAAGAGTCATCTTATTTATGAGTCTCTCGATTAACTCTGCATGTTCAACAGAGCTTTGGTAACATTGGTTTCCAAATAATGTTGAAGAGCAAAATATAATTAAAAGATTGACTATTGATTTCTTCATTAATGTTATACCTTAAACAAACAGAGCGCATAAAGCGCTCTGTTTATATTATGTTAGGTGGATTCTTACCAGTAATACCCCACTCTAATTCCGTATTGTCTTGGAGCTGAGTAAGATCCTCTTGGTTGTCCTGCTTCAACACCTCTAAACCAAGCAATTTGTTCATCTTCTAAATTATATACAAAAGCTTGTGCATACCAATTTGCTTTACCTGCTGGTTCGTAAGTAAGAAGAAAATCCATCATCTTCCAAGCTTCACGATGATCACCAAACCAATCCACAGGATCAGCAAAATAACCTGGACGATCTACGAAATTTCCATCTCCTGAAAAACCTGTACCATAACCACCTGGATCAAGGGTATGTTTATCAGCATTCCAAATTGATAGATAATCCTCAGACTGCCAATGGAAATTTAGCGAAGGCTTTAATCTACCCATGGAACCTAATTCAAATGTATGCTCGTACTTAATAGTAAGTGCTAAATCAGGCGAATATGGTGCTTCATTGCCTTTTAGATTTACCGCGTTTTCTGGAACGTTAGCTATGGATTGTCCGTAACCACCGGGTCTAGCAAACTGAGCATCCATGCCGTAATACCACTGAGTAATATAATCATCTACGATTTTTGTGTTTGTAGAGGTAAACCATCCAGAAACACGACCGCCATCATATGGAATTAGATCAAATTCCAATTCTAAACCTCGCATTTCTTGTTTACCGAAGTTTTGTGTGCCCCATATTGTGACTACCTGCTCAACTTCAACAAAACAACCACACTCATAACTGTACTGTTCGTTTAAGACAGTATCAACTGGGACGTTACCAGTGAATTGTTTGCCGTCGTACTCGGTCATGTAATAGTTAACTGCAACATTGAGTTTGTTTTCAAAAAATCTGCCTTTATAACCAACTTCAAATGTTTTTGCATCTTCTGGACCGTATGAAGTGTTAACAACAGAACCGGGGCCTTCTGGATGAGTGGTTCTATCACCTCTTACGTAAACATCAGTTATGCTTCCAGATTTATAACCGGTTGCAACATATGCGTATAAGAAAGATGTATCAGAAAGATCGTAATCGATGCCAACTCTCCAATCGGTGTTGTCATAGGAAGCAGCAACATCATTGGAAGTGGTTTGGACCATGCAACCGCTACCACCTTTGAGCGTCCAGAACCAAGGCCAAATATCGTATGGGTTTCCAGTAGGAGTACAATTAACTCCTGCGTATTGACCACCAGCAACATGGAAGTTAGGAGCAAGTCTATTAAGGTTTGGCAGCCAATTAAATCTTCCAACTATAGGAGCGTTAGCCCAAGCCTCGCCAGCACCGGCGTATTCACCCCCTGCTGGATACCATAGCTCTGAGTTGTTGTAACAACCAGACCATTGATTACATGCGAAGTTTTTACCCCCAACATCAGATTTTTCATCTTCGGTGTATCTAGCACCTAAAGTTAAGAATGTTTTTTCATTTAATTTAATTGTTGCTTGGCCATAAAAGGCTTTAGATTCAATTTCTCTATTGGGTTGATCAAATATAGAATCGCCGTCCATGGTTGCATGAAAGTAAGCAAGCATATCGTTATCTTCTTTCATGTAGAAAGCACCGATAACCCAGGCTACTTCATCGGATTTATTTTTCAATTCAACATCGACCACTGTTGAATCAGCTGTGTAATCCTCTATGACAAATGCCATATCGTAAGCGGCGTTAGCTCCACCATCGATATCAAATTGTGAATATTGGGTAAGTTGTTGTTGTCCAAGTTTTGCGGTAAGTTCATAATCACCAAAATCTTTGGTATAGATTGCTCTAAGAGATTCAATCTCCATATCGACAATACCTGGGGTATTAACGTAAGCAGTATATCTATTCTCAGTGCCCTGAAGATCAGTACAAGTATTTGCAGGATAAACTGCTGGATCCCCCATCAATTTTCCAGATCTTTTTCTCATGAGCTCGCATGAATACACATTTGTCCAACCTGCTCCGTCATCGTTATAAACTTCATAAGCAAGATTTAAATCACTGGTTTCATCGATAACCCATAGAGCACTGATTCTGTATGCATTGTTATCAACATTATTATAAAAATTAGAAGGATCTGCTTTGACTTTAGTGTAAGGTACGCCAAACTGCCAACCTGGATCAGCCCAACAACCTGTTTGCCAAACTTGACAACCCCAATACCATGCATAATCAGTTGCTGTAGTTTTTTGGGATTGATCTGTAATGGGTTGAAATTGACTTCTAACATCCTCAGGTAACCATCGCCAATCTGGCTGAGAGCCATCGTAATATCCGTTAAGGTATGAATCCTTGGTTTCATCCATAAAAGCAAATCTAAGCGCAAAATTATCGGAAATTGGCAGATTATAATGGCCTCGTATAGCCTCTTGATTAAACCTACCCATTTCAAGTGTTACAGAACCTCCTTGAACTTCAAGGTTGGGTTTAGCAGTAATTATGTTTAATGTACCTACAATTGAGTTTCGACCAAAAAGAGTGCCTTGAGGACCCCTTAAGAGCTCAGCCCTCTCAAGGTCGAACATCAATGCAGCTGCAGCTTGTGGTCTTGCAGCATAAACTCCGTCGACATGAATACCCACTGCTGGGTCTCCAACTTCGGTAACATTATTTGATCTGACACCTCTTAGAGTGATTATTGGTGCATTCGTATCAGTTTGATTTTGGATAGATAGACCTGGAATAGCATAGCTAAGATCTTTGATGTTAGATAGACCGTATTTAACTAGCTCATCTCCAGTAATAGCTGAAACTGCGATTGGAGTATCCATGATGTCAGTCTCTCTTCTGGTTGCAGTAACAATGACTGTTTCGATTTCATCAGCAGCTTCATCTGCATCAGAATCTTGAGCAAAAGTTTCAGGTGTAACTAGAAGAATAATCCCAAATAAAGCGATTAATTTCTTTAAATTCATATTTATCTCTCCCAAGATATGACAATGTTGTCATATTTATATCACTTATATTAAATAAATGTCAATTTTTTGAACTGACATCAAAAAACTAAGATTTCATTAATTTTGAATTTAGAAAAGCTAAGTTGCCATACAAGCAAGTCATCTCTCTGGTGATAATGCCGATCGACATTTTTTGCAACAGTTCTTGATGCATTGGCTTGTGTTGTCCAATAAAATTTTTAATAAAGCTCTCGTGATCAATAAAGCTAAATATTGATCGCATAAGACCTCCTGCCATATATATGCCGCTTCCAGGCATGTAAGTTAGAGCAAGGTCTGATATTGATAAAGCAATAAAATCAATAAAGGTATTGATAGCCTTTACTGCACTTTCATCTCCAGCTTGTCTTTTTTTTATAATTTCTTCAGGTGATATAAATTCTCCTGAAAAATTCTGATGCAATCTTGATATTCCTCTACCAGATAAAACATCTTCTAGCACACTAAATTGCTCAATATTTTTTATGCCGGCATCAATTAGAATTTTTTGGAAAGTAAATCGAGTATTTCCAACTTCTGTAGGAAATACGACATTCTTTGAAATAAAAGCAGCACCTAACCCAGTTCCTGGTCCAATCATTAAAGAAGTATCGTTAAACGATGACCCGGTTTGAATAAATTGAATGTCTTTAGTATCAGTGGAGGCTAAACTATAACCTATAGATTCCCAATCATTAAGTAAATGACAGGTTTTAAATCCAAATTCTTCTTTTGTTAGTCCAATATCGATTTTAAAATCTCTGTTGGTCATAGAAATTGCATTTTCTATTTTGGGGCCGGCAACTGAGAATACAGCATGATCAATCTGTCCATACTCTTCCATCAAGTCATTAATTAACTTATTAAAGTTATTGAGACTATCCAGATTTTGTTTTTTTGTATCTTGGATTTCATTGGATCCCAAATACCCAATCGCAGATCTAAAATTAGTTCCACCAATGTCGATTAACAGAAGTTTTTGAGTTTTAAAGTCCATCAAGTGTTACCAAAAAAACCAATAGGTTAGAACCAATATACCAATAATAGAGGCAACATTATTGTTAAATGCATTACTTGTATTAAAGTTGATATCAGCTAAATTGATCGCCTTATTCTGAACTTGATACCCTTGCAACAACGAAGTAAGGTAACAACTAAAGCCTGAGGCTAAAAAGACAATCCCCATTCTGTGTATAAAGGGTAAATCTGGATAAAAGACAAAAATACTAAGAGATAAAAGCAACGAAACAAGAGCAGCCACTAGCACACTCATGGTCGTAGCCTTATTCCAAAATAAAGCCACGAGAAAAATAACTAAAATTCCAGGAGTAAAGAAGCCTGTAAAGTTTTGAATGTATTGAAACGCTGACTCCATATTGCCTAACAAGGGTTGAGCGCAGAATACTGCAACAATCAGCGCAATCCATGAAGTATTTCTACCAATAGTTACTAATTTCTTTTCACTAGGTTTGGTTGATACAAAAGACTTGTAAACATCCATAGTAAAAATAGTACTAATGCTATTAGTCATTGATGCTAGTGAAGAGATAATAGCTGCTACCAAAGCTGCAAAAGTTAACCCAAGCAAGCCGTGAGGTAATAATTCCATCATTTTTGGATAGGCTTGATCCGATTTGGGTAGATCTGCATATAGGACAGCTGCACAAATTCCTGGCAGCACCACAACAAATGGCATAAGTAATTTTAAATAGGCAGCAAAAATTACTCCTTTTTGAGCCTCAGGAAGAGATTTTGCTCCCAAAGCTCTTTGGGTGATATATTGGTTAAAGCCCCAATAGGCAAAGTGAGCTATCCAAAGACCTCCGATTAATACCCAAACTCCAGGAAGGTCAGAATAAGACGGATTTGTAGAATCAAGGATAATATCGAATTTGGCTGGCACGCTTTGATAGACAGTAACCATTCCATTCCAAATACCAGTATTATCGCTAATCTGATTAAGCGCAATGTATGACACTGCAAGGCCGCCAAAAATAAGCAAAATAACTTGAATGATATCTGTCATCGCTACAGCTTTAAGTCCCCCCCATAATGAGTATGCAAGAGACAGTAACGCTAGAAATACCAAGCCATAAAAAAGATCTAAACCAGTTAAAGAATTAATTGCTAACGAGCCAAGCCATAGTACGCTGGTCAAATTAATAAAGACATATACTCCCAACCAAAAGAAAGCAAGCACAAGGCTTACGCGTTTATCAAATCTTTCTTCTAAAAATTGAGGCATGGTATATATCTGTCTTTTTAAGAATAAGGGCAAGAAGTATTTAGCCATCACTATAAGCGCAATAGCTGCTGTGAGTTCGTAGGTGGCAATAGCTAAACCAACCACATACCCTTGACCAGACATGCCAATAATTTGCTCAGCTGAGATATTGGCGGCAATTAATGAAGCCCCAATCGCCCACCAAGGTAAAGACCTCCCAGCTAAAAAATAGTCGCTAGAGCTCCTTTCACTATTGCCTTTCTGTCTAGACACATACAAGGCAATAGAGATAATTCCAACAACATACAAACCTATAATTGTTAAATCAAAACCATTAAAAGACATACAATCTTACCCTGTTATATTTGATATCGTTGTCAT
>JAYNII010000019.1:0-12409 GCA_038108875.1 Gammaproteobacteria bacterium | reverse complement strand
AGCTGCATGTCACAGATATATGCTCTGAGACTGGAAAAGAGTTAAGCAAAAGAGTAAGGAAAGTTGGAGATTTTGCTCACAAGGAACCTGGCGATCTCCATATGGAACAAGGTGGGCCAGAAGGAGCGATCGTACTTTTTAGTATTTATGCACCAGAGGGAGAAGGAGAGCTCGCTGCAGCGCTTGATAACGATAGAAAGGTTATTAGCCTTTCCACTATGAAGAAAATATTAGCTAAAAGAAAATAGCTAAATAAAATCATTGTTTTATTAAAATTTATATTCTATCCCAACAGAAAATACTTCTTTTTGCTTTGAAGAAGTATCGGAGTCAAAATGCGAGTAGAAGATAAATAAAGTCAAACCATTTACAAGTAATCTATCAAAACCAAGTGTAGTATTTTTTCCTCCCCTGCTTTTCAAATCTGAGGCTGCGTATTGAAATTTAATTTTATTCTTATCACTCAACTTCCTTTGAATGCTGATTACCTTTCCATCACTACTAAGATCAGAAGATAGTTTTTTTGATTCTTGGTATAACAAGCCTAACTGAAAAAGTCCAAAAGGAATCAATACAGAATATCTCAAACTATCGAAGCCCTGAACAGAATTATCTACAGCAAAAGCTCCTCTAAAATTATCTCCTTCATAGTGAAGCGAATAAGACTTGTAATTACTTAATCCTGAAGAAGGATTTTTAATTGAATTAATTTTAAAAAAATAGTTATCGAACTTAGGGGAAACATATCCAATAAAATCTTCCAACCGATTTTCACCTGGCAAAATATTTTTAATATCCGGCAGCAAATCGTTAAACAGATCTACGCCTTGCTGAGCTTGTTTAAAAGCAGTATCGTGAGTTCCAGCCATCAAAGTTCCATACTTTTTTGACTTAATTCCTAAAAAAGTATTTCTTTGTTTCAAGGTTCCCTGATCTCCCCTTTCTTTGCCGTCTACAGGATCAAAACCATATTCAGCTTGATAAATCAAAGATAAATTTGAGTTATCTTTATTAAATGCAAAACTACCTTTAAAACCAGCTCTAGACTCATTGTTTTCAATATCGGTCTTAGATTTTTCAGACTGAGTTACTGAACGTGCATCAATGGCAACTCTTCCATAAAATTCATTAGAGGTTACAACTAAAGGAAATAGAAGTGCTGTAAGTAGAATATTTCGCAAGACGTTTATGCTATCACTGATTAGTTATAACTCTGAGGAGTACATAGAACAAAACAGTGAATGCAGCACCTGCAGGAATAGTCACAAGCCATGAAATTATGATTTTGCCAATAGAGGATAAATTTAAATGTTCTACTCCCTTGGCAAGACCAACCCCAATAACCCCACCAACGAGCGTATGTGTGGTTGAAATTGGAAAACCAAGATAAGTTGCTGCTACTACTGTAGAAGCAGTAGCAATTTCTGCCGAAAATCCCAGGCTTGGGGTAAGCTCAGTTATCTTTTTTCCTACGGTCCGGATGACTCGATGTCCAAGAATTGCTAAACCAAAAACGATACCAATACCACCAACTAATAAAATCCATACTGGAAGCGCTGATTTTGCTGCAATCCCCCCAGTAGAAACTACAGAAACTATTGCTGCTAATGGTCCTATAGCATTAGCCACATCATTAGACCCATGAGCAAAAGCCATAGCACTAGCAGAAACTATCATAAGAAGACCGAACGCATACTCTATTCCGTTGGCTGCCATTATCTTACTTCTATTTGCACGTAATAAATAAGCGGTAATAAGGCTCACTAAAACTCCAAAAAATAATGTGTAAAAGTAGATTTCACCTTCAGATAAGTCTATGCCTACATGGGAAAGACCTTTTCTTACCGTTACTAGAGAGAGCACTACTGCAACATAAAAAGCGTAAAACGGGATTAGCTGAATTGCAGCTTCCCCAGGGTTTTTTCTATTCAAGATTAATTTTTTTGCAGATATATAAATGACAAAAGCAAATATCCCCGAAAACAGAGGAGACGTTACCCAACTCATAACTATGTTTGAAACTTTACCCCAGGAGACAGCATCTACACCTTTTGAAATTAAAACAAAACCTATGATGGCACCAACAATAGAGTGAGTAGTTGAGACAGGCCAACCTCTTGAACTTGCAATATAGAGCCAAGTTCCTCCAGCAAGTAATGAGGCTAACATCCCAAGAATGAAAATATTTATATCATTTGTATACAATGCAGGATCGACAATGCCCTTTCTTATGGTTGCCGTAACTTCGCCACCTGCAAGAAAAGCACCCAGAAATTCAAAAATGGCAGCTACAAATATTGCTTGTTTGATGGTTAATGCCTTGCTCCCGACTGAGGTACCCATAGAATTTGCTACATCATTTGCACCAATTCCAAAGGCCATAAAAAAACCTACCAAAGCAGCGATTATTAAAAGTGTAGTAGGTTCAAGAAATAAAAAATCCATAGCTAATCCTTTGATAATTTCGCAAATATTAGATATGTAAAATGGAAATCAGTTAACAGTGCTGTGACAATTAAGAAACAATTTTTAGATTAAACTAATGAATAAATTAGCGCGATAAGAATAACCCATAGGCATGCAAATCCAACATTTAGCATTTGCCTATATTGAGATTTATTTGGCATTAATCTGTGTGCTTTTAAAATTTGTTTGGTAGTCATAGTGTCACCTTAGAAACAATTGTGACATTTTAGTGACATTTATGCAACATTTACATTAAAAATTTTTATGTTCATTAATTTATGTGAATTTTTAATTACAAAAAAAATGTTTTAAAATAAATCAATGATTGTTGATTTCGAACATCTCCAAAAAATAAATAAAAGCTATCTCTCCCATGGAATTAGAGCGTTAAGAGTATCTCTAACTATGATTGCCGTGGGCTTGCTTGGGATAATTCACGCCTTCTTCCCTTTTATTTTTTTAAAGACAGTTAGCAATACTATTAAAAAACTTTCAGAAGAATTTAATTAAGAAAAGGAAAGATCTCTCCTTTTAAAATTCTTTCTCTATTCATCTTAAAGTACGCAAGTCGTTCAGGGCTACTGGGGTGACTGTCAAAAAAATTTGATCTTTTTTCTCTTGAGCCCTCTTGTGCCATTCTTACAATAATGGTTTCAGCCTTGTTTAGATCTAAACCTGCTTTGATTAAAATAGCAATACCTATAAGATCAGCTTCATTTTCTTGTGCTCTTGAAAATCTTAATCTACCAATAGAACCGCCTAGATCAGCAAGTTGATTGATATCGTCTGAGCTACCTTCAGATCCGAGTACCGCAGCACCTATTACTGCACCTGCCAATTGCCCCAGTAAGATATTGCGTGAAGATTCTGCTATGTGATTGCCTATATGATGGCCAATTTCATGAGCAACTACGAATGCCAATTCTTCAAAATTTTCAATTCCATCAACTAAACCGGTTAAAACGGTTATATCATTTTGGCCGCTAGCATAAGCGTTAAAAATTTCACTTTCTTCAAGTTTGAATTTCCACTCGCATAAACTCTGTTCTGAATAAATCTCGCAAAAATCATGAGCAGCTGTCCCCAAAGAATCGATTGCCCGCTCATAGAGCAGATCAATGGATTTTTTATCTTTTTTGGATAAATCAGAAAACTTGGTATTGGCAATTTGAGATTGCGCTTGAGATATTTCTTCAAAAGGTAGATCTGGTTGCTCATAGGTAACCGAAGCGCAGGAGGTAAGAAAGAGAGTAAGAGCTAACTGTTTCCAGTTAAGCAATTTTACGTTTTTTATTTCTAAAGAAAATAAGCTCTTGAAACCAATTTCTTTTATTTGTGTCATAGAAGCTAGAATCCTGTTGAGCAATAATTACTCTACCACCATCCATATCTATTCTCAAAGAATCGGTTTGGAAAGTTGTACCATCTTTTAAATGGATTACCGCGTGCATAGGGCCTTGGGTATCTTCAGGATGTAAATTTGAAAAGATTTCAACTAATTCTTCTTTCTTCATAATTGATGCAATCTTAAATGACAACGTTGGCAATTATATAGAAATATTCGAAAAAATCATCTTAAAAAAGCTCTTAAAGCAGCTTATATGCCTGGTATCTTTGAGCTCCAAAACAAGTTGCAGTCTCTTTAAAATCTTTTTGAATTTCTTTCGCCAACCTCTTCTCCATCCACATGTTTTTAAATGCTTGAATATCGGTCTTATTGGGGTACCAGTTTGTCCACTCAAAAGCTGAGGTCCCAGATATTTGTTTAACTCTTGAATTGATTCTTATATCTTCCAACATCTTCTCCGCCAGCAATTTATCTACGCCAAGCATGAGATCAACATAGCTTTTCTCTTGCTGAAACTGACAAAATGATCGTTCAACAAGATACGGTGTATTTATTTCCTGAACAAACTCCTCAATGAGCAAATAAACGCTTGAGAACTCAATATCTTTTTCACAATATTGAGACGTTAAATCAAATTGGAGAAGTTCAACTGGTTCAAATTTGTCTCTTGTTTGAGTTATAAACTCGAAAAAAAACTTTTCAATTTGCAATTGATCAAAATAGATATAAACACTTTCAAATGCGTTTGCTTTTTTGACCTCATTTATAAATGATGGGATTAAGCCTTCAATTTGCCTTAGGGTTTGTTGTGGTAGAAGATTACACTGAATTGAATAAGTTCTTTTTTGATTATCTGGGAGTACCAACTTAGTTATATCAATAGAAGCATTATCAATACTTGGAGAGCAAGCTGAAATTATGATTAGCAAAGAAAGAACGAATCTCATAAAATTAATGTTTTTAACTACATATATTATAGATGAGAAGCTTACTACTTTTTTTAATGGGTTGCAGTTTGTGGGCGACCTCAGCAGAGACTTACAAAATTGGATTTGGGTCTTGCCTTGATCAAAGAAATAGTCAGGAGATATTTTCTTCAATCCAGGCTGAGAATCTAGATCATTTTATTTTCCTCGGTGATAACGTCTACGGGGATGCACCTTGGACTGGGAACCTCTCCAACCTCGAAGAAGCCTATAGAATTCAAAAAGAGAATCTTCCAAGTTGGTTAAAGCAAATAACACTTGATGCCATTTGGGATGACCACGATTATGGCTTAAATGATGGTGGTGGAAATTTTGCTCTTAAAGTTGAATCCCAAGCTTTATTTTTAGATTTTTGGGGAATTCCTAATTCTGATTCTAGGCACTCTCAAAAAGGAATATATTTTTCTAAAAAACTAGGGATAGATAATAAAAACATAAAAATTATTGCATTGGATACTCGCTTTTTTAGATCTGATTTACTGGGAGTGAAGGATAAACGTGAACCCAATTTAGATCCTGCCGCAACAATCCTTGGAGAAGAGCAGTGGGAATGGTTTAAAGAACAAATTTCCGAGCCATCGGACCTGATACTCTTACTTAGTTCTATTCAAATTCTAGCTACCCAGCATCCCTTTGAGAAGTGGTCCAATTTTCCTCTCGAAAGAAATAAAATTATTGAGAGTATTCTTGATTCTCCAAATGCAAATAATACTATTATAGTAAGTGGCGATAGGCACAGAGGTGCCTTATATAAGTTCGAGTCAATTGTAGAATTGACTGCTTCTGCGTTAAACAAAGTGAGCTCAGGAAAACCTGAGTCAGATCCCCTCCTCATAGAGACAACCTTTCCAGAGTTAAATTATGGTATTGTGGAAATAAATACAATTGATAATTCAGTTAATATTTTCCTAAAAGACATTACTGGAAATATTTTGATACAAACATCAATTAACATTTAAGAGAGCTATCATGAAAATAATTTTTTCTTCACTAACTTTAATCTTTAGTGCTTGGGTGTATTCAGATGTCATTATTCATGCGGGACATGTTTTTGATTCTGCAACTGGTGTTTTTAAACCCAATCAAAGTATTGTCATTCAACAGAATAAAATCAAGACTGTTCAAGATGGATTTATCAAAATCGATAAAGATGACAACTATATAAATTTGAAATCTTCATTTGTGTTGCCGGGCCTAATGGATGCTCACGTCCATCTAGCCCAAGAATACCAACCTAAAGCAGAAAGGGATATCGCTCAAGAATCAGAATATGCAACTCTTTATGCTGCTGCCAATGCTAAAAAAACTCTTGAAGCAGGATTTACTACAGTTAGAAACCTTGGTGATGGGGGAATGCAAACCATATCATTAAGAAAAGCCATTGAGAGAGGTTTAGTAGTTGGGCCAAGAATCATTACCTCAGGAAAAACTTTGGCAACTACTGGAGGACATGGAGATCCGACAAATGGTAAATCTAAGAATGACTATACTCCTCCCTCACCAGAAGAAGGTGTTATTGACAGTTACGATGATGCCAAGAAAGCTGTAAGACAAAGATATAAGGACGGAGTGGATGGTATCAAAATTACAGCTACGGGTGGCGTGCTAAGTGTTGCGAAATCGGGTCAAAATCCTCAATTTATGAAGGATGAACTTGTCGGCGTTATAGAAACGGCGAAGGACTATGGATTATGGGTTGCTGCCCATGCTCATGGAACTGAGGGAATCATAAGAGCAGTAGAGGCAGGGGTTACTTCTATAGAACACGGTACATACCTTGACGAAGTGGGTATGGACCTCATGATAGCTAAGGGAACCTATTATGTTCCTACCATTGTTGCGGGTGAATGGGTTGCAGAAAAAGCAAAAATTGATAATTTTTTTCCAGAATTAGTAAGACCTAAAGCTGCAAGCATAGGCCCCCAAATACAAAGCACTTTTGCAAAAGCATATTCAAGAGGTGTAAAAATAGCATTTGGAACTGATTCGGGAGTATCACCTCATGGAGAAAACTGGAAAGAGTTCCTTTTAATGGTAGAGGCAGGCATGCCAGCAAATGAAGCTATTCAAAGTGCAACTATTGAAACTGCAAAATTATTTCGTGTAGACGACGTCTTGGGTCAAATTAAAGCTAATTATTTAGCTGATATAGTTGCAACCGATGAGGATCCAACAGTAAATGTAAACGCCCTAGGTAACATTGTATTTGTCATGAAGAACGGTGAGGTAATTAAGCATCTTAACTAGTACTCTTCTACATCAATGAAGCTTAAGAATATACTGTTTAAAAGTAGAAAAGTATGACGAACATCGGAATTCTATTTCCTGATCAGTTATCAAATAATAATCCTGTCATCAATGCTCTTACCGAGATGGATTATTTAATAATTTATGAGCCCTTACCTACTTTTTATGAGATCCCTCATCATATTCAAAAAATTGGTTTCATGATTTCTGCAACCAGGCATTTTGCAGAATCTCTAAATATTCCATGCAAAATTGTTCACATTAAAATTTCAAAAAAACCTATTAGTATTGACGCAGCATTAGAGAACTTAATCAATAACGCATCAAAATTTCAACTTCATGCAATTGAGCCTTCGGATTATCGTCTTAAATCGGAACTTTCTTTACTCAGTATCAAACTTGGAATTGGAATGAAGATGTATGCTGATCCAAAATTTATTGCCACCCTTGCTGAATTTAAAACATGGGCCAAGGATAAAAAAAACTTAGTTCAAGAGTTTTACTACCGATGGCTTAGAAAAAAAACCAACGTTTTAATAGACGCTCAAGGAAATCCTGAAGCAAATACTTGGAATTTTGATAAAGAAAATCGTCAAGGCATCAATAAGCTTAAAGAAAAGGCTGCAAATCCTCTTCAATTTAAATCAGACAACCTAACGATTGATTGTTTATATGAGTGCACTGAAATATTCACTAAAGCACTTGGTAAGATAGATGAATTCAATTGGGGAGTTACCCACTCTGATGCTTTAAGAGCACTTGATCACTTTATTAAACACAATCTTAAGAACTACGGGGAATTCCAAGATGCTATAGACCAAGAAAATCCTTTTTTATTTCATTCCTTGCTCTCCCCTTATATTAATGTTGGTTTGTTAGACCCTATGGCAGCTATCAAAGCAGCAGAATCAGCCTATTACTCTAAGCAGGCACCTCTAAACTCGGTAGAAGGATTTATAAGGCAAATATTAGGCTGGCGTGAGTTTATTAGGGGGATTTATTGGGAACACATGCCAGATTATAAAAATCTAAATTACTTTCAAAATAAAAGAAATTTACCTAAATTTTATTGGGACGGAAAAACTAAAATGAAATGCATGGCTACTGCAATAAGCTCAACTATTAAATATAGTTACTCTCATCATATTCAACGATTAATGGTTACTGGCAACTTTGCCTTGTTGGCCGGAATTAACCCAAAAGAAGTGCATGAGTGGTATCTTGGTGTCTATATTGATGCATTAGAGTGGGTTGAATTACCCAACACTCTCGGAATGTCTTTGTTCGCAGACGGAGGGATTGTCGGCTCTAAACCTTACTGTGCGAGCGGACAGTATATTAAAAGAATGTCAAATTGTTGCAAAGATTGCTATTACAAAGTTGATGAAACTGTAGGAGAAACTGCCTGCCCTTTTAATTACCTGTATTGGGATTTTCTTGAAAGAAATAGATTGCTCTTTAACAAAAACCCAAGAATGAAATTGGCCCTAAATAATCTTGAGAAGAAATCTCAATCATTTATGCAGAACGTACAAAACCAATCCAAAATCTTTATTGAAGAAATAAATTAAGGGGCCTAAGGCCCCTTATTTGGGAGATTATCAATTGTTTTAACGGAGTAAATTATCTGTGAGCAATATTGCAACTTTGTCACAGAAAAGTATCTATCTTGAAAATTTTATAGATCTTCCAATAAAAAATTGGCTGCAACTGGAGTCATGCCTTGATTAGAATGTTCAACTCCTTGAACTACTTCATATCTCCATCTAAAAGGAAGTTTTTTAGCTTCTGCAAACTTCACTAAATTGAAGAAATAGTTTGTGCCTCTCTCAAATCGATGTCTTCCCTGCTTTCTAGCTTCTGGAGTTCTATTGAGTGATTGGTGCTGAGAGTCAATATCTTGATCTCCCAATAATATTGCATTCTTTTGCCATAAAAATGTTGCTAAACGCTCTTCATTAATATTTATATCTTTAATTCCAAATGGATAGGGAATCGATGGATCTAAAAAAGTATAAAAACCGGCATTTGCCATAACTGCTTTATCAATTCTAGTGTCTCCATAGAGCATCAGAAAACGATGAACAAATTGAGATCCCCCTGAATGCCCATAAATCCTGTACTGATTTGATGTAATATTGAACTTAGCTTTAAATAAATCAAACATTGTCGGAATAATGGTATCTAAATACAACGCCTGATCAGTTAAGAGTTTTCCTTCTGTTGTTGCACGCATTAAGGTTACATAATAGGGAAATAAGTCTTTAGTAAACTTTGGAGCTATGGCCAATACATTTCTTTCTTTAATAAAAGGGAGCCATGCTGCTAAATATTCTTCGGCATTTCTTGAGGCTCCATGCATAATAAAAAGTATCTTAGTGTCTGAATTTATTTCTTTGGGAACTGAATAGAAAACTTCAACATCTGGTAAATTCGTGTAGCTAAAAATCGTTGATTTAGTGTTTGCTGTTAAAGACCAAGAACCTAAAAAAGATATTATTATTAATAATCTAATGATCATGGTTTGCTCTTGGTCCTGTAGGAGTGCATTTGCCGTATCTTAATTCCTCATAAGTGCATTGATATTCTGGATTACATTTGCCTCGTTGCCAATCGCCCTGAGGACAGTCGTAGACTATTCTGCCATGATCCTTTAATAAAAAATCTAACACTTGATGCGCGTGAGCTCCAAATCCAAGAGAAGCATCTGCTTCCAACTCAGAAATTGGTATGGTGTAAGTAGACCAATCTTTGGGTGCCCTCCACCCTGGCGGAGGAACAAGTTGAGATCTTGTTCCGCTTATTGGATGCAAAGCTCTCCAATTCCTAATTTTTTCAGCATATTCTCTAACCAAAGAAGGATATTTTTCAGCTAAATCGATCTCTTCATTAGGGTCTTTTGCAATATTAAACAGCTGGTTCTCTACATTGACTTCATAAAGGCTAGAAGTAATGATCTGAACTAACTTCCAATCATCATTGAATACTGTCGTATGGAACTCACCGTAATTTGGAGTTTCAGATGCAAAATATATTTCGCCCTTAAAGGAGCTCTGTGTATTGGTTAAAATCTCAGGAAGCATATTTCTTCCATCTAGTTTCTTAGTAGCTAAAGTAGGAATCTGCGCAGCTGCTGCAAGAGTGGGAAATACATCCATAACTGTCATCGTACTGTTAAAAGTGGTTCCAGGTTTTAACTTCCCTTTCCATTTCATAGCAGCAATTACCCTAATACCTCCTTCGTATGTGGTACCTTTGCCACCACGTAAAGGATAGTTGTCTGCCCCACCACCTGCATAAGTCGCTCCACCATTATCGGAACTAAAAAGAATGATGGTCTCCTCCTCAATGCCCTCCTCTGTTAAAACTTTGAGCACTTTTCCAATTGCCACATCTAAAGCATCTACCACGGCTGCATATACTGGTCTTGCAGAACGAGAGGGATTCATCCTTCTTGTTCTATCGATGGACTCGCTGCGAGTAAGCATTCTGGTGTCTTTGAGGTCTGCATATTTAACTAAATATTCCTCGGGAGCATCCAGAGGTGAATGAGGAGCGATAAAAGGCATGTATAAAAAAAACGGTTTTGAAGGATCTCTTGCTTTAATCCAGCGTTCTGCTTCATCGGCCAATAAGAAGGTTTCATAACCTTCATCTGTAACCGAAGTCCCGTTTCTTTGAAAATCTGCGCCACCAAGATTTGCAAAAGGGCTAAAATAACCAACTTCTGTGTGTAAATGTCCGTAGAAGTTCTCAAAGCCTCGTTGATTTGGATGGAAAATTGCTTGGGAATGCCCTAAGTGCCATTTGCCTATAATTGCTGTTTGATAGCCTGCAGATTTAAAGGCTTGAGGCATAAACATCTCGTCAGGGTGAATGCCGTTATTCATCCAAGGCATGATTACTGCATAAGATACTCCAAGTTTCATTGGGTCTCTGCCGGTCATAAGAGCAGCGCGCGTGGGACTGCAAATGGGTGTTGCATAAAATCGTTGGAGGTCTACCCCTTCTTTAAAAATTGAATCTATATGGGGAGTATCTATTGGCGCTCCTCTAAGAGAAATATCCGCCCAACCTAGATCATCTACCAAGAAAATTATTACATTGGGCTGCTTGGCAAATGCAAGATTGGTAAAAACTAAAAAAAATATAAAAATGAACTTAAGGTGCAACATAACTTTTAAAATACTCTTCAAGGTCTTATTATGCAAAAAACATCTCCTAGATAACAAGTGGCAATAGAATTAATACAAGAGATACATAAAAGTAACTTTCGATTTGTAATCGTAACAAGTGGTGGCGGTTCTATTGCAGTTTCTGACCTTTTAAGCGTTCCTGGAGCAAGTAACTCAGTTCTAGAGACTTATACACCCTATGCACGAGAATCTTTAGCTTATTATCTATTAAGAGAACCTGATCAATATTGCTCGATGGCTACAACTCTCAGCATGGCAGCTAAAGCATTTAGCGCAGCAAAAAAAATTGATAAGAATTCTTCTAAACATAAATTATTGGGTATTGGTGTCACTGCTTCACTAAAATCTATAGCCCCCAAAAAAGGAAACCATAGATTTTATATTGCAATCCAAACTCAGGATTATTCAAAAACCATCTCGTGCATTCTAAATAAAGACCAGCGCAGTAGAATCCAAGAAGAGCAAGTCATATCAGATGTATTAATTCAGGCTATCAGAGAAGCATGCAATCTATCTTTTGAATTTCCAAATCTTGAGGAAGAATTATTGCATACCAAAGTAATCGCTGAAAAAGATTGGCTTAAAGTTATGGATGAGAAAATTAACTTTGTGAGTGCAGAGAACAGAATACCTGAGATTATTTTTCCAGGTTCATTTAATCCCCTCCATGAAGGCCATATAGCTATGAAAGACTTAGCAGAAGATCGAACAGGTATGCAAGTAAGCTTTGAAATTTGCATTCAAAACGCAGATAAGCCTCCATTGAGTTATCACGAAATTCAAAGAACTCTTGAGCAATTTAAAGGCCAACATCATTGGATCATTACTAAGCAGGGAAGATTTTCTGAAAAAGCTGCTATGTTTCCAAATTCAGTTTTTATCATTGGAGCTGACACCCTGTTAAGAATTCTGAATGAAAAATTCTATTTAAATCATAAAGATATGATGAGTCAACTTGATCTATTTAATCATCACAATATTAACTTCTTAGTATTTGGAAGGTATGTAAACCATAAATTTCATACACTTAATAACATCAGCTTGCCTGAACATATACGTGCACGTTTTACAGGTTTTGACGAGAAAATTTTTAGAAACGATATTTCTTCAACAACGATTAGAAAATTAGAAGATCCAGAAGTTTATAATTCTTAACCAAAAAAAAA
>JAYNII010000018.1:0-13736 GCA_038108875.1 Gammaproteobacteria bacterium | reverse complement strand
GATGTGAAAGATGCAGATATTATGATAATTGAGAATGCTGAGAGATTTGGCCTAGCACAACTTCATCAACTTAGAGGAAGAGTTGGAAGAGGAGAAAAACAAAGTTATTGCATTTTGCTGCATAAAGACAATCTGCATCCTGAATCTAAGCAAAGATTAGAAGTTCTAAAAAATTACACTGATGGATTTAAGGTAGCTGAAGAAGATCTTAAATTGAGAGGCCCAGGGGAAATATTAGGCTCACAGCAAACTGGTATCGTTCCTCTTAAATACACTAACCTTCTAAGAGATAGCAAATTTCTAGAATCAACCAAGACTATTGCTGAAGTGCTTTCTAAAGAAAGTCCTGCGACAGCAGAAAATCTTGTTCAAAGGTGGTTATCCGGATCAATGAATTATGCCGAGGCATAAAAAAGCCCTCTGAAGAGGGCTTATTATTTTAAGAATCTCGATATCTATACAGTAAGTAGTGGAGCAATAACTAAACTTACGATAGCCATCACGTTGATAAGAATGTTCATGGCTGGCCCTGAAGTATCCTTAAAGGGGTCTCCAACCGTATCGCCAACAACTGCTGCCGAGTGAGTAGCTGAACCCTTGCCACCAAGATTTCCTTTCTCAATATATTTCTTGGCGTTATCCCATGCCCCACCTGCATTTGCCATCATTAAAGCTAAAAGCACGCAACCCAAAAGTCCTCCAGCAAGCATGCCACCAAGAGCTTCTGGGCCAATCCCAAAACCAACAAGAGGAGGCATTGATACAGCAATGATTCCTGGAACTAGCATTCTTTTCAAAGCTGCTTTCGTGGCAATCTCGACGCATCTTTCAGCGTCAGGTTCTGCATTTCCTTCAAGCAAACCTGGAATCTCTCTAAACTGTCTTCTAATCTCATTGATCATATCAAAAGCTGCATCACCTACGGCAGTCATGGTGATGGAAGAAATTAGAAATGGAACACATCCTCCAATAAACATTCCAACCAAGACGATAGGATCAGAAAGCAACAATTCAAAACCATCGTTATTCTTTGCTACAACCTCAACAAATGCAGCAATAATTGCTAATGCAGCTAGAGCAGCAGCACCGATTGCAAATCCCTTCCCAATTGCAGCGGTTGTATTACCTAACTCATCTAATGAGTCAGTAATTTTTCTAACTTCTTTGCCCATCCCGGACATTTCAGCTATACCTCCTGCATTATCAGCCACGGGACCATACGCATCTATTGCCATGGTAATTCCAACGGTTGAGAGCATTCCTACTGCAGCAATTCCTACTCCATACAGACCACTTAAAGTTGTGGAAATAAAAATAATAGCGGCCAGAATTAATACTGGGATAACTACAGACTGCATACCTACTGAGAGGCCAGTAATCATGACAGTGGCTGAACCGGTCTCGCCTGATTTAGCTATTTTTTGGACGGGAGTTCCGCCAGTGTAATATTCTGTTACTAATCCAATTGCAACCCCACCTACTGCTCCGAAGAGCACTGAAAGCCAGGTGTTTAAATCAAGACCTAGTTGATAAATCAGAAAATAAGCAAAGAAGATAAATATGACTGGGGATCCGATCGTACCAAATCTTAAGGCAGCAGCTGGTGATTTTTTAGATTGTGTTCTAACAATTAAAATTCCAATAATTGAAGAGATTAAGCCAACGCTAGCCAAAGCTAAAGGCAGCGACATCTTTGCTACCGAGCCGCTAGCTGCAGCAATGGCAATAGAAGCAATCATAGCTCCGCAATAGGATTCAAATATATCGGATCCCATGCCTGCAACATCGCCTACATTATCCCCAACGTTGTCTGCAATAACTCCTGGATTTCTAGGATCATCCTCAGGTATTCCTGCTTCCACTTTACCAACTAAATCTGCGCCCACATCTGCACTTTTGGTAAATATCCCTCCTCCCACTCTTGAAAAAAGAGCAACAACGGAGGCACCCATGCCAAAGCCTTCGATAGAATGAGCGGCATCAGATGCCCCGCTAAAGAAGTGAAACAAAATCCCTAAACCCAGTAAGCCCAGAGAAGCAACACAAAGGCCCATAATTGAACCTCCATAGAATGAGACTGACAGCGCTGCTGCAGCCCCTTCTTTCTGTGCCGCAGTTGCGGTTCTAACATTTGCTTTCGTCGCTGCATACATCCCTATAAAACCAGCTGTTGCAGAACACGCAGCTCCAACTAATAATGCAATGGCAGTATTAGCACCTAGGAAAGCAAAGACTAACACGAACAATACAGCTATAAATCCAAGAAGGTAGGTGTACTCTGTCTTCATAAAAGCAAGAGCACCTTTATGAATTTGGTCTCCTATTTTTTTAACTTTATCTTCTCCGTCTGGATATTTCATCACCAGCAGGTAAATTACAAAAGCTGCTCCGAGACCAAAAGCTCCAAGCAATGGTGGGAGTAATGTATTCATAAGATTCTCCGTCTAAAAGTTGGTAATTCTAACAAATTTAATCTAAAAAAAACGAGTTAAAGCTTATTAAATCTCTCTCGATCAAGTTCACCTTCTGTTGACGCAACGATGACAGCTACAGCAGCGTCACCGCAAACATTAACAGAGGTTCTTAACATATCTAGTACTCTATCTACTGCAAGAATTAACCCAATGCCTTCAAGAGGTAAGCCGAGTTGGTTTAAAATAATAGTTAGAGTAATGATCCCAGCCGAGGGTACTGCAGCCGTTCCAATAGCTGTGATAACTGCTAGAAAGATTACTTGCATATATTGTCCCAGGCCAAGCTCTATTCCTGAAATGCCAGCTATAAAAAAAGTTGCTAAACCTTGAAGTATGGCTGTTCCATTCATATTAATTGTTGCCCCAACGGGGATGACAAAAGATGCAACATCTTTCTTAACCCCCATGTCCTCAGTGACAGTTTTTAATGTAACTGGAATGGTTGCTGCGCTTGATGAAGTTGAAAAACCAAAAAGAAGTACGTCCTTTACTTTACGAAAGAATATTACCGGACTAACCCCAGCAATAAACTTAAGTAACAAACTGTTTACCAACAGCATGTGGAGCACTAAAACAAACATAAGTAAGAGGACATACTGAGCAAGATCACCAAAAATATCCAACCCTTTAGAAGCTGTGTAAGCCCCAATAAGACAAAAAACACCAATTGGCGCAAAGCTCATAATCATAAGAACAATTTTTAAAAAGACGGTATTTAATTTTTCAAAAGCCTTGGAAAGATTGCCTGTCAGATGATCGGTTGCATTAACTGCTACGCCAAAAAGGATGCTAAAGAAAACAATCCCAAGCATATTATTTTCAACAAAAGCTCCGAAGAGGTTATTTGGAAAAATATTAAGCAGGGTATCGTAAAAACTAACCTGTGGTATAGCAATAGTATAGTTGCCAGCTGCTGCTTCATAACCAGCGCCTAGATCAATCACCCAGCCAAAGAATAATGCCATGGATACTGCTATAGCAGTAGTTATAATGACGAGGACAATAGTTTTGAGAGCAATATTACCCAACTTCATCATGTCAGAAACTGAAGAAATTCCAGCAACTAAGGAAAAAAACACCAAAGGGACAACAATTAATTTAAGTAAATTCTTAAAGATGTCGCCGCCTAAATTTAAGACAAACTCAGTTATTAAACCTTCGATCGCCTCCGGTAAGATGGATGTGTAAAAAATGGTAGAACCAACTAAAAATCCTAAAAACATCCCCCATAAAACATTTCTAGTTAAATTTTTTGGAGCTCCTAAATCACTCATATTTCTACCATCTCAAAATCTTCCTTACCAACCCCACAATCTGGGCAAAGCCAATCACTTGAAACATCTTCCCAGCGCGTGCCTGGTGCGATACCATCATCTGGCCAACCCAGCTCTTCATCATAAATTAGACCGCACACGATGCATTCCCATTTTTTAAATTCCATAGTTAATCCCTAAGTATATGAAAAAATAAGCAGGCTATAATATCAGTTTAACCGATGGAATTCATGCATCCCAAAAGAATCTCTAAATGGATGATCAAACCCTGTGTTTATCTTATGGGATCAAATGCTCTTCAAAGAAGTTGGTTGTTTGAATCAAAATCCATTACTCAGAGAATAAAAAAGAATCATGCCTTTAAATTAGAACTGACAAGTGAAATTGAAGAAAAATTAGATAGTATTGAAAAAAAATTAATAGGAATTGCCAGCGATCAATCTTTTGTGAGAAGGGTAATGTTATTTGCTGATAATAAATTATTTGTTCTGGCTAAAAGTATCATCCCAAAAGAAACTATGAAATTCGGATACTCTGATTTGGAGAAGCTCGGAAACAAACCTCTTGGAGATCTAATATTTACCAGCAAAGAATTTAATAAAAAAAATTCTTATTTTGCAAAATTTAAAATTAACTCTAAAACTTATTGGGGAAGAATTACTGTTTTTGATGTAGGTGGATATCCAATGTCTATTAGGGAGATCTTCATCATTGAGTAGACTTTTAAGGGGTTCAATTTCACTTTGCAGGCTGGATAAACCTATTGGGATATATCTAATCCTTTGGCCTGCACTTGCAGCTGCGCTAATCTCAACGGATTTAACCAAAGATTTTAAAACACTTTTTATTATAGTGACCGGAAGTGTTCTTGTGAGATCAATTGGTTGTGTAATAAACGACATTTTTGATCAAGACATTGATTCTCAAGTTGAAAGAACCAGACTCAGACCTCTTGCTTCGGGAGAATTATCTTCCTTTGAAGGCTGGATTATTTTTGGCTTTTTGGGTATTTGTATTCTTGGCTTGATGTTCCTAACCAATATCACAACCCTAATTGTAAGCATCATCTTTGGTTGCCTAATTATTATTTATCCGCTTATGAAAAGAGTTTTTCTTGGTCCACAATTATTTTTAGGACTAACCTTTAACCCGGTTTTCATTGTCCATGCACTGACCAATTCTTTGAATGTAACTTCCTTTATTTTCTACCTGGGGATCTTTGGCTGGGTGGTAGCTTTTGATACTTACTATGGATTGTCTGATATAGAAGATGATAAAAAATTAGCTATCAATTCCACCCCCCTATGGTGGAAAACTAGAACTCAAAAACTTATCTTTTTATTTCAGGGTATGTTTCTAATTTCTTTGTATTTACTCGGATTAAGCTATAAATTTTCAGCCCTGTGGTGGCTAGCTCTTTTGCTAATCATAATACTTTTTGCCTATCAATTTACACTTGCCCAAAATAATAACCCCTTAGCCGCCTTTAAGAACAATAACTACATAGGGTTAGTCATGTGTGTATTTCTCTTTATTGAGACTGTTTTGATTGCATGACACTGCTTAGTGACTTATTAAATATTTCAAATGATTTAAATATTAATCATTCAGGCGCTAACCCAAAAAACCCTTTTGAGAATCAAGAGTACTTTCAATGCCTTGAGCAAAGCGGGTGCGCATCAAAGCAATCTGGTTGGTTGCCAAGCCACATTTGGCAACAATCAGCCTCTGGCGATCTTCTTATACCTACTTATGAAAAAATGAACAGCTATGGAGAGTTTATATTCGATTATGTATGGGCCAATGCCTTTACCCAACATGGGATTAATTATTATCCCAAGCTTGTTTCAACCATACCCTTTACACCATGCCATAGTAATAAATTGATGGGAAATCTTAACCTTTTAGATCAGGCAGTTAATGAAATCATAGATCTAATGAATAAAAAGAACATTCAATCGTGGCATATCTTATTTCCTTCAGATATAGATATCACTCAATTAGAGCCTTATGGGCTGATCAAGAGATATGGGTACAGGTTTATATGGAAGAACTACGACTACCAATCATTTAATGACTATTTAGACAAATTTAAATCTCGCCAGAGGAAAAATATCAAAAATGAAAGAGAATCTGTTGAGGAGGCGAATGTAAGTTTTGAGGTCATAGACAGCGAAGTTATTGAAGAATTTCATTGGGAAAGGTTTTTTCAATTCTATTGTCAAACTTATTTTGATAGAGGTCAAAAGCCGTATTTAAATCTTGCTTTCTTTAAGTCAATCAATGCCTACAATGATAAAACTCATCCGGTCATCTTTTTTGCAAAGCATCGCGATGAATATATTGGTGCATCCTTATGTTTTAGAGGTGAAGACACCCTATATGGAAGACACTGGGGTTCGAGCTTATTTCTTAAAAATTTACACTTTGAGGCCTGCTACTATCAAGGGATTGAGTACTGTATACAAAACAAAATCCCGTATTTCGATCCTGGCATTCAAGGAGAACATAAACTAAGAAGAGGTTTTGAGGTTACAAAGAAAAGCTCGTTGCATCTGATATTGAATAAAGATTTTAGAAACGCAATTGAGAAATTTTGTAACGATGAAGAAAAACACATTGATAACTACATAGAGTCTTGCAAAATCTATACTCCCTTTAGTAATGATTGTAGAATCTAAGAGTGAACAAACTAAAAAAAACTGCTCATCACTTGAGCGTTTGCTCAGCAAATTTTCGAAGGCTAAAGAAGATTCTCATTAATTATCAGATCGATAAACAAAGTCTATTATTTGATGATTCTGAGCTAACAGCCAACTTTAAAGTGGTAGATAGGCAATGTCATACCTTGTTGGTAGATGCCAGCCAGTTTTCAAACAATAAAATTATGGACTTTAAATTTAGACTCCAAATTTTTTTAGATGCAAAACTTGCTGAAGTAATCTCCTTTCAAAATGAACAACCTGTACCCTTTTTTGTTGTTAAGCCAAAATCTCAATCGCTGGATGAAAAATACCAACAAAATCAAATGCTAACAGAATGGCTAGAATTCATATTGCTTAAAGGAAGAGTTGAAACAATTATTCTTCGATGAATTACATTCTCTATTTGCATGGATTTGCCTCATCGTCTGACTCAACCAAAGCAAAAGTATTCAAAGAGTATCTTAAGCAGCAAAAGGGCTTTGATGTCATTATTCCTGATTTACCCAACAACCTAATCGACTGGTCTGATTCCATTGAATACTCAATAAAGAAATATAATCCGATTGCGCTTATAGGAAGTTCACTAGGAGGTTTCTACTCTACTTATTTTGCAAGAAAGCTTAAGTTAATAGATATTCTTCTAAATCCAGCTGTGTTGCCTGCAGAGGGAATGAAAAAGTATCTAGGCACAAATATTAATTACTCAACAGGCAAGGAATTCGAATTAACCATTGCGGAAATTGAGCACTTGTCTCTCATGGAAAGGGCTTTAGAGCCTAATAAATCCCTAGAGAACAAGAGTCTAGTTATCTTAGAAACTGGTGATGAAGTTCTTGACTATAAGAAAGCAGTGGATTTTTACGCAAATTCTCATATAAAAATAATTAGAGGTGGCAGCCATTCACTTGATTCTTTTGATCAACATTTAGAACAAATATTGATTTTCATTAAAAATGCACTAAAGTAGTGCTTATTAATCCTAATTGAGATTATTTTATGCAATTAATGCACAAAATAAGTGCATATTTATTGGCATATAAATTGCTTTAATAAAGTACTTAGTTAAAATTTTAAGGAAATATTATGAAAACTTATGAATATATATGGTTAGATGGTTATCAGCCTGAACCAATGATGAGGAGTAAAGTAAAAGCTACTGAAGAACTCACTCCGCCCGATTGGTCTTTTGATGGTTCCTCTACAAAACAAGCTGAAGGCGGAAGCTCAGATTGTTTGCTAATTCCAGTTCAAACATATGAAAATCCGAATGGACACGATCTAGTCATGAATCAAGTCCAGTCTGCCGATCACACTACTCACCCTTCAAACTTTAGAGCTGCTGCAGCCAAAGTGGTAACTGATGAATGGTGGTTTGGATTTGAGCAGGAATACTTTTTTACAGATCCCCAAACAGGTGAGCCCCTTGGTTGGGAAGATGGTGAGCCAAGGCCGCAAGGCGAATTCTATTGTGGTGTTGGAGTTACTAATGTTGTTGGTAGAGAAATATCTGATGCACATCTTCAAGCATGTTTGGATATCGGTATTACCCTCACTGGAACTAACGCCGAGGTTGCTCTTGGACAGTGGGAATACCAGTGCTTTGGAAAAGGAATTAAAGCGGCAGATGATTTATGGGTAAGCCGTTACCTCCTATACAAAATTGCTGAAGAATTTGGTGTAGGAGTAAACCTACACCCTAAACCAAAAACTGGTGATTGGAATGGATCTGGCATGCATACTAATTTCTCCAACGAAGAAATGAGATCAAATGGGTCAAAAGAACTATTCACAGCAATGTGTGAAAAACTTGGAAAGGTCCACAAAGAAGGAATTGCATCTTATGGATCCGATAACCATATGCGTCTTACGGGGCGTCATGAAACTCAAAGCATTGATAAGTTTTCATATGGCGTAAGTGACAGAGGAGCAAGCATAAGAATACCCGTATACACCGTAGAGCATAATTGGAATGGATATTTAGAGGACAGGCGTCCAGCTTCTAATGCTGATCCTTATAAAATTATTGCACACATAGTAGGAACGTTAACTAAGTAAAACCTTTAAGCAGCCCTCTTTTGGGCTGCTTAGATTTAAATCATGGATATTCTGTTTAGAGCCTTCAATCAACTTTCAACAGAAATCATAATCTTAGATCTAGACTTCAGAATATTAACTATGAACGAAGCTGCAGCTGCTAATGGTTGGCTTGCTGATGGCGTTGATAATTCTAAAACTTTTGAGCTTCTGTTAGCTAAATCCAAAATTTCAACAAGCAATCTACTTCCACTAGACTCAGTCTTGAACGGCACCTCAATTACTTTGCTTAAAGAAACTCTTCATATGGCTCTGGACAAAGGATCACCAATTACGGTTAGAGATATGCTTCTAACCAATAAAGAAGGAATTGAGCGTTCTCTTGATTTAACCGCTTCATTGTCAAGTGAGTTTAATGTGCTAATTCTTGAAGTTTCTAGTGTTGAAAATCTTAATAGAATAATCAATTCTACTAGAACAGATGCTTCGCAGAAGATTGCTGCAGGATTGGCAAGAACACTTGCGCATGAAGTTAAGAATCCGTTATCAGGTATTAAGGGTGCAGCCCAGCTTATTAAGATGAAATCTTCAGATGAGAGTATTAAAAAGTTCATCAAGATTATTGAGGATGAGACTGAAAGACTAAGTGGAATTGTTTCAAAAATACTAACCCCAGCAGCTAAACCGAATTTAGCCAACTTTAACATCCATGAAGTATTAGAAAGAGTTATTAAGCTTACTCAAACCTCACATGAATCCAAAAAGGTATTGATCCTAAAAGACTATGATCCAAGCATTCCAGAAATTTATGGAGATAAAAATTTATTCATCCAAGCTCTTCTCAATCTTGTTCAAAATGCTTTGCATGCGAGTCTAGCAAATCCTAAACCTGAAATTGGTGTCAAAAGCAGGATTGCTTTCAATCAACCTATCAATGGAAAAATTCAACCTACTCTTCTAGAAGTTGTTATATCTGATAATGGAAAGGGTATAAGCCCAGATTCCTTAGATTATATTTTCTTTCCAATGATTTCCACCAAAGAAGGAGGTTCAGGACTTGGTTTATCAATTGCACAGGATATTGTCAAAATACATAAAGGCATCATTCGCTATGAACGGTCGAATGAAACTACAAAATTTATTATAGCTATACCGATGATGCAAAAATTATATAATCAGGAGGTTGTCAATGGCTAAGATTTGGGTTGCAGATGATGACGCTTCAATTCGCACAATTTTGGAGGAAGTGCTAAGAGAGTCATTTGATGTTTCGGTTTTTAAAGATGGGGAATCTCTTCTTGAGTCTTTATCCTTAAATGTTCCTGATGCAATCATTACTGATCTTAAGATGCCTAATAAAACGGGTTACGATATTCTCTCTCATATTAATAATAATTTTCCCCATTTACCTGTAATTGTTATGACAGCCTTTACTGATTTGCAAGCTGCAATCGATTCCTATGGTGCTGGAGCCTTTGAGTACATTCCAAAACCTTTTGATCTAGATGATGTGCTAACTATCTTAAGTAAGGCAATATCCAAATCAAATGTTCTACCAAACAAAAAAGTAAGTAAAACAGAAATCATTGGTTCAGCACCTTCTATGCAAATGGTATTTAGATCAATTGGAAAACTTTCTCACACAAATGCAACAGTTATGATTCTCGGAGAATCAGGAACTGGAAAAGAATTGGTAGCAAATTCTCTTCACAAAAATAGCCCTAGAGCAGATATGCCGTTTATAGCTTTAAATATGGCTGACATTCCCAAGGAGCTAATTGAATCAGAGTTATTTGGTCATGAGAAAGGTGCTTTTACAGGAGCGATTGAGAGAAGGGTTGGAAGATTTGAACAAGCTAACGGAGGAACTCTTTTTTTGGATGAGATTGGAGACATGCCGCTTGATACCCAAACAAGGCTTTTAAGAGTGTTATCTAATAAGGAATTCTATAGAGTTGGGGGTGACACACCTGTCAAAGTTGACGTTCGTATTATTGCTGCCACTCACCAAAGCTTAGAAACGCTTGTAGCTGAAGATAAGTTTAGAGAAGATTTGTTTTATCGCCTTAATGTCATCAAAATCAATATACCGCCATTAAGAGAAAGGGTTACTGATATAGCTGAACTTACAAATTTTTTCTTAAAAAAACACAGCTCTTCTTTAAATGAAGCCCAAAAGTACCTATCGGATGCTGCCCTAGTAAAACTATCCGCATACAATTGGCCAGGCAATGTAAGAGAGCTTGAAAATGTATGCTATTGGCTCACCCTCATGGCTCCATCTCAGGTGATTGCTCCAGAGGATTTACCCACTGAATTGTTGGGAGAAAATCCGATCCACCAAAACCCATTAAAAAGAAACTGGAAAGATGGCTTTGAAGAATGGTTACATACTCTAAAACTAGACTATCAAGGCTCAATCAATGATGTTGTGAGCAATAACATTAATAAGTTGGTGATTGAATTTGCTCTTAAGAATTCAGGCGGAAGAAAGCAAGATGCGGCTAAATTATTAGGCATTTCAAGAAATACTCTCGCCCAAAAACTAAAAGAACTAGGTTAAAAGCTTTTGCAAATCTCCCTTGTCATGCAATGCATACAGATCATCGCATCCACCTATATGAGAACCATTTATCCAAATTTGAGGAACGGAGGTTTTACCAGCCTTCGCTGCCATTTCTGCTCTAAGGGAGCTGTTAAAATCTACTGATATTTCTTCAAAAGATACTCCAAGTTTTGTTAGCAAGCTCTTTGCTCTATAGCAATAAGGACATGTTTTGGTTGTGTAGATAACAATATTCATTTGTTAACCAAAGGTAAGCTTTCCTGCAGCCAAGAAGATAGCCCTCCTTTCAAAACATAGGTTTTTTTAAAACCTTGCTTTTGTAATTTCTCAGCAGATAGCGCAGCATTTCTTCCCATAGCGCAGATAGTAATAATAGATGAATCTTGGTATTTGTTTAGTTCCTCAAGTCTTTGATCAAAATCTTTATAGGGAATATTGATGGCATTTGTGATATGTCCTTTTTCAAAATCTTCTCTGTCTCTCACATCTACTAAAACTGCATTGTCTTTATTAACAGCATGGGTTAATTCAATACAAGAAAGCCTCTTACCTCCCCTTTTCATTTCCGCTGAAAAGTACAAAATTAAAAAAATAAAGAAAGGTAATGAGAGGTACCAATTATCAAAAACAAAGAGTGTGAATTCAAACATCGGACTATTATCGCGTAAAATAAAAATTAGTTAACACCTAGGAAGAAAGTATGTCTTTTTTAGTATTGGTTAGGCATGGACAAAGCGAGTGGAATGCAAAAAACCTTTTTACCGGATGGAAGGATCCTGATTTGACTAAACTTGGAGTGGAAGAAGCGAATAAAGCTGGAACATTCATAAAAAAGCTAGGAATTGTCTTTGATGCGATGTTCACTTCTGATCTTGTTAGAGCTCAAAAAACAGGAAGTATTATTTTGCAAGAAATAAACCAAGACCCTCCAGTAATAAAAAATATGGCTCTTAATGAACGAAATTACGGAGATCTTGCAGGTTTAAACAAAGACGATGCAAGGAAACGATGGGGTGAAGAACAAGTCCATATTTGGAGGAGATCATTTGATATATCTCCGCCTGGAGGAGAAAGTTTAAAGAATACAGCTGAAAGAGTGCTTCCTTATTTCAATGAAATGATCATGCCTGAAATTCTGAAAAATAAAAATATTTTGATTGCAGCGCACGGCAACTCTTTAAGAGCATTGGTCATGAAGTTAGATAATCTTTCTGCAGATCAAGTTATCGCTTTGGAGATACCCACAGGCGCGCCCATTGTTTATGAGATAAATAGAACAGGAGAGATTGTCTCCAAAAAAACTTCCTTTTGAACTGAATGCAACAGGGATCTCCTGAGAAAAAATTAGGAAAGAAAATTTCTAGATGGTATCGCTCGCATGGGAGGCATGATCTACCTTGGAGAAAGAACATCAGCGCTTACAGAGTTTGGATTTCTGAAATTATGCTTCAGCAAACACAGGTCATTACTGTGATACCTTACTTTCAGAAGTTCGTAAAAAAATTTCCAAATATGCAAACTTTCTTAGCAGCTTCAGAAGAAGAAGTGCTAGCTTTGTGGTCTGGCCTGGGTTACTACCGCAGAGCTAGAAATATCTTTCAAGCAAAAGAAATAATTAAAAACTTGCACAAAGGAAAGTTCCCAAAAGGTTTTAATCAAATCTTATCATTGCCTGGAATAGGAAGATCTACAGCGGGAGCAATTGCATCCATTGCATACAACCAACCGTTTCCGATTTTAGACACCAATGTGAAAAGAGTTCTGTTGCGTGTTCATGCATTAAAAGGCAATGAAACTGAAAGTGAGCTGTGGCGTTTGGCAGCAGCCATCCAAGATAGCCGAGATTTATTTTCTTATACTCAAGGAATCATGGATCTAGGTGCAAGTATTTGTCTGAAACAAGCACCAAAATGTCAAGAATGCCCACTTAACAAAGATTGCTCATCTGCCTTCAGAGCAATCAAAGCTCCGGCTCTAAAAAAGCACATCAAAAAGGAGGAAATAAACTTAAAGTTTTATCTCTTCATGGATCATGAAAATTTCTTAGTGCAAAAGAATGAAACCTTATCAATTTGGAGCGGGCTTTGGATTCTTCCAACTGAACTACCTCAAAACTTTCAAAACTTCGAAAACTTTGAAGAGGTTTCAATTTCTCATCACCTCAGTCATAGAATATTAAACATAACTTTTTGTGTTTGCAAAATGGACAAATTAATAATGCCTGTAACTAATCAACAGTGTAAAACTGTTAGAATAAATAATTACACAAGCTTAGGAATGCCTAAACCCATAACTAAGCTTATACAACACTATGACAGATTCGGTTTTTTGTAAGAAATATAAAAAAAATCTTCCTAAAATGGCGAGGCCGCCAATACCAGGACCTAAAGGCATTGAATTAATGAATGCTGTATCGCAACAAGCATGGGATGAATGGAAATCAAAACAAACCATGTTAATAAATGAAAAGCATCTAAACCTTTCATTAGCAGATGATAGAGTCTATCTATCGGATCAGATGGAGAAGTTTTTTAACAACGAACAAGTCGATGAACCTTCAGGGTTTAAGCCATTATCCTAGCGTGGTGACATTGCTATTAATCTAAAATATAATTTCTGACTTCTTAATGCCCAGATAGCTCAGTCGGTAGAGCAAAGGACTGAAAATCCTTGTGTCGGTGGT
>JAYNII010000017.1:0-15415 GCA_038108875.1 Gammaproteobacteria bacterium | reverse complement strand
CTAAAAAAGTTGCTAAAAATGATGCAACTAAGAATAACTTATTCATTTTTTTCCTCCATTTTTTTATAAATATATCACTAAAATTATGTGTGTTTATAATAAATATATGTTTACTCTTAAGATGATTTATAATTTTTTTATGTCCAAATCTTCATTCTTTTTCTCTCTCTTAGTCTTTTTTTCTTCTGTTAGTATTAAAGGAGATATTAAAGAGTTAACGATTCTCTATACCAATGATTTGCATTCGCATTTGGTTCCTCATAAAGAAAGCTGGCTGAGTGAAGATAGGCTTGTGGGAGGGTTTGCAAATATTGCAACCCTAGTCAAACAGGAAAAAACAGCCAACCCTGAAGCTATTTACATAGATGCAGGAGATTATTTTTCTGGTCCATATGTTAGCACTTTAACTCAGGGAGCTGCGGTCATTGAATCAATGAATTATTTGGACTTGGATGCTGCATGTATTGGAAATCATGAATTTGATCATGGATGGCAAAATACCTTTGAACAACTCCAAAAAGCCAAATTTCCAATCTTAAATGGGAATATCTTTGTCGAGGAAACCGGAGAGTTATTTTGGAACAATCCCTACATTATTATCGAAAAAGAGGGTCTTAAGATTGGAATCATTGGTTTGCACGGTAAATTTGCTTTTCACGATACCATCAACAAAGAAATGGTGGTTGGTCTGGATATTCGTGATGAAGAAGTGTACTTAAAAAAATATATAGCTGAAATTAAAGATCAAACCGATCTTATCATCCTCTCTATTCATGAAGGGATGCCTGGCAGACAATCTAGTATCGGGTTAAGCGATGTTGAAAGAGCCTTATTTAAGGATATAGATCTTGCTTCTAAGGTATCGGATCTAGATATTATTGTTACCGGTCATGCTCACAAGGGAACTGAAGAAGCGCTGCAGTCTAATGGAACCTTAATAGTTTCTACAAATGCCTATACTACCCAGCTTGGAAAATTAGTGGTTAGCTTTGATACTGAAAAGCAGAAAATTATTAAACACTCCAACCAACTTATTCCAGTCTTTGACGATGAGATTCCTGATGATCCGGTGATGCTCGCAGAAATACACAAATGGAACCAGCGAGTTGAAGAGATCGCCGGCGAGGTCATAGCAACAACATCTGCCACAATGACAAGAGCCTATGGACAAGAGTCCAATATGGGCAATATGTTTGCAGATGCCTTAAAAGCGATGGATGCTTCTATAGATATTGCAGTGATCAATAGCGGAGCCTTGAGACAAGATATTGTTAAAGGGGAGGTTACAATTGGGAATCTGATTTCTGCCTTCCCGTTTCCGAACCGTGGCATCATTACTACTCTTACTGGGAAAGAGGTAAAAGAAATTTTCGAGCATGCAGCCGGTCAAACCAATGGAGTTTTACAGGTTTCAAAAGGATTTCAATACAGCATAACCAACGATAATAAGCTAGGATTTATGCGTCTCAATGGGATGGATATAGAACCATCTAAGACCTACAGAGTTGCTGCTCCTAATTTTGTCACCATGGGTGGGGACGGTTATCTCTCGTTTTTAGAAAGTTCTAAGACGATTGATTCAGGAATTTTAATGTTTGATATTGCCAAAAATTACATGCAAAGCCAAAAAAATTACCAACCTTTTTTTGAAGATAGAATAGTTCTTGAAAATTAGCCTACCAAACCTAAGCATTTTTTTAAAAATAATGGTTGTGTTCAATCCATAAAAGTCTTATAAATCACTTTTTTAATAGGGGGTGAGATGAAATCAACCAATCTGTCTGTATATCCAAGTTCTTTTGGCTCGGATCCGTTGTTTCCTAAAAAGTCTGATTTTGAAATTCATAAAACTTCTAAAAGCAAAGGGCTTGGAGTAATTGCAAAAAAAGCCTTTGCTAAGGGAGAATTTGTTGCCAAGATGGCAGGACCCAGGGTTGACACCATTCAGCAGCACACGCTGCAAATCTCAAAAGATGTACATCTTCACGATACTTATTTTTCTGGATATTTTCTTCATTCTTGCGACCCCAATATCTATGTAGATATGCAGAAGTTAGAAGTTACTGCCATTAAACCCATCAAAAAGAACTCCTATCTTTATATGGATTATTCAGTCACCGAGGATTACCTCTTTAAGATCTTCAAATGCGGGTGTGGTGCTAAAAATTGCAGAGGTATTATCAGGGGTAAAAAGGATCAAAACCTTGCACCGAATTTCCTTGCTGATCAACAATCCATGCTTTACAAAGAAAAACAATGGTGGGAGAGAGAGGACCTTACTTACCGAAGAGATCAATTATTTTTTGCAAACAGATTGGTTAAAGATTTAGCTAAACAAGCGGATATCCCAACATTCTTTTACTCAATTAATCGCATTGAAAAAAATCTGATGCGCTTAAAGGAAGTTTTTGCACTTCAAGGTATGAGTAGGCGCACTAAGATTTTCTTTGCTATGAAGTCAAATAGATTTACTCCTATTTTGTCATGGATGGCATCTCAAGGGATATGTGGCATTGATGCATGCTCCCCTGAGGAAGTAGAACATGCTGTTGCTTGCGGGTTTAAAGAAGAGGATATTTCATTTACTGCAACCTCACTATCTAATAAAGATTTTGCAATCTTAAGCAAATATCCTCTCATACACATAAATTGCGATTCAATTTATACCTTAAAACAATGTATTAAGTATGGTTTGACCCACAGTCTTGGTGTAAGAATTAATCCTGAATTAGGGACCAGTAGGACAGATAACAGTCGTCTTAAATACGCTGGAGAAAAACAAACCAAGTTTGGTATTTATACAAATCAATTAAAGGAATTCATTGCTACTGCTAAAAAAGCAGGCGTGGAGATTAATACAGTCCATTTTCATACAGGTTGCGGCTACTTAAACGACAGTTTAAGCAATCTTGCTGAGGTATTTAAAAAGGCGAATGAATTCATTCATGCTATAGGAACCATTAAGAGAGTAAATATTGGAGGAGGGCTTGGAGTTCCTCATCAAAAAACTGACGGGTCTTTAGACTTGTCACAATGGTCCAGGCTTATAAAACAATCTTTTGCTAAAGATTTAACCGTACAAGTGGAGCCTGGTGAGTATATTGTGAAGGACTCTGGAATTTTGATTGTTGAAAAGACCTTCACTGAAAAGAAAAAGAGGAAAAATTACGTTGGCATTAACGCTGGTTTTAATATAGCTATTGAACCAGCTTTTTACGGATTGCCTTTTGAGCCCGTCATTCTCGAGCGTTACCACGGTAAGTTTATTACCTACGATGTTGTGGGCAACATCAACGAGGCTCTAGATGTGTGGTACGAAGATTTAATCATAGAAGATTTGCAAATGCACAAACACTTAGCAATTATCAATGCCGGAGCATATTCAAGTTCGATGGCATCAAATCATTGTATGAGAGGTAATTTTAGAGAAGTATTGTTAGTCAGTTAACATGTCGAAACTGACACTCAATAAACAATACTTTGGATTAGCTGTTGCTTTAGGAGCGGTCTATTGGATCTTCAATCCTGCAGCTGCTGTGTTTATTGGGATAGCTTTTGCAATGCTTTGCAAACCCCAAACAAGTTTTATTACCAAAAGAGTTTCCTCTTACCCATTACAGATTGGTATCGTAGTTTTGGGATTAACTATTCAGTTCACATTAGTTCAAGAGATTGCAGTCAGCTATTTTCCTTGGATTACATTATTTGTTTTTACGGCTCTCTTTTTGGGTTGGATTCTCTACAAAGTTACTGGAATAGAAAAGAATCAGGCAATCTTGTTGACGGCAGGTAGCGCAATCTGTGGAGGAACCGCGATGGCAGCCATTGCTCCTATCATTAAGGCTAATTCAAAAGATTTGATGATCAGTCTGACTATTGTCTTTGTGTTAAATGCTATTGCTATTGTATTTTTTCCAATCATTGGAGATATGTTAAATCTTACCGCTGTTGAGTTTGGCGCTTGGGTATCCCTTGCAGTCCACGATACCAGTTCTGTGGTTGGATCGGCGCTCGAGTTTGATCCCGAAGCAGTCAAAACTGCTGCAACTCTAAAACTTGGAAGAACTTTATGGTTAATTCCAATAGTATTTTTTGCGGGCCTGTTGTTCAATAAAACGGAATCCAAGCAACGATTTAGATTTCCTTTATTTATACTTTTTTTTATAGCAGCACTTTTGTTACAGTTTCTTGTTACGCTTCCTGCTAGTGTTATTGCAAATCTTGAGCTTCTGAGTAAGTTATTTTTGCTCTTCGGCTTGTTCTGTGTTGGCAGTCAAGCAAACTTAACAGACTTCAAGGAAATTTCACTTAAACCGATATTTTTCAGTCTCGTAATGTGGTTTTGTGCCATCGGTGGTTCATTAGTAATTCTTTTTTATTCTGGCTTTTAATTGGTTGAGTATTGCAATAAATAACTTAAACTAGTTAACATGCTTAACTTAGGCATCAAACTTACCGAATTTGGCCTAATTCCTGAATGCATTCTGAGAGCAGCAATAAAAAAACTCCTTCTACAGCGCTTAAGGGAAATCCCGACTGATCCTGAAGATCGGGAAAATCAAAAACAATCTTTTATTCAGCATTTAAAACAAAGCCCCATTGCTTTAAGCACAGAACTTGCTAATGAACAGCACTATGAAGTGCCGCCTGCCTTTTTTCAGCAAATTATGGGTACCTACCTTAAATATTCTTGCGGATGGTTTGATGAAGATACCTCTTCACTTGATCACGCAGAAGCTAACATGCTTGATCTCTATATTGAGAGATTGGATATTCAAAACAATCAACGCATTCTTGATCTCGGTTGTGGTTGGGGAAGTTTCACTCTTTACGCTGCCTCCAAATTTCCAAACTCTCAATTTGTAGCAGTATCCAATTCCAACGATCAAATTGATTATATAAATAAAACCGCTAACACTCGCTCTTTAACCAATGTTCGAGCCATCAAGCAGAACATGAACGCCTTGTCTTTGGAAGGCTCATTTGATCGGATTATTTCGATTGAAATGTTTGAACACATGAGAAACTATGGTGCATTGCTAAAAAAACTTCGGGGTCATTTGTTGGATCATGGGAAAATGTTCGTACATATTTTTACCCACCGAAATTACCCATATCCTTATGAGGTGAGGGGGCCTTCGGATTGGATGAGTAAATATTTCTTCACCTCTGGATTAATGCCTTCTCAAGACATATTTACTCATTTCACAGAAGATTTGATAGTCGAGCGAAGTTGGGAAGTGAACGGATCTCATTATGCTAAGACTTGCAACCTCTGGCTGCAAAATCACTATAAAAACAAAAAAAATATATTAGCCATTTTTAAAGAGCATTATCCAAACCCACAACAATGGTTTGTCAGGTGGCAGCTTTTCTTCTTAGCTTGCGAAGAGCTCTTTGCATATAATGAGGGGAGAGAATGGTTTGTATCGCATTATTTATTAGTACCTAAAAAGGAGTCCGCATGAGAAATTTTAAGGATCGGGTTGCAGTTATTACCGGTGCAGGGAGCGGCATAGGCAGAGGTTTAGCTCTGCATGCAGCATCTTTAGGGATGCGATTAGTCTTAGCCGATATCAACCAAGAAGGATTGGCAGAAACGTTAGACCTCGTGAGCAAGCATGATGTAGAAGCTATTGCCAGAAAAGTGGATGTAGCTTCCTCTGTCTCCGTAGAATCTTTAGCAGGGGAAACCTTTGAACATTTTAAAAATTGTCATTTGCTTTTCAATAACGCTGGTGTGTTAGGCCCTGGCGCGATCAAAGATACTAATGAAGAGCAATTTAAGTGGTTGATGGACATTAATCTTGGGGGTTGCTATAACGGCATCAAGGCGTTTTTGAATCCTATGTTGGAGCGCGGCGAGCAGGGGCATATTGTGGCAACTTGCTCCACTTCCGGATTTATTGCCTACCCCATGCTGGGACTCTATAGCGCTTCAAAATTTGCTATTCGTGGACTTATGTCAACCTTGAGAGGAGAACTCCAAGGTACGAACATAGCTACCAGCATCGTTTGTCCAGGAGAAGTCGATACTGGCATACTCAAGAGCGTCTTTCCCACTAATTCACCCGTGACTCCAACAGCAGATACTTCTATCAATAAAGCAAGAGAAATGCTTGACGTTGCAGCAGACGATGCCCAGGGTAAATCTTTTCCTATCAGTCCGGCTGAAGCTGCGCAGGCTATTTTTGCTGGCATTGAACAAGAGGATTTTTATATATTTACTCACAGTGGATACAAAGATTCCGTGGAACAGATTTCACAAGAATATCTTGCAGCTTTTAATCATGCTAAATTTACTTAAGATCAAGGAAGGTCCAAGATGTCGTTAGGGAAAATTATCACCATTATTCTGGTTATTGCAGTTGTTATTTGCACCGCAATATTTGGGCCTAGATTTTATCGTGTCTATCAAATGATTCATCTATACGATGAGGGAAAGATTGCAGAAAATTTTATCAATATGGATAAGATTTTTGACACAGTACCAATCAAAGCTTCCTCCAGTCCTTTCACTTTTAATGAGGGTGTTTTTGAGTTGCCAGAAACCTTTGTATTCGAAGGCAAGGAGCAAAATTTGTTAGATACCTTAGCATATTTTGAGACCGACGGACTCCTTATATTAAACGGTAAAACAAAGGTTTATGAGAATTATTGGCATGAAAATACCAAAGACTCTAAACATATTTCCTGGTCGGTAGCAAAATCATTTTTATCAGCCATGATTGGAATTGCTGTCAACGATGGTTTGATTGATATTAAAGAACCAATCACAAAATATTTACCTGAATTTAATGGAACTGGGTACGAAGGAGTGAAGGTAAAAGATATTTTGCAAATGTCCTCCGGAGTTAGATTTAATGAAGATTACGGAGATTTTAATTCAGATATCAACCGTTTTGGTCGAGCGATTACTATGGGCACCTCGATGAAAGAATTTGCGCTTACTTTGACTAATGAAAAAGCCCCAGGCACTTATAACCACTACGTAAGCATTGATACGCAAATGCTTGCCATGCTTTTACAAGAAGTAACCAAAACCTCAGTTAGAGATTATTTACAGCAAAGGATATGGGATCCTTTAGGTATGGAAGCGGATGCTTATTATCTGATTGACAATACCGGAATGGAAGTTGCCTTAGGGGGGCTTAATGCTACCTTACGGGATTATGCAAAATTTGGTCTCTTGTACCTCCAAAATGGAAATTGGGAAGGCAATCAGATTGTGCCAGCATCATGGGTTGATGCCTCTCATTTCCCTGATAGCCCGCACCTGCAACCTGGAGAAAATCCTTACTCTTCCAGCACTTGGGGATATGGTTATCAGTGGTGGGTTCCAGGTTTTCCTATGACTGACTACACCGCTGCTGGAGTTTACAATCAATACATTTACATCGATCCCCTTACCAACGTAGTTATCGCAAAGACATCAAGCAATCATAAATTTAATTCTGAAAGAAATTATTCTAAGGCTGTGCATATGGCTATGTTTAGAAGTATTGCCCAAGCGGTTTCGGAGACACGATAATGCGTGCTATTTTTTTATTGTTTTTTATATATTTCCCTTTAGAGACCTATGGCTGGTGGGATTCGGGCCATCAATTGGTATGCGATGTTGCTGAGCTGCATCTCTCTGACAATGCAAAACAACAAGTCCAAACATTGCTTGGTGGTGAAAGAAAGTTTGCACAAGGGTGTGTTTGGCCGGACACCATAAAAAATTCAAGGCCAGAAACAAGTCCTTGGCATTATGTGAACTTACCCCCGAATGAAATTGATGTTAAAGCAAGCCACTGTCCCAATGAGGGCTGCATTATGAAAGCTTTTTTTGAACAACTCGCCATCTTAAAAGATACAAGTGCTGATGCTGAACTTCGCAAGGAAGCGTTGATGTTTATCGGACATTTTGTTGGAGATGTGCATCAGCCTTTTCATGTTGGAAATGCAGAAGATAGAGGAGCTAACGGATACAGAGTGACTATGCGCTCGGGTAAAAATCAAGGCATGCATGCAGTGTGGGATGGTCATATTTATAACCATGCGTTGGACACTTTAAAAGACAACTTTAATACAGTATTTTTGGAGTCTTTTTACTCCCAAGCAGAAGGCTTGCTCTACGATCAAAATATTTATGCTTGGGCCACAGAAAGCCGAACAATTGCGATGTCAAATTCGGTTGGTTATCGAGATAAATCTATAAAAAAAATAGATAGGACCTATCTCGATACCCATAAACCTATCGTCATTGATAGACTTGCTTTGGCATCTGCAAGACTTACCATTTTACTCAATGGGGTGTTCCAATAATTGAGTTTTCTAGATAACCTACTTAAAAAAACTAAACCCAAACTAGTATTATCTTTAGACGGTGGGGGTGTTAGAGTTCTCGCAGGAGTTGTCTTTCTTAAAAAACTCGAAATTGCTTTAGGAAAAAGAATTACCGATGTGTTTGATTTCTTTATTGGAACAAGCGCAGGCGGAGTGAGTGCTCTGTGTTTGGCATGTTTGCAAATGGACACCGAAGAATTAGATGAGTTTTGGTCGGAAGCAAATATCTCGTTAACTATGTCTAAATCGTTTTGGGATAATGCAACTATCTTTCAAACCAAACCTAAATACGACGGCAAAGGCAAACATGATGTCTTACAAAAGTATTTTAAAAATATGTTGCTGCAAGATTCTCCAAAACCTGTAGCGGTTACGGGCTATGATGTTGAAAAACGTCAACCGCGGCTTTTGACTAGTTATACCAAAAGCAATATTTCGGTAGCAAAAGCAGGTACAGCAACTTCTGCCGCCCCGATTTATTATCCTACAGAAGATCTTGAAGATGGGAGCTGGTTAATTGACGGAGGAGTGGTTGCCAATAATCCAAGTCTGATTGGCTACGTCGAAGCCAGCAAACTTTTCAAGACTAAAAATATCAGAGTGTTAAGTATTGGGACAGGGATCAATAGAAGAAAAATAAACGGTAAGCAATCATCTACTTGGGGAATGGTCAGCTGGTTTAGGCACGATATTTTAGGCATCATGACTGAATCGAGCATGTACCACGAATTGCTCACTGACCTGATAGGAGAAAACTACCTGCGAGTGAATTCTGCAACCGGTCAGGTTAACCGCAGAATGGACGATAATTCGGGAGTGAATTTAGAGCGCATCAATTTAATGGGGCTTGAGTGGTGGAGTGAATTTGGGGAGCAATCCCTTGAGCTAGTGGATTTATAGGAGAGGCTATGGAGTATGTGGGATTGTTAGGGTTGCTGGGACTTGGAGGATTATTGGGATTAAAGGAAAAAGTTGCTCCCAACCAAAGTGGAGCAAAAATTAGATTGCTGGGTATATTTGGCTTACTTGGTTTGGGTGGGTTTTTTGTCCCAGCTCTGGGGGCTTGCGGTGCTTTTGGCGCGCTGGGTCTTTATAACCATCAAAATACTACCTTTAAAATAATTGGAAATTTCGGTTGGTTGGGTTTGGTTGGAATTCTTCAACTAATCTTGAACTGATTTCTCTAGAATTTAGTAGTTGAATTCTTAAGTCTACTATTCTATAAAGGAACTATTTTTAGGGGGAAATATGAAAAAACTATTCTTAAGTATCTTTATGGTATCTGCAACCTTGGTTTTTGCAGCACACCATGAAGAATCACAACCAGTGAAAGCAAGCAACTTTGCAGTGCTTTCTTCCTATACGATTGCTGCAGGAACTAATCCAGAGAAACTGCAAAAAGAGTTACTAGCTTACATAGCCGAGGAAGAGGCAAGAGGCTTTAATGCTTGCGGGTTATTGAGACATCAATTTGGTGGGGACAGGGCCTTTTATACTTACTGTCTGTTTGAAGATTACAATCACTTAGCTGAAATTATGGATAATACATCTGCTAACGCGAATGAAAAGCAAACCTATTCAACCCATACAGATAATATTGTTGCCTTTAATCATAGAAACTTAACCAAACAAACCAAGTACACACTTTTTGTAACCTCTACCTTTGGTCCTTACTTAACTTTTGGGGAAAGAAGAGAGCGCGCTGAAACTTTTTTTGGTTTTTATGAAGCTGCTTTTGGTGGTTGCAATATGATGGAGCATGCATGGGGGACAGCACCTGCTTTCTATTTTGTTTGCGGTTTTGATAGTTATGCAGAATTTGCTGATGCTGGGAATAGGATTGGAACCATATTTGCTGAGCTCGATGCTACCAAGTTAGATCTGCTTGATCACTCAGACGACATCATGATCAGAGTAGAAAGATAAGCTCTTAACTACTAGAATAGGAAGGGGGAGTAATCCCCCTTTTTTTTATTAAGGAGTTATACATGCGACTTTTATTGATCTTCCTTAGTTTTTTTCTGACAGTCTCTTGCGCTGAAAAGCACTTGGTTTCACCTCATTACCAAACTGAAAAAATTGAATTCCAATCTAAAAATATTTTTGGATTTGAGAACATGTTTGGCACCGCTCTTGAGAGTCAACCCGATCAAGCTACCTTTGGAATTTTGCATTTTCCGGATAACTATGATCCTGAGAAAAAATATGCCTTAGTCATAGCTTCTCACGGATCAGCTAATTGGCGCGATCATCACCGTAAATATCTAGAGCAAATGCGCAGTGCAGGTATGCTGGTATTTGCTATGCATGCATTCGATGCCCGAAATGTCTCATCTACCGTTGGCAATCAAACCAATGTAACCAGTGAAACCATGATTTACGAAATGGCGATGGCCTTGAAGACCATGTGGAATGATCCAAGAATCGATAATTCAAAGATTTACGCAGCTGGGTGGAGTCTCGGGGGTACCGCAGCTCTGTTTAATGCTTGGATTCCCACTCAAGAATCTTTATACCCTGATGGAGAGGGATTTGCTGGGTACTTAATGTGGTATCCAGGTTGCTTGGCTTTACCTGATTTAGATGCATGGGATAAAGATTTGATGCAGATTTACATAGGTGAAGACGATAATTGGACTCCTGCGCGGCCCTGTCAAGAATTGATCGCAAAAGTGCAATCTGAAGGTGGCGATGCGCATATAGAAGTTTACCCAAGAGCATTTCACTCCTTTGACAGTGTTGAACCTCTAACGTTGAACCCGAATGCTTATAGTTTTGCAAAATGTAACTTTAAGCTCTCTTCTGAAACAAAAAAAGTTTACGATCCAAACTCCAATAGTGAATTGGATTTTGCCAATCCAGATTCACGAACGCAAGCTTATCTGACTTGCGCTAAGAAGGGCGAGGTTATGGCAGGACACAGCCCAGAATATAAAAATGCTGCACACGAGCATTTAGCTGGATTGTTGCCCGAATTGTTGTAGTAGTCTAGAGGCCTAATTTTAAGTTGGCGGGTACCGCGATATCCATCATTTTAGGATCTGCCAATTTTAAATTGTTCATGTGCTCAATGAATGCATCCTTGTTTTTGATTAATACCCGAGGATTGTGATTCCTTTCTTCCAGAATGGTTGAAGAAGACATGCCTTTGTAATCGTGTCCAGGATACACAACAGTAGCTTGAGGCAAAGTTAAGATTTTTTGATGTAAGCTCTCGTAAAGATTAGCTGCAGAGCCGTTTTGGAAATCGGTTCTACCTGTGCCTCTGATAAAAAGGGTATCTCCAGTAAAAAGCCATCCAGGATTTTCTACATAGAAACAATAAGAATCATCCGTATGCCCTGGAGTAAATAAGCAGCGAATCTCTAGTTTCCCCAGAGTTAATACATCTTGATCTTTAAACTCAAAACTTCCGCAGCAGGCTGCTGATTCTTGAGGGGAACCGACTTCGCACTGGGTAAGTTGTTGTAATAAGCCTGAGCCGGTTATGTGATCCGCGTGGACATGGGTATCCAAGACCATTTTTAGAGAGAGACCGAGTTCGGTTAAGAGTTGTAAATACTGCGGCACGTTCTCTTTAACCGGATCAACAATGAGAGCTTCAGCATTTGAGCCAATGAGATAGGTAAAAGTCGACGAGTTTTTATCAAACAGTTGTTTAAGCAGGGGGGTCAATTTCTCCTCCAGCCTCAACCCAATCTTTAAAACCTCCTAAGTTTTGCACATTAGTGAAGCCTAACTCTAACAAAGATTTTCCAGCAAGCGCAGCTCTGCTGCCACCTCCACAATAGGTCAAAATTGCTTGATCTGCTTTGATTTCTTGATCGGGTTTCATCCGAAACTCTAACACACCCCTAGGAATGTTTAAGGCGCCTTTTACTTTCCCAGATTTTGCAACCTCATCCGGTTCGCGAACATCAACGATGCAATAGTTTTGCAAATGTCCCATGATGTCTGAGGGCGTTACGCGTGGGACTATGCTGTGAGCTTCTTCCAATAGTTGTTGTAATTTAGTATCCATAGTTAGTATTTTAATACTTTATAAAATGAATGCTATGAGTTGCCATTTTTTTAGCTTTATGAAAATATATTACTTATGATGAATAAAGCAGAGCGTATTCATAAGTCGGAGCAAGCTCGCAAACGAAGACACTCAGTCAGAGATATGGTTGAAGACAGAACCCAAAAAGAATATCAACGATTGAGAAAATTACGTTTGCAAAGAAAAAAACAAAACTAGTAGGCAAAAAAGAATTTTTTTTTGATGCTAGGGGATACTCTTTTATCTTTTTATTGGCTACTAAGTTTATCTGCCACCCAACTAATAGACCAGTTGTGTCCTAATTTTTTGCCCTTGTAGGTTTCGGGAAGTCTTACTTGAAGGCTATTGGGGATAAGAATTTCTTGGGGATCATAAGCATACTCCCTGAATGCACCATCAAGTTTTTGGATCGTTTTCCAGTTAAAAATTTTCAGCTGCCCCGAGCTGAACTGCTGTTCCCGCAACCCGCACTTTTGGATCAATGACTTGGGTGGAGTCAATAAAGCGGCAATAAAGTGGATTTCAAGAGCGAGCTCTTGATCTGTTGTTTGAACCATCTCATCAATGGTGTTCAGAGCGTTTAGGAGATGCAGGCCTCCATAAGAGTGAGCGAGAATCTTGAGTTCTTTTAGTGTGGGAATGTCATCAATAATATCTTCGAGAGCATTTACTAATGCATCGATATTCGCATTGGCACATTGTTGATCATCCCAGCGATAAAAATAGATAGCCGTGGCACTATTGTTTAATTTCCATAAGGGATATACCCATTCATAACCCTCAGAATTGCTTCCATGAATACCTATGACCACGTTCTCAATTTCTGTTTCGAAAGGCTCTAATTTATGGATGCCTATGGGAAGCTTTATTAAATCTTCGCCAAGTTCAAATGCATTCATGGAATTGTAAGCTTTGATATCAAAAGCATAGATGCTCCCAGCAAAACTTAAGAGAATTAGCGTAAGGTATTTAGTCATTGGTTGTGATATTAAAAAAAAGCTCAAAACTTTTTGACGAGTACGATGGGGAATATGATAATTGATAGCAACTGCTATGTCTAAAGTCATTCCTATAACCAAATACAAGTCTGCTGAGTTCAAAGCTATTCGCAAAGCATTAGCTTTACTGGAGGCTGAAAAAATTCTGTATAAAGAAATCTATAGATTAAGAACGAAACCGGTGGAAGCGCAGAGTCAGAGCATCTGGCAAGATATGATAGATAATCAAATTAATAAAGTTTTGGTTGCACAAAATAGAGTTAAGGATATGTTAGGTGCCTACAAAGAAAAATACGGGGATGAAATTCATACAGACTATGAGGGTGTCCATGCTCTGTAGGGCTAATTGCTTCATTTAATAGACATCTATTCATAAACTTTTTAAACTGAGCGTGCACCGATTTGTTATGGTTTAGGGTGCTTAATAAATACCACGAAACCATAGAAACCTATCAAATGTAGATAGGTTTTTTTTTAGGAGGGGATGATGAAGAAGAATATTGAAACCATCTTAGGTTCAATTGGCATTAAAAAAGTGGATACGCATGGAGCAGTTGTCGATCCGCTGTATCTATCCACCAACTATAAGTTTAAACATATTGGAGATCATCCTGAGTTTGATTACAGTCGCAGCGGCAACCCAACCCGAAGACTCTTAGAGAATGCACTGGCGGAGCTCGAAGGGGGTGCAGGAGCTGTAGTGACCAATACCGGTATGTCTGCGGTGATGCTTTTAAGTGCTCTCGTTCCCTTGCACGGGAACGTAGTGTTACCTCACGATTGTTACGGCGGCACCTTTAGACTGTTTAAAAATCTTGAAAAAAGAGGTCTCTTGACTGCACATTATTTAGATCAATCGTCAGCAGATTTTGCAGCTCAAGTTAAAGCGCTTCAGCCAAATCTGGTTTGGATTGAAACTCCATCGAATCCTCTATTGCGAGTCGTCGAGATTGCTAAAATTACCGCTCTGGCAAAAACAGTCGGTGCTTTAACGGTGTGCGATAACACTTTCTTGTCCCCCGCATTACAAAATCCATTGGATTTTGGAGTTGATTTTGTGATGCATTCCACCACCAAATACATTAATGGGCATACCGATGTGGTCGGGGGTGCCGTGATCTCAAAGACACAAGAGCACCATACCAAACTCTACGATATGGCTAACGATTTTGGGGTTACCGGATCTCCTTTTGATAGCTACCAAACCATCAGAGGATTAAGAACTTTGGCACTCCGCATGGAACAGCATAATACCAATGCTCTTTTTTTAGCCGAAGAACTTACCAAGCACCCCAAAATACTCAAAGTTAACTACCCTGGATTGGTAACTCATCCCAATCATGCATTGGCAAAAAGCCAACAGTATGGTTTTGGAGGGATGTTAAGTTTTGAGATCGATCTTCCAGCTGAAGCCGTGAATGATTTTCTGGCAAAGCTAGAAATATTCACCCTGGCGGAATCTTTGGGAGGATTTGAGAGCCTCATTTGTCACCCTTCATCGATGACGCATGCTCCCCTTACCCCAGAAGAGAAAATCGAGGCAGGCATAGGTGAGAATCTCTTGAGAGTTTCTGTAGGCTTGGAGCACAGAGAGGATTTACTGGGCGACTTATTGAACGCCCTTAAGTAAGGGTTTAACCGTATCTTACCTTAAAAGCTAAGATAAACGAGGCGAGGGTAAAGCTCACAATATTGGAGGCCATGAGCGGGTAGGAGTTAATTAAAATACCATACACCAACCATAATGAAATTCCACACGTAGTGGTGATAAACGTGAGGAGAGAAATATCTTTAGTAGAGCGAGATTTATAAACTTTGATAGCCTGAGGTAAAAACCCAAAAGTTGTTAAACTTGCCGCCGCAAATCCAATTAATTCAACGTAACTCATGCCTTATATTCCTCTCAGAAAAATTTGTATTTTCCACTAAATCGTATTCTAAGCAAATTCATACCTAGGATGCTTGAAAGCTTAATACCTAGGAGTTATATTAAGCAACCACATTAAGCGGGAATAGCTCAGCTGGTAGAGCGCAACCTTGCCAA
>JAYNII010000016.1:4491-18281 GCA_038108875.1 Gammaproteobacteria bacterium | reverse complement strand
TAGCAGCCCTCAATCTTGAGTCTCAAGTTACACCTCCTATTTGGTTGATGAGACAGGCAGGCAGGTATCTCCCTGAGTACCAAGAGATTAGAAAAGGTTTTGCTAATTTCTTGGATATGATCAAAAAACCAGAGATTTGTGCTGAACTTGCTTTGCAGCCAATTAATAGATTTGATCTTGATGCAAGTATTTTGTTTTCAGATATTCTTACGATTCCAAATGCCCTTGGGATGGGACTAGAATTTGGAGAAGGTCACGGTCCTATTTTTAGCAATCCTATCTCCTCAATATCTGATATAGAGAACCTACCAAAGGCATTACCGCATGAGAAGTTAAGTTATGTATATGATGCAGTTATTGCAACTAAAAAAGTTCTACCTAAAAACATTCCACTAATTGGGTTTTGTGGATCTCCATGGACTTTAGCTGCTTACGCAATTGAAGGCAAGGGCTCAAAAGAGTTCCGAAAAACAAAAGAACTCCTCTCCAGAGAACCAACTACTTTCCGGTCTTTGCTAGAGATTCTGACCCAAGCTTGTTTTGAATACTTGAGAGAACAAATAAGATCTGGTGTGCAAGCAATTCAAATTTTTGATTCATGGGCAGACATATTGTCTGAAAAAGATTTTGAAGATTTCTCATTAAACCCATCAAAAAGACTTGTAAAACTTTTAAGAGATGACAGCTCAACTTCAACTACTCCAATTATTTTATTTGAAAAATCTCCTCCCATAGAAGTAACGCCTTGCGCTCTTGATGGCATCAACTGCTTATCATTGCATTGGTCTCAAAATATTAAGAAAGCAAGAAATGATTTTGAGGGCTTAAAAGCTATTCAAGGTAACTTGAATCCTGAAATTCTTAAAAAGAATGATGCAACTATTGAGCAAACAGTTAAATATATTCTTCAAGAAATGAACAACTATCCTGGATATATTTTTAATCTAGGTCACGGGATAACACCGGATATTGATCCCAGCAAAGTTCAATTAATGATAGATATTATTAGAAGTAATTAATCCCATATTCTCATGAGACCCTCTTGAGCAGTGGAAGCAATGAGTTTGCCTCTTTTGGTATAAAGGGAGCCCCTAGAAAAGCCTCTGGCATTTCCCGAGATAGGGCTTTCAATCCTATATAGGACCCAATCATTAAAATTTATATTTCCATGAAACCACATGGCATGATCGAGACTTGCTGATTGAAATTTTTTGCTCATAAAACTTAACCCGTGGGGTTGTATGGCTGTTCCCAACAACCCCATATCTGATACGTATAAAAGCAAAGCTTGATGAATCTTAGGATCATTAGGCAATTTTCCTGAAGGTTTAATCCAGGTTAAGCGCTCAGGGTCTGTCTTGATCGGATTAATTAAATCTTGAGGATCAACTTGTCGCATCTCAATTTCTCTTTCCCTAAGCCACATAGGCAAGTACTTTTTAGAAATCTTCTTTCGTTCTTGATACCTTAATTCCCACTCGCTTTTAAGACCATCTGGTCCTGGAACTGCATCAAGTTTGATTTGATGAAATAACCCCTTTTCTGGCTTTTGAAAAGAAATAGAGCAATTAAATATAGCCTCTCCATTTTGTATAGCTCTCACTCTTCTAGTAGTAAAACTTTTTCCATCACGAATACGATCAACATCAAATATTATTTTTTTGCTCAAATCCCCTGGTCTAAGAAAATAGGAATGAAAGGAATGAGCCTTTCTCAAACTGTCTTCAACAGTTTGATATGCAGCAATTAGTGTTTGGGCCATAACCTGTCCACCAAATATTCTTTGAAATCCAACACTATCCCCGCTCCATGAAAATATGTCGCGATCAACTTGTTCTAATTTAAATAACCCGAGAGCGGTTTTGAGTGCCTGATTCATAAGCCAATCTAGTATGCCATGGATAGAGTTATTGTAGTGGTAATAATCCACGATTTTGCTAGAAGTTTCTTTGATCAAGGGTTAGGATACTTTTCTTAAAAAAAATAAAAATGCAGATATCAGACTTAAAAAATCTAAAACTTACCAAATCCACTATAGATACCAAAAAAGTATTTGGTACAGAAGTTGCCTTTAAAGTTGAAGGTTTTAACGAAACAACTGAATGGGTTCCAGATAAAGATGAATCTTATGTATTTGACAAAAATACCACGGAAGCGATCCTTGCGGGATTTGTGTTTAATAAAAGAGTCATGGTCCAAGGTATGCACGGCACTGGTAAATCAACACACCTGGAACAGGTTGCAGCAAGGCTAAATTGGCCAATGGTGAGAATTAATTTAGATAGCCATATCAGCAGAATAGATTTGCTTGGAAAGGATGTCATTACCCTTGAGGATGGTAAACAAGTGACAACTTTTCAAGAAGGCTTGTTGCCATGGGCAATACAGAATCCTGTAGCGCTAGTTTTTGATGAATACGATGCTGGTAGACCAGATGTCATGTTTGTAATTCAGAGAATTTTGGAAGTAGATGGAAAGTTAACCATGCTTGATCAAAATAGAGTCATTCACCCAAATCCCTTTTTTAGATTGTTTGCAACAACCAATACCGTAGGTTTAGGAGATATGACGGGTCTTTATCATGGAACTCAGCAAATTAATCAAGGCCAATTGGACAGATGGCATATTTTGAGCAATCTAGATTATTTAGAAAGCGATCAAGAGGAAAAAATTATCCTTGGCAAAACTTTATTATCTTCTAAAGATGAGAAAACTCTTCTTAAGCAAATGATCCAAGTAGCAACCTTATCTAGAAAAGGTTTTGCTAACGGTGATATTTCTACGGTTATGTCTCCACGAACAGTTTTAAGCTGGGCGCAAAATTACTTAATTTTTAAAGATCTTAAGCATTCGTTTGAGTTATCTTTCCTAAATAAGTGTGACGATGGAGAAAAACCAATCATTGAGGAGTACTATCAAAGATGCTGCGGCAGCCAAGAAAGGAAGTAATACTCAAGTGGGATGGAATAAAAAGAGAGAATCCCTCGAATCTGCAAACAGCGCATTAGCTAAAACTCTTACTCAAGACCCCAACCTAAAAATTAATAGGGTTCTCCATAATCATCTACCCATTCAGGGCTCAATAGCTTTGACCTCTCCTCCTCGGAATCAAAATAAATTAGCCGCATGGCGAGGAAGTATTGATCAACAAGTATTTTGGCAGCTTAAACATAAGAATCTTGAAAATCCTAAACTAACTAGGGAAGCCCAACAATTGTTTGAATCGCTAGAGATAGCGCGTGTTGATATTTTAGCCTCAAGAGAATATCAAGGCATGAAAGAAAATATAGCAGAGTACTGTAATCAAGAACTTAACGAGAATACTTCAATTTCAGCGATTCAAAATATTCCTCTAGTTTTGAGATATAAATCAGGAATAAAGATAGATGGACTAAAAAATAACGATGAACTAAAGATGTTTGATAGCGCTTTTGATCGATTATTGGCCTGCTGCGAGGATCAAATATTATTTCAGAAGCATGTCTTAGAAATAATTGATCTGCTTGGTCTAAATACCTTTAGTGGTGAAGAAGATAATTCTGAAAAGTCTGAAGAAATGCTTAAAGATGATCAACTTCAGGAAGAAAAAAATGAAGAGCTGTCGTCCCCATCAGAATTACCAATAGATATACAGAAAGATGGTGACGCCAATAGTGAGACAACAGAATCCGATGTGGTTGAGCAGGTTGAGATAGAAGCATCTTCAGAAAACCCCACTGACTCCTTTAATTCTCTGCAACTTAGTACTAAGCAAACTCATCCCTATGAAGTTTTTACGAAAAAGTTTGATGAAATTATTTCTGCCAAGGAATTGGCAACCAATGAAGAAATCATTAGGTTGAGAGAGCAGTTGGATCAATTAGTTAAACCTCATGAAAATACAATTGGGAAAATGGCAAATAGACTCCAACGAATTCTTCAAGCAAAACAACAACGGAGCTGGAATTTTAATCTTGAAGAAGGAATGCTTGATACAGCCAGATTAACCAGAATCATTGCCAACCCATTGTTTGCGCAAAGTTACAAACAAGAAAAGGAAATTAACTTTGAGGATACTGTAATATCCCTATTGATTGATTGTTCTGGGTCAATGCGTGGAAGGTCAATCTCATTGGCTGCTGTTTGTGTGGATATTATTGGTGCAACATTAGCTCGATGTTCAATTAAAACTGAATTGCTTGGATTTACTACTAAGCATTGGAAAGGAGGAGAAGCTAGAAAATTGTGGACCAGCCAAGGCAGCCCTTCTAATCCAGGCAGATTAAATGACCTTAGGCATATTATTTTTAAAGCAGCGGATGAGAACTTTAGAATTTCTAAGCGAAATCTTGGGGTAATGTTAAGAGAAGGATTGTTGAAAGAGAATATTGACGGAGAGGCCCTCTATTGGTCTCAAGAAAGACTCCTGAGAAGGCCAGAAAGAAGAAAAATAATGATTGTAATTTCTGATGGAGCTCCTGTGGATGACAGCTCCCTTTCCGCAAACAACAGTGGGTTTTTAGACCATCATTTGAAATCTGTTATTCATGAAATTGAAACCAGGAATCAAATAGAGCTTCTTGCTATTGGCATTGGTCATGATGTTACCAAGTATTACGAAAGATCAATTACCATACATCGCGCTGATGAGCTTGGTGAAACATTGCTTGAGCAGCTCATAGTTCTTTTTGCCTAAAAGATATAAAAGTATTATAATTAATGTTTACACTGTAAACATATAGTCATAAATAGTATGGAAATTAGAAAAGTTAAATCAAATCCTACTGAGATAATTTATTTCGATGAAGAGCTTGGACTACAACCAAAACATGTAGAGCATGTTGCTGAAATCTTTAATACTCCTCTCACTGGGGCTTATAATTGGGATTATTCTGTAGCTGATAACCGCATAAAAAAATTATACGAATTAGGAAAAGAGCTAAACTGGAATGGTTCTATTGATTTAAATTGGGCATACACTCATCCAAAGGATGAGATGATTACGGAGCAAGTATTAGCCCCTCATCAGAATTTACCTGCCTATGAAGCTCTATCTCAAGAAGAAAAGATTGAATTTAATAGGCACGAGACTGCAGAATTACTTTCACAATTCTTGCATGGTGAGCAAGGAGCGCTTTTGGTAGCCTCTCAGCTTGTAAGCTGTGCCCCAACTTATAACGCAAAACTATACGCTGCTTCACAAACCTTTGATGAAGCAAGACATGTTGAAGTGTTTAACAAGTATCTTCAAGATAAACTTGGCATGCATTATCCGATTAACCCCAACCTAAAAATGTTACTAGATAAAATTCTAACTGATGAAAGATGGGATCTTAAATTTATAGGTATGCAAATCATCATCGAAGGATTAGCTTTAGCTGCATTTAATGTTTTAAAAATGCAATCAAAAGATCCTCTTCTTGAACAACTCCTCCATTATGTTATTAGAGATGAAGCGAGACACGTTACCTTTGGCATAAACTACCTTGAAGACTTTGTAAAAACACTCTCACCAGAGGAAGTTGAAGATAGAGCTCAATTTGCCTATGAAGCTTGCGTGGTTTCTAGAGAAAGATTAGTCAATACCATTGCAATGGAAAAATACTTGGGAATGGGAAGAGAGGAAGCAAGAAAATTTACCCTAGAAACGTCAACAATGGCTAATTTTAGAAATTTCTTATTCTCAAGAGTGATACCAAATTTATCACGCATAGGTCTATTAACTGAAACAATACGACCTAAGTTTGAAGAACTAGGTCTTCTTGAATACGAAGACGCACCGGATGATTTTGAGTGTGATTGGAATGAGCTTGAAAAACCTCTTGAGAAATTTGGATCTATACCAGCTACCATTTAAGTCTTTTGTATTATTACTGTGCCTAATTTCTATTGGGACAAACGCTACTGTATTTCTAATACAGCCCTCACAAAATTCCTACGAAGAAATACAAGAAGCATTAATAATTGCTCAGCCAGGTGATGTTGTCAGACTTACCGCCGGAAGATTCTATTTAGCGGATAGTTTATCTCTGGACGTCGATGGTGTGACTCTTGAAGGAGAAGGCAGAGATGTAACAATTCTTGACTTTTCCAATCAACTAAGTGGAGCTCAAGGTCTGTCAGTAACTTCAAACGATGTCAGATTATTAGACTTTGGTGTGGAAAATGCTAAAGGGGATGCAATTAAAGCTAAAGGCTCAAATAATATTCACTTTGTTAGAGTTAGAACTGAATGGACCAATGGTCCAGATTCAAAAAATGGCGCCTACGGACTTTATCCAGTTGAATCTGAGAATGTTTTAATTGATGACTGTGTTGCTATTGGGGCATCGGATGCTGGAATTTATGTAGGTCAATCAAAAAATATTATTGTAAGAAACAGTTTAGCTAAGCACAATGTTGCAGGGATTGAGATTGAGAATTCTTATTATGCAGATGTCCACGACAATCTCGCAATAGAAAACACTGGGGGTATCTTAGTTTTCGATTTACCTGACCTCCCTCAACAAGGTGGCCATCATGTGCGAGTCTTTCAAAATAGAGTGGTGAATAACAATACTCCAAATTTTGCACCTGAGGGAAATATTGTAGGAGAAGTTCCAAGCGGTACTGGAATAATGATTATGGCTAATTCCTTTGTAGAAATTTTTGCCAACACTATTGAAAATAATGGTACTACAGGTTTAGCAATTGTCTCCTATGCAGATGAGTATGAGGATGCAAACTACTATCCTCACCCAAAATCAATACAAATTCACGATAACTCGTATATTAATAATGGCAGAAACCCTGATATAAGATCGAATGAATTGGCTAGGATTTTGTTTAATCTTTCGGATCAAAACATGGCCGATATATTTTGGGATGGCATGCTTCCTCTACCTCAGATGGTATTCGGACAACCTGAAAACGAAAAAATAATTATTAATGAAGCGCCAGAGACATCTCTAATAGTTTTAGATCCAATAAAGTATCTTCTACCCTTCTTTAATCCAATCAAGACAGATCATAGTGAGTTTAGAGGAACACTTAAATCACTCGAAGCCGTTGAAATAGATGCAATCTTGTAAGCTATCTGTTCTTTTCCTGCTTATCTGTTCAACTTCAATATTAGGATTAGATAGCGAGTCTTTGATTAAGGGAAAGTTTTTCCAAAATCTTTCTGAATATGGATTCTTTACAGATCTAAAAAATCAAATCCCCGCAACAGAGGTTTTGCCTTATCAACTAAACAGTCAACTTTTTTCTGACTACACGGATAAGCAAAGATTTATTTACGTTCCTGAGAATTCAAAATTCAGATTTGAAAAAGATAGAGTATTTCAATTTCCTGTAGGCACTACTCTAATAAAAACATTTTCGTTCCAAAATACCACATCAGATTTAAAACCGCAGTTATTAGAAACTCGCCTTTTAATTCATACCAATAATGGATGGGAAGCTATTGGGTATATATGGAATAATGAACAAACCGATGCCGAGCTGAGCCTTGTAGGCAAAACTATTCAAACTACTTTTTCAAAATCCAATGGGGAACTAATCTCTATAAGATATCGTGCACCAAATAAAAATCAATGCAAAGAATGTCATCAACTTAATGATGCTATAACTCCTATTGGCCCTAAGGCAAGAAACATGAACCTTGTGATGCAATACAACAGAGAAAATATGAACCAATTAGAGAAATGGGCTGAATTAGGGTGGATCGAAAGGGATTTGATTTATAGGAAAATGGTAAATTACTCAGACAATTCAAATACTGTTGAAGATCGTGCCCGAGGATATTTAGATATCAACTGTGCTCATTGTCATATTCAAGGTGGCTCAGCGGATACTACTGGTCTGTATCTAACTTTAGAAGAAAATAATCCAAAACATCTTGGTTTTTTCAAAAAACCAGTTGCAACAGGAAATGGCAGCTTTAATTTAAGTTACTCAATAGTTCCAGGTAAACCTGAGGAATCAATTTTGCTATCCAGAATGCACTCCTTAGAGCCAGGTATAATGATGCCTGAATCGGGTCGAATATTAAGAGATGTCGAGGGCATAAAGATCGTGAGAGATTGGATAACCTCTCTTTAATCCTTTTATATACTTTAAATTTTTCAAAATGCCCATACAATTTATAGATAAGTCGAGGAAAATTATGTCACGTCATGCAGCGCTAGAAACATTTGGAAGATCAGGAAACCCTGTTTTTGGAGAGAAATTTTCTCAAAGACAGAATTTTGCTGGATCACAAGCTATGAGCTTAGAAGGTGCGGTCAATAAAACAGGTATTCTCTTAGCTCTTTGTTTTGGTGGATCCTTTATTGGATGGTCGAATCCAGGGTTGATCTGGATAGGTCTAATCCTTGGATTTGTTGCAGCCATTTATACTTCATTTGTCCCGAGAAATGCTCACATTGGAGCGCCTGCGTATGCACTTCTGGAAGGAATTGCCCTTGGAGGAATTTCAATGATGTTTGAGGCCCAATACCCAGGCATAGTTATACAAGCTATTGGCCTAACATTTGGAATTTTGGCTTCATTATTATTTGCATATAAAAGCGGGCTTATACTACCTACGCAAAATTTTAGATTAATGCTTTTCTCTGCAACTGCAGGCATTGCATTACTTTATTTAGTTAGCTTTATTATGTCTTTCTTTGGCAGCAGTATAGGTTTTATTCATAATAATGGCCTATTTGGCATTGGTTTTTCACTATTTGTAGTTGCAATTGCAGCATTAAACTTAGTATTAGATTTTGATTTTATAGAACAAGGATCTGAAATGGGGCTTCCAAAATATATGGAATGGTATGGCGCCTTTGCTCTGATGGTTACATTGGTTTGGCTATATCTCGAAATTCTTAGATTGCTAGCAAAACTCCAATCTAGAAGGTAAGTTGAATACGCTCTTCTTTACATTTATTGCTGTCTTATCTTTATACATATTCTTTAATTTAGGCAAAGTTCGTTCATCCCAAAAACAACGCAATAGAGCAGACAGGGTGAAATGGAATAAGAGCCCCTGGCAGGGTCAAAAAGCTACTCAGGTTTCAGAACAACGAGACGGAACTAAGATTATCGATGTTGCAGCTGAGGATGTTGAGAATAAAAGTGATAAAGCATAATCTAAGGCTCAAGATAAAAAACTAAGCTCTATGAAAATAGCTATTGATTTTGGCATCAGTAATACAGATGTCATTATTGACCACGAATATACAGAATTTCATTCTCTGCCAAGCAATCCTGAATTAAGTGGTAACGAAGAAACTATAATTAGCGTATTTGAGAAGCTCAATATCTCTGATCTGCCAGATTGTATTCGTGTTACTGGAGGAAAGTCAGCAAACTTGCCTAATAGAGTCAGGGATGCAGAAATCTTAAAAATTAAAGAAATAGACGCTATTGCATGTGGAGCTAGAAAGCTTTTTGAATTTAGTGGTGATGCTTTGATAGTAAGCGCAGGAACAGGAACGGCGTGTGTATGGGCTCATGGATTAGAGAATACCCATCTTGGGGGCATTGCAGTCGGGGGAGGTACTTTTGAAGGCCTCGGAAAACTTCTAACAGGCAATCCTAACGGACTAGAATTGAATGAATTTGGTGAAAAAGGAGATAGAAAAAAAATTGATCTTTTGCTCAATGATGTAGTTACTGAGCTTGGAAAATTACCAGGCAATATTACCGCAGTAAATTTTGGGCAAGTTAAAAAAAATGGTTTGGACACCATTGAGAACGTTTCTGCCAGTTTAGGAAATATGATGGGAGAAGTGATAGGAACTTTAGCAGCTCTTTATGCTCATATTCTCGAGGTAAAAGATGTCTACTTTGTTGGGCGAACAGTTAATCTAAGTCTTATAAGGAATGGCATTGATTCAAGATTATCACTCTCTAACTTAAATGGGCACTTTAGTGAAAATGGAGGATTTGCCAATGCGCTTGGGGCATTGCATCACAATCTCACCCTATAATTATTTAAGTTGCATGATAATTTCTTCAACACAGCTTTCTGTTGAAGAAATATTTTCAATGGTGATGTTTGCAAAGCTCTCATAGAGAAGCGATCTCTCTTTATATACTTCCTCAATTGATTGCTCTGGGTGCTTTGCAAATCCTCGGTTTCCAAAATCATCCACTCTCTTGAAAATGATGGAAAGCGGGACTTTTAAATAAATTATGCTGGATTGTGTAGCGAGATGATTCATAGCATTTGGGCTATAAACTGCGCTTCCACCAGTAGCAAGCACTACATTGTTCATGTCAATGTTTTGAATAACCTCAGACTCAATTTCTCGTAATTTTAGATAACCATTACTCTCAAGTATGCGTTGCAATGGTGACTTATATTTATCTTCAATCAACTTGTCGCTATCGATGAATTCTTTACCAAGCTTGTGAGCAATAATACTTCCAATAGTAGTCTTTCCAGAGCCTGCCATGCCAATAAGTGTGATGTTTCGAGACATAATTAGAACAATGGTGGAGCTACGCGGGATCGAACCGCGGACCCCCTGCTTGCAAAGCAGGTGCTCTCCCAGCTGAGCTACAGCCCCACGAAGTCAGGTATTGTACAAGAATAATAATGAAAAAAATATATTTTTAAAACCGGTACTCAACGCCGAGTTTTAGTGATCGAGGTTTCTGAGTTCGAATGCCTTCTTGAGGAGAGCGAGCAACAATATTGGTCTCATTCAGAATATTTTCAATGATGCCATATATAACTAAGTCCTTAGAAAGAGATTTTTTTAGACTAAAATCCACTAAGGTATAAGAATCAATAATATTAAATTCTCCACATGCAGCGGTTGAACATGTTTTACCTATCCTAGCCAATCTAAAATTTCCTTCCATTCCTGAGGAAAGTAAAAAACCTGCAACGATCGCTATACTTGAGCTTGGCAAATAAGGAACATTATCGCCAGAGCTAACGGTTCCAAAGTACTCACTCTCGAACGAGTTCTGAAATTTAGAATTGGTTTTGGTGTATTGGAAAGCAACAGGAAAAGATAAGTTATGTAGCTGAAAAATAGTAGATCCGTTAACTTCATAACCATCAACATCCACAGCTCCTCCACTAAAAGAATCTCCTATTTCACAATTTCCACCATCTGAATTTTTGCACTCAGCCACAAGATTTGAATAATCTGAGCTGAAATAAAAAAACTCAAAATCTGCATCTCCATTGTCAAATCTCACACCTAGTTCTAGATTATCAGCTGCTTCAGCATCATCTCCAAAGACTGGGGATCGCCCTTCATGAAATCCAAAAATAAAATTGGTGTGATTTGAAATTTCGTAAGTAGCACCAAACCCCCAAAGATTATAATTACCGTTTTTAGATTCGGGTTGATAAAAGACTTTATTCCTCAGAATATTACTCCATCGGATTTCGGATCGAGAATAATCTTCCGAACGAAAGCCAATCGACAACATTAGCTTTTCAAAATCAATTTTATCCTCAACATAAAATGACTGCGCTTTGGTTTCTCTCTTGCTGTTATCAGCACCAGTTGGAACAAATGCAGCATTGGGTTGACTGTACGTTCCATCGCCAAATTGATTAAAGCTTTCATAGGATTGCAATCTATCTTCGGCGTCTTTCATATCTCTGTAACCGAGAGTAAGAGTATGAAGACTAAAATCAATTTCAGCAGCAAAATTAAAACCTGAAGAGTAATAATTTCTGTTGTTGTGCTTAAGGATAATTTCGCTAGGGTATGTGTTGTGTAAAATGCCCTGCGCTGTGACATTTCCTCTATTGGCATCTCTTAAGACATCATTAATACTTTGGCCATTAATTTTTTCGACCTTGAACCAGTCTCTTGAAAATTCGTTATCAAAATAAGTTGCCCTAAGAATGAAATCTTTATATTCAAAAAGATAATTTAACTGAACAGAGTCGTGTTGATTGTTCATTTCATCAAAATAACTAAGCCCATATCTTTGCCTCGGATTAATTTTATAATCGGACTGTGTTAGACCTATATAAGTTTGATTAGAGATTTCATCGCTAGTTTTTAATTTCAAAACCGCCTCATGATAACTATCAGTACCTCTTGAGGAATTCAATTTTATTTTGGCTAAATAGTCAGCTCTATCAAATCCCGTGTTGCCGCCCAAATGCTCTACCGTGTCAAAGCCATCAGCCTTATTTTCATGGACTTCAAAAATAAAACCTAAATTATTCCTACTGAAGCCTGCGTAAGAATGGTTTCTATGATAACCGTCATCCCCATATTCTTGAACAAACCTACCAGTATGATCCTCAGGTATAGGTGTGCTAATAAGGTTTATAACTCCACCAATATTGCTTGGTCCCTGACTTATGGCAGCTGGTCCTTTTAATACCTCCACTGCATGAATCCTTCCTACAGTTGGAAAGTAATAAGCAGCTGGCGCAGTATATGGAGCTGGAGCGATAGGAACCCCATCCTCCATAATAGTGATTTTTCCTGATCGATCCGGAGCAGTTCCTCGGATAGAAATATTTGGTCTTAAACCAAAGCCCTCTTCGCTACGAAAATAGAGACCAGGTACTATCAAAAGCACCTTTTGAATATCGGTATCAATGAGTTTATTTAAATCTTCATTCGATATAACAGTCCCCGAACCAGTTAATTCTCTCGCATCTTTTTTGGTTCCAATAATGTAAATCTGTTCTATGTACTCAAGATCTAATTCAAAATTAGAAGAGGCAAATGGAGATATAAGACAAACCAGAAGGAAACAAAATCTGAAGGGATATTTATAAAAATCAAAATATTTCATGCATGAGAATGATAATCATTCTCATTTAGAAATCAATGCTATTTTCTAGTTATTACCTCTGATAGCAAAATATAAAGCTAGTGCAAACAGAAATATCTGCTCGCTCATAAATAGCTTTTGAGAAATAAACCAATCTGCGTGAGCAATTGAAAAGGCGCCTGTCATAATCACCAGACCCATACCCCCGCCTAATCTAGTTAGAGTGTGGCCAATAGTTGTTCCTAAAAATCCACCCAAGACTAGGAATGCTCCTGCGCCGACTTCACCTAAGGCAACCAAGGATGCGGTCAGTTCCGGCATAAAAATACCTTTGCTTTCAAATAATCTAACAAGACCATCGGCTGGCAATGGAAATTTACCTATTCCATGCAGTATGAAGCTGGTTGCAAAAGATAATCTTAAAATCCAAGGCGTAATCCCCATGAATGGCTTTGCAATTGCGTCTGTATAAGATGCGAAACTCATTTCAACCTCCTCTGGAATGATATGATTATAGTATCATGGCAAAACTAATAGCAATCATTGAGGTAACAAATGTTTAATCCCCTTAAAATGGCAGGAGAGCTTAAGAATATGGAAAAAATGCTTAAACCTGCTTTAGAGAAATTCATGAAAGAATCAGGATTTGTTAAACAGGCAGAACTGCAAAAGCTCGAATCAAGGATAAAAGAACTTGAAAAAGAAATCCAGAATCTTAAAAGCTAGTACTTTAAGTCTCTACTGTGCAGCTTGTATTTTGATGTTGGCGAGTTGTGCATCAACGGAATACAAACAAGTTGTTCAATTGAAGAAGCTTAATCAATTGGAGTGGAGGGATAAAATTATGAATGAAAAAGTCTATAAAATCCTTACACTCGAGGAATGGGACAATGCAAAGAAAACTGGAGAAATTACCACCAACCTTGACCAACAAGATGGATTTATCCATCTTTCACGCTCTTATCAGTTAGCTGGAACCTTAGCTTCTTTTTTTAATGAGTTTGATAGCTTAATTTTGCTGGAATTTGAGGCTCTTGAACTAGGAGATGAATTAATCTTTGAGGAGCCTATTCCAA
>JAYNII010000016.1:0-4391 GCA_038108875.1 Gammaproteobacteria bacterium | reverse complement strand
GCCTGACCTCTTCTGTTGAGAACTATCACTCCCCCATCAGCATCAATTTCCTTTAGTTCTTCGATTACTTTCTTGGAAGCGCTCTCAATACTCTGTCCTAAATATTTTACTCGGTCACAAATTTCTTTTGCTACGTTGTAACGAATAAAAAATTCTCCATGACCAGTAGCGCTTACACCACAAGATTCGTTGTCTGCCCAAGTTCCTGCTCCAATAATAGGCGAATCACCAACTCTTCCGGGAAGTTTGTTAGTCATGCCTCCAGTAGAAGTGCCTGCTGCAAGGTTGCCAAACTGATCTAAAGCAACTGCTCCGACTGTTCCAAGTTTATCCTGTTTTGAATTTGCATCAGCTTGTGCTCTTTGTAATGCTTCAAATTTTTCCTGAGTATAGAAGTAACCCGGATCAACTATTTCAAGACCTCCAGATTTTGCTAGAGCCTCGGCACCCTCACCTGCAAACATGACATGCGGGGTATTTTCCATAATATGTTTTGCGAGTTTTATAGGATTCTTCACAACAGAAACAGATGCCACCGCTCCAGCTGCATGGTTGTTCCCCTGCATAATTGAAGCATCCATTTCTTGAGTTACTTCTGAAGTAAATACAGCGCCTTTGCCAGCATTAAAGAGAGGACTATCTTCTAGAATGGAAATAGATACCACTACCGCATCTGTGCTAGTTCCACCAGAACTTAGAACTTCGTAGCCAGCTTGCAGAGCTTCAGACATCTTATCTTTGATGGCTGTTTGTTGCTCATCAGATAGATTTGCAAACCAACCTGCACCACCGTGTAACACAATTGCAATAGGTTTATCCATGGTATTTGCTCCTAAAGAAATAATCGCCAAAAAAAATAGATAAAAGTTTCTCATAAGCTAGCTCTCTTTTTGAATAGTAATTCTACTCTTAGATGGTCTAAAATACTCTTCCTTTATATTTGGAGACCATATGAGGATAATCTTTGCTATTTTAATTTCGGTCACATTGTCACTTGCTGCAAGAGAAGGAATGTGGGAGCCGCATCAAATGCCTTTACTAAAAAAAGAGCTCAGAAATGCGGGTTTCACCAAAGACATCCGCTCAATAAGCGATCTGTTTGAATTTCCTATGAATGCAATTGTAAGCATAGGAGGCTGCTCAGCAGCTTTTGTTTCCCCAAATGGTCTGATAGCGACCAATTACCATTGTGTTGAAGGTTCCTATTTGCAATACAACTCAAACAAAGAGATTGACCTGTTTGCTACCGGTTTCACCGCAACTAAATTTGAAGAAGAAAAACCATCAGCTCCTGGTGGGAGGGTATATATAACAACTGCTAGCAAAGAAATTACTCACCAAGTTCTTGCAGGAACTGATCAAGCTGAAAATTACTCTGTTAAAGCTGAAATTATTGAACAAAATTCAAAGGATATTATTAACGCCTGCGAAACTGGAGAAAATATTCGTTGCAGGGTAATAAGTTTTTTTGATGGAGAAACTTACAAACTTGAAGTGCAAACAGTTTTGAAGGATGTCCGTCTGGTTTATGCGCCACCAAGTTCAATAGGAGAATACGGTGGGGAGATAGATAATTGGATGTACCCAAGACATACTGGAGATTTTGCCTTACTCAGGGCTTACGTTTCCCCAGATGGCTCAAGCAAAGAATTCGATAAAGCTAATGTACCTTTTAAACCAGAAACATTTTTAAAAATTTCTGCACAGGGAGTATCTAAAGGTGATTTTGTAATGGTTATTGGATACCCAGGCTCCACTAACAGACTCCGGACCTTCACTGAAATAAATTACGATTTGACATACGGTTTTGCAAGAAGTGTCGAGTTCTTAAAACGCGGGATCGAACTTATCGAAGAAAACACAAAAGGCAATGAAGAATTGGCTCTAAAGTATAGAGGTTTAAAGAGCGGTTATGAAAATTACTACAAGAAAATTGCAGGACAACTCGATGGTTCAAAAAAGTTTAATGTATTAGATGCAGAACAAATAAAATGGTCTCAATTCATGAGTTTTGTAGAGACCCATGCAAATCCTGAAGAAAAAGAAGAGTTAAATCTTTTATTTAACCTAATTCAAAAGCAACAGAATAGGTATATAGCCGAAAGGTATTATGGGAATTCTTCGCTGATCTCAAACGTATTCCGAATTTTTAAAAATGCTGATGAACAAACTAAACCAAATGAAGAAAGAGATAGTGGCTATCAAGAACGTGACCAAGTTAGAATTAAAAATTCTCTTCAATCAACTCAATACAGGTTTGATGCATCAGTTGATAAGTCCATATTCATAGATAGGTTAAAAACTTATAAAGCTTTTGACAGAAAGCTTAGAAGATCTGAATTCAGTAAGAACCTAAAGTTGGATGGTTCTTTGAATGAAACTCTTGAAGTAGTCGATGAGATTTATTCATCTCAATTCTCTGATCCCACAAAAATGTTACAGCTCTTTGAAAAAACATTTGATGAAATAAATGCAATAGATGACCCATTGATAAACTTTATCAAAAATATTTATTTGGAATCAAAGGATTATGAGAAGCAAGCAGATGCTGAAAGAGCTGAAAGACAAAAACTTAGATCAACTTTTATTAAGCTTTCAAAGGATTATTATCAGCAGATTAATAAACCACTATACGCCGATGCAAACGGAACACTCAGAGTCACTTACGGAAATGTAATGGGTCTAGAACTTCAAGATGGCATTGAGTACAAACCCTTTACAACTCTAGAGGGTGTAGTAGAAAAACATCAAGGAGAAGTGCCGTTTAATGCTCCAGAGATATTAAGAGATCTTGTCCAAAAAAGAGACTATGGTTCTTACTTTGACAAGGATATTAACTCTGTCCCTGTTAATTTTATTTCTGATTTAGATATTACGAATGGCAACTCAGGCTCAGCAACAATCAACAAAGATTTTGAATTGGTTGGCTTGGCTTTTGATGGAATGCTGGAGACAATAATTTCAGACTACAAATACATACCCGAAGCTAGAACAATTTCGGTAGATTCAAGATACCTATTATGGAATCTTGAAAAGATAGCCAAAGCTGAAAATATACTGAGCGAATTGAATATAGTCCGTTAATTTTTAACTATTTCAAATTCTTCCCAAGCAGGCCTTTGCATGACTTCAACAAATTTAGAATAGGTCCAAGGCCAGCTTGCAGGAATGCCAGCACTATTGAGATACCAGCTATTACATCCCCCTAGGTACCAAACTGTTTGCTTGGCAGCGCATTCCCTAGAAGCCTCATAACTTTCTGTGGCATCGCTTTTTGGGTGAATATATTTTACGTTACCCAGAAGTACTTCCTTTATCAATTGAGAGATGTATTGCATCTGATGCTCAGCAATATCTATCAAAGAAAAATTCCCTACAGGACCATTGGGTCCGTTAAGCATGAATAAGTTTGGGAATCCTGGCATGGAGACTGAATAATAAGCTTTAGGATATTCCTTCCAATATTTATCTAATGTTGCACCCGCTAATCCATTAATTTTTATCGGCTTCATAAACATACTTGTATCAAAACCAGTTGCATAAATAATCACGTCTAGTGAAATTTCTTGTTGCTCGGTAACGATGCCATCTTCCCTCAGATAAGAGATAGGCTCCGTTATTAGATGGGTATGAGGTTGTTGAATAGCATCGTAATAATCCGATGACCAAATCAGTCTTTTGCAAAGTGGTTTGTGGTCTGGAGTAAGCAACTTCTTCAATGTAGGATCAATGACTCTATCAAGATTCATTTGACAGTAGGCTGCCATTTCATGTGCTGCGTCTGATTCCATATCAATAAGAGCATGAGAATATCGATCTACGGCAGCAGCATACCCCTCAAAATCCATAGCTTGAGCTAGGTTTTCTGGATTAGCAAAGGCTAATTTTTGCTCATCAGAAAAAGATGGATTTTCTAGGGGCATCATCCATTGAGCAGTTCTTTGAAAGTGAAAGACTTCCCTAGCTTCTTTTGTAAGCGCAGAAAAAACCTGTACACCAGATGATCCATTACCTATAACCCCTACCTTTAAATTTTTTAGGTCAAGTTTCTGATCCCATTGAGCGGTGTGAAATTGTTTGCCTTTGAATTTCTCTTTACCCGATAGATTTGGGATCTTGGGATGATGCAAAACACCCGTTGCAGCAATGATAATTTTTGCTCCAATAGCTTCTTGGCTAACAAAACCGATTTCCCAGAAATTGCCATTGAAATTTAACTGTGTTACCTCGGAATTAAATTTGATGCAATCCTTGAGATTGTTTGCCACACTGACAGACTCAAAATACTTCTGAATTTCGGCGCCTGATGCATAGGCTTTTGACCAATTTGGATTTCTTGCAAAACTGTATGTGTAATGATGTGCAGGCACATCACATGTAAGACCGGGGTA
>JAYNII010000015.1:0-24660 GCA_038108875.1 Gammaproteobacteria bacterium | reverse complement strand
TCCAGGAATTTAACAAATAGTATTTAACATGCTATAAATATCTCTGTGCCTAAACTAATAGCTTTAATCTGCAAAAGAACATCCGTTTCGGTTGATGAATTTAAGTCTTATTATGAAAATAATCATGTTCCATTGATTCAGAGTCTATTTCCTACTTTGCAAGGTTATAAGCGGACGTACCTGCTCGAATCCCAAATGCTTAATGATGCATTGCCCTTGGAGTCAGAAGCGGGTGGCACGCCCTTTGATGTGATTACTGAACTTACCTTTGCTAGCGAAGCAGATTTAAATCAATTTTTTGCGAGAGGGGCTGAAGAAGAGGTGGTAGAAGCAATCAGAAAGGATGAAGCCAATTTTCTTGATGGGGAGAAAACCCTGATGTACAGGGTTGAATAATTCTAACAATTCTTATTTACTTTTTTGACGTTTTCTTGAATTCTGAGTTCTGGCTTTTTTTGATTCAAAGATTTTTTTCTTAAATCTTTTAAATCTGGATCTTTTGGGCTTTTTAGTTTCTTTAGAAGCATTGAGATCAAACGTCGGCGTAAATCCTTCTACAATTTCAGGCTCAAGAGAAAGTTTGGTTAGGTGATTAATTTCTTTAAGATAGTTTCTTTCCTCGGCGCTCATGAAAGATACGGCAATACCTTCTTTGCCTGCTCTTCCGGTTCTGCCAATTCTGTGGACGTAATCGTTCGGGTAGGCTGGTAAATCAAAATTTACCACAAAAGGCAGGTTGGCTATGTCGATGCCTCGCGCTGCAACATCGGTTGCCACTAAGACGTGCGCTTTTTGACTTTTAAAATCCTTCAGCGCTCGCGTTCTGGCGCCTTGGGTTTTATCTCCATGGATTGTGATAGCCTCGATATTGTAGCTCTTTAATTTTTTTGCAATTTTTTCAGTGCCGTGTTTGGTTCTAGAAAAGACCAATACTTGATTCCAGCCGTATTCATTTATTAAATACCCTAACAGCGCAGGTTTAGCCTCTTTATCTACTGCGTAGACTTTCTGCGTAATTGATTCAACCGTCTCGTTGCTTGTGCTGGTCATCACTTCAACCAACTCAGAACTTAATTCTTTTGCCAGGTTTTTTATCTCCGAGGAAAAGGTGGCTGAAAACATTAGGCTTTGCCTTTGACTTGGGAGTTTATTTAGAATTTTTTTGATATCGTTTAAAAAACCCATATCTAGCATCCGATCCGCTTCATCCAGTACCGCAATTTTTACTTGATCCAAATAGACTGCTTTTTGATTAACCAAATCCAGCAATCTTCCAGGAGTGGCAACTAAGATGTCGACTCCGGTTTTAAGCTTATTTTTTTGGGGAAATATCTTGGCACCACCAAAAACCGCTGCAGAACTTTTTGACAAAAAGCTACCGTAGCTTATCACGCTGTCTTGAATCTGGGAAGCCAACTCTCTTGTTGGCACAAGAATCAAAACATTCACATTTTTACTTTTTGGTGGATTAATACCTTTAAGCTGCTCAAGGATCGGTAGCACAAATCCAGCGGTTTTACCGCTGCCGGTTTGCGCAGAAGCCATAATACTTTTGCCAGCAAGGATCAGCGGTATTGCTTTGCTTTGAATTTCGGTAGGGTTGGAGTGATCCAGTTTCTTTAGTGCACGTAAGATTGGATCAGATAGACCCAAATCTTTAAAAGACATGAATATACTCTGTTATTTAATTGCGCGTAGCTTATAGACGAAACAATCCTCGGTCAATGCCAAACTAGATTCTTTTAACAAGATTACTGAGTCTTTGTCTCTTGCGTATCGGTTCGGTATTTTTCAAACCAAGCCAGAATATAATCCACTTTAGTAATTAAATTGGAGGGCCGATTCACAATCCCATGTGAGGTATTGGGAATACGCACCATGGCAGTGTCAATGCCTCTCCACTTTAAAGCCTGGTAAAACTGCTCAGTCTCAGAGATAGGTGTTCTGCGATCGTCTTCCCCAGTCATCAGCATCGTCGGCGTTGTGACGTTTCCAACGAGGGATAAAGGGGAACGCTTCCAATAATGCTCTACATGCTCCCAAGGAGGTCCAGGAAATTGATGGTAGAGTTGATGCACCATAGAATCGGCTGTCAAAGGCTTACTTAACCAGTTAATGATAGGTTTGGCTGCCACTGCTGCTTTAAATCTATCGGTCAGCCCCACCGCATAAGCGGTTGCAATTCCTCCTGCGCTTCCTCCGGTGATAAATAAGTTATTCTCATCCACTAGATTGTTAGCAATCAATGCATCGATACCCGACATATGGTCTGCAAAATCGTCTTCGCTTGAGTATTTGTATTGAAGCAGCTGTGCGAATTCTTCACCGTAGGAAAGACTTCCCCGATAGTTGTCGTAAAAAACTATGTATCCAGCAGCTGCCATCAACTGTAACTCCGCAGAAAAATGGGGACCGTACGCAAGGTAAGGACCGCCATGAATTTCTAAGATGAGGGGATATTTCTTAGCGGGGTCGTAATTGGGAGGAGTAATATACCAACCTTGAATTTCCTGCCCATCGGCTGAAGATTGATAAACGATCTCGTTTACTCTTCCTAAGAGACGGTGTCCTAACAGTTCTTCATTCAATTGTGTGAGCACTCGTGTGCCTTTGGCATCTAGCACAGCGATCTCAGCGGGGCTGGTACTGGTTCCGTGGGTATAGGCAATAATGTCTTTACTGATATGAAAATTCCCAGACAGGTAAGGTCTGCCAAGCGAAGTTCCCCCAAGCGCATCAGTAATTTCGGTGATCTTTTGGTTGAGAGTTACGTTACCAATTTTTTGCAATCCACGTTCTTGATAAGCAAAATAGAGAGATTCATCGTTTGCACTCCACATAAACTCCACGGCATCTCCGTCCAATTTTTCTGTCAATATCCGAATATTTTTTTTGGACAAATCCATGACAGCAAGATGTTCCGGTGTGTATCCCAGAGGTCTTCGAACTTTATGATTAAAGGCAAGCAACTTACCGTTGTGAGAGAGTGTAGGGGAAGTTTCTGCTCCAGGTTGGTTGGTGATTTGAGTTAGTGTCTGAGTTGCAACGTTGACTGAGTAAATATCAGCCTCGCCGGATATTAATTCCCAATCTTCAGAGCGATGCGCAGAAAAATAGATCTCTTTACTGTCATGAGACCAAGCCAGCGCGCCTGAGTGATTAAAGTTTCCCTCGGTCAATTGACGAGCGGAACCGCCATCGGCTGGGACCACAAATACATGGCGATAAGCTGGCTCCACGATACCTTGGCCATCGTATTGATAACGGGTACTGGTTACCACGATTGGTTTTTCAGCCCAGCTAGCACCCTCTGGTTTGCTTCTTGCTTTAGCAATAGGTTCGGTTGAAGATTTAACATTCATGGTAAATGCTAACCATCTGCCATCCGGTGACCAAGAGAGACTTGAAGGAGCTTCTTGTAATTGAGTAATGACGGCAGTGGTTCCACTATCTACCCAAAGCATATGAATTTGCCTTGAACCACTTTCGCTTGAAAGGTAAGCAACTTTTTTGCCGTCCGGTGACCAAAGAGGAGAAGAGGAGCTTTTTAATCCTGAATGTAAGGGTTTATGATTCGTGCCGTCGATATTTATTTGCCAGAGGACCGAATGCACGCGATCTTTCATAATATCGTTGGATTCGCGCACATAGATAATGGTCTGACCGTCTGGTGAAACCTGGGGATTGCTTGCCCACTCTAGTTCAAACACATCCATGGCACTAAAAGGCTTCTGATTTTCTGCAGAAGCTAAAGGTGAACCAAAGATGATTAATACTAAGAGATATTTAGATAAATTGTAGTTTTTCATTCACTAAGCATAGTGGATATGAGATTCTTAGCAAAGTACTATAAAATTCATGCAAGAATGAGTTATTTCTATATAATGCGCGCACATGTTTGATGACCTCATTGTAAATTTCTTGTTGCTGTTTGTAGCTGTAAGCCCTGTTTCCTTAATCCCAATTTTTGCCAGCCTGACTCAAGGTCTGAGTAAAAAAGATATTAGAAAAATATATCTTAAAGCTGCTGCAGTTGCTTTCATTGTCCTTAGCATCTTTTGGTTGTTTGGGGGTAATGTTTTGGAATTGATGGGAATTTCCATGAGTTCTTTTAGAATTATTGGAGGGTTGTTCTTAATTGCAATTGCTTTTCAAATGGTCCTTGAACAGAGGCAAGGCAGGAGACAACATACAGCAGATGTTGCCTTGGATGATCAATCGATACACTCGATTGCAATTTTTCCTATCGCTATTCCATTAATAGCTGGGCCTGGTGCTATGACGGCTTCGTTGTTGCTCGCCGAGAACAGGGTCAATACTCTCTTTGGATTTTTTATCAGTTATCTTCCAATATTTGCAGTAGTTTTTATAGCAGCGCTTGCTATGTGGTTATCTGCAAAGCTCTCCGAAAGATTAGGCCCGACGATCATTACGGTCGTTGAAAAAATATTTGGTATTCTTCTTGGTGCTCTTGCTATTGAGTTTGTGGTCACAGGCATTCGGGAATCGTTTAACCTAGTGAGCTAATCATATTTCCAGCAAATATATTTACAACCTTCTTGGAGGGGTGAATAATCGTGTATGTTTTCGGAGAAAATTATGTATAAATTTATTACGTTGTCGCTGTTAGCAACCCTCATAGGTGCTTTCAATCTCAATGCTGATCACCATGCAAACAAAGGCATGGGCATGAAGGGCGGAGACATGAAAATGCTTGCGATTGCTAAAAAGTGGACTGAGGCTTCTTACACTTCTAAGGAAGATGCCCTCAAAATCGTTACCAAACACATGGCTGAGGATGGATTTAATTATCCAGGAAGATTCATTGGCTTTGGGTTTAACTTTGATCCTCAACAAGACGAAATGACAGTGGATTTTGTAATTGAAAATAGCCCTGCTGTTGGAATCTTGGAACCAGGAGACACCTTTGTATCCGTGAATGGAGTGCCTGCCACAAGGGAAAATCGTGATGCTGGAAAGTTAGTATTTGCTGGACTGCCAGGAGAAAAAGTTAATGCCGTGGTCCGACGTGATGGCAAAAATGTGGCAGTATCCTTTGCGAGAGGTTTGGTTGATCCAAACTATTCCAAGAGCCAAGTGATCAGCAACATTGAGGAAGCGAATGCTGATAATTGGGCCGCTATTGAGTATAAGATAAATGAAATGGCATTTAATAAAAAGAATAGAGCTGTGTATGTTTGGTCATGGCATAGATCTTTAGACGTTCCTTCTCAAAAAGAATTTGAAGCGCATGTAGTAACAAGATATGCCTTCAACGAGAAAGGCCAAGTTGTTGCTATTGCTAACCTAACCGAAGAAGCGCTTATTCAAAGCCAAGTTGGTTTCAGGGTTACCAGATAAATTACCCAAAGAAAGTTCAGGGATTATTAAATCTCTGAACTTTCTGTTTCTTGTCTTTTTTATATTTTCTTGTGCCAGCGGAGGATCTTCGCAGGTTGAGCCAATAATTTCTCCCCAAACGACTCCACAAGAAACGGATAAAAGAATTCCTTTTGAATCTTTTAAGAATCAAATGGTTTCACCTTGGGGTTATATAAATGCAGAGTATTCTGTGGGTAGTTTTATTCCAAGCTCTCAGTTACCTTCTAACAATAAATATCGTATCGAAGATTATGGTTTTTTAAAGGTAACCACTGTAGGAACTCACCCCGGTGATTCATCTAATTCGGATGAAGTTTCTCTTCCTGGGCCCTATTTAACTAGCGGACAATGGTTTGAGGCTAATCTGAATAACGATGGGCATACGGATTTAATTTATGTAGGCAGCAATTGTTGCAATCGTAATTATGTATTAGAAGATTTGATGCTGGCATTTATAAATGATGGAAATGGTCATTTTGCATTATCCAGAAGCATTTTTGCTGAAGATGTCTTTCCTTGTGTGCAGGGAGGAAGAAGTTGGTTAGCTGATGAGTTCGATCCATTGCATCCCTGCGGAAATCAACAAGACTATACCAACGGCAAGATAGTTGCTGATTTTAACGGTGATGGTATAAGCGACTATTACGATACCAGTATTTTGTATCTCAGCAATGCAGAGGGCAAGCTTGAAAATAAGAGTCTCACAAATCTGCCCGGATTATTTTTCGAACCTGCGCACGGTCAAATTTTTGTGCACGACGCTACCTACGGAGATCTGGATGGGGATGGAGATTTAGATATTTTTGTACCAATTTCAGATTACACTGAACACGGCTTTAGATTTGGGGGCGCCATAGATCCTTGTTCAGGGTGTTCAGACCAAATTCCTTACACTGCGTTGATCAACGATGGTTCTGGGAGTTTTAGTGCCAACCATTTGATTCCTATTTTCAATAATTGGGTTGAAGTTGATTACGATAATCACGGACATGGTCTTGATATTTTGTGGCCTACAACTGCCGCCATTGGAGATTTTGATAACGATGGCTTTGGAGATATTGCCTTGGGTTGGTTTAATCCTAGAATTTCTCATTTATATGGCTTTTCAGAATTTAGTTCCGGAGTGGTGTATTTTAATAATGGTTCTAACGACTGGACTCTGAGAGATTATGTTGAGCTTCCTGCCAATTATTTCGCCTCCAACGGAAATGCTAACGATATGGAAGTTTTTGATTTTGATGGCGATGGTTTTGTAGATATTGTTTTAGCTTCTACGATTCATGATCCATATTATCAATCCAGAGTTATTCAATTCTTTAAAAATAATGGCGGCAGCTCTTTTACTGATGTTACTTCAAGTATAAGCCCTGATCATGCTAAGTATGCTTCTGGTAATCCATACTCTAACTGGTGGGTAGGACAGGGAAAAATACATATCTTGGATTACGATCACGATGGAGACTTGGATATTATTGACGTTAATACTCGCACAAGCGTGTTTATAAATAACGGATCAACCTTTAATCTTTACGATTATTTTGTTGATACCGATGAAGATATCTTATTGTGGCCAGTAGAAATTGATGGCAAGTATCATTATGACTTTATTGGCTCGAAACAAACATGCGGCGGAGATACCTGTGTAACTAATTTCTATCAATTGCTTGATCCCCCATCGTATTTGCTTCTTCAAGATTTTTTTACTAAGACTGGAAATTATGTTGAGGCATTGTTGGAGGCGAGTTATTTGGGAGATGAGATTAGGGTAATGCTTTCCCGAAATAATCTAGTTCACCAATCTTACGAGAATCTAAATTTATTAGGCTTTAGTTCCCAAGCCAATAACCTCCAATTTATTGGTGGTGGAATTATGGGCAAACATTTAGGTAATTTTTTCGGGATAACCTACGAAAATAATTTGTTCCGAGGAGGGGTCATCTTAAATCACTCATCCGTCCATGCTTTCAACAGAACAAGATGGTTTGGTGCTTACAGCGCGGATCTGTTTTATGAAAATACTGAACGTTTTTTTGAGATCAACATACTTAAATCTAGAACCTGGTTATTTAGCCTTGGACATCTATTAAGTGATACCTATCTGAATGATTTTTCAGAAGAGGGCGGGACAAGTAATTTTAGTTATATTGGGTCCAAATTAAGTTACTCTGCTGGTTATACCAATTTAATGTACAGATCAAATTTTTGGGGGGTCAATAGCGAAATCATTCTGGGCTCCAGAAGGGGGAAGTCTATTCAGCCCTTCTTTATGCGTTCCTCAACTAATTTTGATTTTCAATCGGTACATAGTATTGCTAACGATTATTTTGGATTAAATCTTCATAGCGGACCTTACTATTTAAAACTCTCAGCCAGTTCAGTTTTTGGAGAACAAGTGCATCTAGGATTTCAGATTAACTTCTAACTTTCAAAGGAGTAGAATGCTCCGATGAAAAATTCGTTTTTTTGGTCCGTATCAGCGATTAGATTCTTCCCAATTTTTTTTGTAACTTGCTTGGGGTTAAGTATGTTTTTTTATCCCGGAGGTACGCTGCATGATCATTTCACCCAAGGATATATATTTACTCAGAATTTTATTAGCGAGCTTGGTCTTTATAAAACTAGATTAGGAGGAGAAAAATATATTTCTCTTCATTTATTCATTTTAGCTATGAGTGGATATGGGCTTATGGCAGTAGCCTTTACTTTTGTTCCACGATTATTTAGTACGAGTAAAAAAGCCTACAGAATGGCATATCTTGGTTCAATATTTTTTGTCATAGGTTCGCTTTTTTTCGTAGGCGTAGCCTTTACTCCAGCTGATTTATACTTTGATGCACACGTGTTTTTTGCAGTCAATGGATTTAGGATTATCCTCCCAGGAGCATTCTGTTATTTGCTGGCATTTAAGTATATGAACCTGCCCAGAAATTATTTTTTTATTGGTTTGGCTTATTTACTCGGAACCTTGGCTTATGTAATTTTTCAGATCTTTGCTGCAGACCCAAGAAGCACTGCGGAAGCAATGGTTGCACAAGTTGTAGCTCAGAAATTAATAGCTTTACTTTCGGTAGCAACGATTTTTTCTTTTAGCTATGCCTTTGAAAGGTTGTATAAAGAATTAATTGGTTAGCGGGGGCATTGGATACTTCAAGCCAGTTGCACAATTAAATAACACCACTCTTTCGTTTGGACCAACGTCACCCTTTTGCAAAGCATAATCTAGTGCAAGTGCAGTAGCTGCTCCTTCAGGGCATAACATAATGCCTTTTTGAGCCAATTCATTTCTTTTATTAATCACAGCTGCATCCTCTACAGCCAGCGCTGCTCCATTAGACTCGTAGATGGCATCTAAAATAAGAAAATCTCCTACCGCTACTGGGACCCGTATACCCCAAGGTTGAGCAGAGGGAGCTTGCCATAATTCTGCAAACCTTTCTCGTTGATGAAACGCCTTTACAATGGGAGCGCATCCCGTTGATTGTACCGCGTACATTCTAGGAAACGGTTTTTCAATCCATCCCATTGCATGCATTTCATGAAAGGCCTTCCACATTCCGATCAGCCCTGTACCACCTCCGGTGGGATAAAAAATGGCATCAGGTAGTTTCCAATCAAGTTGCTCTGCTAGTTCCAAACCCATAGTTTTTTTGCCTTCAAGCCTATAGGGTTCCTTTAAAGTTGAAACGTCAAACCAGCCATGAGACTGTTTTCCTTCTAAAACTATTTTCCCGCAATCGTTTATTAGGCCATCGATAAGGAAGGTTTCAGCTCCTTGTAATTTTGTCTCTAAAATATTGATTTGCGGTGTATCTTTTGGGCAAAATACACTGCTTTTGAGTCCAGCTCTGCTAGCGTATGCAGCGAGCGCAGCTCCTGCATTGCCATTGGTAGGAATAGCAAGGTGTTTAAGTTTAAACTCTTTAGCCATGGCTACCGCTAAAGCCAAACCCCTAGCTTTAAAAGATCCGGTAGGAAGTCTGCCTTCATCTTTTATTAGCACTTCTACACTGGGGTATTCAGGGCTTAGATCAATTAGGGGAGTAATGCTTTCACCTAAGGAAATTATAGATTCTGCGTTGGTGATAGGCAGAAGGGGAAGGTACTTCCAAAAACCAGGAAGAGCTGAGTTTTTAAATGAATTCTTAGTAAAAGTTTTTGATATTGCATTTAGATCGTATTTAACCAGCAAGGGTCTGCCTGCATCCGAGAGTTCTAAAACTGTGTCTTTGGGATATTTTTCTTGAGTTAGGGAGCATTCAAGATGGGTGATGAATTTATTCATAGAATTTGTATTGGTTTAGAGATTTTATTGGATAAAGCATTTACCTGCATTAAATTTAAAATCTCGGTATGATTAAGGGCTTATGAATACATTCAAGAAAATTTCCGTGGATGATAATTTAGTAAATTTTCTAGAAGATGAAGTTCTTCCAGATCTAAGTTACTCCGCTAGGGAATTGCTTGAAGGATTTTCAGATATTGTTGAGGAGTTTTCACCTCAATTGGATTCAGCTTTGGCAAAGCGAGATGCTTTTCAATCGAGATTAGATAATTGGCATAAAGAGAACAGTGCTGAGGATTTTCAAAGTTATAAATCTTTCCTTATAGAAATTGGTTATTTAGAGGAAGAAGGAGAGGATTTTATTATCAATCCCCAAAATGTAGATCCAGAAATTTCAACCATCGCAGGTCCGCAATTGGTCGTCCCCGTCATGAATGCAAGATTTGCACTTAATGCCGCTAATGCAAGATGGGGTAGTCTATTCGATGCTCTTTACGGTACCGACATGATTAGCGAAGACGATGGAGCGGAGAAAAGTGGCTCTTATAATCCTATTCGGGGCAATAAGGTGATTGCATTTGCTAAGCATTTTTTGGATCAATATTTTCCTCTCAGCAAGGGAAGTCACGCCGAGGTCACTAAATATTTTGTAAAAAACCATAAGTTGGTTATGGAATTTAAAACAGAATTGTTTGAGTTAGTTAATTTAAAGCAATTTGTGGGTTACACCGGTAGCATCGATTCTCCTTCATCGATATTACTGAGAAATAACAATTTGCATGTGGAAATTCTTATTGATCCCAATCATGTTATCGGTGCAGATGATCCTGCTCATGTTAAAGATATTCTTTTGGAAAGTGCAATTACCACGATTCAAGATTGCGAGGATTCAGTGGCAGCGGTAGATGTTTTTGACAAAATTGCTGTGTATCGAAATTGGTTGGGTTTGATGAAAGGCAACTTATCAGAAAGCTTTCATAAAGCAGGCAAAGAACTAACTAGGACCTTGGCAGAGGATAAGATTTTTTCTAACCCAAATGGCGATTCTTTTACTTTGTCGGGTAGAAGTTTGATGCTTGTCAGGAATGTTGGACACCTGATGACTACCAATGCAGTGTTGTTAAATGGCAACGAAATTTCCGAAGGCTTGATGGATGCTTTCTTTACTGTACTGATTGCTGTGCATGATTTAAATAAGTTAGGTAGGTTTCAAAACTCCAGAACTGGCAGTGTTTATATTGTTAAACCTAAAATGCATGGACCCGATGAAGTTTCCCTAACGTGTAATATTTTTTCTGCTGTGGAGAGGCTTTTAGGTTTAGAAATTGGAACCGTAAAAATTGGAATAATGGATGAAGAGAGAAGAACCTCTCTCAATCTTAAAGAATCAATTCGTCGAGCTAAAGAGAGAGTGATTTTTATCAACACGGGGTTTTTAGATAGAACGGGGGATGAGATCCATACTTCTATGCAAGCGGGTCCAATGATTCCTAAGCAAGAGATGAAGGCTTCACGATGGATCCAGGCCTATGAGGACAGGAACGTTGATATTGGGCTTAAGTGCGGGTTCTCCGGTCGCGCACAAATTGGAAAGGGTATGTGGCCCAAACCCGATGAGTTACAGGAAATGTACCAAACTAAAATTGGCCATCCTTCTGCTGGTGCGAATTGCGCGTGGGTACCTTCGCCAACCGCTGCAACTCTGCATGCCATGCATTACCACGAAATAGATGTCTTAAAACATCAACAAACACTCAAACAGCGAAATACAGCTTCTTTGGACGATGTGCTGACGATTCCTCTATTAAGGCATGAGATTGCTGATAATCTAATTCGCTCAGAGCTTGAGAACAACGCGCAGGGCATTTTAGGGTATGTTGTCCGATGGATTGATCAGGGTGTTGGCTGTTCTAAAGTACCAGATATAAATAATGTAGGATTGATGGAGGATAGGGCGACCTGCAGAATTTCTTCCCAACATATAACCAATTGGTTAAAACATGGCATCGTATCAAAAGATCAAGTCATGGAAACCATGAAAAAAATGGCTGTCATTGTGGATGCTCAAAATGCAGGAGATCCTGGATATCAAAATATGTCTCCAGGCTTTACCGGGTTTGCATTTCAAGCAGCATGTGATTTAGTCTTTAATGGTACTGAACAACCCAATGGTTACACTGAACCTTTACTGCATAGCTATCGAATTCAAAGAAAAAAATTTAATTAGATTTAGCTAGAATGCTTTCCAGTGTGAATGCAAGCTGGACAAGCTCATGATCTGACCAGGCTTTACCCATCAGGGATAAGCCGATGGGGAGGCCATAAGCTTCACCAAATGGAATGGTAATATGTGGGGTGCCTGCAATTGCTGAAAAGCCACCGTTACCCCAAGCTGGGTAATCTTGCAAAGCTCCATCATCGCCTTTAACCGAATCAATTTTCCAGGCCGGACCCCTGGTTAAGCCAATTAAGGCTACCAATTCATTATCATCAATAGCTGAGTTAATAAAATTCGTAGCACTTTCTAAAGCAATCGCAAGAGAGGACTCATAGGTTTCGGAGTCCTCTGCTGCCTTTAGCGATGCTTCAAAAATACTTTGATCAAAGTAAGGCATGACCAAATCGGCGTTCAGTTGATTAAATTCCATCAATGCTTTTAAAGATTTAATACTGGCATTTGATGAGCTTAAATATGCTTCAAGGGCATGTTTAAATTCGTAAAGCAAGATAACAAGCTCTTCATCTCCTGGATAAGGAGGTTGCTCTATTTTAATAATGGTTCCACCTTGTTGGCTAATAAGGGTTTGGATTCGCTCAAGCAATCTTAGGGCTTCTGTGTCATTTTCTCCACTTGGCAGAAGTCCAAACTTTTTCCCGTACAGGGGAAGATTAACTAAGTCCGGTAAAAAATTATCTTGAAAATTTTCTGGTCGGGTTAAAGTTTGAGGATCTTTAGGATCAGGCCCTGAAATCGCGCTCAACAATTTAGCAGCCTCCGTGACATTTATGGCCATCGGTCCTGCAGTATCTTGGGTGGGAGAGATTGGGATGATTCCAGTTCTGCTTACCAGACCAACCGTAGGCTTGATACCCACAATACCGTTAACCGATGCTGGACAACTGATTGAGCCGTTAGTCTCTGTGCCTATGGCAGCTTTCACAATTTTTAAGGCAACTACTACCGCTGAACCAGAGGAGGAACCACAGGGATTGTAGTCATCTCCCATAAAATGCAAAGTTTGACCAGCAACGCTAGACCAACCGCTAATGGAATTGAAAGATCTAAAATTCGCCCATTCAGAAAGATTGGTTTTACCCGCAACTGCGTATCCAGACGAATGCATCTTTGAAACCAAGAAGGCATCTTGGGAGGGTATATTGTCTAATAAAGCAATTGATCCTGCAGTGTTGGGGGCTCCAACTAGGTCTATGTTGTCCTTAATGAAGACGAGTTGCTGATTGTCAGAAAGTTGACTCGAGTCGGCCAGGAAAGTAATCGCGTTGTAAGCACGATATTTTTCAGCAGCGCTCTTAATATCATTATATTGGTGTGATCCATCGGAGCAGTTGGAAACTAAAAAGCTTAGTAAAATTAAATATAAACTTTTATGCATTTTTGGTAAGAATAGCATTGGTGATATATGTAAAAGCCTCATTGACTGAGTCTGTATAAAACAAGCAATCCAAGTCTTGACTGCTTATTACTCCGTATTTCTTTAACACGCTGGTGTTGATAAAGTCTGTCCAGAATTTTTTACCAAATAACACGATAGGAAATTTTTTAGTTATTTTATGAGTTTGAATCAAAGTCAACATTTCAAAGAGTTCGTCCATGGTTCCAAAACCACCGGGCATGACAATCAGAGCTTCGCTACGATAGGCAAACCAAAATTTTCTCATAAAGAAGTAATGAAAATTGAAGGATAATTCTTTGCTTACATAAGGATTGTGAACATTTTCAAAAGGTAACTCAATGCTCAAGCCGATAGTTTTAGCTCCTGCATTATGTGCCCCTCTGTTAGCTGCCATCATAATTCCTGGACCTGCGCCACTGCATACACAGTACTTATTGTAGCCAAAGGTATCTTGGTTCCATTTTGCGAGCTTAAAAGCTAGATTTTCTGCAGCTTCGTAATATTTAACTAACTTCAGTTTTGGGTCTTTAGGGTTTTTTTGTTTAAGTTTTTTTGCGTCTTCCGGTGACGGTGCTCTAGCGGAGCCAAAAAAAACCAGCATGTTTTCAATGCCTTCTTTTTTAAATTGCTGATCCGGTAACAAATATTCCGATAGAATTCTAAGAGGGCGAGCATCTGTTCCCTCCATAAACTTCCTATTGAGATAAGCGTAATCAGGTTTAATTTTTTTTGACATATGTGTTAATGAATTTGAGAGTTCTTTTTGAACCAAGGGGTCATTCTCCCCCCCATTTCACGACCTAATTTTTTAGAAATAAAATCTACCGCTATGAGTAATTTTTCAAGATTGACGTTTGTAAGAAATCCCATTTGAGCAGCCATACTTGCAAGATCTTCCGTAGCAAGATTTCCTGCAGCTCCTGGCGCAAAAGGGCAACCTCCAAGACCACCAATAGAGGCATCAAACTTCCTGATACCCTCATTAATGGCTGCGTAAACATTGGCAAGCCCTAGTGCCCTGGTGTCGTGGAAGTGAGCAGATAAAATATCAACATCGACAACTTTTTTGACTGCTTTAAAAAGTGTTGCCACATCCTTAGGATTGGTTGCACCAATCGTATCGGCCAAGATCAATTCTTGAGCTCCAGACTCTAACAACTGTTCTGCAATAGATAGGACAGTTTCTGTAGGAACTTTACCTTCAAAGGGACATTCCCAGGCAACAGAAATGTAGGCTCGGGTTTTAAGGCCATCCAAGTTTGCAGCTTTTATAATACTGGTTGAGCTCTCCATCGTTTCTGCTAACGACATATTGATATTTTTTTGGTTCATCGTTTCTGTTGCTGAGGGCACAACAGTTATTGTGGTAGCCCCTGCATCGCGAGCAAGCTCATATCCTTTCATATTCGGCACCAGTACGGAAATATCGCAACCCTCAGTCTCATCTAATGCTTCTACTATCTCTTTGGCGCCGCTCATGGCCGGAACAGCTTTGGGGTTCACAAAGCTACAAACTTCTATACCTGGAATGCCTGCATCGATTAAGAGTTTGATTAATTCAATTCTAGTAGAGGGATCTAATAGAGTTGTTTGATTTTGAAGGCCATCTCTTGGGCCCACATCATTTATGTAAATAAAGTCACTCATTATGAAGTTTAATTATCTCATTTTTTTCTAAGTCTTGTATCTTCTCTTTTGAATAGTTGAGCAATTCACTAAGTACCTGATAAGTATGTTCGCCAAGCAGAGGTGGGTGAGAGAAAGATTCCTCGTTATTCTTAGAGAGTTTGATTGGGTTGCCTGGCACTTTAACGGAACCTCCTAGAGGGTGGGGAATTTCAACCACCATGTTTCTAAACAATACTTGCTCGTCTGATAAGGCTTGTTCAAAGTTATTAACTCTGGCACAGGGGATTTTTTCATCTTCGAGATGCTTTAACCAATGCTCGGAAGTATGTTTTTGTAATTCTTCTTGTAATATTTTTTCAATCAAAGTTTTGTTTTTTTGTCTTTCAAATGCGGATGCATATTTTTCGTTTTGAAGATCTGGGTGGGTAAATATTTTAAGAATTCTCGGCCAAAACTGATCACCAACTGCCGCAATTACTATTGGGTAGTCTTTGGTTAGAAAAGTATTGTATGGAACGTGCACAAAATGAGAGTTTCCGATAGGTTCAGGAATTATTCCAGACATGGTATACATAGTTGCCATATAGTTTAAGAGGGATATTTGACAATCGAGCATTGAGATATCGACATGTTGACCGTAACCATTGTTAGCTCTTGCAATGAGCGCGGCTTGAATTCCCATAACCGCAAACATTCCTCCTCCAAGATCTCCGATTGGAATTCCTGCTCTGACATGTTCTGTTGCATTTTTACCAGTGATGGACATTCCTCCTCCTAAGGCTTGAGCTATTTGATCAAATGCTGGGCGGTTGTAATTTGGACCCTCTTCCCCAAACCCGCTGACACAGCAAGTTATAATCTGGGAGTTAATTTTAGATAGAGCAGGGTAGTCGATCTTTAATTTGCTCGTAACGCCTGCTGAGAAATTACTAATAACCACATCGGACACTTTTACAAGATCATAAAAAATCTCTAATCCTGCATCTGACTTGAGATCAATAGCGGTGCTTCGTTTATTTCTATTAAGTGTATAAAAGTAGGCTCCAACCCCATTGTGCGAAAAATTAGGATCGTTTTCTAATAACCTTCTGGTTCCTTCTCCGCTAACCGGGGGTTCCACTTTAATGATATCGCAGCCTAAATCAGCAAGAATCATGGCGCCATAGGGTCCAGATAGCATATGGGTAAGATCAAGTACTCTTACACCCTTGAGAGGTTTATTGGTCACTTTTGGATTATATACGCTCTCGATTAACTTTTTATAATTTGTTAAATTCTTAAATTTGGGTATAAAATTAGGTTACATTCTAGGGGGGATGGACATGTTTAATAAAAAATTACATTTATTTGTGGCTTTGCTTGTACCTCTTGCATTGACTGCAGAACCGGTTTTAGAAGAAGTAGTCGTTTCAGCTCGTAAAGTTGATGAAAATCTACAAGATGTTCCGATTGGTATGACTGTGTTTACTACATCAGATGTAGAGGACGCAGGTATTGAAAGACCAGAAGATTTTATAGCTTTAACTCCAAACGTGGTTATGGCAAATACCGTTAACGTTGGTGATACTCTTGTTACTATTCGAGGTATAACCTCAACAAGAGATGCTGAATCAAATTTTGCATTTGTCGTTGACGGAGTTTTGCAAACCAATCCCAATGCTTTTAATAGGGAGTTATTAGATATAGCGCAAATTGAGGTTCTTAAGGGTCCTCAAGGCGCTTTGTACGGAAGAAATGCATCATCCGGTGCTATCTTGATAACTACTAAGGAACCTTCTGATGAAGGAAGTTCCAGAGTTACAGTTGGCTTTGGTAACAATGATGCTAATAAGTTTCAGTACGTAACCGACGGAAAACTTTCTGAAAACATTAAAACGAGATTTTCTGTTAGTCGAAGAGAGACCGATGGCGAGCATACTAATGTTTTCACCAAAACTAATAACGTAGATTTTTTTGAAGATACAACTGTCCGTTCAAGATTCTTAATCGAAAACGGTCCAGAAACCTGGGATATTAGAGCAGGAGTGAGTGAAGCCAGTGGTGGAACGATTAACTTTAATGCAGTATTTGCGCTTCCTGTTTTCCAATACTTTGGAACTCCTGGGGCAGATCAATTCTTTAAAGACGTTAATTCCCACGATTTCAAATATATGTTTAATGTTCCTCCAGTTAATGAACAAGAGACTGCTGACCTTTCAATTAAGTACGACAACGAGTTGGACAATGGAAATCTGCTAACAGTTATCTTTGCCTACAATGAATTAGATGAATTTTTAATGTCAGATGGAACATCAGGTGCCTTTGGTGGTTATTTTGGAGTTCCTGCTTGTGCTTCCTCGAATACAGCTGAGGCTTTAAGTTTAATTAATTCGCTTCCTCCTGGTTTCAGTTTTGCAGCACCAGGTTCAGCTCCTTCTGCGGCTGACTCTGTCTTAGGACCTTATTTGCCTCATACCTGCGATGGATATCAATATCAATCAAGAAACCAAGAAGATACCTCTATTGAAGTAAGACTTACTGGGGATCAAAGCCTATCACAAAGATGGTTGGTTGGTGCATATTACGCTCAAATAGAAAGAGAGGTAGTGGTTAGTTACGGTACAGATTTGGGTGCTGGATATGAATATAAAGCATACGTGCCTAAGTCTGGTAAGAATCCAACCGATCTTCTATTCCACGACAGGTTTGATACCGATGTCTTTTCTATATTTGGGCAATACGCGATAGATTTATCCGATGTTACTGAGCTCTCTTTAGAAGCAAGGTTTGATAGAGAAGATAGATCTGTTGATAATTTAGTCCCTCCAGTGGCATCTGCTTATTACTATGGGGGAGGAGCTCCAATCAATCCAGCAATGGCAGCAGTTGGTGACACGATTCCTTCACGAAGCAAAGTCTTTGAGCAATTCCAACCTAAGATTGCTTTAAATAGCAATGTTGGCAATACAAGTTATTACATGTCTTATGGATACGGCTTTAGATCTGGTGGATTTAACTCCACAGGAAGCGCCGCTTTAACTGAGTTTTGGTTGAACTCTGGTAACCCATTTGGTATTGGAGTTGTAGGTGCTGGCATTTCTGTCAACGATGAATTTAAAAAAGAAGTTAGTACTGCTTTTGAAATTGGATTCAAAGGAAATTATCTTGACGGAAGATTGGCATTAAATGGTTCTTACTTTAATACTACCGTTGACGACAATCAGTTCTTTGAATTCTTTGCAGGACCTTGGGGTCTTTTAAGAGTAGTAACCAGCATTGACGAACTTGAACTTTCAGGTTACGAATTGGATTTCAAATATGCCCTAACTGATAATACAAGAGTTGATGGTGGTTTTGGTGTCACCGATGGTGAAATCAAGCGTAATACTCATCGACCAGCTACTGTTGGCAATGAAGCTCCACTAGCTCCTGAGTATACTTATAATTTAGGTATTCAGCATGAAAGACAAGTGTCAGAAGGAATGAACCTTGTTTTAAGAGTAGATTATATGGAGGTAGGTGAAACCTGGTTCCATACTGTTCAAGATGATCAACAGCCAACCGTTTGGGGAGCATTGTTAGGTTTTCCAGTAGCTTCTGATATGGGGCTTGCAGTTAGAGATCCTTATGAACTTATTGATTTTAGAGCATCTTTAGTTGGAGAGAATCTTACAGTTACACTTTGGGGCAGAAACGTGACCGATGAAAAATATTTAGCAGAGGTCATTCCAGCACCTGAATTTGGAGGTTCGTTTATTCACGAAGCTCCTTATGCAACCTATGGTTTAGATATAAAGTATAACTTTTAGTTTAAACAGGAGTTTTTATGGCCTATCGACTGGGAGTTGATGTTGGTGGAACGTTCACCGACTTTCTATTGATCAACGAAGAAAGTGGTGCTACCTATACTGCTAAGGTACCATCAACTCCAGAAGATTCTTCTATTGGCGTTCTTAATGGTGTTAGCAAAATTTGCGAACAAAACCGAATCGACCCTGCAGAGATTACATTGGTTATGCATGGAACCACTGTAGCAACCAATGCTGTGTTAACTGGAAATGGAGCAACGGTAGGCTTATTAACTACTAAGGGATATGAAAGCATTCTCCAAGTTGCCCGATCATATTGCCCCGGGGGACTTGGTGGCTGGGTAAGTTTTGTAAAAAAACCCCTACTTGCACCCCTTGAATTGACTCATGGCATTGAAGAGCGTATTGATGCCACTGGAGAAATTTCCCTTGCTCTTAATGAGAATCAACTCAGGACTGAACTAAATGCATTAAAAGCAAAAGGGCGGGTTGAGGCTTTAACCATAAGTTTTGTGAATTCCTACGTTAATAACGTGCATGAATTAAGAGCTGCAGAAATAGCTAAAGAAATTTTCACAGATATCCCTATTTCTATTTCTAGTGAAGTGATTCCAGAAATGCAAGAATATGAAAGGGCAGAAACCACTGTTTTAAATTCTTACGTTAGACCTCAAGTCTCAAAATACGTAAACAATCTTCAATCTTCACTTGAAGAAAATTTAAATAAAGATGTTCAGTTATTTATTTTAAGATCAGACGGCGGCTTGGCTTCAAGCAGGTCCACGAGCAATTCACCAGTTAATCATTTGATGTCTGGCCCAGCAGGAGGAGTTGCTGGCGCAGTTCACTTTTGTGAAGAGGCTGGATACGAAAACATCTTAACGTTTGACATGGGTGGCACATCGACAGATGTTGCGCTTATTCAAAATTTAAAAGCCAGAGTGAGAAGAGAAACGCTAGTTGGGGACGTCAGAGTTAAGGCACCCTCGGTTGATGTAAGGACCGTTGGAGCAGGTGGCGGATCAATTGCATTTGTCCCTGAACTCACCAAGGCTTTGAGAGTTGGTCCAGAATCTGCTGGAGCTGTTCCAGGTCCTGCAGCTTATATGAAGGGAGGAACAGAACCTACAGTTTGTGATGCCAATATTGTTTTAGGCTTTTTGCCAAGCGATGTTCAACTTGGTGGTGATATGTCCATTAATAAAGATGCTGCTGAAAAAGCGGTCCAAAAAGTTGCTGACGCTATGGGCATACCTTTGATGGAAGCTGCTGAAGGTATTATTAAAATTGTAAATGAATCCATGTTTGGTGCTTTGCGGTTGGTTTCTGTTGAACAAGGTTTTGATCCAAGAGACTTTGCATTGGTTGGTTTTGGGGGCGCAGGTCCACTCCACGCAAATGCATTAGGTGTATTGTCTAACTCTTTTCCTGTCATTATACCTCCGGGTCCAGGGGTATTGTGTGCATACGGGGATGCTACAACTCAAATTCAAGATGAAGCTACCCGTTCATACCTAAAAATGGCTCAAGATATTTCCAATGATGAATTTTTAAGTGATCTTCACGATCTAAAAGAAAAAGCCTCAGTATCTCTTTTAAGCGATGGAGTATCAGCATCCGATCTTGAAGTTAATTATCAAGCTGATGTTCGTTATGCTGGACAGGCTTTTCAGATCACTATAGATTTCGATGAAAAAGCTTTTGCAAGCAATGGAGTGAGTTTAATCACCGAAGCATTTGATCAAGAGCATTATCAGTTGTTTACTTTTAAACTAGAAGACGGTCATGAAATCTTGATGATCAGAGCAATTGTTAAGGCTAAGCAAGCAAAAATATCATCAGTATCCTTATCAACAGAAAAACACGAGATTGAGAATTGTGTAATTCATGAATCAAAGTATTACCATGAATCTATTTGGCATGACATTAAAATTTACGACCGAGCCAAGCTTTCAGCGGGACTTATAATTCCTGGTCCTGCGATAGTATCAGAGATGGATTCCACCACAGTTATCTTGCCTAAGCATCAAGCCCTTGTTGATGCGGTTGGTAATTTAATCATTAATCCGGTAGGGAAGTAACTATGCCAGCTAAAATTATTGAAACCAATCAAAACCCGCTCCAGAAAATTGATGTAGACGGCATTACTGTAGACATTATTGAAAATGCTCTAAGGAATGCTAGAGAGGAAATGGATGCAATAGTTAGAAGAACTGCTCTATCTCCAGGTATTCGAGAACAAGGCGACTGTTTTCCAATGATCGCTAACAAAGACGGCAAAATGGTTGTTGGTCAATTTGGTTCTTTTATTTACGGATTTACCGAAGCCTATAATGCAGAAATTGAAGAGGGTGACATTATTCTGACCAATGATCCTTACATGTGTAATGCAGCTGTGTCTCATTTACCCGATTGGATAGTGTTAACTCCCGTTTTTAGAGATGGAAGGCACATAGCATGGACAGCGATGTTTGGTCACATGTCTGATAATGGAGGAATGGTTCCTGGATCCATCCCAACAGAAGCAACGACTATTTTTCAAGAGGGGATTAGAATACCTCCCACTAAACTCTATAAAAAAGGCGTCTTGCAGCAGGACGTACTCGAATTAATTTTGCACAACGTAAGAACTTCGCAGTGGAATAGATTTGATCTAAACGCACTGGTTGCTGCTTGTAATACTGCGGCTAGAAGATGTAATGAACTGGCAGAAAGATTTGGTGACGACGTTTTCTTTTCAACTATGAATATTATGCTTGAAAGAAATTATCTCGCTATGAAGCATATTATTTCAATGTTTATCCCTGAAGAACCTAGGGAGTTTTCAGATTACATCTGCGACGACGGTATGGGTATGGGTCCATACAAAATTAAGTGTAAGATGTGGAGAGAGGGTGAGAAGGCTATTTTTGACTTTGAGGGCACCGACCCACAAGCTCAAAGCTCAATTAACTTTTATCTCAATGAAGAAATGTTCAAAATGTTTTTTGGGTCATTTACTATTAATGTTGTAGATCCTCAAATTCTATTTAACGATGGTTTTTATGATTTGGTTGATGTAAGAATTCCTCAGGGAACCTTACTTAAACCTAATTACCCAGCAGCCCTATCGGGTCGGACTCATGCCTTGGGAAGGATTTTTGATGTCTTAGGAGCTTTGTTGGGAATGGGTGCTCCTGAACAAATGCTTAATGCTGCTGGATTTTCAGATTCTCCGCATCTTTTTTATTCAGGTTACGATAAAAATGGTGAATGGTTTCAATTATTTCAGATAGGTTTTGGAGGCGTGCCTGGAAGACCAGTGGGTGATGGTCCTGATGGTCATTCCTTGTGGCCAGCATTTACCAATGTGCCTAATGAATTTATTGAAGCTTATTTTCCATTAAGAGTAGAAAAATATGAAACTATCCCTGATTCAGGTGGTGCTGGATTGCATCGTGGGGGTAATGGTCTGTGTGTGGGTTATCGCTTTCTAGCCGATGGACATATTGGGATTCACGATGACAGATGGCTTACTTATCCTTGGGGAGTGAATGGAGGTGAACCAGGCATGCGCTCTAATAAAATTCTCTTTAGAGAGGGCGCAGAACCTTTGTATCTTCCTGCAAAATGTGAAGGTATTAAAGTTAAAAAAGGCGATCTTCTTCACTTCAATACTTGGGGAGGAGGAGGATGGGGGGATCCTTTAAAGAGAGATCCGTCTCTAGTTTTACAAGATTTTAATAGAAAACTTGTCTCTCAAACTGGAGCCAAACGTTATGGTGTGGTTATTGAAAATGGTTCTATTAATACGGTTGCTACTGAAAAACTCAGAGAAGAGATGAGAAGCGTTAGATCTCCGATTGAAATGTTTAATTTTGGTGGTTCCATAGAGGATATCAAAGCAAATTGCTTAAAAGAGACTAATTTGTCAGCACCTGCTTCACCCGCTTTTGTCACTAAATAGTTGACTACCCTCCAATCCACAAATCTCGCTATTGGTAAATCTTCAGCACTTATTGTTGTGGATATGTGTTTGGGTTTCATTGACCCTTCATCACCGTTAGGTTTTTCCTGCGAAGAACTTATTAAGTCTAATATTGAACTACTCAAATTATTTAGAAGAAATAAATTACCAATATTTTTTACTACCACTGTTTATCACAATGATGCAGAGGCATCTGTCTTTAGAAAAAAACTTCCAGACCTAAATGTATTAATGCCTGATAGTAAATGGGTAAAATTTCTGCCTGAATTATCACCTCAACATGATGAGATCGTGATCGAAAAGAAACATGCAAGCGGGTTCTTTAATACAGAACTTGCCTTTCACTTAAATAAATTAAATATTGATTCCGTTTTCATAGCTGGAGTAACCACCAGCGGTTGTGTCAGGGCTACTGCATTAGATAGTCTTCAGCACAACTTTGTTACTTTTATTGTGAAAGATTGTGTGGGAGATAGAGATGCAAATGCTCATCTCAGCAATCTTAGAGATCTACAGTTAAAATATACTGAATTAATTTCATTAACTGATTTAAACAACCTTTTCATATGAGAATATTAATACTTACCTTATGCATTATCTCTTCAGATTACCTAATCTCTGATGAGCCAGATCCGATAGAGTTATTAAAAACATTCGTCAATGTTGATACCGTTAACCCTCCGGGGAATGAAACCAATGCCGTAGAATTTTATGCTGAAATATTTGAGCATTTTGGGATTAACTATGAAACCGCAGAGAGTGCCCCTGGGAGAGGAAACATCTGGGCTAGAATTGAAGGCGGGGATTTGCCTGCTTTAATGCTCCTGCAACACACAGACGTTGTACCTGCCGATGAGGAGTATTGGGATACCAATCCTCTTCAAGGAACCATCTTGGAAGGATATTTGTATGGCAGAGGCGTTATCGATATGAAGGGTTTAGGAATAGCACACTTGATTGCTTTCTTAGATGCCTTTAAGAATAAACACAAATTAAATAGAGACATTGTTTTTATGGCTACAGCTGACGAAGAGGCTGGAGGGTTTTATGGAGCAGGGTGGATGCTTGAGAACCACCCAGAAGCATTTGCAGGTGTTGAACTCTTGCTTAATGAAGGGGGTAGTGGGACAGCATATGGCGATAAAGAAATATTTTCTGTTGAAGTAACTCAAAAAGTCCCAGTATGGTTAAGACTAAAGTCAGAAGGCTCTCCAGGTCATGGTTCTTCTCCTCAAACCACCTCATCAGTAACGCAACTTATTGAAGCTTTAAATAATCTCTACCAACATCCTTTCGAGGCAAGAATAATTGACCCAGTAAATACTTACTTTAAAGCCCTCGCAGTTGATATGGAAAACGAAGAAGGCAAAGCCTTCGCAAACATGTCTGCAGCTATTCAATCTGATGAATTTCTAAAAAATCTTCAAGAATCCTCTCCCTCTTGGCATGCGCTGACAAGAGATACTTGCTCCATAACCATGCTTGAAGGATCTACGAAAATAAATGTAGTGCCCCCGGTTGCGTTTGCTGAAGTTGACTGTCGCATCTTGCCTGACAGAAGTGTAGAGGATTTTATCAATGACTTTAATTCTCGAATTTCCTCTTTTGGAGTCGATGCAAAAGTAATTATGGCTTTTGGTCCTGCAGTTTCTTCTACAGATTCTGAACTGTTTAGAGCAATAGAAAAAGTTACCAAAGAAATTTATCCAAATTCAAGAGTCATTCCTGCAGTGAGTACCGGGTTTACAGATAGCCATTTCACCCGAGAAATTGGAATAGAAAGCTATGGTTTTAATCCGATGCTTTTCGAATCCGGAGATTTCAGAGGTGTGCATGGCAATAATGAAAGAGTAAAAATCGATACCTATAGACAATCGATTGAGGACCTAAAAATGATCATTAGAGAGGTTGCATTCATAAACTAAAAAAACTTAAACTTTTTTCAAAAAAAGTATTGACCCCTCATTAAAAGGGGAG
>JAYNII010000014.1:0-25011 GCA_038108875.1 Gammaproteobacteria bacterium | reverse complement strand
ACTTTATTGTGGATAAATAATCAAGCAAAAAACACAATATATTGTGAAATATTTAGCTTTACTAACAATATACTGTATAGATGGTGTTTAGTTTATGTTATATTTCGGTTGATAAATTGTGGATAAATCATAACAATTAATACATGAAATCAATCATTTGCATAGATCAAGGAACTACTTCCTCAAGGGTGGTGGCGTTTAATGAGCATTTGCAACCTCTAAAGACCAATCAAAGAGAGTACTCACTTATTTTTCCAGAGGATGGTTGGGTAGAGATTGACATAAGTACTATTGAAAAGACAGTAAATGAAGCTTTGGAAGATGTTATTAGCAACCACAAAAATAGCGTAGGATTTGGAATTACTAACCAAAGAGAAACCACGCTTTTGTGGAATAAAAAAAGCGGTTTACCACTTCATAACGCTATAGTTTGGCAGGATAGAAGGACAGCTAGATACTGTGAAGAATTAAAATCTCGTGGACTTGAATCAACTATTAGCAAAAAGACTGGCTTAGTGTTGGACCCATACTTTTCAGCTACAAAATTAAAATGGTTGCTAGACAAATACGACAAAGACAGAAAACTATCATCTCAGGGTAATGTTCTGTTTGGAACCATCGAAACTTTCTTAATTTGGCAACTGACAAACAGAAAACATCATTTCACTGATTTTACAAATGCTTCAAGAACAATGCTTTGCAATATTGATACCCAAGATTGGGACGAAGAACTTCTTCAAATTTTTAACATTCCAAGAGAAATTCTTCCTGAAATTAAAAGCAATGATGCGTTTTTTGGGGAGTTTAAAGACACCAGTTCTCCAATTCATGGAGCAATCGGGGATCAACAGGGTGCCCTGGTTGGTCAGAACTGCTTCAAACCAGATTCAATGAAAGCAACTTTTGGAACAGGATGCTTTCTAATGGTAAATACTGGGGCAAATAGAGTGGATACTAAGAGTGGTTTATTAACCACTGCAGGATATTCTCTTGAAAAAAGCATTGCTTTTGCTTTAGAGGGAAGCATTTTTTCTGCAGGCACTGGGATTAAATGGTTGAGAGATAATCTTGGTTTCTTTAAACACTCAACTGAGAGCGAAAAGTTAATCAATCCTGCTTGGGATTCTAGTGGGGTATTGTTCATTCCTGCATTTGCTGGTCTCGGTGCGCCACGCTGGCAACCTAATGTTCGAGCAGGTTTTTACGGGATGACCGCTAATTCAAATCGTGCTGATTTAGTAACAAGTGTATTTAAGGCTCTCTCTTTTCAAGTAAAAGAAGTATTGGAAGTCTTAAGATTGGATTCTGTGTCTGTTGATGTATTGTCAGTGGATGGAGGTATGACAAATAATGTAAGTTTTTGCCAAATGCTTGCAGATATTTGCGACATTCAAATTAAAGTTCCCAACTACAAGGAAACTACTATTCTTGGAGCTGCCAAATGCACTGCAATTGGATCAGGTTTTCTCAGCATCAATAATTTATTAGAGATGTCTAATGATGCAGTAATTTTTAACCCCAATGCAAAATCGAATTACCAAGCTGAATTTGTTAAGTGGAAAGAGTTAATTGATTCTGTCTCTAATTTAACGAAATAATATTTTCAGTGAATTCAGTAATTATATTCTGAGAATTATGCGCGATTAAGATCAATATTTGATTATGAGTTTTTGCCCATGTATGCAAAAATTTTTGGATATTCTTATTATTATTATCATCTAAATTCGAGAATGGCTCGTCAGCCAGTATTATGGCTGGCGATGAAATTAAAGTTCTTGCAATAGCCACTCTTTGTTGCTGTCCACCTGAAATCTTGTCGACGTCTTTATCTAATATTTCTCCTATATCAAGAATATTTATGATTAATTTAACTTCTTCTTCAGAAATCTTTCCTTTAGCAAAATATATATTTTCCTTAACTGTGAGGTGAGCAAAAAGACCCAAGTCTTGAAAGATAAAGCCTATGTTTCTTTTTTCCGTTGGGATTTTATTGGAGGGACCCTGTTGATATAAAGTGTCATTGAATTCGATAGAACCAAATGTAGGAACTTCTATTCCAGCAATAAGATTAAGAAGAGTAGTTTTGCCAACACCATTATCACCGACTATTAGAGTTGTTGATTCAGTGTTGCATTCGATACTAAAATTTGAAAATATCTGCTTACTTCCTCTATTAAAGGATAGATTTTTTATTTTAAGAGTATTTTTCATAACTTTAGAATGATTTTAGCTGATATTGGTTTATAGTCGTAGGTTTTAAAATGTACAAAGTTCAATTATTTAATAATATTGCTGATGAGGGTTTAAAAAGACTTTCCGAAGCAGGTGTCGAGTTAGTAACGCAATCAGGTGATGCAATTCTGTTAAGAAGTCACAAACTTTTAACAGACGAATTTGAAGAGTCTTTAAAAGTTATTGCAAGAGCAGGAGCAGGAACAAACAATATTCCAATTGATGAAGCTACAAGCAGGGGTATTGTCGTTATGAATACCCCTGGAGCTAATGCCAATGCAGTTAAAGAGCTTGTGGTTTGCGGGATGCTTCTTGCATCAAGAGGAATTATTCAAGGCATAAATTTCTTGAATAATTCTAAGATAGATAGTTCCCTTGACTTGCATCAATCCATGGAAAGTACTAAAAAAGATTTTAAAGGCTCTGAACTCCAAGGAAAAACTCTTGGCATAATAGGATTGGGGGCGATTGGATCTCAGTTAGCCCAAGCTGCGCACGCTTTAGGAATGAAACTTATAGGGTATGACCCCTACATATCAATTGATGCTGCATGGAGATTGCCCAAGGAAGTCGAAAAGGCAGATACTCTTGAATTGTTAATTAAAAATTCTGATTTTATAAGTATTCATGTCCCTCTTACTGAGGAAACCAAAGATTTTATTAATAATAATCAATTAGCTTTTTTCAAAAAAGGAGCAACTCTTATTAATTTGGCAAGACATGGAATTGTTAATGAAATAACTGTTATTAAGGCTTTGCAAGACAAAAAGTTACATCGTTATGTCACTGATTTTCCTTCACCTGCACTAATACAACAGAATATTGCAGAAGATAATGTGATTTTGCTTCCTCATTTGGGAGCAAGCACAGAAGAAGCTGAAATCAACTGCGCCACAATGGCTGCAACTCAGATCGTGAATTTTTTAAAAGAGGGAACCATAAAAAACTCTGTAAATTTTCCAGATATTTATCTTGAACCCTCAACGGGCAATCGCTTGATTGTTATTAATAAAAATGAGCCTGGGATGATTGGAAAGATTGCAGACAGAATTGGTTCTTTAAATTTGAATATTAATGACATGTCTAACAAAAGTAGGGGCGATATAGCAATCAATTTAATAGACATAGATGGGGTTATTACAGATGAATGCCTAAATGACTTAAAAAATATTGAGCATGTTATTTCAGCCAGGAAGTGTAATGTCTAAAGTCGTCTTAATCACTGGTGCGAGTAGAGGAGTGGGAGCGGCTACAGCGCTAGTATTTTCTAAATTTGGATTCGATGTGGTGCTAAATTGTTCATCAACCAAAGTTGATGCGGAATTAATAGCAAAAGAATGTAGCTTGAATGGAGTGCGTACATTAGTTATTGAAAGTGATATTAGCGAGGAAGAGAACTGCAGATCATTAATCGAAGAAACTATCCAGTCATTTGGGCAACTGGATGTCCTTGTAAATAACGCAGCTCGAACTAAGTTTGCTTTCAACCATGCTGATATGGCTGCCTTGGATACTAATGACTTTGTAAATATTTATAAGACTAATCTAGTTGCTCCTTATAACCTTATTAAATTTTCGTTAAATTATTTAAGTGTTTCAGAAATAAGAGCGGTTGTTAATGTTGCATCAATGGCAGGTATTAATGCTATTGGATCATCAGTAGCCTATGCTGCTTCCAAGGCAGCCCTGATAAATATGACTTTGTCTCTTGCAAGAGCATTAGGACCCATTAAGGTGAATGCAGTTTGTCCTGGTTTTATCGAAGGCGATTGGCTGAAAAAGGGTCTTGGAGATGAAATCTACAAAGCTACAAGAGAATCAATAATGAAAAATAATCCTCTAGGAAAGGTCTGCAAACCAATTGATGTGGCAAATGCAATTTACTATCTTGCATGCGGTCAAGACATCACGACTGGTGAAACTCTCATTCTTGATGGAGGTTCATTTTTAGGCGGCAACCCTCTCAAATAATTACTAATAATAATTCTCAACAAAAGTCTTATTAAACTCTTGAATCTCAGTTTCTCTATTATTTTTGATTTTATTAGCCCAATTTGGATCGCTTAATAATGCTCTGCCAATTGCTATTAAATCAAATTCATTCATTGCAATTTTTTTCTCTAATTCTTCAATATTCTTAAAACTGGCTTCATCATCTCCAGCATACAGATTTATAAAATCTTTATTTAGACCAACGCTTCCAACAGATATTGTTGGAATACCAGTAATTTTTTTAGCTAATCCAGCCAAATTTAAGCTTGAAGTATTAAATTCTGGTTCCCAATACCTTCTCGTACTGCAATGAAGGAAATCTGGGTTTGAGTTAGCAAGCTTGAGAAGAAATTCTGAAAGGGTTTCTTCATCTGGAGCTATTTTTGCATCATAATCTTGCTGTTTCCACTGAGAAAATCGGATCCCAACTACGAAATTTTGAGAAGTTTTATTTTTACAAGCCTCAATTATTTCACAGGCAAATTGAGCTCTTTTTGTTAGACTTCCGCCGTAGTGATCATTCCTCTTGTTTGTATCTTTCCAAAAAAATTGATCTATTAAGTAACCGTGAGCTCCATGAAGCTCAATCCCATCAAATCCTATATCTTCACAGATCTGTGCATCGTTTGCATATACCTCAATCATTTCTTTGATATCTTCTACACTCATATGGTGGGCTACATTCTTGTGAGCATTAACATAACCTGAGGGAGTGTATCCTGGGATCTCAGGGTTAGGAGCCATACCAAGTTTTCTTATTCCACCAACATGCCAAAGCTGACAAAAAATGCTAGCACCAGCATCATGCACCGCTTTTACAATCTTAACCCACTCTTTTCTGGCTTCAGTTGATTTTAAATTAGGGCAATTTGGGTAGCCGCTTGATGAATCGTGGCTAATTTCAACTCCCTCGGTAATAATTAAACCAATTCCTCCTTCAGCCCTTCTTGCGTAATAGCTAGCAGCATCTGGATGGGGTACGCCATTTGGAGAAAAATTCCTTGTCATAGGAGCCATTGCCAACCTATTTCTCAGAACCAAATTTTTGAGGGTAAATTCTGTAAAGAGAGATTTTTTAGACATTAATATAAGTAATTTTGATGTTAAATATAAAGAGTTCTAATTCTAAAAGAAAATAATGTATTTTGATACTTGCCCACAATGAAAAAAAGTGATATTGAGGTTTTTCCATAATGGTTTGGTTACATAATGTTTAATGTGCATTTTAAGCTAAATTATTGATATAAGGTAACTTATTCATATTGATCATTTTTTGATCAATTTAATCTATGCATATATCTGACAACATTACAGAGATAGTAAGCAGAGTTATCCATAACTTTATCCACAGTTTCTGTGGATAACATTTGTCGCTAAAATAGTCTGAAATGATAGATAAAAATATTAAGCTGCCAGAATGCTGGAAATCAAAATTAAAAAATGAATTTGCAGCGCAATATATGCAAGATATTAGGACATTTCTTGCGAGTGAATTAGAAAAAGGAAAAGTAATTTATCCACCAATAAATAAAATATTTGAAGCCCTTAATTTAACTTTATTTGCAGAAGTAAAAATTATAATTGTCGGGCAAGATCCATACCATGGTATTGGTCAGGCTCATGGACTTTCTTTTTCTGTAAATACTAATCAGGTTCTACCACCAAGTTTGAAGAACATCTATCAAGAATTGAGGAATAATTACCCAAATATCACACTCTCTCATGGAAACTTATCTGCATGGGCAAGACAAGGGGTGCTATTGCTTAACTCATCTCTGACAGTTGAGGCAAATAAACCCAATTCCCATCAGCAAATTGGTTGGGAGTTTTTTACAAATTCCATAATAAGTCATTGTTCAGAATCTGGTTCTAAAGTTTTCATGCTTTGGGGCAGAAATGCTAGAAACAAAAGTTCATTAATAGATAAAACTAAGAACTTAGTCTTAGAAGCTGTTCATCCATCCCCATTGTCTGCTCACAATGGTTTTTTTGGATGCAAGCATTTCCTGAGGGCTAATCATTACCTATCACAAATAGGGTGCCAAGAAGTAAATTGGAGTATTAAGTAGTTTTTTGGAGGTACCAAAAGCGGTCATCGTAAAGAATCGGTGCCGTGAGATTGTTCTTAACTTTAGATTGCTGAAGTGAGCTAACTAAATTTATTTGTGTCTTTTTTTTATTTAGATAGTGCATTCTTGCAACAATTTCTTGGCCTCTGTAGCAACCTTTAGAAAAACTGATTCTCTTTTCTTCAAAACCAACATCTTGGGGTCTTTGATTTTGATCAATAAAGTCTTGAAGAAAATATATACCTTGTTGCCAATGCATTATCTTCCATTCTCTCTCATCTACTCCATGCCCAGTTGAAGAATCAGTAAAATTAAGACCAAAGCTAATCTGCTTATTTTTAAAGTAGCAGTGCCTATCAACAATATTTTTCACAACCCCAACAACAGGTTTTGAATCTATTTCACATTTTATTTTGTAAAAGGGTAGGTATTTCTCTAATTCTTTTGCAACTTTTTCGACTTTAGAAGAGTGAAGAGTTAAAAGAAAATCATTATTTTGTTTGGATGCAAACATATCAGCTATTACGTAACCCTTCTCATCACACATTGCAGTTAGCTGGGAATAGGTTTCAGTGACTTCATAGATATCTGAGGTCAACTGTCCTTGTAGCATTTTGATAGTATTTTCTGCAATACCAATTAAACGCAATGACTTATAATTCTTAAGTAGTACCATGCTCTTTAATTTAATAGTTTAGCAAGTTTTTAGAAATGCACAGAGAAAAGCTTAAGTGGAGGTCTCGCAGAGGATTGCGTGAACTTGATCTCCTTTTTAGAAATTTTATTAATAAATACTGGGAGCAACTGTCTGAAAAAGAAATAGGGATTTATGCTGACGTGGTTAATCTAGAAGATCAGCCGTTATTTGATTACATATTTAAACATGTCCCTCTCGGCAATGAAGAGGTTGAAGTATTTATAGATCAATATATTAAAAACTATTCAAATTGAACTTTTTTCAATAATTAATGTCCAAATATGCATAACTCAATGAATCAATTCAAAGATATGGATGCGCAACTTATAGATGAAGTAGGAAATGGGAATGAGGCAGCCTTTAATATCTTATTTTCAAAGTACAACAATAAACTCTATGCTGCGCTCTTAGCTTTTACCAAATCTCAAGATTTAGCAGAAGATCTTACACAAAAAACTTTTATTAGGGTTTGGAAAAAAATTGAAACTTTCAGAGGGGAGAGCTCTTTATTTACTTGGATTTATAGAATTGCTATTAATCTAGCAAAAAATGAATTCAGCTCTAAGCAGGGCAAGAACCAAGGAATTACAGATAATATAGATGAGGATTTTGATTTGGTATCTTCTGTTCCCAGCCCAGAGAGCCATGCTATTGAATCAGAATCCATGCAGGCCGTGATGGACTTTATCACTAGTCTTCCAAGCGAACTCAAGGACGCTATTTCTTTAAGGGAGTTCGAGGGAAAATCTTATGAAGAGATTGCTCAAATTACAGGTAGCCCTGTCGGCACCGTTCGATCAAGAATTTTTAGAGCCAGAGAAGAGATTCTCAATTTTATGAAAGAGGAAAAAATTTATGGATAACAAAGAAAAATTATCTGCTTTTTATGACAATGAGCTTCTTGAGGATGCGCAAGGGCTTATTAAAGCAATTAATGATCAAGAGCAATTAGCTAGCGATTTAAGAGGTTATTCATTAATTTCATCTATCATGGCCCAAAGTAGAATTTCTGAGTCTAGCAAAAGATCTTTTAAAATATTTAAATCAAGCTTCATATCTCATTCTTTTGCAGCTGCAGCTGCTGTGCTGGTTACCTTGGGATTTGTCACTTACTTTAACCCAGCTCAATTTGATCTCGACAAGGAATCCTCTAAATTATTAGCTGATGCAATTGCAAGTGATGAGGGTCAAATTAGACTGAATCAAGAAGAAAATTTATTGGTAGACCACCTTTTTCACATCATGGATGAAAAGAATCTTACTTCTGATATGAACCCGGGATGGATTCCAGTTGGTTTTTCACAAAACAAAGAACGTCCAGCAATATTTACAAATGGAACAAGAAGATTCGTTTTGCATGTTGAAAATTCTGAACTCAGCCTTACAAAGCCTATGTATTGGAAAAATGGTAATAATTTGGTCTACTTGTATCCCACCGCAGATGGAAAAACAATTACTGTTTATGGAAATATTAGGCCAGTGGACGCTGAGAAAATTATTTTCTCACTTAAGAGGTAAATTATGAAAAAAGTTATTTATATATTGTCTTTGATTTCACCCTTGTTTATTGGAATGAGCGCCTTTGCTGCTTTGCCTGATGATTTAGCAGGTTTGGTTGAGGAGTCTGCTCCTTCTGTGGTCAATATTACCTCTAAAAAAGAAGTAACAAGAAATTTTTCTAGATCACCCCTTGATGAATTTGAGAGGTTTTTTGGCATCCCAAGAGGCCAATACCCACAACAACCTGAACCTGAAACTAGAGAGGCTATTGGCTTTGGTTCAGGATTTATTTTTAAAAATGAGTATATCCTCACTAATTTTCATGTGGTTGATGGCGCAACAGAGGTTATTGTCTCCTTAAACGATAGAAGAGAGTTTCAGGCAGAAATAGTAGGAGTTGATCCATTATCGGATTTAGCAGTTCTAAAAATAGATGGGAATAACTTAAAGAAAGTAAAAATTGGTAACAGTGATGAGTTATCGGTAGGTGATTGGGTAATTGCTATTGGCTCACCTTTTTCTTTTGATTTTTCAGTCACCGCAGGAATTATTAGCGCCAAAGGGAGAAGTATTAATAATAATAACATAGGTAATTATGTTCCTTTTATACAAACGGATGTAGCGATTAATCCTGGGAATTCTGGAGGACCGTTACTTAACCTTGATGGAGAAGTGGTTGGAATTAACTCACAAATTTATTCTAGAAGCGGAGGCTACCAAGGACTGGCTTTTGCAATCCCAATAAATGTTGCGATTGAAGTTGCAGATCAAATTATCAAAAACGGCAAGGTAGCAAGAGGCTATCTAGGAGTCAGAGTAGGCGAGGTCGACAATGATCTTGCATTAGCCTTAGGGATGAAAAAGCCTTACGGAGCTCTTATTAACGATGTAGAGAAAGGTGAATCTGGCGACGAAGGCGGCTTACTGCCTGGAGATGTAATCTTAGAATTCGACAATAAAGAAATTAAATTCAGTGGCGATCTTCCTCATGTGGTAGGCAGGATCATGCCAGGAACTAAAGCTGATGCAAAAGTCTTTAGAGAAGGCAAAGAAATTACCTTAACTTTTAAACTAGGCGAGTTGCCTTCTGATGAGAGGTCCTTTGTGCCCGCCAGAAATTCAAACACAGAAGATCCTCTTGGGATTAGGATTGCTAATGCTACTGAAGAAAATACTGGAAGGGAAGGTATTGAGGGTGTAGTTGTAACCCGAGTTGCCCCTGGATCGCCAGCTAGCGGCAGAATTGCTCGTGGAGATATCATCACCGAAATTAGAGCCTCTGGACAAAAATATCAGATTCAAAATGTTGAGGATTTTGAAGAGGCTGTTGAGGCTTTTGAATCCGGTGATCGAATTGCTCTAGTTGGAAGAAGAGGAGCGAATAGATTCTTTGTTGCTATTACAGTAGAGTAATTTGTAAAGTAAAAGCTAAAACGTAGTACTTTTACTTTAGAATAGCTTTGCTTAGATGAACCACATTCGTAATTTTTCAATTATTGCCCATATTGATCATGGTAAATCTACCTTGTCCGATAGATTGATTGAATTTTGTGGCGGACTTTCAAAACGTGAAATGGCGGATCAGATTCTAGATTCAATGGATATTGAGCGTGAGAGAGGAATTACCATCAAAGCTCAAGCAGTCACACTCGAATATAAAGAAAACGGCAAAACCTACCAATTAAATTTCATTGATACTCCAGGTCATGTTGATTTTAGCTACGAAGTTTCGCGTTCACTTTATGCATGTGAAGGAGCGCTTTTGGTAGTGGATGGATCCCAAGGGGTAGAAGCGCAAACACTGGCCAATTGCTACACGGCGGTTGATCATGGTTTAGAAGTAATTCCAGTTATCAACAAAATAGATTTACCTCAAGCGGACCCAGAGAGAGTAAAAAAAGAGATCGAAGATATGATTGGTTTAGATGCTTCTAATGCACCCTTGGTGAGCGCTAAAACCGGTCAAGGGATTCCCGAATTACTTTCTGCAATAATTAAACTCATACCTGCTCCTTTAGATAGCAAAGAAAGCGAGCTTAGGGCACTTATAATTGATTCTTGGTTTGATGCCTACCTAGGTGTAATCTCGCTGGTGAAGATTACTCAAGGAAAGATTCATACGGGGGATAAATTTAGAGTTTTCTCAACTGGTCAAAACCACAATGTAGATGAACTAGGGATCTTTACCCCTAAAAAGAAAAAGATGTCTGAATTATCTAATGGACAAGTGGGTTATCTGGTTGCAGGAATTAAAGAAATCAAGGGCGCTCCAGTTGGTGACACAATTCTGTTAGCAAAAGATGCAATTACTAAACCTTTACCAGGATTTAAACGAGTTATGCCAAAGGTTTTTGCTAGTTTGTTTACCGTTAATTCTGACGATTATGAGAAATTTAGAGACGCCTTATCAAAGTTGGTTCTGAACGATTCTTCACTTGTATACGAACCTGAAACATCTGATGCGCTTGGTTTTGGTTTTAGATGTGGATTTTTAGGAACTTTGCATATGGAGGTGGTTAGAGAACGCCTTGAAAGAGAATACGATCTGGAGCTTATTTCAACAGCTCCTTCCGTTCAATACGAGGTGATTAAGACCAATGGTAGTGTTTTAAGATGTGAAAGCCCATCGCAACTCCCAGTTCCTAATGAAATAGATCAGATTAAAGAGCCTTATGCCCAAACGAATGTCCTTACTCCAAAGGAATATGTTGGAAATGTCATAACTCTGTGCACTGCCAAAAGGGGAATCCAAAAAGAAATGACTTATTTCTCTAACCAAGTTTCAATTGTCTTTGAAATGCCGCTTGCAGAGATAATTGTCGATTTCTTCGATCAATTAAAGTCCCAATCAAAAGGATTTGCATCTGTTGAATACAGTCTTTTAGATTTTAGATCCTCAGATTTAACGAAGTTGGATGTTTTGATTAATAACACCAAAGTTGATGCCCTCTCTATGATTATCCATAAAAGTTTTTCAATGAGTAAAGGCAGGGAGGTGGCACAAAACCTTCAAAAACTCATACCCAGACAAATGTTCGATGTACCTATTCAAGTCGCTCTTGGTTCAAAAATTATTTCGAGAGAAACAGTTAAAGCTCTCAGAAAAAATGTTACTGCGAAATGTTATGGGGGAGATGTTACTAGAAAGAAAAAGTTGTTAGAAAAACAAAAAGAAGGTAAAAAGAAAATGAAGCAGTTGGGTAAAGTTGCGATTCCCCAAGAGGCTTTCCTTAGCTATTTTAATACTGGAGCATCCCAATGAATGAAAACGTAGCAATTATTCTCTCGACAACTGCTTTGGTTATTTCCGTCCTTGCTTGGGTAAAATTTGTCCTCGCTGATGAGCTTACAGATTCTAAAAGCACCGTACTTTCAGTTATTGGTTTTGTATCCGTTGGGGTAGCTGTTTGGAACATATTTGTTTCCTCAGGAGATTTAACTCTGCTCCTCATCATTGGAACCCTTCTGAGTTTACTGGTTTATCTGGCAGGATTTTATTTTTCAAACTTAGAAATCAAGAGTCAAGGCAGAGGTTACTTTTGGCCATTGTTTGCTATTTTTATTGTTAGAACTTTTCTTTTTGAGCCTTACCAGATTCCGTCAGGGTCTATGATGCCAGGTCTTAAGGAGGGAGATTTTATATTGGTTAATAAATACGCTTACGGACTAAAAATCAATAGAACGGATGATTCTTTTGCTCTTAAGAGCGATCCTGAGTATGGAGATGTAGTCGTTTTTCTTGAACCCAATACTAAAATACCCTTTATCAAGAGGCTCATAGCTAAGCCAGGCGATAGGGTTGCATATAGAAATAAAGTTATTTATTTGAACGGTAATCCTCTTGCGCAAGAGATTTTAGATAAAGACTCAACAGAATACTTGCTTAAAGAAGTTTTCAATACCAGTTCTAGAACAATCAGAATTACACAACCTCAACGCAATGATTTCATGGATGAAATTATTGTCCCTGAAGGTCAATATTTTGTAATGGGAGATAACAGAGACAATTCTAACGATTCAAGGTATTGGGGTTTCGTACCTAGATCACATTTTTTTGGGAGAGGATTGCTCATTTGGATGACTTGGGAGTGTTGGTTATGTGTTCCTTCATTTTCAAGAGCTGGGTTTATTGAATGAGAGAAGCTATCGTTAGAGCTCTTCAAAAACTCAAGGGCTATCAACAAGCTTTAACCCATATTAGTCATTCTCAAGATTGTAATAATGAGCGTTTTGAATTTTTAGGCGATGCCGTAATAGAGGTTATCGTTTCAGAGGAAATTTATCGAAGATTGCCCGAGCTTGATGAGGGCAAAATGTCATTGGCTAGATCAAGTCTTGTTAACGGCAATAATTTAGCCGATATTTTTCTAAGCTTGGGCATTTCAAAAGAAGTGTTACTCTCAAGAGGGACGGGCAATCTTCCTGAGGAGAGAAAACTATCTATCTACGCCGGTGTGCTGGAAGCTCTTATAGGAGCTTACTATCTTGAATATGGTTTTGAAAAATCTACTAAGCTGATAAATGAACTTTTTAAGTTTGAAGAGTTAGATTGGCACTCGCTTACTGAGAAAGATGTTAAAACAAAGTTACAAGAATATTTGCAACAAACGGGCTTAGATTTCCCTCAACTTCACTATGAATATGATGCCAATACAGGCTTCCATCAAGTTTGGACTATGTTTAAGGAGCAAAAATTTAAGAGCTCATCCAAATTAAAAAAAATGGCTGAACAAGATTTATGTTCACAAATTCTTGAAGCTGCCAATGGATAATTCTCAGTTTAAATCAGGCTACGTTGCTGTCATTGGTAAACCGAATGTAGGTAAGTCAACATTATTGAATGCAATTCTAGGTACAAAGACATTTATCACCTCGCGCAAAGCCCAAACCACGCGCAATAATATTTTAGCTATCAAAAATCTGCCCGGTGGCCAAATAGTATTTCTAGACACACCAGGGATCCACAATCGTAATAAAAAAGCTTTAAACAAAGTTTTGAATAAATCAGCATTAAGCATTATTGCCGACACAGATTTGGTAGTATTTCTCTGCCAACCCTCACTTCTTGCCAACGACATAACTGTCATTAAAGCAATTAAAGAAGCTGAAGTTCCATCCATTTGCGTTATTAATAAGATTGATCAGGTTAAAAACAAAAATACTTTACTTCCACTCATACAAAATATCTCCAGGGAACATAACTTTCTAGAAATAACTTCAACCTCTGCAATAAAAAATGATGGAATTGATAAACTCTTAGAATTAATCTTGAGTCACCTACCTGCTCAGGAACCTTTGTATGCTAATGATCTTGAACTTTCAGTTAAGGAAAGATTATTTCAAGTAGATGAGCTTGTAAGAGAGAAATTGATTCGTCAACTCGGTGCAGAAATACCCTACGAATTGTATGTTGAATCCACTATTGTTGATGAAGATGCAAGGCTTGCAACCATTTACTCGACAATTCACGTTAATAAAACATCTCAAAAATCTATCGTGGTAGGGAATAAGGGTGAAATGCTTAAGAAAATTGGCACCCTTGCGCGCAAGGATTTAGAAAGACTTTTCTCTAAGAAAGTTATGCTTAAGCTCTGGGTTAAAAGCAACGCCAATTGGAGTAACGACCAAAAATTTATCAATAGTTTAGGAATTGGTTCTATAAAAAATGCGAAATGAGTGGTTGCATGGTTACATTCTGCACGCAAAGGATTATGGCGAAACTTCTCTGATCGCTGAAGTTTTTACCAAAGAGTTAGGTAAAATCTCCCTTATTGCTAAGGGTGCTAAGAAGCCAAAATCAAAATTTTTTGGCGCTTTGCAAACTTCCAATAAAGTAAGAGTTTGTTTAAGTGGGCGCTCAGATTTAAAGACTTTGGTTGAAGTCGAGCTCATTTCAAGCTTGGGATCTTCGATAATAGCAAGCAGTGCTTACAGCTTTTTATACGTTAATGAATTAGTTGCTAATGTCATCCCCAAAGATGCGCATGCTGAGGATATATTTAATTTATACGATAGCCTAATGATAGAGTCAAAAAATACTCATCTAGATGAAGTTTCATTGCGAAATTTTGAGTTGAAATTATTAGGGCTCTTAGGCTATGGAATTCATTTTTCTCCAGAAGTTATTGCAAAAAAAGATCAAACTTATCATTATCAAAATACCAGGGGATTTGTTATCCAAGATGATAACGAAGGTCTGAGCTATGACGAATTGGTTGCATTAGAAGAGGGTAAATTGCATTTAGTTTCAAAAGCTAAGCTTAAAAGTCTAACCAAAGAGGTTATCGGGTATTGCATTGAAGGCAAAGAAATAAAAAGCAGAAGAATATTCAAGAAACTTAAATCATGATTTACGGTATTGGGATAGATTTGGTTGAAATCAAAAGAATTCAAGGGATGAGTAACCTTGATCAATTTGCTAAGAAAATATTATCACCTCTAGAGGGCGAGATGCTTAAAGCTATATCTTCCGAAGCGCAGGTCGCATTTTTAGCCAAGCAATTTGCTGCGAAGGAAGCAACAGTAAAAGCTCTGGGCACTGGATTTAAGAGCAACGTCTACCCAAAAGACATTAGTGTTTTAAGAAAAGTAGATGGAGGTCCTGAGTTAAAATTTTCTGAATCTCTTGAGCGTATGGTAAATGACTTGGGGATATATTCTTGGCATGTTAGTCTAGCGGATGAAATAACTCATGCTATAGCCATAGTTGTGCTTGAAAAGAAATGAAAAAGATAATCTTGCTTGGTCCGCCTGGTGCTGGGAAAGGAACCCAGGCTGATCTTATTTGTAAAGCTTTATCCATCCCTAAAATAAGCACTGGCGACATGTTGCGTTCTGCTATTTCTGCCGGCAACGATTTAGGTTTGCGGGTCAAAACCATTATGGATTCTGGTGCTCTTGTTTCAGACGATATCATCCTTGAGTTAGTGTTGGAAAGATTAGCTCAAGAGGATGCTCTGAATGGTTTTTTGTTTGATGGAGTTCCTAGAACGATTGGGCAAGCTACATTATTTCAAAAAAATAACATTGCTTTTTCAGACGTTTGCGAAATTCAGGTACCAGATGAGGCGATTGTAGAACGGATGTCTGGTAGAAGAGTGCACCCAGCTTCTGGAAGAAATTATCATATTCTTTTCAACCCTCCCCAAAATCCTGGATTTGATGATATGACAGGAGAGCCTCTAATTCAAAGACCGGACGACGAACCTGAGACAGTTCTTAAGCGCCTTGAAGTTTACCGTGATGAAACAAGCCCTCTAGTGGATTTTTATCAAAACTCAGAGCTGGTGGATGTTAACTATTTTAAGGTTAATGGCCTGCAATCGGTCGATGCGGTTTTTCGCGATATCAAAGATTTACTCTGAATGAAGATCCTTGGATTTGACCTATCAGCAAGTTACTCATCTATAGCTATTCTATCCGGAGACGAGATTAATGGGTTTACTCAAATTCATGATATTCGAGAGAGACCCGCGTGGGAGGAGTTGTTTTCGGGGGTAGGATTTGAAACGCCCAGTAATTTTGAAGATCTTGATGCTATAGCTTTCGCTAATGGTCCAGGTTCTTATACAGCGCTGAGAAATATTGCAACCTTTCTAAAACCAATTGCTCATATTCATAATTTGCCTCTGGTACCTGTTTCTTCCTTAAAAGCTTTAGCTCTCGTAGCGTATGATTTTATGGAAGATCCTCTTGAGAAAATTCATGTAGCAGTAGATGCACAAAAGGAAACTTGTTATTTTGCTAGTTATGTTTTTAAGGATGGCATCCCTCAAAACATTACAGATGAAGGGGTTGTGGATATTTCAGAGCTTTATAAGAAAATTAGCGGTGGTTATTGTGTTGGAAATGCATGGAAAGATTATCATCATAAGATCACCTATCTCCCTGAAGTATTTCCGCATGCTGGAAGTGTATGTAGGCTAGCAAGTTTTATGGATCTTGACGGTATTCAATTTCTGCCTGTTGCTGCAAACCCTATTTATCTGGAACCTTTAAACTTTAAAAAAATTAATGAGTGAATTTCTCCTTGTTATTCTTTTGGCTCTCATTCAAGGTTTAACTGAGTTTTTACCAATCTCGAGCTCAGCGCATTTAGTTCTTCCCACTTTATTATTTGGAACCAAAGATTTTGGGCTCATGTTTGATATTGCCACCCATGCAGGAACGTTAATTGCAGTCGTATTTTATTTTAAGACAGAACTAAAGGATATTTTATGTGCTTGGTTAAAGGCTCCAAACCCCAAGGATGACCATTATTTTTTAGGTTTATTACTAGTGATTGCTACATTACCTATAATTGGTGTTGGTTTTATTTTTGGCGATGCATTAGCTGCCAGAAATATTAGTATTGAGCAGATTGCTTGGTTTAATGTGATTTTTGCTTTGGTTCTTTTGGCAGCTTATCTTTTAGGGAAGAGAACCAAAGAGGTCAAAGATTTAACCCTTTGGCAGGCTCTTTTCATTGGGTGCATGCAAGCATTTGCCATATTTCCAGGCGCTTCAAGATCAGGCATGGCAATAACTGGCGCTCTTTTGGTTGGAATGAATTTAGTTACCTCTGCTAGATTTGCTTTCTTATTGGCGATTCCTACCATCCTTGGGTCAGTTATATTTTTACTCATAGAACTCTACCAATATTCTTATCCGTACGACCTGTTGGTTTTATTTCTCGGCTTTACTATTTCCGGTGCGGTTGCCTTTCTTACCATGCAGTTTTTTTTACAAATAGTAGAAAAAGTTGGGATGATTCCTTTCGTTGCATATCGATTAATCTTAGGGGCATTTTTGCTAATCTTGGTTTAACTTGAGTTTGCATCTGTTGTCATCACCCAAGGAGAAGTTCTTGAATTTTGTTCAACGTTCTTTGAATTGTACTTGGGTTGAAACAACGCCCATCAAGCCTTACCTCTCTCTTAATAACAACCTTCTTGCTTTTCATTCACCTAACTTTAAAAAACCGCTGTCCTTTGATCCTGCTAAGGGAAAAATTGGTTTCCGTTTACAAAGATTTGAGCAAGAAGGTTTGCTAAAAAAAGCATTAGGAAACCTTAAACCAGGCTCTGTGATTTTGGATGCCACAGCGGGATTACTCTCAGACAGTCTTATTCTCAGTAGGTTGGGTTATTCAGTGATTGCCATAGAGCAGAGTTCTGTCATTGGCACTATGCTGCAGGTTGGTATGAAAACAAATTCGGAAATTTCTGGAATTAAACTTTGCATCGGCAGAGCTGAAAAATTTGCAAACGAATTAAGATACGATGCCATTTACTATGATCCGATGTTTGAATCTTCAGGCAGTGCGCTGGGCGATAAAAATCTTCGGATGCTTCAGGAGATTTTAACCTTAGAGAATATCGCGAATGATAATCACTATACTTTTAATGAACTGCGAAAATGTTCCTATCAAAAGTTAATAGTCAAAAGGCCCATTAAATCTTCAGCATTTGATGAAAACATCAATTATCAAATCAGGGGAAAAGCTGTAAGGTACGATGTTTATATTTAAAGTTGGTGCCCCATATCTGAGTCGAACAGATACTCCCGAAGGAACGCGATTTTGAGTCGCGCGCGTCTACCAATTCCGCCAATGGGGCAACGGCGTAATTGTAGCTGACATCAACATCTTTTAAAATTCATCTTTCATGAAAACATCAGATTTTGATTATGAGCTCCCAGATGAGTTGATTGCCAAATATCCTCTTAAGAACAGAGATGACTCCAGGCTGCTAACTTTTATTGATCAAAAGATTCAACACCGAACGATTAAAGAATTATTATCCAATATTTCCTCTAAAGATCTCCTTGTTTTTAATCGATCCTCAGTAATTCCGGCAAGGCTGTTTGGCAACAAAGAAACAGGGGGTAAGGTTGAGGTCTTTTTGGAGCGACTTCTTGGAGAAAATAAGGCCATGGTTCAACTCAAATCTTCAACCAAAATCTTACCTAATCAGCTCATATCTTTTACCTACCCAACAAAAACTTTTAAAACAGAAGTTATTTCCAAGCAAGATGACTTTTATGAAACTCGTTGGGAGGAAAGCCCTGCGGAGTTGTTTATAAATTATGGAGTGACGCCGCTGCCACCCTATTTAAATAGAGAAGCCGAATGCTCCGATGTGGAAAGATATCAAAACCTTTATGCAGATCCTGCAAAAAAACTTTCGGTTGCCGCCCCCACAGCAGGACTCCATTTTTCAGAAATGTTATTGCACGCTATCAAGGAGGCTGGGGTAGTTTCAGATTATATATATTTGCATGTGGGCTCTGGAACATTTAAGCCGGTGAAAGTAGAAAATATTGCAGACCATAAGATGCATTCAGAATATATAGAAGTAACTGAGGCAACTGTTCAAAAGATCAAAACTGTTAAAAAATCTGGAGGTAAAATCGTTGCTGTTGGAACCACAACACTCCGAGCATTAGAAACTGCTTTTCAAGCAGATCTGGATTGCTTTCAGGGAGACACCAATATCTTTATTCATCCGGGGTTTAAATTTAAAGCAGTTGATATGCTGCTAACTAATTTTCATCAACCCAAATCATCATTATTAATGCTGGTTTCCGCATTTGTGGGTTACGATGCTATGAAAACTATATATGCAGAAGCATTAGAAAAGCGCTATAGATTTTTATCCTACGGGGATGCCATGTTATTGGAGAAGGCATGAGGTTTGAATTAATTGCTGAAAGCGATGGAGCTCGAAGAGGGAGATTGCTCTTTACTAAGGGTGAAGTAAATACTCCTGCATTTATGCCGGTTGGGACTGCAGGCACAGTCAAGGCTCTGGAAGTCTCGAATATTTTAGAGACAGGAGCTGAAATAATTTTAGGTAACACTTTTCATCTTATGCTTAAGCCGGGCGACAAAATAGTTAAAAAATTAGGGGGTCTGCATCGATTTATAAACTGGGATAAACCTATTCTCACTGATTCGGGTGGGTTCCAGGTATGGAGTTTAGGAAATCTAGCAAAGATATCGGAGGAGGGAGTTCATTTTAAATCTCCTTTTGATGGATCAAAACACTTTCTCTCTCCTGAGACCTCAATGGAAATTCAAAATAACTTAGGGTCAGATATTGTAATGATCTTTGATGAATGCACCCCATATCCTGCATCCTTAAAGGAAGCATCGGAATCTATGGCTTTATCTTTGAAATGGGCGAAACGCTCTAAGAACGCGCACGCATCTGAAGCTGCTTTATTTGGAATTGTCCAAGGAGGTATGTACGAAGAATTGCGGAAAGAATCCCTGGCGGAACTTGTTACTATTGGTTTTGATGGATATGCCATTGGGGGATTAAGTGTGGGAGAACCTAAGGAGGACATGCTTAGAATATTACAGACTTTGCAGTCTGAGTTACCCTCAAACAAGCCTCATTATTTAATGGGAGTAGGAAAACCAGAAGACATTGTCTCTGCGGTTGCATTGGGTGTGGATATGTTTGATTGTGTTCTGCCAACGAGAAATGCACGAAACGGACAACTGATTACATCTTTTGGTGAAGTAAATATCAGAAATGCAGAACATGCCCAAAGCAGTTTGCCGATTGATGAAGCTTGTGCCTGCAAGGTCTGCGAAAATTATACAAGGGCATATTTACATCATTTAGATAAATCTAAAGAAATGCTATATGCCATTTTGTCTTCGTATCACAATATCTTTTATTACCAAGAGCTTATGCGTTCCATGCGAGACAGTATTGAAGTAAGAGAATTCGCTAAGTTCGCAAAAGACTTTTATAATAAGCGCCAACAAAGCTTGCCAAAGCACTTAAAACATCTGGAGAAATAATGAATCCATCAGCAAATATTCCATGGTATGCAGATCCCGTCCTGATCTTTTTTCTGGGTTTCTTTTTATTGATGTACTTTATGATGATCAGGCCTCAAAACAAACGTCAAAAAGCCTTGCAGGATATGTTAGCTAATTTAAGCAAGGGTGATGAGGTAGTTGCTGCAGGAGGCATTCTGGGCAAGGTAAAGGAAATTAAGGGCGATTATGTTGCAATTGAGGTCAGTGAAAATATAACCTTCAAACTTCAAAAATCTGCCATAGCCAATACACTCCCCAAAGGAACAATCGAATCCATCAAATAAGCTATGAACAGATTTTCAGTTTGGACTTACTTGTTGATTGTGCTGGTGCTCATTTTTGGAGGGCTCTATTCTCTACCAAATCTCTATCCTGCTAATCCATCTATCCAAATCGCCTATGCTCAATCTGGCCAAGCCGCGGATACTGAGTTATTAAACAGAGTCAATGAGTTAATTCTTGCTAACAGTATCGCTGCCACAGAAGTAAGTCTTAAAGAAAACAATATAGTTGCGCAATTTAATGATTTAGACGCCCAACTTAAAGCAAAAACCGTTATTCAGCGTGCTCTGTTAGATCAAGTGATAGTGGCGTTAAATCTAGAACCCACCACACCTAGGTGGCTTACGCAACTTGGCGCAGGCCCACTCAAACTTGGTCTTGATTTATCCGGAGGCGTTCATTTTCTACTCGAGGTAGATATTGCCAATGCTTTACAAAACAGATTAGAAAATACTTTAACATCCTATCGTAAAAGATTTACGGACGATGGTATTGGTTATAGTCAATCCCAAATAGAAGCGCAAAGTCTTGTTTTTGTATTCAATGATTCTCAAAGCTACAGTAATGCTCTTGCCATCCTAAACGATGAAAACTTAACTGCTACTGGTAATATTTATGATCTTGCTCCTGTTCTTGCTACGAACACCATTAGATTTAATTTTTCAGATACTGCTATTAGAGAGTTGCGTGATTATGCTGTTGGACAAAACTTGGTCACTTTAAGAAACCGAGTGAATGAGCTCGGAGTTTCAGAGCCTATTGTTCAGCGTCAAGGCTCCAGTAGAATTGTTGTTGAGCTCCCAGGAGTCCAAGACACCGCAGCAGCAAAAAAAATTATTGGTAAAACCGCCAATCTAGAGTTTAGGATGGAAGCTAAACCAGAAACCTCAAGACTTAGAAAAGAAAGGTTTGAATATAAAAATGCTCCAGGGCTAGATGCCTTACTTGAAAGATCGGTCATTTTGGCGGGTGAGAGCGTGACCAACGCAAGCACTGGTTTTGATGAAAACGGATCTGCTCAAGTGAATATCACCCTTGATTTACAAGGGGGCAGAGCCATGCAAAAAGCCACTACTGGCAATATCGGAAGAAGACTTGGGGTATTGTTTGTAGAAGAAAAAACTTTGTCGGAGCTAAAGTTAGATGCAGACGGCAAAGAAGTCATTGAACAAACATCCTACATAGATAAGAAAATTATCTCTCTTGCCACGGTTCAGGGTGTCCTGGGAACTTCTTTTAGAATTACAGGGGTTGGCTCACCCCAAGAGGCAAGCGAATTAGCGCTTCTGCTAAGAGCCGGAGCGTTGGCTGCGCCCATGAAATTTGTTGAAGAAAGAACCGTCGGTCCAAGCCTAGGAAAAGAGAATATTAAACTTGGGATTCAATCTATGATTATTGGTTTCTTAGCTGTAGTTGCTTTTATGTTGTTCTATTATGGCTGGTTCGGCTTGGCTGCAAATATTGCGCTTGCAAACAATGTGATCTTAATCACCGGGATTATGTCTTTGTTAGGCGCTACCCTCACTTTGCCAGGAATCGCCGGGATAGTCCTTACAGTAGGTATGGCTGTCGATGCGAATGTGCTTATTTTTTCGAGAATTCGAGAAGAATTAGCCGCTGGTAACGACCCGCAAATTGCAATCAAAGATGGATTTGGGAGAGCATTTACTACTATTTTTGATGCCAACATCACTACTTTGATAGCTGCGGTAGTGCTCTATGCAGTTGGCACAGGCCCGATTAAAGGGTTCGCGATCACTTTATCTATAGGTATTGTTACCTCTATGTTCACAGCTATCTTAGTGACTCGAGCTATAGTCAATCTAATGTACGGCAATAAACGCTTGAAGGAGTTAAAAATATAATGGATTTTGCAATTCCTTTTATGAAGTTTCGCAAGGTTGCAGGCTTATCCTCGCTGATCCTTTTTGTGCTTGCGATTGTGTCACTTTCCTATAGAGGTTTGAGCTTGGGACTTGATTTTAGCGGAGGCACGCTTGTTGAGATCGTCTTTGAGGAAACGGTTCCCTTAGAGGATGTTCGAAGCAATCTGGCGAACAACGGAATAGAAGATTTTCAGGTAGTGAACTTTGGCACCGAAACGGATGTGCTGATCAAGGCTGCAGACAAAGATAGTCAAGGAAGGTTGGGCGATAAAATCTATACAATCTTGGAAATGGCTTACCCCAATCAAGAGCTAGAATTAAAGAGAATAGAATTTGTTGGTCCACAGGTAGGTTCAGAATTGCGTGATCAAGGTGGTCTTGGCATGTTGGTAGCACTGGGCATGATATTGCTCTATGTAGCATTTCGCTTTCAATTTAAATTTGCTATCGGTGCTGTGGTTGCTCTAGCTCACGATGTCGTGATTGTCTTGGGAATTTTCTCAATCGTGGGTTGGGACTTTGATTTAACTGTAATGGCAGCTTTGCTAGCTGTGATTGGTTACTCTTTAAACGATACAATCGTCGTATCGGATAGAATGCGTGAGAACTTTAGAATAGAGCGGGGCTTAGAGCCCGTTGAAATTGTAGATAAGTCCATCAATCAAACCCTCTCAAGAACGTTGATAACTTCTTTAACCACTTTATTGGTGCTTTTTTCTCTCTTGATCTTTGGAGGGGAACTTATTAAAGGTTTCAGTTTGGCTTTAATTTTGGGGATTGTGGTTGGTACCTATTCTTCTATTTATGTGGTTGCCAATATGTTGATTAGCATGAACATTTCCCAAGAAGATTTAGCAGTTCCAGAACCTGAAGGCGCAGAATTTGATGATCTGCCTTAGGCGTGTTTTGAGAAATTACTTTTAATTGCCTGCAGCATAGGCTTGAAACATTTAGGTGCAGCACAGATTACATGGTCGCCAGCTAAATAATTAGGATTGCCTTCAAAATTACTGGTGAGCGCTCCAGCCTCTTCAGCAATCAGCATCCCAGCAGCAACGTCCCAATTACCTAATCCGTTACCCCAAAATCCTTCAAGTCTCCCAGCTCCAACGTAGGCTAAATCTAGTGCTGTGCAACCCGATCGTCTGATAGTGAGCGAGTATTTGTAAAGTTCGCGAAATGTTGCAATGTTATGAAAGGTATAGGATTGATCAGGATTTTCATGCGAGCTGTTGGCTATTAAGGCATCGGTTAAATTAGGTAGGCTGCTTGCTCGCATTTTTTCACCGTTGAGTTCAGCACCTCCGCCTTTGGAGGCAGTAAATTCTTCTCTTCTCGTAGGATCTATGATGACAGCATGGGTTATAACTTCATCGATTTTACAAGCCAAGGAGAGACAAAATTGAGGATAACCATGAATGAAATTTGTGGTTCCATCAATTGGATCGAGTATCCAAGTAACATTAGAGTTATTGATTTCATGACCAAATTCTTCCCCTAGGAAGTTATGCTCTGGGTAAAACTTTTTTATTTCTTCAAATACTAAATGCTCAATTTTTTTATCGGCCTCTGATACATAGTCGGTTGGTCCTTTTTTAGAAACTTTCAAGGCATGTACTTTTTTGGCTGCGAATTCAAGCTCCCGCGAGCCCAAGCGAGCAGCAATCAGAGCAACGTTCATAAGGGCCGGTTTTGACATGTCGCATATTGTACAAGAAATGAAGATAATACTTGGATGATTTTACAATCTAAGTATATTTCTGTTGTCTTAGTTGAAACCTCTCTTCCAAGAAATATTGGCTCGGCAGCTCGAGCTATGAAGAATATGGGTTTGACCAACTTAATACTTGTCAAGCCAAAGAATTTCCCTCACGGCGATGCCAGAGCGCTTGCAGGTAATGCTTTAGATATTTTAGAGAGTGCAACCGTTGTAGATTCTTTAGCTGAAGCCATTGGACAAGCAAAGCTTGTGTTTGCGACTTCAGCTAGAGAACGAAGTATAGGTTGGCCGAGTCTATATGCAGCTGATGCAGCTAAAGAAATTGTTGAACTTGCTAACGCAGAGCAACAGATTGCAATAATCTTTGGAAGGGAGGATAGGGGGTTAACCAATGAAGAACTCCAACTTGCAAATAAGCACCTTGTAATTCCTGCAGACGATGAGTATCCAGTGCTGAATATTAGCCAGTCGGTTCAAATAATTTGCTACGAGATTTTCAAAAACTCAAACCAAAGTATTTTAAAATCCTGGCAAGATTATCCAAGCTATACACAAGATCAATTGCAAAGGCTAGTGGAGCATTTCAACAACACAGCTGTAGACTTGGGAGTAGTCGATCCTGAAAACCCAAAGCAAATCCTCACACGCATGGAGAGAATGTTTCGCAGGCTCTATCCAGATCAAATGGAAGGTAACTTTCTTAGGGGATTTTTGGACAAAGTAGATAAGCTAATAAAAAAATCTTAGAGATCTTTTCAAGGTTTCTTTTAAAACCTATAATGCGCGTTCCTGCCCCGTTCGTCTAGAGGCCTAGGACA
>JAYNII010000013.1:0-32619 GCA_038108875.1 Gammaproteobacteria bacterium | reverse complement strand
GCCATCGCCATGCGCTACCTCAAGAGCATCTACGCCTGCTGAATCCAATGCTTTTGCTATTGATTGGACATGATCAATGCCATATTGATGCCTAATAGCATGCATTCCGTCTCGTAAAGTTACATCTTGAATATAGATCTTTTTCATCTTTAAAATCTTTTTCTAGCAAGCGCTTCAGCTGTTCCAAGAGCAGCCGAAGTCATGATATCAAGGTTCCCAGCATATTTAGGAAGGTAGTGACCCTCTCCCTCAACCTCTAAGAAAATAGATGATTTAATGCCTTTAAATTCTCCATAACCTGGAATCTTTACAGGGTTATTTGAGCCAAATCTCTCAAATTGAACTTTCTGTTTCAGCCTATATCCAGGAACATACTCTTGAACTCTTGCCACCATTGCGTGAATGCTTTTTTCAATAACATCAGTGTCCATTTCTTCAGAGAGCGTAAAAACAGTATTACGCATTAATAAGGGAGGTTCTGCGGGATTTAACACAATAATTGCTTTAGCTTTTGCAGCGCCTCCAACTTTTTCTAAACCCAAAGCAGTCGTTTTAGTAAATTCATCGATATTAGCCCTCGTTCCTGGTCCTGCGCTTCTTGAAGAAACGGATGCTACAATTTCTGCATAATTAACCTTCGACACCTGGTTAACAGCTGCAACCATTGGAATTGTTGCTTGCCCACCGCAAGTAACTAAATTGACATTATTTTGGGTAAGATGCTCGTCAAGATTTACTACAGGAACACAATAGGGACCTATAGCAGCAGGAGTAAGATCAATGAGTTGTTTGCCAGCGCCAGAAATAATTTTATGATGCTCCGCATGGGCATAAGCGGAAGTTGCATCAAAAAATATTTCAATCTCCTCAAATAAGCCAACACTAGAAAAGTCTTCTAAACCACTTGAGGCGATGTGCACACCCTCAGCCTTCGCTAACGCAAGACCCTCAGATTCTGGATCTATACCAATAACTGCGGAACACTCTAAGATGTTGGAGTTTCTTAAAATTTTATACATAAGGTCTGTACCAATATTCCCAGACCCAATAATTGCACTTTTCACCAATTTTCTAATCAAATAAAAGTTAGCTCACATCCACCAACACCAATAATTTCCATTCTAAATTCATCACCTGCTGAAATAGGCTCCAATGGAACAAGCGACCCTGAAAGGATAATATCATTTTTATTTAATGAGATACCGTAATTGCCTAATGTATTGGCTAACCATGCTACTGCTTCAGCAGGATGACCTTGAACAGCAGACCCCAACCCTGAAGAAATTTGATTACCATTTTTAAACACTCTAGCTTCTAGTGTTGCCAAATCAAAATCACCAGGATTTACTGATTGATCACTTAAACAGAAAATTCCACATGAAGCATTGTCAGCGACTGTGTCTTCAATTTTTATTTCCCAATTACTAATTCTTGAATCAACAATTTCAAAACAAGGGACTATCGCTTGAGTTGAATTTAGTACATCTTCTTTAGTAATGCCTGGTCCATTTAAATCTTTAGAGAGAATGAAAGCAATTTCAGCTTCAGCACGAGGTTGTATTAAAGTATCAAGCTTAACCTTGGATCGGTTCTTAACTTGCATCGCATCAGTTAGAAACCCAAAATCTGGTTGATGAACTCCTAACATTTCTTGAACAACCTTTGATGTAACTCCAATTTTCTTACCAATTATTTTTTCTCCATTTTTCAAACGAAGAGAAAGAAATTGCTTTGAAACCTCATATGCATCATCGATTGTAAAATTATGTATCTCTGAAGATATTGGAGTAAGAGTCTTTCTATGCATGAGAGCATAAAAAAGACTATGACTTATATCTGAATTGGAGGGACTCATGAGTTCTGCAAAAAATTCACGCAATATGCATTAAATTCATTAGCTTTTTCAATCATTACCCAATGACCACACTTATTAAATGAAATTGTTCTTATGTTTTGACAATTCATTTGAAGAGTTGCAAGTCCCTTAATGGGAATAAATTGATCATCCAATCCCCAAATACTTAATATTGGAGCCTGTATCTCATGAAGCCTATTCGTTAAGTTAGGAATCTGCATAGTCGCTAAAACCTGTTGATTCATCAGCGGAAGAATTTCTAGTCTATCTTCAATCATTTCTTGAGTCACAATTGTTGGATCATACGGAAAAAGTTTTAATAATCCCTCTATTTTTTCAGAGTTCATTGGACCACCCAAAAAATCACCAAGTAGTTTTTTTATTCCGGGCATATTGTTGTACTCAGATTGATCTTCTAAACCGCCAGGAGCCATAAGTATGAGCTTTTTAACCCTGTCAGGGGTATTAATTGCAATACCTAAAGCTAAAGCTCCTCCCAAACTGTTGCCTACTATTGAAACATCATCAATGTTCAATGCATCCAGAAGACCGATTAATTTTTCATTAAAAAAATCCATGGAATACACAACATCATCGGGCTTAGAGCTAAAGCCATAACCCGGTAAGTCGGGTATCAGAACTGAGAAACCTTGATCAACAAAACTTTGATAATTGCCTCTAAAATTTGTCATTCCTGAAGCACCTGTTCCGCTGCCATGCAAAAACAATATACATGGACCTGAGCCAATGTGATGGTAGTGAAATTCAAACCCGCATTGAAGCGTTAAAAAATTACTCTTCTCGAGCATTAGATTTCCTCTAGTATTATTGGTAATTTATCTTTGGGTCTTGGCAGATGTACGTGCATAAACTTAGGATTATAGTTATCTCTTAACTTAACGCGATATTTTTTTAATAATCTAAATAGATACAACTTTGCATTCAATTGGGCAAAATGCATGCCGATGCATTTATGCGCACCACCGCCAAATGGAATGTAGTTAAAACCGTGTCTTTTATGTTCTGCTCGTTCTGGAGAAAATCTAAGAGGATCAAAAGTCTCAGGATTAGACCACCATTCAGTCATCCGGTGGGTAAATGCTGGACTAAGCATCAGTATAGTATTCTTTGGAATTTCATAGCCAGCAATCTCAATATCCTTAGTTGTTCTTCTATTTAGAATCATCACAGAAGGGTAAAATCTCATGGTTTCATTGAAAACATAATCTGTCTGCAACATAGAAGAAGCATCTTCATAGGTCAAATCTTCTTTTCCAATTTGGTTAATCTCATTACGAACTCTATCTTGCCATTCAGTGTGGGTTCCCAAGTAATAGAGGATATTTGTAAGAGCACTAGTAGTTGTATCAAATGCTGCAAACATTAAAAAAGCAATGTGTCCGTCTATGTCTATAGGATCAAGAAAAGAACCATCTTCATCTTTTGCATTGCAGTATCGAGTAAACATATCTACATCATCCCTTCCTCTTCTCTTGGGGATATTGTTTTGAATGTATATTCTCAGTCTTTCACGGGCTTTTAAGGCTCTGCTATATGTTGAAAAAGGAAATCTGTATGGTAAAGGGGTGATGAGGCCTTTATTAATTGTGGTAAATATATGATTTAGTTTTTTTGCCATTCTACTTGTTTCATCTAAGCCTAAAAAAACTCGAGCAGCGACATCCATCAGTGTTTGCTGTATAGCATCGTAAAATAGAAATTCTTTATTGACTGGAAGTTCTTCAATTCTTCGCTGTTGAATAGGGAGTAACAAATCAACATACGACTTAAGTGCATCGGTTTTGAATGATGGCTGAGATGCTCTTCTAGTTTTTTTATGAAGACTACCATCCCTCAAAAGCATTCCCTCAGGATAAAGAGTCCCCAGTGAATTATGGTATCCAGCTGCAGAGCTAAAACTTTCGTCTTTATCAAATAAAGCAGCTTCATTAAATTCTGGACCAAGGCATAGCAAAACTTTCTGATTTTTTACCAAATCTATTTTTGAAACAGGGCCAAACCTATTGAAGTGGTCCTGGCACAGTTTTATGGAGTCATCGACCACTTGAATCATCTTTCCAAAAAAAGGAATTCCATATTCTCCAGGAAAACTATCTAGATTTGAGTTATCAGGTTCTTGGAGTAATCTTGAATATTCCATGCTATGAGTTTTTTGAAATAAGCTTCCACCAATAGTTCGGAAAAAATCTTCTTATCCTCGTGGCATAAACCGCATCAGGGGTTGGGTAACAAATAAGATCCTCTTTGGTTAAAGCTTTCTCAATTGCATCTACGACTTTCTCTGGATCATTGAGTTTCCCCTTAGCAAGACTATTTTTTAAAGTGTTTGGAGCATTTTCATCTGTGACAAACCTCATCAGAGGGGTATTAGTTATTGCAGGACATACTAATAGTACTTTAATATTTGTTGATTCCAGCTCCTTCCAGAGTATTTCTGCAAACATATTCACGGCTGCTTTGCTAGCACAATATGCAGACATATTCCTTTCTGGGCAAGTGCCAGCTATAGATCCAAAAAGAATAATCTGACCGGAATTCCTGGTTTCCATGCTGGGAAGAACAGCTTTAACCATATTGACAGTGCCTTCATAATTGATACGCATCATGTTGTTAATGTCAGCTGCACTCATTTTAGATATGGGATTAAGGGGCATAATTGCACCTGCGTGAGTAAGCCTATCAATCGGGCCTAGCTCTGCTTGAACTTCCTCAACTGCATTGATCACTTCCTCGCTAGAAGCAATATTGCATGCAAAGGTCTTAACTAAGTTAGATGACTGCCTGACTTCTTCGAGTCCAGCTTCATTGACATCCAGAGCAGCAACTCTGATACCCGCATCAGTTAGTCTGCGTACGGAAATTCTTCCCATGCCACTGGCAGCACCAGTAACAAGAGCAACTTTTATATCTTCCATATACCACCCCTATTTTTCTAATATTACAGCAAATTAAGCTGCCTAGTCGGAAATACAATTATTTCGTCAAAGTTTAAAAACTTTTGGCATGAGTGCATCATGAGATCCAAGTTATATTTAAGCGTCTCTTTAGAACTGGCTGCATAAAAAATCATAGGATCACATAAAGCTTTAATGGGAAAACTTTCTTCAACAACTGCAAGATACGTGCCAAGACTTTTAGAGCTGCTTTTAATTATAGTATTTTGAATATACGAAAAAGTTGATTGAGTTTTAATGGCAATGTCAGTGTGATGATCATGCCAATGTTCAAAAAAAGAATCTTTTGAAATATCAGGTCTCTTAGAAATCAAAGCGTATTGAGTAAATGAACTATTGCAATCCATTTGATGTTTATTTAACACGATTTTTTCTTGAACTTCAAAATACCATACATCATCAAAACTATGTTGTGCTTCACTTTTTATCTGCTCAATCTTAATTTCATCCATTGATGTTAGCCAAAGCGTTAGAGCTGCAACTGGCTGAGAACCCTCTCTAGTCTGCCGATGATGCCTCCCTTGTTCAATAAAGCCAGAAATGTCATTGGCCCTGTAAGCTGAGAGAGCAAATAGTGTCTTAGCCAGATCCAGCGTTGGCTTTATATTTATGTCTAAGGGATATAGATCCCCTGATTTAATATTTTTAAAAAGTATAAATATGATCTTATGCACTATGCGCGCTGAGAAGATACAGAAATGACCTCGCCAGTTAAATAGCTCGCTAAGTCGCTAGCCAAAAAAAGGATGACATTGGCTACCTCCCAAGGCTCTGCTCCTCTGCCATAAGCCTCTTGGCTTACTAATTTATCAATCAATTCATTTGAGCTTGTTTTTGCTAAGTGAGGATTGATAGCAAGGCTGGGTGCAACAGCATTTATTCTAATACCTTTCTTTACTGTTTCTAATGCCACGCATCTTGTGAGTGCCATAACTCCAGCTTTGGCAGCTGCATAATGCGCTTGTCCTGCTTGTGCACGCCATCCCAAAACTGATGCATTATTAACAATACATCCCTGTGCCACTTCAAGCACCGGAATGGCCTCGCGCATTATTTTCATGGCGCCATTAAGTGTTATATCAATAACCTTATGCCATTCATCATTTGACATATCAACTAGATTGCGTTCACCGCCTAATCCCGCATTGTTAATGACAGCATCGACTGATTCTAAGTTATGTTTAGCAAAGTTAAATAATTCCTTTATGTTCTGATCATTTGTAACGTCGCATGTTATGGCATTTACGGTTCCAAGTTTTAAAGCAGACAATGATTCACATGCAGCTTTTAATCTAATCTCGTGAGCATCAGAAATAACAATATCAGCCCCTTCTTCTAAGAATCGCTTTGCTGTTGCAAATCCTATACCCGCTCCAGCTGCTGCAGTTAGTACAATACCTTTTCCTTTAAATAGATTTCTTCCGAGAGGGTATGAGGGAGTTTGGAGCTTATTCACAGTTTTCTAAAATAGTAACATTTGCTTGGCCTCCGCCCTCACACATAGTTTGGAGACCATACTTTAATTTATCTCTTTTCATTGTATGCACCATCGTAGTCATAAGTCTAGCACCGGTTGCCCCCAAAGGATGCCCAAGAGCTATTGCGCCTCCATGGATATTTACCTTTGCTGGATCAATGTCTATTTCTTTGTTCCAAGCTAAAACTACTGATGCAAATGCTTCATTAATCTCTACCACATCAATATCAGAGGAGTTAAGCCCTGATTTCTTAAGAGCAGCCTTTGTAGCAGGTATTGGAGCAGTTAGCATCCAAATTGGATCATCAGCTAGGACACTAATATGCTTGATCTTAACCAAAGGCTTCAAATTATGTTCTTTTAATATTTTTTCAGAAACAATTAGCAAAGCAGCAGCAGCATCTGCATTTTGAGACGCCATGGCGGCAGTAATGGTATGACCTTCAATTAAAGGAACCAATTCAGCCATCTTCTGCAGTGAAGTTCCCTGCCTCGGAGTTTCATCTGTATTAAAATCATTAAAAGGTACTATTTCATGCTTAAATTTACCCTCGCTGATTGATTTAAGAGCTTTTTCATGACTTCCTAAAGCAAATTTTTCCATCTCCTCCCTAGTGATATCCCATTTTTGAGCAATCATATTAGCTGAATTAAATTGACTGACTTCCACATTACCAAATCTTTCCATCCATCCTTTTGAGCCTCTAAAGGGATCATCAAATCCAAGTTCTTTTCCAGCTATCATGGCATATGAAATCGGGACCAAATTCATGTTCTGGACTCCACCAGCAACCACTGCTTCAGCTGTTCCTGACATCACTGCTTGTGCTGCAAAATGAACTGCTTGCTGAGAAGAGCCGCATTGTCTATCTACAGTTGTTCCAGGAACATGCAAAGGAAGGCCACCAGCTAACCAACAAGTGCGAGCAATATCACCCGCCTGAGGACCAACTGTATCAACACATCCAAAAATGACATCATCAACTAAAGCTGGATCAAATTGAAGGTTATTAAAAAGAGAGCTAAGAATGTAGCCCCCCAAATCTGCAGGATGAACATTAGATAAACTTCCTTTTTTTCGACCAACGGGTGTTCTTTTTGCTTCAACTATAAACGCTTCTCTCATATTACTTCTCTCTAAATGTGAAGGTTGAACCCAAGTCTTCTAAGTTTGATTGTAAAAATCCATCAATCGCGAGTTCAATTTCTCCAGCAGATGACCACTGCGAGGTAATTGCCCATATTCGTCTCATAAAAATATGTAGATCTACTTCCCATGTATAACCCATTGCTCCATGAGCCTGTATTGAATTTTTAGCAGCAATTTCACCAGCTTGCGCTGCCAAATACTTGGCAATATTTGCGTGCAGTGCATGATATGCATTGTTAGTATCTATTGAGTTAGCAGCTCTATAAATAGCTGCTTTTGCAAATTCGATCTTAACTGCAACATCAGCTAACATGTGTTTAACGGCTTGAAAAGATCCAATAGGCTTACCAAACTGTTCTCGCGTTTTAACATATTCTGAAGTTATATCCAAACATCTTCTGGATAAACCAAGCATCATTATTCCCGTCATCACTTTGCCAGAGGAGACAATTTTTTGTTCAAGATTATTATCAATTTGAAATACTTGAGAATTTTCAAGGCTTTCAATCCTTGACAACTTCCTTGAAGGATCATTTGATGGCAAGATTGTATGACTTACGCTTGCAATATCTGTATACACAATAGAAGTTTCTTTGATGCTTAATAATCCAGCTGCTTGACTTAAATGATTTACAAGTGGAGACAATGGATGTGCGACTGCTATAAAACCATCAACTAGTTTTGAACTAATTAGTTTTTGGAGATCGGTAGGAAAATAATGCGCAAGATTATTAACTAAAATGCTTTGCTCAATAATGGGTTCAATTACTCCACCATATGCTAGCTCTTCATAAACCAAAGATGCCTCATCTAGAGGAAGCCCCATTCCATGAAATTTTCCATCTAGGTTCATTTGAGTTATTCCCAATCCAACCATAGATTGCCATTTTTCTGCCGAAAAAGGGCTTTCTTGCTTCCAAGAATTTCTAATATGCTGAGGTGAATAGTCATTACGTATAAAATCTGAAACCGTCGTAATAAATGAATCTAATTCACTGTCAAACGTAAAATGCATTATCTTGGTAACCCTAATAATCTTTCAGCAACAATATTCTTTTGTATTTCATTTGTACCAGCATAAATAGGGCCGGCTAAAGAGAACATAAAACCCTTAATCCAAGAAGAAATATTTTTAGCCTCCTCGTTTTTCAATTCTGATTGAGTTCCAAGAATTTTTAATGCTACAGCATGCATCTCGAGATCTAAATTTGACCAGAAAATTTTACCTAAACTTGATTCAGGTCCTATCTTTTTACCAGCCTGAATTTTTGATGCAGTTTGATAGATATTAAGAGCATAAGCTTCCGCTCTTATCCAACAATCAACAAGTGCAGCTTTAATAGAAGGAGCTAAATTGTCGCAATTGCTAGCAAGTTTGATCAAACTTGCTGCTGTTTCTTGAAACCTTGCAGGTGACCTTAACATTAAACCCCTTTCAAAGCCTGCTGTTGCCATGGCAATATTCCAACCCTGCCCTTCATGACCAATCAAATTATCTATAGGCACTTCAACATTATCAAAAAATATTTCTGCAAACCCTGGCTCTCCATCTAGTTGAGGAATAGGTCTAACAGTAATACCAGATGCATCTAGTGGCACCAATATAAAAGAGAGACCATGATGTCTAGAGGTTTCTGGATCTGATCTAAAGAGACCGAACGTCCAATCAGCAAAAGATGCTCTAGAAGACCAAGTTTTCTGGCCATTGATAATAAACTTATCGCCCTGTTTAATAGCAGTGCTTCTAATTGCTGCCATATCACTCCCAGCATTTGGCTCAGACCAGCCTTGAGCCCAAATATGCTCTCCCTTTGCCATAGCACTTAAAAATCTTTGCTTTTGGAGATCAGTACCATACTCCATTAGAGTTGGGCCTAATAAAAATACTCCGTTTTGATTGACTCTAGTAGGCGCTTTTGCTCGGTAATATTCTTCTTCAAAAATTAACCACTCAATAAGATCTAATCCCCTGCCACCATATTCTTTTGGCCATGTAACCATAGACCAGTTTCCTTCATTTAAAGTTTTTTCCCAATGCCGATGCTGTTCAAACCCTTCTTCTGTATCCAAAGAAAGTAATGGTTTCTTTGGTACATTGGTCTCTAGCCAAGACCTTACTTCTTGCCGAAATAAATTTTGATCATTTGTAAAGTTAAGCTTCATTTTTAAAATCTGCATTTCTTTTCTCAACAAAAGCATCCCTTGCTTCTTGAGAATCTGAGGATTGATAGAGCTTTAATGTATATCCTTGTTCCTTTTTATACTCCGTATTTACATCAGTAGGCTCAATTTCATTTAATGCCTGCTTTGCAAGACGAACAGCAATAGAGCTTTTTGATGCAATATCGCTAGCTATACTCTGTGCCGCAGCATTTAAATCCTCTTGATTAGCATGAATAGATTCAAGCGCTCCATATGCAAATGCCTTTTCTGCTGAAATAGGTTTTCCTGTAAACATCATTTTTCTAACTGCTTGAAGTGGAAACAATCTGCTTAAATGAGCTCCTCCACCCAAAGCACCTCTATCTATTTCAGGAAGCCCAAAATAAGCATCCTGAGTAGCAAGAACTATATCCGAAGCTCCTGAAATCAAAATGCCGCCACCTAATACAAACCCATGACAGGCAGAGATTACCGGAACAGAACAATGATGAATTGCTTCAGCAACTCTCCAACATCCAGCATTTACATCACTAATCTTATTAGGATCTTGTTGTAATTCTTTAATATCTACCCCAGCACAGAAACCTTTGCCAATCGCTCTGATGATGACTGCATGCACTTCTTTGTTGGCTGATATCTCTTGAATAGTGTCAGCGAACTGATGCCACTCTGAACTGTTTAGAGCATTTACAGGAGGAGCATTTAAAATTAGCTCTGAAACATGGTTATTAAAGTTAATGTCAACTCTCACGCAAGTTCTCCTTAAATTTACTCGATGCTTGATTAAATTCTGTTCTAATTTGTTCCATTAATTCAACGCAACTTGGTAAATCTTTTATTAATCCAGCCACTTGACCACTGGGCATTGCTCCTTTAGCTGGAACTCCTTCAACCATTGCCTTTTGAATTATTATGGGGCTATTAGCTGCCATCATGGTTTGAGCAATTGTTAATTCATCGCCTTTAAGCATTCCAAAAAAAGACCGCAAAATATCTTTAAATGAAGCTTTAGATAATTGCTTATACTTCCAGCTTGAGATTAATGCTTGGATGAAGATTTTAGGAGAACTTGCCTTGTCTAGAGTTGAAATATATTCATTGAAAATTAGTCGATGAGGCAATCCATCAAATTTCTTTGTGATCCTAATTTGACTAGTATCGCAAGCAAGATATGCCTCCTTGGTTATATCCGGGACAGGGCTCTCTTTTGTCATCATGAACCGTGTTCCCATAGCGATACCTGAAGCACCCCAAGCAATTGCAGCAGCCAACCCAAAACCATCTCTGAAACCTCCAGCCGCAACTATTGGTAATTTCACTGATTTTAAAACTTCGCTCAACAACAAACTTGTAGGCGTTGATCCTGTATGACCACCACCCTCTGATCCTTGAATCACTAATGCATCGGCTCCAAGAGCCTCAGCTTTAATGGCATGCTTCACTTCACCAACGGTTGGTATACAGATTACCCCTGCGTTTTTCAATTTAAGAATATATTTGGCAACAGGAGATCTCGAGTAACTAACCGCTCTAATTTTCTTCTGAATTATGTAATCAACAATCTCAGCTGCACCTGGTTGAAACATATGAAAATTTACTCCAAAAGGCTTATTGGTTAGAGCTAAAGTTTCGTCAATGGCTGATAACGCTTCTTGTTTGCTTGAAGTTGCAAGAGCTAAAAATCCAAAAGCGCCTGCATTAGTTGAGGCTGCTACTAATTTAGGAGTAGCAACCCAACCCATAGCAGTTTGGATAACGGGAAGCTCAGAGCCAAGTCTCTTAAATAATTCTGTTTGAATCACTTTTTATTTGAACTGTTTTGTCTTTGGGATTTAGCCATCTTCTTAGCATCAAAACCTGACAACACATTACCAGTTACTAAATCATTATGAGCATGAGAGAAATGATGCCAAGCAAATGCTGCTTCCATTGCGTTTCTTTTTCCTTGCAAATCTTCAGCATGATTTATAGCTTGCTTAGTGAGCGCTAAACCTAATCTAGGCATGGTTGCAATTTTTTTTGCAACTTCCATTACATGATCTTGCAGGTCTTCTCTTGAAACAACTTTATTAACCATTCCCATCTCATAGGCTCTTTGTGCAGACATTCTTTCACCTAAAAATAAAAACTCTTTAGCAATTCTTGGATTAAGCTCATAAGGGTGAGCAAAGTACTCAACTCCAGGAATGCCCATTCTTACAACAGGATCAGCAAAAAAGGCATCCTCAGATGCAATAATTAAGTCGCAAACCCATGCAAGCATACATCCTCCCGCTACACAAGCTCCTTGAACCATCGCAATAGTAGGCTTAGGAATATCTCTCCATCTGCGACACATATTAAGATAAACTTCTTGTTCTCTTACATACCAAAACTCTCCGCCGGGTTTGTTGGTATGGTCATACCACATGGTTTTTCTATCGTAAGATTTATCAACATCTCTCCCAGGAGTACCAATGTCATGTCCTGCTGAAAAATGCTTGCCATTACCTTTGAGGATAATTACTTTAATATCATCATCATCAACTGCCTTTTTAAATGCTCGATCGAGGTCATAGGTCATTTTTCCATTTTGAGCATTGTTATACTCTGGCCTATTCATCGAGACGACAGCTATATCATCAAGCTTTTTGTAGATAACGGTTGGTTTGGCTCTAGGCATAATTATCCTCCGAAAACACTAAATCTCATTCCTTTAGGATCTAAGTATTCTATAATCTCTATTTCTCTTGATGAAGGCAACTCTGTCTCAACATAATTGCTAACATCAACTTGAAAACCGGTTGATTGCTCAATTGATGCAAGATCAACATCTGGATGAATAGATATCAGTCTAAAGCTATTATTGTCCCCATTAAAATCAAAAACCCCTAGATTGGTAAAAACCTTGCCGATTTGTGGTTGATATTTATTTTCTTTCTTGAAACCAATGCTAGATACCATATCTACCTCGCCCTCTACAAAAGATTTGAGTGTATGGGCTGGAATGAAAACACTATTTTTGTGGCTGATTGAGTTACCGGGAAAACCACGCGACCCCAAGAGTTGCACTTTTGGAGATGCATAGTCTCCAATGCAGCTTATATTCATTTGAGCAAACTGATCTATTTGAGTTGGTGTAACCATAGCATGCCTCGAACCTCCCCAAAGATTTTCAAAAACACGACTATAGCTCATGTATCCTTCGATTTTTAGCTCTCTTTCAACACCCAATGGGAAAGGTTCATCAATAAGATAGGTTTCACCATCGGTGATCATTAAACCTTCATTGAAAACAATTTTTGAAAGACTGGCTGCCAACCTAGGAATTAGACCAATTCCAGTTGCAAGAATCTCTCCATCATCTGCCCAAGCTCTAGCTGCTTGAGAAATACATATATCTGCAATATTAGAGTCTTTCATTAAAATCTCGGAAGGGGCAGTGAATAGATAGAGTCAATTCCACCAACTGCTATGTGATAATCAGCGAGCTCGAGATCTACAAATCTTTTCTTATATTCAGGATAGCTATCAACTTGTGAAGAGTAGTCTTTTAAATGAGAAAGATCAAAACCATAATCTGGAGCACATGAAGTAGGATGAGCGCCTCCAGGACTTGCAATTACTCCCTTAACAAGATTTCTTTCAAATCTGTTAAAGATTGCCTTATCTGCGCCACCTAAATCCTCAGTTTTAACTATTTTTTCAGTTGAAACGAAAGTTTTCTTAGCAGCTCTAGCAAATAAATCATCAAAAAATGGGTCAGGACCATAAATCTGTGTATTGCCTTTTTTGTCTGCTTGATTTACATGAATAATTGCAACATCTAAATTAATGGCAGGCATAGCAACTAGCTCTTGTTGATCTTGATAAGGAGACACAATTGTTTTGATGTGAGGGTTATATTTTAAAATATCTGTTCCAAATCCAATTTTTGTAGGTAAAAAGGGAAGACGCATTGCAGCAGCTCTCAACCCCCATTGCAGCATGCCCTCGTCTAACTCACTAACATTTTTTAAGCTACCATTTTGCCTAGCTTTTCTAAAATGTGCTTCTAGGGGAATTAGATCTAAAGACACAAAACCAAAGATTAGCTTATTGATTTTGCCCTCGCTACAGAGTAGTCCTACGTCAGGACCGCCATATGAAACCACAGTGAGATCTTTTATGGAGGACCTGCAAATAGCTCTAACTAAATCCATTGGCTTTCTTCTTGCTCCCCACCCACCAATGCCAATAGTCATACCGCTATCAAGCTCAGCAATAAACTGATCAATAGAAATAACTTTATTCATCAATGATTTGAAGGAGGAGTAAATTTATGACCCCAATGACTTGGCAGCGATGAGTGAGTGATCTCAAAGTTATCCCAATCTGGTTGTATGCCTTCACAACCATACTCTAAATCAAATCCAGATGGAGTTTGCATATAGAATGATAGCATTCCGTCGTTGACATGCCTTCCCATAGTTGATGAGATATGAATACCTTTCTTTAACGCTCTATCCAATGCATAACCTACCTCATCAACCTTTTGCACTTCAACCATAGTATGAATTAATCCAGACGGAGGTGTTGGTGCTTGCATGAATGCAACAGTATGATGCCTTGGATTATCGCAGTGCATAAAATATAGTTTTATCGGTGGATCTTCAGGATTTGGACTTAACTTCAATTCCATAATATCTGAATCACCAAAACCTAGGACCTTTGTATAAAAACTGTGCGCTTCCTCGATGTCTAGTGTTGCAAAAACAACATGACCAAAACCAAGTCCGCTAGTAACAAAGCCAGAAATATTTTGGGAAGATTCAAATTCGATAATATCCCTCTCCCTTCCACAAAAGAATTCAAGCTTATTTCCAACTGGATCAGAGAAACTAAAGCCTTTTGAGATTTTGCGTTCAGAAATTTCAATTGAATCTAATCGAGTGCATTCTATTCCAATATTAGAAAGTTCTGATAACGCTAACTCTAAAGACTCCTCATTATCTAAAGAAAATCCTCCAGCGACATAACGCTCAGAAACGCCCTTAGTAATTAAAAACCTAAAAGGAGCTTGGTCAATTTTTAATGCGAGTTGATTCTCATTTGACGCTTCTGTATTTTTCATGAAACCACACACATTCAATGCATAGTCCTCCCATTTAGAAAGATCAGTGGTTTCTACCAATATATATTCAAGACCCTTTACTTTCATCTACCATCTCCGATAATTAACTTCACATATTGTAACAATGTCAAAGATAAAAGCCCTAATAAATCCTGTAACTCCTTTTGCACAAAATGCCCCAATTATTTTTTGTGAAAATACTAAGCATTGTGCATTTGTTGATCCCGGAGGAGATATTGAACTTTTAATGCAAATTGCAGCAAATAACTCACTAATACCTTCTAAAATTCTTTTAACACATGGTCATGCCGATCACGCCGGTGGAGCAACTCAATTATCTGAGATCTTGAAAATTAACATCATTGGACCACACAAAGAAGACTTATTTTTACTGGAAAGTCTTGAAGAGCAGGGAAAAATGTTTGGCATGGAAGCAATAAATTGTTTGCCGCATCTTTGGTTAGATGATGGTGATGAGGTAATGCTTGGCGATGCCTTGTTATCTGTATTTCACTGTCCAGGACATACTCCCGGTCATATCGTATTTTTTAATGATGCATCTAAATTAGCTATTGTCGGTGACGTGCTATTTAGAGGCTCTATTGGAAGAACAGATCTTCCAAAAGGAAATCATGAACATCTTATAAATTCCATTAAAAAGAAACTTTGGCCATTAGGAAATGAGGTAATTTTTATCTCTGGTCATGGACCAGTTTCATCATTTGGTCAAGAAAGAAATAATAATCCATTTGTAGCCGATAGCATTTTTCAAGATTAGTTATCTACCCAAACTTTTACTACTTTACCTTGATCGTCTTTCATATTACCAGTGACTATAAGAATAAAGTCAATAATCCACCAGATCCCAAGACCTGCGAAAGTGATAATAAAAAGAATAGCAGTGGCATACCTTCTTAAGTAAAAACGATGAGCTGCTAGAGGCCAAGATAAAATTAAAAATAGCAAGAATGTTGGCAGGATAGTTTTTTCATCACTATGATTGCTATTCATAACGACCTCCGGCAAGCCTTGCCGATAATTTAATTAATAACTTTGATGGCAGAGCATTGCACAAAAAAGCCAATAACTTATTCAAAGTTCCTGGGACCCACACTTGCTTACCTTTCAATGTTGCTTCCACGGCTCCTTTCGCAACGAATTTAACATCTTTTTTCATGAAGCCTGGGACAGCATCCATTTTATCTTGCATGCCACTTGCTGTGTGAAACTCAGTTACAGTAAAGCCAGGACACACATTAGTTGAAGTAATTCCTTTGGAGTTATAGTTAATGTTAATAGCATCACCAAATCGATTGATAAAAGTTTTGACTGGTCCATACATCATTCCCCAGCCTGATGACGGGGGAGCAAATGACGCTAGGGAAGAAACCATCATAATTTTTCCACCGCCTCTTGATAAGAAGTCACTAATAAAATATTTGGTAAGATGAACTACCGAGGTTCCAAGCACAGTTAAAAATTTATCTTCAATTTCCTCGCTGGTATCTTGGAACTTTTTGTTTATGCTATATCCAGCATTATTCACTAAGATTTCAACATCTAAGTTATTGTTTTTACAAAAATCATGTATCTTTTTTGGAGCATCCATATCTGCTAAATCTGCAGAAATTAATTTTGCATCCACTCCATATTGTTTCATTAGCTCATTGGAAAGCTTAATTAATCTATCTTCTCTACGGGCTGTTAAAACAATATTGTAGCCTTTTGAAGCAAATTGATGAGCAAGCTCAAATCCAATGCCTGCAGATGAGCCTGTGATTAGAACATATGAGTTTTCTGTCATGTTAAGTCCTTTATTTTTAGCCTCATATCGAATGGAATGAAGCCTGTTTCGTCATGAATTTTCTTGATTTCAAGCATGATTTGAAATTTATCTTCCCTAAAAGGAACAATCTTTCGAATATTCATATCTATATGCCCTTCAATTGTTTCATAAACAGCACAAAGATTGTCAGCTTCGTCAAAAAGACCGCCCAAGATATGGAATAATTTTTTGTTTAGGTTATGCAGTCTAAATCTTGGAAAAATGCTCTGACCAAGAAGAAATTCTTTTTGAAATCTGTAATTATCTTCTAGTGTAAAAGTTGAGAAGCCATCACTAAAGTATTCGTCATTTAATCCAAATACTGATGTTGTCCACTCCCACCCCTGTTGAAACACATTTTTTATATGAAGAACATTCATGTGGCCATTAAAATCGCACATATCCTCTTCAACGATCACTGTTTTGCCTATGTGTGGAAATAATTCAATCATGTTAATAATTAAAGGCAGTCATTGTAATACAATCTATGCTAAATTAATGGTTAATTAGTCCATACGAATATCAGCAATAAAGCAGCAATCATTCATCCTCATCTAAGATCTCAAGATAGATTTTTTGATGCTAATTCTAAAGAGAACGAGTTTAGAGAACTCTGCGCATCATCGGATGTTGAGATAATCTTTGAGTGCGCCTTTCTATTGAGGCAAATTTCTGCTTCTCACTATATAACCAAAGGCAAGCTTGAAGAAATCAAAACACAAATTAACCTAGAAAAAAATCCTCTGGTAATTATTGATGCAGATCTATCACCAATCCAAGAGAGGAATATAGAAAAGTTTCTCCAATGCAGAGTTCTTGATAGGCAAGGCTTAATCTTAGATATTTTTGCTAAACGAGCATCAAGTCATATAGGAAAACTGCAAGTAGAGTTAGCGCAACTTCAATACCTCTCTACTCGTTTAGTAAGAGGCTGGAGCCATCTTGAGAGACAAAAAGGAGGAATTGGATTACGAGGCCCAGGAGAAACTCAACTCGAAACAGATAGAAGGTTGATAGGTAATAGAATCAAGCAGCTTAGTAAAAAATTAGATAAGCAGCATAATCAAAAAGATCTTAATCGTTACAAAAGAAAAAAAGGTAACAAAAAAATTATCGCCTTAATGGGTTATACCAACGCTGGAAAAACAACGCTATTTAATGCGCTAACTAATCAGAACCAATATACAGCAAACCAGCTATTTGCAACACTAGACTCCAAGACTAGCAAGGCTTCAACAGAATTAGGATCAGGTGAAATATTAATCTCTGATACTGTTGGATTTATTTCAAATATCCCAACTAACCTAATTGATTCCTTCAAAGCCACCCTGGATGACCTAAGGAGTGCCGATTTATTGCTACACGTTGTTGATGCTAACGACCCTGAAAGAGCAGAGAAAATTTCTCAAACCCAATCAATTATTAGGGAGCTATCTATTGAGATTCCTCAATTAATGGTATTTAACAAATCTGATTTATTGCCAAAAACAGATTTTGGAAGAATAGATGATGGTAATTTGGTCTACATATCATCAACAACACAATTTGGTTTTGACAATCTAAAACTTAAAATTAATAGCGCTCTATACGGAACCATTTATAAGGGATGGATAAAGATTCCATTTAAATACTCATTTGTTAGATATAAGCTTGAGGAATTGGGGATTATTTTAGAAGAAAAGAATCTCAAAGATTCCATCAAAATGCATATAAGCATACACGAAGACCATTTACTACCTTTAATCAATAAGGATTATGTTCAGCGAGTTTGATATTTAAAATGGCGGAGAGAGAGGGATTCGAACCCTCGATACGAAAAACTCGTATAACACCTTAGCAGGGTGCCGCTTTCGACCACTCAGCCATCTCTCCGTTAGGGTGAGAAATTATAACCTTATAAAAAATTATTACCTATTAAATTCTAGCTGCATACCCATAGGTGCAGGCTCAATTACTTTTCCATTTTCGAAGACCATGCTGCCGTTTAAGTATGTCCTTATTACTGAACCACTAAGAGTCTTATTCTCAAGAGGACTCCATCCACATAAATAATACAACTGCTCTTTATGCACAGTGATATTCTTGATTGGATTTATCTCTACGAGATCCGCATAGTAACCTTCTCTGAGATATCCTCTATCTTTGATCTTAAATCTTGTAGCTACATTGTGACTAGTCTTTTGAACAATTTCTTCAATCGAAAAATGGCCTTGATGACTTAAATCCATTAATAAATTTAAGGTATGTTGTACTAAGGGCAGTCCGCTAGGGGCATCAAAATAAGAATTTTGTTTTTCTTCCCAAGTATGGGGAGCGTGATCAGTAGCAATAATATCAATTTTTCCTTCTTTTATGGCTCTAAGTAATGCTAGACGATCAGTTTCTGCTTTGATTGATGGATTGCATTTAATTTGATGGCCGAGTTCTTCATAATCATTTTCAGAATAATACAAATGATGAACACATGCTTCAGCAGTTATATTTTTAGACTTAATTGGTAAATTGCTAAGAAGAGCTAATTCATCTTCGGTGGAAAGATGCAAAATATGAAGCTCAGAACCATAACGTCTAGCTAAATTTACTGCAACTGTTGAGGATTTCAAGCATGCCTCTCTTGAACGAATTTGTGCATGCATGGCTGGAGGTATTGATTCACCGAATTGTTTTCTATACTTTTGTTCTAATGCCTTAATCATAGGAGTATCTTCACAATGAGTTACGATAGGAACTGCTGCATGAGCAAAGATTTGCTCTAATATCTTATTGTCATCAACTAACATGTCCCCTGTTGATGATCCCATAAAGATTTTTATACCCGAAGCATCATCCTTGTCTAATTTTTTGATTTCTTCGATATTTGTATTAGATGCACCAAAATAAAAAGAATAGTTTGCATGCGATTTTAATGCTCCCAATGCAAATTTCTCCCTCAAATTAACTAATGTTGTAGTGGGAGGGTTTACGTTAGGCATTTCAAAAAAAGAGGTAGTGCCTCCCGCTAAAGCAGCCAATGTTTCTGTATGAATGGTTCCCTTGTGAGTTAATCCAGGTTCTCTGAAATGAACTTGATCATCTATAACACCAGGAATGATTAAATTTCCAACAGAGTCTATTTCATGCTTTGCTTCTGATGAAATGAAAGGAGCTATTTTTTCTATCCTGGAATTTTTAATAGCTATATCAACTTGGGATATAGAATTCTCATTAACCAGCGAGCAATTCTTTATTACTAAGTCGGCAATCACTTTTCAAGCTCAAAAGCAGAGTGCAATATTTGTACTGCTTTATTGACATCATCAACATTGATTACCAGGGTAATCTTAATCTCTGAAGTGCTAATCATTGAAATATTGATGCTTTCTCTTGCAAGCGCTTCAAATGCTCTTGATGCAATTCCAGCATGAGTCCGCATACCTACTCCAACAATAGAAACTTTTCCAACGTTGTCGTCAATAACAAGATTGTCATAATCCAAATCTTGTAGCTTTTGAGCAAAAATATTTTCTACTGCCTTTCTATCGACCGAGGATGTTGTGAAGGTAAAATCAGTCTTACCTTCATTGCTGATATTTTGAATAATTACATCTACCTCAATCCCTTCAGCTGCAATTGGACTTAAAATAGAATAAGCAATCCCTGGAGAATCTTTTACTCCCTGAAAAGTGAACTTGCTTTGATCTTTTTGAAAGGCAATACCTGATAAAACAGCTTTCTCCATGGTCTCCATATTTGGCTCCTCTAAACTTATGAGCGTTCCAGCTCCAGATTTAAAACTTGAAAGTACTCTGACTGGCACTTTATATTTACTAGCAAATTCAACAGCCCTAACTTGCATTACTTTAGCTCCCTGACCTGAGAGTTCCAACATTTCTTCCATAGTGATTTGGTCTAATTTTTTTGCTTCAGGGACCACATTTGGGTCAGTTGTATATACTCCATCAACATCAGTATAGATATCGCATCTAACTGATTTCATAGCTGCAGCTATAGCAACAGCAGTAGTATCTGAACCTCCTCTTCCAAGGGTGGTAATATCACCTTGATCCGTTATTCCCTGAAATCCTGTGATCACAGGCACAAAATCATTATTTATGGCTTCTTCAATCTTAGTGAAATCAATGTTAATGATCTTAGCTTTAGAGAATTGAGCAGTGGTTTTCATAGAAATTTGAGCTGCAGAGTAAGATTTAGATGCAACACCTACTTTATCAAGTGACATAGCAACCAGAGCTGCGCTAACCTTTTCACCTGTAGAAATCAGAGCATCGTATTCACGCTTGGGTGGATTTTCATGAACCGAGTTTGCTAAATTAATTAAACGATCTGTCTCACCGCTCATGGCAGACACTACCACTATGGGGAATGCTTCTTTCTTTGCCTCTTTAATAATTTTGGCGACTGCAGCTATCCTCTCTAGAGTTCCAACAGAAGTTCCTCCAAATTTAAGTACAATTGTTTCCATAAAAATTAAATAATTTCTTTAATAATTTTTAACAACGTTTCCAACAAACCCTCAGTAGATTCAATAGTTAGAGTTCCTTGGGCAAATTCTTCTTTGCCTCCCCCTCTTCCTTTAAAGGGCTGAAGTATACTATTAAGAATAGTGTTGGCCTGGATATTTTTTTTAAGATCTTTTGAAACACCAACAATAATTAGAAGATTATCAGGGCTACCTCCAAAACAAACTGCTATGGTTTTTGGATTGGCTTTCTTATTATCGACCCAGCCTCGCAATGATGATGTATCTTTTTCAGAAGAGCTAGCAAGACAGAGAATAATGTCTTTGTGAGTAAAAGAGGTTTCTTGTAAATTGATGGCAGCAGTCTGCGAAAATCCTTTTTTCAAACTTTTATTTTCTTCTTGTAGTTTTTTTACTTTATCTGAAATATCTTCAAGAGGAGTATTAAGAGTAGTTTGCAATCTGTGGATATTTTCTCTAAGTGAGCGGATATATCCTAAAGCATTTTCTCCAGTTATTGCTTCAAGCCTTCTAATTCCTGAGGAAGCGCTTGATTCAGATTGAATTAAAAAGAGCCCGATGTCTCCAGAACGCTCTACATGAGTCCCGCCGCAGAGCTCCATAGAGAAACCAGCTCCTAATGTTAATACTCTTACTTCATCACTATATTTTTCACCAAACATAGCCTCTGCTCCGGCAGCTTTTGCTTCATTCAATTTCATTAACTTAGTGTTAGCTTCATCATTTTGCAAAATAATGGTATTAACTAAATCTTCTATCAATCTAATTTCAGATTTAGTTAATGGTTTAGGATGTGAAAAATCAAACCTTAGTTTCTGATCATTTACTAATGATCCTTTTTGTTCGATATGATTTCCTAAGACTTGTTTTAGAGCTGCATGTAAAAGATGTGTTGCAGAATGATTGCGAGCAGCATTATTTCTTAACTTGTCGCTAACTATCAACTTAACATTCTCTCCTAGACTTAGAGAGCCTTGTGATGATTGAACCGAATGTAAATAAATACCTCCTTCTTTTTGACAATCTAGAATCTTTCCTAAAAATCCTGTTGATGAAACCTCTCCTTTGTCTCCAACTTGACCTCCAGATTCTCCATAAAAAGGTGTGTTTTTAAAGGCAACTAGTGCAATTCTTTTTCCACTAGTTTTTTCGATCGCTTTACCATCCTCCCAAATTCCTAAAACAGAAGATTCAGATTGAAGAGCGTGATAACCATCAAAGATAGTTTCAGGAAGATTGCCTAGATCCAGGGTTAGCTTTGTAAAAGAGCTGCCCTGTTTTGAACTTTCTTGTTGTTTTTCCATAAGCTTATAAAAGCTAGGAATATCTACTTTAATCTCTTTTTCTCTAGCTATATCCTGGGTTAAATCAATAGGAAATCCGAATGTATCATGAAGTTTAAAGGCAATTTCCCCACTTATAATCTTCTTTTTAGAAGATAAATGTTCATCAAGAATTTTCAATCCTTTTCCTAGCGTTTCAAAGAATTTGATTTCTTCGGTTTGAAGTATTTGTTTAATCTTTTCTGCTTTGCTCTTAAGCTCAAGATATTGTGAACCCATGGTTTCCACTAGTGGAGTAACTAATTTATAAAAGAATGGTTCTCGAGCACCTAATTTATATCCATGCCTAACAGCTCTGCGTATTATTCTTCTAAGAACATAACCCCTGCCCTCATTTGAGGGAACAATTCCATCAGACACCAAGAAGCTTGCAGACCTTATATGATCTGCAATAACCTTGTGAGAATTAGAACCAGCATTTTTTAATAAGCCTTCGCTTGCACTGATGAGGTCTTTAAACAAATCTATAGAATAATTGGATGCTACTTTTTGCATGACAGCAGCAATTCTCTCTAGACCCATCCCAGTATCAACTGATGGTTTAGGAAGGGGAGTAAGCTTGCCTTCTTGGTCACGATTAAACTGCATGAACACAAGGTTCCAGATTTCAACAAACCTATCCCCCTCATCTCCAGGATGACCAGGTGGAGTTCCATCAAATTCTTCTCCATGGTCGTAATATATTTCAGAACATGGTCCACAGGGACCTGTATCACCCATTGACCAAAAATTATCTTTTTCATCTAGTCTTGCAATTCTTTTGGGATCAATACCGATTAAATTCTTCCAAATTTCCTCAGCTTCTAAATCTTCTTTAAATACAGAAATCCATAGTTTATCTTTGTTGAGCTTAAGTTCTTTAGTCAAAAAATCCCATGCAAATTTGATGGCATCTTCTTTAAAGTAATCTCCAAAGCTAAAGTTGCCTAACATCTCAAAAAAAGTATGGTGTCTTAATGTATAACCTACATTTTCAAGATCATTATGTTTGCCCCCTGCCCTGATACACTTTTGAGCTGAAGTTGCTCTAACAAATGAAGATTTCTCAGTTCCAAGAAAGACGTCTTTAAATTGAACCATGCCAGCATTTGTAAATAATAAAGTTTCATCATTAGTAGGAATGAGGGAGCTTGATGGGCAAACTTTATGACTCTTGCTTTCGAAGTAATCTAAAAATTTTTGTCTTATCTCTATAGTTTTCAATACATTCTGTCTTTAAAAAATTTCAACATTTGGCTCCATGAATCATCAGCCACAGCTTCATTATAAATTGTTCCTAGGGCAACATCATTCGCAATTGGGTTTGTAAAGGCATGGTAAGCATTTCCATATGAAATAAACTGCCAATCCTTAGCATATTTCTCCAATTCATTTTGAAAATTGTTTACAACATTTGGAGGGACCATAGGATCTTTGAAGCCATGTAAGATTAAAATACTAGATTTAATAATCTCAGTTTTAGTGTTAGAAGCATTTAACAATCCATGAAAACTAACTCCTGCAACAAAATCATATCCCGATCTTGCTAATTCAATAGTCGCAAGACCTCCAAAACAAAATCCAATCATTCCAAGCTTACCATTGAAACTATTTAAAGTTTTAGAAAAATCTGCTGTTTCAATGAGCGTGTTCCTTAAGAGAGAACGATCATTAACAAAAGGCTCAATCATCGCCTGATTTTCTTGACTTGAAGAGCCTTGTTTAGCTCCACCAAATAAATCTATAGCCAAAGCGTTATATCCCAACTTAGATAAAGATCTTGCTTTTTCAATTTCAAAATCTGATTTTCCCTTCCAGGTGTGCCCAACTAGAATAGTCGGAGCATTTTCAGTGTTTTCTGCTTGAAAGTATGATCCTTTGCAATAATGAAGACCTGCTTTGTAATCCAGAACTAATTCACTGCTCATTTATATCTTTTATAGTTATTTATGTAATGTGCAGCATTCAAGCTTGGTATTTTTTGCTCATTCTCTGAAAGAGACCTAGCTATCTTTCCAGGCATCCCTATAACCAGGGAGCCATCAGGAATAACCATTCCCTCAGTAATTAGCGCCTTTGCACCGATAATACAGTTTCTTCCTACTATGGCACCGTTCATAATAACCGAACCAATACCAATAAGACTTCCATCCCCTATTTGGCAACCATGCAGCATCACCATATGTCCCACAGTAACTCTTCTACCAACAGTACATTTAAAGCCTGGATCTGTATGAATAACAGTCCCATCTTGGATGTTAGATCCTTCTCCAATAACAATTGGTTCATTATCCCCTCTAAGGGTTGCGTTAAACCAAATGCTTACTTCATTCTCCAAAACCACGTTTCCAATCAGAGTTGCATTTGGTGCAACCCAAAAATCATTTGATCTAAATTCAGGTGCTTTTCCTTCTAAACTTATTAAATTCATCTAATCAGCCCTTATTGCTATTCCTGCATCAAAACAATGATTTAAAAAGTTTACTGTAATCATCGCCGTGAGTCCCCAAATCTTTTGATTCTCATAATGCCATGTGGGCACGATCCATTTAGAGCCTTGCCTTTCAATGGTCTCTTCTTGAATGTTACCCTTTTCAAGCAAATATTTAATAGGAACTGTGAAAATATGCTCTATTTCAGAATTCTTAATAAATGTTTGAGGGCTATCAATAGAGGCAACAAATGGATTAACTTCAATCTTATGTTTTGAGATCAAATAATTCATCCTACCTAGAAAATTTACATCATCTGGGTTCAGATTAATCTCTTCTTTTGCCTCTCTCAGGGCGGTATGCTGCAAAGAGAGATCTCCGTCCTCTTCTTTTCCTCCTGGAAAGCTCACTTCACCAGAGTGAGATGAAAGATTTGAAGAGCGAACCGTATATATCAAAGCGGGGTGATCTATGTAATTCATATAGTTACAAATACCTATCAAAACAGCTGCCTTGGGCTGCTTACTGGGTTTATCAATATTAACTAATTCTAGTTTATACTTAACACTCTCAATCATTGTGATAGTTTAACTTTATAAGAAAATTTAATCCTCTTGTATTTAACTTAAAAGGCTAAAAATTGAAGTATTGTTCTAAGTGTGGAAGTGGAAATCTTGAATTCAAGATTCCTGCTGACGACTCTCTGAAACGCTTTTGTTGCAAAGAATGCAGCAGTATTTTCTATACCAATCCAAACATAATTGTAGGTGCCTTATGCATGTGGCAAGATAAAGTTTTGTTAGCAAAAAGAAATATTCAACCAAGACAAGGATTGTGGACCCTTCCTGCAGGCTTTATGGAGAATGCTGAAACCATGCGTGAAGGAGCTTCAAGAGAAGTCCATGAAGAAACCTTAGCAAGCATAGAATTATTACAACCTTATACAGCTTTTAGCTTGACGCACATTAGCCAAGTTCATTTTTTTTATTTGGCAAAGCTAAAAAGTCTTGACTTTGGTCCTACCCCAGAAAGCCAAGAAGTAAAATTATTTGACGAAGGTGAAATACCCTGGCAAAAAATTGCATTTCCTACGGTTACAAAAACTTTGGAATATTTCTTTCAGGATAAAAAATCGGGAAAATTTGATTTTAGAGAAGAAGATATAAAACTTTTTTAGTTTTTATTCTTGTAAAGTCAATTGTTTTTTAATATCGCTTAATTAGAAACAAATTTATAAGCATTCCTAAACATTTGATGCCAAGGACTAAAACCAATATATTGATCTTTTTTCCAAGAAAACTGTTGATTTAGAAAAGTGCGTTCAGGATGAGGCATCATTGCTGTTATCCTTCCTTTGCCAGCTGTTATTGCAGTGATGCCTTTAAAGGAGCCATTTGGGTTAATTGGATAGTCAGTAGTTGGTTTTTTGTTATTGTCAGTAAAATGCATTGCAATTTGATGGTTAAGCAACATAACTTGGTAGTTATTTTCACTCATGCTTAATCTTCCCTCTCCATGCGCAACCACTACTGGCAAAGACCAACCTTCCATTCCAACAAAAAAAATTGAATTTGATTTAGCAATAGTTACTTGCGTGGTTCGCGATTCAAATTGATTGGATGAATTTCGTAAAAAAGATGACCAATTTTCACCTTGAGGAATAATTTCATTTAAGGCAGATAATGCTTGGCAACCATTACAAACCCCCAAAATGAATACATTGTCTTTATTGAAAAATTCACTAAATTGATCTTTTAAGAAGGAGTTGAAAAGGATAGTGGAAGCCCACCCTCCTCCTGCGCCCAAAACATCGCCATAGGAAAATCCTCCACATAGAACTGCACCATTAAAATCTAAAAGTTTTTTATTGCCTGTTAAGAGATCGGTCATATGAACATCATGGGATTCAAAACCTGCCATTGAAAATGCAGCAGCCATCTCAACATGACCATTAATTCCCTGCTCTCTTAGTATTGCCACCTTAGGAAGGTGGGTATTGATCATTGGCGTATCTTTAAAAGAATGTTCGAATATCAATGGAGTTGGTTTTTTAACGGCAGTTTCGAACTCATCTTCAGCAAAGCTTTGGCCATTTCTAATAGCTTTGATATTTTTTGAAGTGCTATTCCAAATAAGCTCTAGATCTGTAAGTGGTTTTTGGAAATGAATATCTGATTCTGAAATTAGAGCAATCTCTTGAGTATCATTAAATTCTGCAAAAACTCTTGCACTGAGTCCTCCAGAAATTGCTTCTGATATTATCCTCTGAGATTCGCCTATTCTTACTTGAAGAAGCAATCCAATTTCTTCGTTGAATAGCTCTTTCATAGCAATTTGGTTGTTAATATCAATTTTTATATTAAGACCAATTTTGTTAACAAATGACATCTCTAATGCACTAACGAAGCTGCCCCCATCTGAAATATCATGCAAAGCTAGAATATTATTTTGTTTGATTTCTTTTTGGACAAATTCAAATAGTCTTTTTAAAGTTTTAACACAATCAATATCTGGTGTAATTTGTGGGTTAGATAGTTGCATAACTTCGCAAAAAATACTCCCTCCCATCCTTGTTTTTGAATTAAGTGATAAAAACAATAATTGATTTTCTCCAGCTAATGAAAATTCTTGAGTGATTGCTGTGCAGACATCCTCGCAAGGAGAAATTCCAGTTAAAACACCAGTAATAGGACTTTTAACTTCATAATCTTTGTTATTAGCCCGCCATTTTGTTTGCATAGAAAGCGAATCTTTTCCAACTGGAATTGCAATGTTAAGATCTTGAGCAATCGCTGATAGAGATTGAACTGCATCTCTAAGCGCTGAGTCTTGATCAGTTGACCCACAAGCGGCCATCCAGTTTGCTGAAATCCTAATACTCGATAGGTTGCTTGTAGGAACTGAAATTAGATTAGTTATTAGCTCTCCTATTGCCATACGCATTGAAGCTGCTGGATTGATCTTCGCAATATTTGGCTTTTCTCCTATAGCAATTGCATTGCCGCAACTATCCTTAAATGAATTAAGTGCTAGTGAATAATTAGAAACTGGAATCTGATAGGGTCCAACTAACTGATCTTGAGCAGTCAACCCGCCAACAGATCTATCTGCAATAGATACTAAAAAACTCTTTGAACCTACTGTGGGGTGGCTTAAAACATTTGTAATGCAATTATCAAACGACAACTCCCAAGGGAAATTATCTTCGTTCGCTGCATGCAAAGAAATTTCATACTTCAAAGATTTAAGAGGTAAATTCCCAAATAACATGCTTAAGGGCAGATCAATGAAAGTCTCGTTAGTTGAAGCTGAACGTAAGATAATTTTCTTCTCTGCAATTGTTTTTCCAACTACTGCAAATGGACATCTCTCCCTGAAGCAAATGCCATTAAATGCTTCTAGGTTTTTTGGGTTTATAGAGAGCACATAACGTTCTTGTGATTCGTTACACCATAGTTCCATTGGAGAAAGAGAAGAATCGGCTTTAGGTATTAAATCGTATTCAATTTCAACACCTAACCCATTATCTTTTGCCAACTCAGGTATAGCGTTGGAAAGACCACCCGCACCTACATCGTGGATAAATGCAATAAGGTTGTCCTCATCATTAATGCAAGTATTAATTACTTCTTGGCATCTTCTTTGCATTTCAGCGTTATCTCTTTGGACAGAAGCAAAGTCCAGTTCAATACTTCCCATACCAGAGCTGATAGAAGATGCAGCGCCACCACCCAAACCAATCAACATAGCTGGACCACCTAAAACAATCACAAGATAACCTTCAGGAATTGGATTTTTTAAGGCATACTCGTCTCTAATTTCTCCCACTCCGCCGGCTAACATAATAGGTTTGTGATATCCAACTGCATCATTATCTGAATTCCAAGCTTCTAAAACTCTAAAATATCCTGAAGTACAAGGTCGACCAAATTCATTATTAAATGCGGCACCTCCTAACGGACCCTGAAGCATGATTTCAAGAGGAGAAGCTATGTGATCTGGTTTTCTTGGGTATTTCTCCCAAGGCATCGGAGCATCCGGCAAGTGCAAATGTGATACATTAAATCCCACAACACCTACTTTGGGTTTAGCTCCTGAACCTGTAGCTCCCTCGTCTCTAATCTCTCCACCTGAACCTGTAGCAGCTCCTGGATAGGGACAGATGGCAGTAGGATGATTATGGGTTTCAACCTTTATAGTTGAATGAAGCAATCTATCTTTAAATCGATATACATGTTCTCTTGATGCCGAAAAATTTTCTACCTTTTTTCCTTCGATTACAGCTGCATTATCTTTATATGCAGAAATTAAGCCTCTTGGATTTTTTGAACTTGTTGCTTTTATCAAATCAAAAAGCGAGCTCTTAATCTTAGTGCCTCCGGTTTCCCAGGGAGCATTAAAAATTTTATGACGACAATGCTCAGAATTAGCTTGTGCGAACATCATAAGCTCAGTATCGGTTGGATTTCTTTGAATGTTTGCATAGTAATCATATAAATATTTCATCTCTTCATGATTAAGTGCTAACCCTAGCTCAAAATTTGCCTGCATTAAGGCATCAATGCCTTGCTTTAATAAATTTACTTCAACGCCCTTACTATTTCTGAATTGATTGAAAGAAGTAATTAATTCTTCAACAGATTTGAATTTCTCTTGAATCATTCTATCGAACGGAATTGTGTCTAAAGCCTTACTATTTATTTCCTTACAAAAATAACAATCAAATCTTTCTACAGAGGTAACTCCAAAAATTTTGCAGTTTTTTAAAATATCCTCTGTTTTAGAAGACCATGGAGATTTTGTTCCAGCTCTAGGTCCAATTATGAGATTTGGGATATAGGTTGAGGTTCCTGCATTTAATATTGAAAAGAGTTTTTCGTTATCATCAAAATTATTTTCAACATGGATCAGATAAAGCTGTCGTTTTTTGATGCTGTGTATAGATAAACCTGCCAGCTCTTCACTAGGATTTGAAAAGAAGGTAAGAATTTTTTTTGACACGAATAAGCTTCTAAAATATCGTTGTCTTAATTATAGGGAGATATTTGTAAAAAAGTAATGATAGAGGGTTAATGAAAACTATATTAATTACAATTTTTGTAACATGTGTTCTTGGAGGATGCTCTCAGGCAAACACCCAAGGAAAGTATCAAGAATCCACTTGCATTGAACTTGTCCAAAAGATCATTTCATTTTCAAGATTAACTAATTTTGAGAAAGAAAAATTCTTTGAGCTCAAAGAAAGTAGATTGGGGAACTATCAAAGGATATTTCAAGAAGCAGCATCATTGAATGGACTGGATTGGGAGCTAGTTGCTGCGGTTGCATTTCAGGAGTCTCAGTGGAATCCAAAAGCTAGATCCAATACTCAAGTTAAGGGAATGATGATGTTGACCCTTCCCACAGCAAAATCTCTTGGAGTAATGAATAGACTGGATGCAAAGCAAAGCATTCTTGGAGGTTCGAAGTATCTAGCCGACCTTAAAGAGCAAATTGAATTTGGTACTTCGTCTGGAGATAAAATAGCATTTCTTCTAGCAGCTTATAACTTAGGCCTTGGAAATATTAAAACTCTTGTCTACTCAATTAACAAAAATATGAATGAAGTGACTTGGTTAGATCTAGAAGACATACTTCTGAATGATGTTGATCAAAACTCTCTTCCAGGAAACACCCATGATTATTCCAGAGGTCAACAAACAGTTGACTTTGTTGAGCGCGTAAGGGATTACTACTATCTATTGTTGACGGCTAGTTGTGATTAGCTAGCAATCAACTTGTATTTAAGTTCCTTAATTTTATCTCTACAAAAAGCAGCTCTTTCAAATTCAGTATCTTTTGCAAACTGATACATTTTCTTCTCTAGAAGATTTATAGATAAAGAAATGTTTTCTGGAGAATTGGTATTTATTTCAAAACCCAAATCATCTTCAAAATCTTTAGGCCGGTTTTTAGAGATTCTCTTGTTAGGTCTTGCTCCTTCCATAATATCCTTAACATCTTTAACAATGGATTTGGGTTGGATATTATTTTCTTTATTAAATTTAACTTGAATTATTCTTCTCCTGTTGGTCTCATCGATTGCCCTTTGCATCGAACCTGTTACTTTATCTGCGTAGAGGATTGCTTTACCTCTAATATTTCTGGCTGCCCTTCCGATGGTTTGTATAAGAGTGCCTTCGGAACGAAGAAATCCCTCTTTATCTGCATCTAAAATTGCTACTAAGCTAACTTCAGGGATATCTAGACCTTCCCTAAGTAAATTAATTCCTACCAAAACATCAAAATGTCCCAATCTGAGATCTCTTATGATTTCAACCCTCTCAACAGTATCAATATCTGAATGCATGTATCTTGCTTTCAAGCCACTTTCATTAAGGTAATCAGTTAAATCTTCAGCCATTCTTTTTGTTAAAGTAGTAATAAGAACTCGTTCTTTTAAAGCCGCTCGCTCATTGCACTCTCCAATAACATCATCAACCTGAGATCCGGCAGGTCTAATTTCCAACTCTGGATCTACCAATCCTGTTGGTCTTACTAAAAGCTCAATTAGATTATCCTTATGATCCAATTCGTATTTGCTTGGAGTTGCAGACACATATATCCTCTGAGGAGTTAATAATTCCCACTCTTCAAATCTAAGGGGTCTATTATCTAATGCAGAAGGTAGTCGAAAGCCATATTCAACCAGTGTCTCTTTCCTAGATCTATCCCCTTTATACATTCCCCCAATTTGCGGCACTGATACATGAGATTCATCCATAAAAACAATGGCATTTTTTGGAATATAGTCAAAAAGACAAGGTGGAGGCTCTCCCGACTTTCTTCCTGATAGATATCTTGAATAATTTTCAATTCCTTGACAATAACCCAATTCGGCCATCATTTCTAAATCGTAAGTTGTTCTTTCCATTAGCCTTTGAGCTTCAACTAATTTTTCTTGTTTTTTAAAAAATGCTACTCTTTCCTTAAGTTCTTTCCTTATTTCTGAAAGGCATTCAAGAACAGTTTCTTTGGGAGTGACGTAATGGGTTTTGGGATGGATAGTAGCCCTAGGGACTTGATTAATTACTTCTCCCGTAAGAGGATCTACCCAAGACAACCGCTCAATCTCATCCCCAAATAATTCAATACGAAGAGCTTCTTTATCTGAATCTGCAGGAAATATGTCTATTACATCACCTCTAACTCTAAAAGTACCTCTGCGGAAATCAATATCATTTCGTGTATATTGCATGGCTGCAAGTCTTCGCAATATAGAACGCTGCTCTATAATATCCCCTCTATCAAGATGCAAAATCATATTTAGATAAGATTCCGGAGCACCCAAGCCATAAATAGCTGATACGGTTGCAACAACTACTGTATCTTGTCTTTCAAGAAGAGCTTTAGTTGCCGAAAGCCGCATTTGCTCAATATGTTCATTAATAGAAGCATCTTTAGCTATATAAGTATCTGATGAAGGTACATAAGCCTCAGGCTGGTAATAATCATAGTAAGAAACAAAATACTCAACAGAATTTTCAGGGAAATAATCTCTAAACTCTCCATATAGTTGTGCAGCCAGGGTTTTATTAGGGGCCATAATAATTGCAGGCCTTTGTGTCTTTTCAATTATTTTAGCCATCGTGTACGTCTTACCTGAGCCTGTCACACCCAAGAGGACTTGATGTAGCAAACCATCCTCTAGACCTTCAACTAATGAATCTATTGCTAAGGGTTGATGTCCTGCGGGCTCATATTTTGAATGGACTTTGAGGACCTTTGACATAAGTAAATATATTACTTTGAGACTTTTTTATTTATAATGCACAACTTGTCGTTCCCCGATAGCTCAGTTGGTAGAGC
>JAYNII010000012.1:0-33663 GCA_038108875.1 Gammaproteobacteria bacterium | reverse complement strand
GATCAATTGCTGGTTGTATTTTTTCTGGAAAATATCTAAAAAATACATTTGCTTGTCCCATCATAGGCCCTACTCCACCCATTTGAAACATTAACCATTCTAAGACTTTGGCTTTTTTTACAGGATCATGAGAAATTAGTTTGCCTGCTTTTTCGGCTAAATAAATCATAATTGCCCCTGATTCAAAAATGGAAAGTTTGTCAGCATCTTGGTCGACAATGGCTGGAATTCTTCCGTTAGGGCTGATTTTCAAAAATTCAGGTTTCTTCTGTTCACCCTCCATCAGATTCACAACATGAACCTTGTAATCCATTTCAAGTACTTCGAGTGTGCATGAAACTTTGTGGCCGTTAGGAGTGGGCGCAGTATATAAATCGATCATCTTTCTTCCTTAATAAAATCTATCAAGATCTTAGATAATTGTTTTGGTCTAGTCCACTGATAAAAGTGACCTCCGCCAATATGAGGAGTACTCCTAGCATTAGGAGCCATCCTAAGTACATCTTTTTCAATGCCATTGGTTACGGGATCATCTCCTGCAAATACTGAGAGAAAAGGTAAGGTGGAAGTGGCAAAAAAGTCTCTAGCTTTTTTTTGTGCTTCCAGAGATTGGTCTGGAATAATAGGAACATGACTTGGCATTGCCCGAGGACCCATTTTGTAAGAGGCATTTGGAAAGGGAGCTTCGTAAGCTCGTGAAATAGGTGTGGTAAATGGGGAAATGCTGTCTAAGCCAAGCTTAAAGAAAAAGTATTGAGCAAAAACCGCTAGCCTTGATCTCTTTTCCATCTGAAATGAGTTAACTAGTCCGATTGGTAAATTTTCTGTATCCCAACAGAATTTTTGCCAAAACATGAATTTCAGAGCTGGATGCCCAGATTGTTGGTTAGCAGCATCCATCTTCCTTACCTCTTTAGCCATACTAAATGGCGTTAACTTAATTGAGCTTGCCCTAAATTTTTCAACTTGATCTAGTACTTCTGTAGGCACATCGGGGTTATAGGGTAACCCAGTATTACCCATCGAAATTTTCTTAAATCGATGAGGAGCATTTGCAACCATTCTTAGACCAATAAGACCTCCCCAATCTTGGCCAAAAAATGTAAGTTCTTTAAAATCATTAGCTTCCAGCCAAGCTGACATCCAATCTACTTGATTCTGATAGGAGTAATCTTCTCTGGCAGCAGGCTTATCGGATTTCCCATAGCCTATGAGATCAGGAGCAATCACCCTAATGCCTGCTTCATTTAAAAAAGGGATCATGCGAGCATATAAATAACTCCACACAGGCTGTCCATGCATAGCTAATAGAAGGGGACCATGCCTAGGACCTTCATCGATGTGATGAACTCTTAACTCTGTTCCATCTTTATCCTGAATGTATGTATAGACAGGTTCAAAGGGATAATCTTTTATATTTTCAAAATACTTATCAGGAGTTCTTAAAACTTTCATTATTTTTCTAAGTAAAATTTTTTATAATCGGTTTATCTTGAACTATTGACACTAATAGTGTCAATAGTTCTGTAAGATAAAAAAAACGGCAGCGAGGCTGCCGTTCTTATAAGTAAAGATTCTTAGAATCTATAGGTTAGTTGGAACCCAACTTGTTTACCCATATTTGCAGCACCTTCATAGAATTTGGATCCAATAGAGTTTCCTCCGAAAATACTATAATCTGAGTAGTAGGCTTGGATATATGATAAATCAACTTCATTTAGCATATTCTTTACGAACAGATTTGCATCCCAAGCACCATCGGTTGATCTCCAGCCAAAATAAATATTAGCAAGGGTAAGTTCACCAATGGTTAAGTCAGGATTAGAAGAAGATCTTCTTGCATCTCTCCAACTTATATTATATCGAGTATATCTCTCACCGCCCCAGTATGCAGGAACAGTATGATCAAGATAAAAAGTCATAGAGGTTTCAGCTGCATCATTGAGAGGCTCGCCTGTTACATCTTTTGAAGCAGCCAATAATCCAGTATATGTTGGATCATTGATATACCCAATTGAACCTGTATCAAATTCAGATTCATGCGAAGTATAACTACCACCAATCACAAGATCCTCATTCACAACATACTGATATTCAATATCAAAACCACTGAGTGAAGCGTCATTGTTATTAAATAAACCCCCTTGAATCTGAGCCAGTGGGCCAGGTCCAGTAGTTGTATAGCTTCTTGCTGTAATGTTGTCCCACTTTCTTTGAAAGTTGTCAAAAGTGTAGTCGTAATATGCAAGGTTCAATCTTAGTCTTCCATCAAGGAATGTACCCTTCATACCAATTTCAGTCATAGTAGTGTCTTCATCATCAAATAGGAGAAGTGATGGATCTACAGCAGTTGGAGTAATTGTTGCTCCAGGGCTTCGGTAACCAGTTTCGTAGGCATAATAAAGCATTACATCCTCTTCAATGTAGTGACCAATCCTAAAATTACCAGTAGTTGAATTAGTGCTTCCGTTTTGAAGATTCACTGGAATTTGTTGTATTTTAAGACCGCCACCAGAAGCTGCGCCAATAACGCCAGTTAACGGTAAGTATAATTCTTGCGCTTTAAAGCTATCGATATCTTGATCACGAACACCAAAAGAAACAAAGGTTTTATCGCTCAAGTTGTACTTAAAGTTTGCAAAAAATGCCTCTGTTTTGTTATCAAGCGGAATAGTTACGCATGTTAGGGCAACATATGCAGTTGCAAGAGCATTAGGATTTGCCCTTAAATCCATACAAGCATCAAAAGGTTGGCCATAAATAAAAGGAACAGCAGATTTTAAAATCCCAGGAGCAGATTCAGTAGCATAAAATGAAATATCTAAGTCTGCATGAGTGAGAGTTTGAGAATCTCTAGAAAAGAATCCAAGTGTATATTCAAGCTTATCATTATCCTGATTTGAGATTCTGGCCTCAAATGTTTCAATACCTGTGTTAGTTCTCACTTCTTGAGGATAACCAAATGCAAAACCACCAGCATAATCTCTATCAATAAGTCCTTGAATATCATTTTGGTAATCAGAATATCTTACAGAAAGGAGATGGGATCCCATATCGTAATCAACCATTAAGTTGAAAATGTCTCCAGAGTTATTTTGTTTTGGATCTTGGAATTGAATTGAAATACCATCCTCGGGCTTAAGAGGGAATGTTAAATCATCGTATCTAGGAACTCTGAAAAATAGAAGACTTTGAGGAAGCGTTCCTCCGCTTAAAAATTTAACCATATCTTTGTATGCCTGCGCAGCGCCAGCAGGACCGTTTACCATGGTAGCTGGGAAGTATGGATTAGAAACTTTAGCAACTTCTTTAAAAGCATCAAAAAGAACTGGACCCGGAGATCCCGCTAAAACTCTTGGAGAAACATCATTAGCATCCATTCTTTGGTACTTTAATTTAACTGACAAATTGTCAGCAGGCTCCCAAGAGAAAGACAATCTGTAAGAGTCATATTGATGATCTTCATCCACTTGAGTTCTAATATTTTGAATTCCTCGACCATCGTTTGAATTAGTAACTCCTGCGATCCTCATACCCATGGTGTTAGAAATAGGGAGATCTGAAGCAAATTCTAAAATTGACATATTATTGTCAGCAAAAGTGGTCTTGACGTATCCATTCCGTGCATCATCGCCAACTGTTGCAGATCTTGTGTACATTTGAATAGCACCGCCAACGCTAACAACTCCCTGGAGTGTTCCTTGGGCACCTTTCATAATTTCAACCCTTTCCATGTCGTACATTTGATAGAAGGCAACCTGAGGCCTCACTGGAACTTCATCAACATACACCTGAATTGGCTGATCATTACCGCCGTCTGGGTCAAGTTTTTGACCTCTCATAACAATAGTTGCTCTTCTAGGGTCTATTTGAGTAAATTCTACGCCTGAAACAACTTGAGACAGCTCAGACAAGTCTCTAATTTGATAATTATCAAGAGTTGCACCACTTACTGCGTTAACAGTTTGTGCAATATCTTGAACGTTTTCTTCTTTCTTGTTAGCAGTCACGACGACTTCTTCCAAAACCAATTTTGACTCTTGGGCTTGAAGATTAGGCAGCGTTATACCAGCAAAAACAAAGACAATTGATAAAAATAGTCTATTCATGGATCCCCCCACTAATTTTATTTACAAAATATACCTTTTTTTGAGGAAAATTTAAACTTTTAAGATATTTTTAATAGCTCAGCATTAATTGAAGATAAAAGCATTCTTTTAATAGTTTGACCGTTGTATTGATGGTAGCTCTTCAAAGAAAACCAATTGGCGGGTGAAAAAGCATAAATGACATTCTGCTTATCAATATTCTCTAGGGTGCTTATTTCTGGGAAATTACTTTTCACAAACTTGCTAATTAGCAGTATAAATTCATCAAAGTTTGCCTTAACTCTCGAAGAGTCATTCATTCTCACAAAAGTAATTCTTAATAAATTTTCATTACTTTCAAATTGAGTAATTAGATAGCTAAGAAGTTCTTCTGCGCGATCAATAGATGAAGTTTTTTTGAATTTAAAGTCTTTTATGGAATTTCTGAAACCTTCCTTCATGATGTTATGAATGCTCAGGTGAAGATCTTCCATATCTTCATATTGCCTAAATACCGTTCTAGTGCCTACTCCAGCCCTTTTTGCTACCTCTTTAGCAGTAGGATTTAAATTACCTTCATTAATAATTTCAATGGTTGCTTTGGCTATCAGATCCGAACTTTGAGTACTCCGCTGCCTTCTCCCGTCAATCTTATTCATTCTGATTTGATCCAAATTAGTAATAGCTAATAATCATGATATCATCGATTTAAGAAATTGGCAGTCAAAGTGTCAAAAGTTGGAGAATCCTTATGCAAAACAAAATTGTAACCATGCTTGGTTGTAAATACCCAATCATTCAATCTCCCATGGGTTGGATTGCGCGAAGTCAACTTGCCTCTGCAGTGAGTAATGCAGGAGGAATGGGAATCATTGAAACCTCTTCTGGAGAAATTGATAACTGCAAGGCAGAAATTGAAAAAATGCCGTCTCTTACTGACAAACCATTTGGGGTCAACTTACCAATTCTTTTCTTACAAGACGATTCGATGCTTGAAATGGTTGCAAAATCGGGGATTAAATTTGTTACCACATCTGCCGGCGATCCAGCTAAGTATATTCATAAGCTTAAAGACGCCAACATCACTGTGTTTCATGCAGTTCCAAGTGTAGCTGGGGCACAAAAAGCAATCGATGCCGGGGTTGATGGGCTAGTTGTTGAAGGAACCGAAGGAGGAGGATTTAAAAGTCCTGATGAGGTAGGTCTGCATATTCTTATCCAAGCCATCAGAAATCTAACCGATATACCGATTATTGCTGCGGGAGGAATCGTCGATGGTATAGGCATGGCAGCTGCAATGGCTTCTGGAGCAGATGGCATCCAAATGGGAACCAGATTTGTAAGCTCGGCAGAAAGCCCAGTTCATAATAATTTTAAGCAAGCAATCATCAACGCCAATGAAGCAAGCACTTGGATCTTGAATAAAAAATCAAAGCCATGCATTAGAGCTTTAAAAACCGAATTCACCCAATCAATTTATGATTCAGGTTCTATGGAAATGACCGCGCTCGTGAATATTAAGGATCTTTATTTTGGAGGCAATATGAATGCCGCTCCAGCTTTAACTGGCCAATCATGTGGATTAATCGATAGAGTAAAAACAGTGAAAGAGATTATTGAAGACACTATCGCTGGTTACAATAATACGATTGGAAACTTAAGAAAGTTGTAACTTAGTGTTACTGCTTATCGAAATTAAAATTCTCCAAATCATTATCTGAAGAGTTGATTGAAGCTTGAATTTCAATCAAGGTTTGATTCAGAGATTTTCTGTAGTTTTCAAAACTTCTTAGGTTTTCTTCAGCCATAGAAAGCCTTGTGTTCAGTTCATTAAGTTTTATATTAAAACCATTGATTGCAGCTGAGGCTTTCTTTAAAGCATTGATTTCTTCTTGCAGCGCACCAAGATCGGTTCGAATACTTAAGAAATTCTTAGAAACAACACTAAATTCATCTGTGATTTTTTTGTTGTTTGCTATAAGTTTATTAACGTTGTCGAGCAATGCATCAATGTCTTTCCTGTTGCGTTTGTTGCTCAAATCCCATAGCTTTTTGATCTCTTTGTCTAACAACTGTAAATCAGCAGCGCTCTGAGAGATAGAATCTGCATAGGTGGCATCAATTAATTTGATTTGCTCTTCTAAGAGAGCAATCCTCTCTTCTTGAATGTCGCTGGCGGAACCGGATGATTTGGAAATTTCATTTACCCAAATAGACAAAATAAGCAAGGCTCCTAATACAAAGCTCGCAAAAATTCCGACAAATATATTGTCTTTTTTCAAAATTAATTGCTCTTTAAAGTTTCTGGCTGCAGAGATTTTTCTACTCATTATTTGCTAAAATTATGATTAAATAAGATTTCCAATTATAACAATTATTAGTAACCATGAACTTAGATTTTTCTGACGAACAAAAATTTTTACAAGAAGAAGCAAATAAATTCTTCCTAAAGGAAGATACGCTGAAACGCACAAGAGCCATTATGGAATCTGATGAACCTTTCGATAAAGAGCTTTGGCGGAAAGTTATTGAACTGGGTTGGACAGCTATTCGTATCCCAGAAAACTTCAACGGACTAGGTCTCAGCCATCTAGAATTATGCGTAATTGCTGAAGAAATTGGCAAAAGTCTGGCACCCATACCTTTCTCATCATCAGTTTATATGTTTACAGAGGCTTTAATTGAAAGCAAAAACGATAGACTCAAAGAATCTTTGCTTCCTGGATTAGCTGATGGATCTATTGTTGGCACGTTTGCTGCAGCTGAGAGCTTAACTCCTTTATCTGCCGAAAACCTGAAAACAACTGTAACCAACAATAAAATTAATGGAACTAAAATCGCTGTGCCTGATGTTGAGGCTGCAACTCATGTAATGGTAGTTTGCAAGAATGCCAATGATGTAGAACTTAGATCCGTTGCATTGAATGAAAAAGGCTTAAAGGTAACCCTCCAAGCAAACATAGACCCTTCAAAGAGTTTCTATCAAATCGATTTTAATGATGTCAGCTCAGAGCTGATCAGTCAAAATGGTTGGGATACATGGGAGCATTTATTGAATCAAGCTGCTGTGCTTGTTGCATTTGAGCAAGTTGGTGGTGCACAGGCCTCTCTAGATATGGCCAAAAAATATGCTATGGAACGATATGCTTTTGGTAGAGCAATTGGATCCTATCAAGCCATCAAGCATAAACTTGCTGACATGTATATTTCCTTAACATTAGCAAAATCAAATTGCTATTATGGCGCCTGGGCTTTGTCTTCAGGATCGCCAGAATTAGGATTGGCAGCAGCTACCGCAAGAGTGGCAGCTACCAAAGCTTTTCAACTATGTGCTAAAGAAAATATCCAAACCCACGGAGGCAATGGCTTTACATGGGAATACGATTGCCATCTGTTTTATAAACGCTCCAAGGTCTTATCCTTAAACCTTGGGTCAGAAGCTGCATGGAAAGAAAAACTAGTCACTAACTTAGATAAATCAAACTCAATAGGATCAAACCAATAGGAAAAAATTATGGATTTTAAAGATACTCCTGAACAGGCTATATTCAGAGAAAAATGCCGCACATGGCTTGAAGCAAATGCTGAATTGAAAATTGGTCAATTAAGAACTGTTGAAGGCAATCTTAATGAGTACCTTCAGAGAGCCAAGGCATGGCAAAAAAAGAAATACGATGCTGGGTGGGCTATGCTTCATTGGCCAGAAGAATACGGTGGAATAGGTGCCTCTCCTATAGAAAGAATTATTTGGTCTCAAGAAGAATCGAAGTTTGATGTGCCCGGTGGAATATTTGAAATAGGTCTTGGTATGTGTGGTCCAGTCATGATGGAGTACGCTACTTCTGACCAAAAAAAGAGGTACTTGCCACCTATGGCCGAGGGTAAAGAAATTTGGTGTCAATTATTCTCAGAGCCATCTGCTGGGTCAGATGTCGCTGGATTGCGTTCCAAAGCCGTTAAAGATGGGAATGAATGGATTATAAATGGACAAAAAGTTTGGACTTCAGGCGCTCATTATTCTGACTATGGGATTTTAGTGGTAAGACATGATCCAGAACTAGAAAAACACAAGGGCTTAACTTTTTTCTTTGTAGATATGAAATCTCCTGGCATTGAAGTCAAACCCATTAAACAAATAACTGGCGCAGCAGGAAGTGGTTCGGGTTTCAATGAGGTGTATTTCAACGATGTAAGAATTCCTGATGCACAAAGATTAGGAGAAATTGGTGATGGGTGGAAAGTTGCAATTACGACACTGATGAATGAAAGACTTGCAGTTGGAGATGCCCGCGGTTCTGATATTGAAGATGCCTTGAATTGGGCAAAAGACCAAGAATTTAATGGGCAACCTTTGATTAAGCATGGTGGAGCAAGAGAAAAAATTGCCGATTGGTTTATTGAAGCTAACGGTCTGAAATATACTAAATTTAGAACAATCTCTGCATTATCTAGGGGCGGCACACCAGGACCTGAAGCATCTATCACGAAAATTGTTAGCGCAAATAAACTTCAATCAATAGGTAATTTTGGCATTGATTCAGCAGATATGGCTGGAATGCTTCGGCAGGATTCTGGAGGAGATTTATATGCATTTCAAATGGCTTGGCTTGGGGCACCAGGATTAAGAATTGCTGGAGGAACCGATGAAATACTTAGAAATATTATTGCGGAAAGAGTACTTGGGCTTCCTCAAGATCCCAGAGCTGATAAAGGCCTGCCCTTCAAAGATATACCTCAGGGTAGTGCAAACTAATCTCTAAATAGAGATAAGAACTCAAGCGCTGCAACAGCATCCTTGCTCTCAACCTCATTTCCGGCAAAAAATGTAATTGCATTAAGTTCACCTGAAAGTAATCTTTTAAAATTATTCTCTGAAAGTCTTATTTTGTTCCCACAAACAACTTGAGAAACTTCCTTTAGTACATAATTTTCAACTAACAAATGGATGACCTTCCCGTTAGTGAACTCCACACATAATGAAGCAGTGTCTTCGAAATTTAGTTTTTGAGGATTCAAATTGACCTGTAACACAGAGATAAACATTTCTATATCGAGCTGCTCAAGGATATCTGGGCTTCTTTGAACTAGTTTGTTAGTTTCAGTAAAGTCACCTCTTAATTCCATCGCTGCTGATAACAAATAGTTCCTTTTATTTGGATTTGATTCAACAAACGCAAGGTTTGAGGCAACTTCAGCTCTAGCAGCCTGAACTACTTCAGGATGAATTTCTAATGCATGGAGTAAATCGGTCAATTCAAGAGCCCATTGATAGTTCTTATCTTTAACTGCTTGTTCCATAGCGTTAAGCAGATTTTCTGTTCCGCCAGCTAATTCAGCAATTTTTTCTGCTCTTTGTTTGGAGTTTAATGGATCAAGGGTTGCAATATTTCCATCAAACCAGCCTAGATAACCATTAAAGATACTTCTAATAGACCACCTTAGAGTTCCATAAAACTCGTAAAAATATGGAGAATCTCTAAAAATATCTGGAAACACTAACTCGACTTCAATTTCTTCAGGGGTTAAGCCTTGGTTTAATAGCCGAACAGTTTGATCATGCACATACTGAATACCATCAGCATAAAGATTGGTTATTTCTGAAACTTTCTCTTGCCCGATAATAGGAAGAGTATGACTAGGAAATAAAGAATCGGCTTGGTAGCTATGAATTTTTCTCACAGACTGACTCCATTTTTTTACGTCTCTGTGAGCCGTTCCTCTGATCGTATAAAGATTTGGAAAGGTTTTGTACAAATTATCTCCTACAAAAATTGCCTTTTTTGAAGGTATCCATATGGCCAACTGATCGTCTGTTTCGCCTGGAGCATGAAAGATTTCTAAATCGACTCCAGCGATTTGGACCGTTAAATCTTTGTCAAAAGTTAATGATGGTTTTATATAACCTGGAGCGGACATACCGACACTTAAATAAGGTCCAATTCCCACATTTACGAGATCATTACCTAATTGTGTTCCAAACATTTTTGAGCTTCTTTCGCTGATAATAGGGTTGATAAGACCCACTATCTTCTCAACATTTGAGTGCAAAGTCTCATGCCCAATAACAATAGGAGGCTCTTGTTGTGAATTAAAAAATGTTTTAGCTCCAAAGACGTGATCACCGTGATTGTGGGTATAAATAATCGCAACAACAGGTTGATTGCTAATTTTTTTAAATTCAGCTAATACCTGTTCAGCTTGGTAGGTACTGTCGGTGGTATCAATGATGATATTACCTCCCTGACCTTCGATCATATAAGAATTTGCAATCCCATAGCCAATGGCTAGATGGATACCGCCAGAATAAGTAATAACTTTTTTTTCAAACTCGCTGCTATGTTGGAATAGTTTTTCAACTTTTGAAGTCTTGGGTAAAGAACTGGGAATATCGTTCTCTGAAGAGCAACTCATAAGAAAAACAATTAAAATAAGAGAGATATATTTTGAAGAAATTTGCATACCGTATCTTAAAGTGTTTGAAAATCCCTTTCTAGTCAGAAACCAAGAAATCGAATGGAGTTCAGGGAAGCCCTTTTCTAAGATTTTTAACGATCGATATTTTCAAGATGCAGCATTGGATGAAATCGAAAATGTTTTCATACAACCAAATTTACTAAGAGAAAAATTTAAAACTCAAGAGCATATCTTGGTAGGAGAATTAGGCTTTGGTCTTGGAGTAAACTTTCTTTACACTCTAAGGGTTTGGATAGAATGCAAACAAAGTCCTTCAAAATATTTTGAATATATTTCGATAGAAAAATATCTGCCCACGAAGGCGCAAATTATTCAAGCAGCATCCCTCTTTCCAGAACTAGCAGAAGTTAGCGAAATATTTCTAAGATACTACAACCCGATACATAATGGGATTCTCAAAATCTACCTTAAAGAGATCAACGCTTCTTTAATTATCATTAATACTGATATTCAAGATGCTTTTGACTTAATACAAAATAATCATGGAAGAATTACTGCTTGGTTTTTAGATGGATTTGACCCCAAAAAAAACCCTGAGATGTGGGCTTCAAAAATTATTATGGCTTTAAAACAATGTTCCAAAAGCAATGCTTCTTTCGGAACTTACACTTCCTCGGGTTTAGTAAAAAAATCCTTTAATGAAAATAACATAGAGTTTAAGAAGATTGATGGATTCAATAAGCGACATAAGCTTGTTGGATCAATTCAGAATAATTCTAATACTTCGCATTTGCCCACGCCAAAGAAAATAGCAGTTATTGGAGCTGGAATCGCTGCTGCTGCTGTGGTTCATGCTCTAAAGAAACAAGGACTTACTTGTGATTTATTCGAAAAATCTTATCGGCTTCATTCTGGAGCATCAGGAAATGATGCTGCTGCAATGTACCCAAAGTTTCAACTTAATAATTCTCCAATAAATAGATTTCTTGTTCAGAGTTACTTTTTTTCTTACCAAGAAATGCTTCAATTCAAAGATTCCTTTTATCCTTGTAACGCTTGGTTTTTTGGATCAAACGAGAGAACAAACAAATGGATTGAGGCCGTAAAAAGCAATGAAAGATTTTCCCTATTTCAAGAAATTAAAGAAGATATCGTTGCACCTTATAATGAACTCATCAAAACGAAAGCAGAGTTTTTATCAGGAGCCTTTCTCGAACCTAAGAAAATAATAGAAGAAATCTTCGAATCCTCAGCTACCAATATTTACTTTAATCATGAATTAATCTCTCTAGAAAAAAAATCTGATGAAACTATCCTTACTTTCAAAAATGGCGATTCCCAAGCATACGATGCAGTAATTCTGGCCCTTGGATCTGGTTTAAGAGATTGGGTTAAAGAGCTTCAAATCTCTAAGGGCCATATCATAGGAATACCTGTTGAGTATGTTCATGAGATTAAACATCCAATTCATCATCAAGGATATATTTTACCTAAATTAGGAAGTTATCATTGGACAGGCTCGACATATGAACATGATTACAAAAACTTAGATTCCTCTCCTGAACAAATAAATCAAATTCTTAAAGAGAATGCAATATTCCTTAAAACAAGAGAAATTCCGTTTGATGAAATTTTGGTTAGAGTTTCAGAACGAGTTTCGAGAAAAAACAAGTTTCCCATCGCGACAAGATTGTTTAAAAATCAAAATGTGTTTGCCTTAGGTGGATTGGGTTCAAGAGGATTTTCCTCTAGTTTTTTATGCGGAGAAGTGGTTGCAAATCTTGTTACTAATGGGTTTATCCCGGTTGATTATGAGGTTCAAAAGAATTTGGAAATCTAGAGTTGATCAAGAATATAATTTACAGATTCCTTGATATCATCCAATTCAAGATTACCACTTAAAGATCTTCCTCTCCACTTTGTTAATCCAGTCCAAAGGGTTGTTGAATTATCATTATCAATCAACGAGATCCTTAGGAAGTATTCAGGAAAAGAAGAAACCCTGTCAAAATCATATGGTCTTCCCCAGCCATAATAATAGGGACGAAACCTATAATCATCTAATCTTAATTTATCTTTTGTTGAAACAGTGAGATCAAGCAGATATTTTGTATTTTTTTCACCCACGACATATCCTAGCGATGAAAAATACCTTGCTGCTTCTTCAGCGGCTATTTCAACAGAGATAGGATCAATATTTGCTGGTAAATCAGCTTTGTTGGTGGTCACAGAAAAACTTGCCCCATCAACTAGTTCAAAACTATCACGAGCATTGACATCAAGAAATGGAGTTGTGTTGCAACCTGATACTATTATCAGAAGAACAAAACTTATAATTATTTTAAATCGATTAGTCATTTTTTTATGCTGATAGAGTACTATAAGGACCTCATTATTTTCAATAACTGTATCTAAAATTATGTTTGAATTGTTAGAAACTCGTCAATTACCTTCTTTGGAAGTGAATGCCAAATATTATAAACATAGTAAGTTTGGAAGTACGCATTTGCATTTTGAATCAAAAAATAGTGAGAAAGTATTTATGGTCGCATTCAGGACAGTTCCTTCAGATTCTTCAGGAGTAGCGCATATCCTAGAACATACCGCTTTATGCGGATCAAAAAAATATCCTGTGAGAGATCCCTTTTTTATGATGCTCAGGCGCTCCATTAATTCATTTATGAATGCGTTTACCTCAACAGATTGGACGGCCTATCCTTTTGCTACTCAAAATGATAAAGATTTTAATAATTTATTAGACGTATATATTGATTCTGCATTTTATCCAAACTTAAACAAGTTAGATTTTCTTCAAGAGGGACATAGGCTCGAATTTACAGAGGATGGTACTGGTATTTTTAAAGGAGTAGTTTTTAATGAAATGAAGGGAGCCATGAGCGGTGCAACAGATCAATTATGGCATGGAATAAGCAAACATCTCTTCAAAGGTACGACCTACGAGAACAATAGCGGAGGAAATCCTTTGGATATCCTCAATCTTTCTCATTCAGATTTAATAAGATTCCATAAAACTCATTATCATCCTAGCAATGCAATTTTTTTTACTTTTGGAGACATGCAGGTTAAAAAAATTCATACCTATCTTCAGCAAAGAGTTTTCAGCAAACACACACCTTCCCCTAAAAAATTTATAGTTCAGGATGTCATAAAGCTATCTAAACCTAAATTACAAAAAGGCAAGTATCAACCCAGTCAGGGAGATTCAGATGGGCTTCATGTGACCTCATCTTGGTTGTTAGGTCACAGTCATGATTCTTATAATTTGCTTGAAAAGTATTTAATGATAAATATTTTAATAGACAACTCCTCCTCTCCCTTAAGAAAATTTCTTGAGAAATATAAATTAGCAAAAGCTCCAACTCCCCTATTGGGCCTAGAACCCAGTAATAAGGAAATTGTTTTTACTGCTGGCTTTGAGGGAGTAACTCAGGCTAATGCAACAAAAGCTTTGGAGGAACTGCACTTAGAAATTAATGCTATAGCCAAAAAAGGCATTCAAAAATCAGCCATAAATAATGCTATTCACCAGTTAGAACTCAGCAAGCGAGAAATCAATAGTGGCGGAATGCCAATGGGACTGCAAATATTTCTATCTTGCATCAACGCTGCGATTCACTTTAAGAACCCACTTGATATGCTAGATCTTGATTCTAATATTGATCTTCTTAAGAAAAACCTTTTGCAACCAAAATATATTGAGAACCTGATCAGAGAGCATCTGATAGATAACCCTCATCGAATTGATTTTTTAATGGAGCCAGACAAGAAATTTAACTATAAACTCGATCAAGCTTTATTTAATTTAGCTCAAATCAAGGCAAAAAACTTATCACCTGCTGAACATACAAAATTAGCAAAACTATCTCAACAACTTAATAAACGCCAATCAGATTTTTCTGATCCAAACCTTTTACCAAAGGTTACCAAGAAAGATTTACCAAAAAAGCTTGTTAATAAGTCTGAAAGAGTTCTTATTAATAAAAAGGAGATTTATAAAATTGCTTCCAATAATCTTAACTATATTAGTTATTTCTTTGGATTTAGAAAACTTAACCCATCCGATTTTTATTTAGTTAATCCCCTAGCGTATCTTATAACAAACCTTGGATATGGAAACAAAAATGCCGAAGCAGCGCAGGCTTATCAAGCAAAACTGTGTTCAGGTGTTGATGCATCAGTTACAACATTAAAGAATTATTCAGCTCAGGTTCCGTTTAATCTGGCTTTATCCTTATCAACTAAGATGCTGCCAGAAAATACTCCAGAGACTCTAAAATTAATCCATGACATCATCACTCAAGCCAAGCAAACAGATAAAGAAAGAATTCAAAATCTATTACAAATGTACTTATTGAGAGAGGAGGAACATCTTAATCAAAATGGTCATATCATGGCTATGAACTCCGCTGCTGCAACTCTAAATCCATACGCATGGTCACAAGAAAATCTTTATGGAATATCAGCGCTTAAAAATCTAAAGGATATTTACCTCAGAGAGCAAGGAATTGAAGGCGCTATCCAAGCATTAAAATCACTGTATGGAAAAATACTCCTCATTCCTCAAGGAATTTTCAAAGCAGGTACAACTATAAATTCTTTCCAATCCCCAAAAAGAGAGAAAATTACAAACCAATTAAAATTTAATCAAAAGGGGTTAAGGCAGCCTTTAGTTAATCGAGGCTGGATTATAAATTCACAGATTTGTTATAACTCAATTGCCTTCAAGGGAGTTCCAATTGAGCATCAGAATGCACCTATGCTTGCATTGGCTGGAGCAATGCTTCGAAATGGATTTTTGCATACTGAAATAAGAGAAAAAGGGGGGGCATATGGCGCAGGTGCACAGCACGATTCAAGCTCAGAGTCATTTAAGTTTTATTCCTATCGAGATCCCTCATGCTCTAAAACTATCGATACCTTTCTTCAAGCAAAGAATTGGCTAAATAAGTATGCTAAAAAAAGACACCTAGATGAGGCCGTTTTAAATATCGTTTCATCTATTGACAAGCCTTTAACTCCCCTTGCTGCTGCAAAAACTGATTTCTTACAAAGATACAGCGGCACCTCTTTGAGAGAAAAGAACAAATACCGAAAGAAAATCATTGAAGCGAAACTTGTTGATGTTATTGATGCAAGTTTAGAATTATTTGAGCAAGATTACTCAATCACTTCGATAGGTGGAGAGAAATTTATCTCAGAAATGGAAAAGGAAAACCTAAAAATATACGAGTTTTAGAATATCCAAAATCTCTTCTTTTTAAGGTCATCAACACAACCCCAATACTGTTTTTGATACATTTCTGAACGGGACTGTACTCTGTCAGCAACTCTAATCAGCCATTGTTTTTTCCTGTAGGTTTTCTTCTCAAACCCTCCATAACCTTCATGATATGCAAGATAAAGATTTCTAGCATCGGTTCTTTCAAATCCTTGGTAATATCCTTTACTGGCGTACCAACCTATAAAATCTACAGAATCTTGGAAACTTGATCTTTTGGCTCCTGAATTTCCAGTTTCTTCTCTGTAGTCTTCCCAAGTTTTAGTAAGTGCTTGAGAGTAACCTTTGGCAGTAGATGGTCTGAACCAAGGTATAAAACCCAAGATTTTTTTTCTTTCAGGTTTGGCATCTTGTTGAAAACTCGACTCTTGATAAATAAACGCCATCAACACATAAGGTGGAAGTTTCCATCTTTTCTCAGTCTGTATTGCAGCTTTATACCAACTTCTCTTTTCAGTAAAAATATCGCAAATATTTTCAGGGGATTTTGGTGGCGCTGCTTTACAACCAGTTAAAATCAGAACAATAAATAAAGCTAAGATTTTTTTATCCATTTGTTAATAATTTATCTAGGTCTTGTTCATTGTATATTTTTAATCCAAGCTCCTGTGCTCTAGACAACTTAGAACCTGGCTTAGTTCCTACAATTACTGCAGATGTATTTTTAGATACACTTGAAGAAACTCGTGCGCCTTTTTGTTCAAGTAAAGTTTGGATCTCATCTCTCCCATACCTCTCAAAAGTACCCGTAATAACAAAAGTTTTACTAGAAAACGAATTATCACTGATTGGCTTAAGGAAGGTAATATTTAATAAGTTAAGCAATTTAATAAATTCGTTCCTTTGAGAATCATCTGCAAAATAATCTAATATGTTTGAGGCAACTTTTGGTCCAATATCTTCAATCTCAATAAGAGATCGAAAAGTAGCATTTATCAGAGCATTTGGGTCCGTAAATCTTTTAGCCAGTGCTTTTGCAGTTGCTTCTCCTACATCATCAATTCCTAGTGAATATAAAAACCTCTCAAAAGAAATATTTTTAGAATCTTCAATTGCCTTCAAAAGTTTTGAACAGGATTTTTCTCCAAAACCATCAAAAGAGATAATGATTTCAGCATGTTTCTTTAGTTCAAAGATATCTCCAAAACTTCGTAACAAATGCTTTTCTACAAAAAGCTTTACTATCTCATTTCCCAATCCTTCTATGTCAAAAGCCCTTCTGGAAACAAAATGAATGAGCTTTCCTCTCAACCTCTCTGGACATTGCTCTTCCCCACTACACTTATAGCTTGATAGTGGTTGTTTTTTTTCAATACATGCATAGGTTTTATCATTATTTTCTTCAAGAAAATTATGAGCTTCAAATCTTGAATGAAAGGTTTTAATTTTCTTCTGCTGCGTGTTGTCATAAATTTGCCACGAAATGGATTCAGTTTGCTTCACTGGCACCTTGAGATCACATGGACAAGTCTTGGGTGGAGTAATTTTATTTTGACGGTTTGTTGCAGGAAAAACTTTGATAACTTTTGGTATAACATCTCCAGCCCTTTTTATTAAGACATCGTCTCCAACCCTTGGATCTAATCTAGCTATTTCATCAAAGTTATGCAGAGTAGAGTTAGAAACAATTACGCCTCCAACACTAACTGGTTTTAATCTTGCGACAGGAGTAAGGGTTCCAGTTCGACCTATTTGGTATTCAACAAACTCTATAGTTGTTCTCGCTTCTTCAGCAGGAAATTTATAAGCGGTAGCCCACCTCGGGGATCTTGAAATTTCTCCAACCAAGGTTTGTTGAGGAAAAGAATTTAATTTAATCACTACTCCATCAATTTCATAATCCAAATTTTCTCTTTTGGTCAGAATTTCTTCATAGTAATGTTGGCAGCTATCTATTGATTTACAGAGTTTGTTTAAAGGATTGGTAGGAATTCCAGAGCTTTGAAGAAATTTAAAAACCTCCTCGAGCGTTCTAGGGAGCTGTTGAGTGTGCTGACCAATACCATGGGCAAAAAATTTAAGCGGTCTTGATCTAGTAATATTGCTATCTAATTGGCGTAAACTTCCTGCGGCTGCATTTCTTGGGTTAGCAAAACCCTTGCCTCCATTTGTTACAGTTTTTGAGTTTAACTCCTCAAAATCCTTACTATCAATATATACTTCACCCCTAACTTCAATATGAACAGGAAATTGTTGACCAAATAGTTTTAGCGGAATTGATTTTATGGTTTTAATATTTTGGGTGATATCCTCTCCAGTGAAACCATCTCCTCTTGTCAATGCATGAACTAGGATCCCATTTTTATAGAGTAAAGAAACCGCGATACCGTCTATTTTAGGTTCGCAATAATAAGTTATATCCTTTGTTTGTAGGGCTTTAAAATTTCTTGCATGAAAATCTACTAAATCATTATTACTAAAAATATTGCTCAGGGATAACATTGGTTTCTCATGAGGTTTTGTTTTAAATTCTCTCAATGGCTGAAAACCAATTCTTTGTGTAGGCGAGTGCTCTACTATCAAGCCTGGATTATTTTGCTCAAGCTTTAGAAGCTCTTGAAACAAAGAGTCGTATTCAGCATCAGATGCAATTGGATCATCATCAACATAATACTTTTTATTGTAAAGAGTGATTGTCTCCACAAGTTCAAGATAACGTGAGGAGTTTTTATCCATAAGCTATAGGTTACTTGAGAGCTTTCTATCAATAGATAAATTCTGGGCTTTTGATCTTAAATGGATCATCATTTGTTTGGACATTGGGGATCTTCCACTGTCGCAGAGCACTCCATCTAATTTTGAAGTAAGCGTGTTTGCAGCATCGAGAAGAGCATCGAATGTTTCTACAGGGTTAAAAGCCTTGTTTAAATCAGTAGCACAGACAATTACATCCGTCTTAATATCCACTTCAAGTACTCCTGGTTTTTTTGCATTAGCAACTCTAAATAATTCATTCCCCCCTGTATCTGCAAAGACAAAAAAACCCTCAACTAATTTTCCGCCAAGATTTTTTAACAAAGTGATTAATTGATCTGAGTTAAATGTTGTCCCTTTTGGGGCACAAATATTAAAAATAATAAGTTCTTGAGATATTGGAGTGACCTTTGCATCTTCAACCAACAATGAGCCTTGTTTAGCGTTAGTTAAATTAGGTTTTTTTTCAGCTTTAGATTGAATGCTGGTATATTTCTGTATGCTTCTTCTAATAAAAAGCCCTAAAACCGTTGCAAAAAATAAGACGGCAAAAGCAATAAGATATATTTGTGCATTGGAGAGAATTTGCATCTTAAGATGCTGCCATTTCTAGAGCTTCATTAACATTAACTGATACCAATCTTGAAACTCCAGCCTCTTGCATAGTCACTCCCATAAGATGATCGCTTTTTTCCATAGAGATTTTATTATGGGTTATAAAAATAAATTGAACGTTTGAAGACATTTTCTCAACCATTTCAACAAATCTAAATGTATTAAGATCATCCAAGGGAGCATCAACTTCATCCAGCATACAAAATGGTGCTGGGTTCAAATCGAACAAAGCAAAGACTAGTGATATGGCTGTTAAAGCTTTTTCACCACCTGAAAGTTGAGAAATTGTGGAGTTTTTCTTTCCTGGAGGAGTTGCCATAAAAGCAATGCCTGATTCCAAAGGATTGGAATCCACCATTACCAATTCAGCCTTACCCCCGCCGAATAATATGGGAAAAAGTTCCTTTAATTTATCATTAACAGCCTTAAAACTTTCTTCAAATTTAGCTTTAGATTCAGCATCAATTTTCTTGATAGCCAAATGCAGTTTTTCTAGTGCTTCTTCAAGATCAGTGGTTTGTTCATTAAGCTCTTTTAACCTAGCCGATTCAGTCTCAACTTCATCAGGTGCTGCAAGATTTATTGCTCCCATAGAGACTATTTTTGTTTGAATAGACCCTAGTTTTTCTAAAAGCAAATTGGTGTCTATTTCACTATATTGATGCTCTTGAATTGATCCTAATTCAATCTTATTCCTTGCTAGCAATTCTTTAGCATTTTCTAGATTAACTTCAAAAGTTCTTCTCTCTAATTTTTGTTCGTTTATCCTCTCTTCTAAAGCCTTAATATCTAACAATAAATTTCCACGAGAAATCTGAAGGGATTTAATTTGTTCGCTAACATTCGATTGCGATGCTCTTAATTTGTTAAGCATTGCTTCTGAACTACTCCTTAAGACTGCAAGGGATGACAATTTATCAGAAGTTTGTTCAAGCTGGGAGGCAATTTCAGTGAGCTGAACTTGATTCTTATTTTTCCTGTCAATAATCTCTTGTTGAATGCTTTCGGATTGAGACTCAGCTATGTTTAAGATTTCGATTAAGAGTAAGCGAAGTTGTGAGGCTATAGATTTTAAGGTCTGATTCTCCGAACCATTAATAATTTTATCTACGAGGTGAATTGCTTTTTCTCTGGGAGACAATGCCTCAAAATTAACTACTTTTTGATTAATCTCTTTCTCGCGCTTAGAAAGATGAAAGGATTCTTCTTTCAAAGAATTCTGTGATCTATTCAAATTCTCTAATCTTGATTCATAACGAGCGATCTCAGCTTGGTGAGAGTAAAATTCTTTTTGAGCATTATCAAACGCATCTAATGTATCCTTGTGTTCCAATTGTATTTGATCAATTTTCACTTGGGTTGTTTTAACTTGGGAATTCTTGGTCACAATATCCCTTTCAATCACTTCAATGGTTGATTGAATAGAATCTTTTTTAGACTTTGCTTCGATCATATTGAGGATTGCAAGATCTATCTTTATTTGTTTTTCTTCTTTTGTTAGTTCTTGATATTTTTGTGCTTGGATTGATTGCTTTTCTAATCTTGCTATAAGTCTCTTAATTTCATCACGAATATCATTGACTCGGGATAAATTTTCTTTCGTGCTTTTAATTTTTTGCTCAGTTTCCTTCCTACGTTCTTTGTATTTTGAAGTTCCGGCAGCCTCTTCAATGTATACTCTAAGTTCTTCTGGTTTAGCCCCCACTATTTTGCTTACCATCCCTTGCTCAATAATTGCATAGCTACTCGGACCAAGACCCGTTCCAAGAAATATATCTTGGATGTCTTTTCTTCTACAAATTGTGTTATTTATTGCATACTTTGAGAGGCCGTCTCTTGTCATAGAACGCTTGATTGAAATCTCATTAAACTTAGCATATTCTCCTCCAAGTTTTCCCAATGAGTTATCAAAGAGTAGCTCGACGCTGCACTGACCAGATGGTTTTCTTGAATCAGTGCCATTAAAGATGACGTCCGTCATAGACTCGCCACGCAAATTCTTTGCAGATAATTCTCCCAATACCCATCTGACAGCATCTATTACATTGGATTTACCGCAACCATTTGGTCCTACTACGGCTACCATATTCGAGGGAAAGGATATCCTCGTGGGGTCCACGAAGCTTTTAAAACCTGAGAGTTTTATATGCTTTAGTTGCATTGTTATTCTAATTTTATTTTAAACTATTGTTCCCTTTTTAACCATGAATTGTTAGGAATATCTAAGAGAACATCATCATTCATAAGCTCAGCTCCGTTTAACTCTATAGTAGTCAAATATTGAGAATTTTCACAATTAAGATCTAGGTTTATAGTTATACTTTCTTGGTTAAGTGTTGCTGAAATAAGATCAAATCCCCTTATTACAAAATCTTCTTGCTTTAAAATTAGTTTACTTGTTTCTGACAACCCCTCTGAAAGAGGAATCCTCGGTCCATTGGTAAGAAATGCAGTCCCAAAAAATTGTAAAGTGTTACATCCTTGTTTTTGAGAATTAATTTCAATAGACCTACTTAGTAACTCTGGGTAGCGTTTGTCTCTTAAATTAGCATACATTAATAGTAAAATGGGTTGGTATTCACCGCCCTGAAGAGCATTGTTAGCATAGGTCAATAAGCTTGAAGCTGAATTTAAAGAGTTTTGTAAAAGCGCACTCTCAAATAATCCACTGATAAAAACTACTTTTTCATCTGTACTGAGTTTAAAAATAGAGTCGCTGAGTGCTATTGGAGAGATAGATAAATCCTGTTCAATATCACGATTTATATTTGCAAGAAGCTTATACTCATTGAAAGAGCTTTTTGCAGTAGTTTCATTAAAGTATAGAAAGTAAACTCCTAGAAAAATAATTAATAACGAGAGAAATGGAACTAGTTTAGTTTTTTGATCTCTTAAAATTACATAATAAATAATTGGTAAAAGCGACAAAATTAAAATCAAAATAGTTAACAGAATGAACATTAATTCTGGTGCCTAAAAAATAAGAACCCAAATATTATCAAGAAAACGGCAGGCGCAAACCACAAAAATAAATTCCATTTAACAAAAGAAGGGCGAAAATCTGCAAATTCTCCATAACGATCTACAATATAAGCTTTGATTTCTTCATCTGTTTTTCCATTCACTATTTGCTCATAAACTTTTCTTTTTAAATCCTCAGCAATTGGTGCATTTGAGCTAGCAATGCTGCCACTGGTGCATTTAGGACATCTAATTTCATTGGTTAAAGCATAAAATCTATCCTCATATTCTATGCTAGCAAACTTAAATTCTTGAGATTGAGAGAATAACGTTTGTGGAGACAACAACAATGTCAAAACAAAGAATTTAAAGATTGGGTGCAAAATACATCTCCCATTTTTTTTGGTTTAGCTCTCCAATCACATGAGAAACTATTTTTCCATTAACCACTAAAAAACTTTCAGGAGCTCCTGTAACTCCTAGATCAATTGCTAGGTTTCCTAAAGGATCCTGAATATTAACACTGAAGAAGTTGCCATGTTTAGTAAGCCAGGCTTTAGCATCCTCGGGATTGTCTTTGTAATTGATGCCTACAATTTGGATTTCATCAGACAAGTCCTCTAAGAATGGGTGCTCAACAAGGCAAGTAATACACCAGCTAGCCCAAATATTAACTAACAGTGTTTTATTAGCTAAATACTCTTCTGTAATATTTTTTCCATCTAAAGTCTGGGTGTTAAATTCTGGAAAAGCTTTGCCAGAAAGGAATGAATCAGAGTCTTTGTTATCAAGAATTATTAATCCTAAAAACATGAAAAAACTACACAAGAGCAAAAGCCCAAAAAATTTATGCAGATTCATTATTGGCTCTCCTTAAAAATATTAGGATACCCAAAACCATAAGCATGACTCCGCCCCAAATAAATGAAATAAAATAATTCAGTTGAAGTCTAAGAATCCATTGATTTTGATCATTTAATTCACCAAGATTTAGATATATATCTCTATAGAGATTTGAATATATTGCTGTTTCTGAAGTTACTTGTCCCCTTGTAATATATCTTCTTTTTTCAGGAAACAAATTTACTGCATTAGGACCTGGATTTACTTCAACTTCTGCAACGATACTGGAAAAATTAGGGCCCTCAGTCTCCTTGATATTATGGAGAAGAATTACATTTCTAGCTGTTTGCTTGGGTGAGTTAATTTCTACCGCAATTGTCTCTTCATAGCTAAGATTAGAATTTAATGCTACGCCCATCAATAGGATTCCAAGCCCTAAGTGAGCAATTATACTTCCAGAATTAATAATTCGTTTTTTATTCTCCGTTATCAATAGACTGAGCATATAGCTGATTAAAATAAAACTGCCTCCGATAAGAGACAGCAATTCGAGAGCACTAAATATAATTCCTTTAACAAGATATAAAACAAATATAACTGCAAAGGTAATTACAACGCTAATAATAGGATTTATGAGTTTTGCTAGTTGAAAAGGTCTTTGCCATTGAGCTTCAATAGACGAACCAATAAATAATCCTGCAATTAGCACCATTGGTCCAAAAATTGTGTTATAGAATGGAGGGCCAACACTTATTCTCGAGTTAAGACTGGCTTCGTATATCAGCGGATAGAGCACACCAATAAGCACTGAAAAAATAGCTGTCATCAGTAGAATATTATTAATATAGATAAATGATTCCTTGCTACCCAACAAAGTTACTTTTTTCGAATAGTTGATTCCCTTGATAGCGAACAACGAAAATGAGAATAAAGATATGCTTGCAATCATACTTAATAAATACAAGCCTCTTGTTGGATCGCTTGCAAAAGAATGGACGCTGTCAATGATTCCTGACCTTACAATAAATGCTCCAAATAGACTCAAAACAAATACTAGAATTGCTAGGAAGTTTGACCAAGATTTAAGATCAGAAGTTTTTGAAGAAACAGTCATCGAATGAACCAAAGCGGTTCCACAGAGCCAGGGTAATAAAGCAATATTTTCTACGGGATCCCAAAACCAATACCCTCCCCAACCCAATTCATAGTATGCCCAAGCACTGCCTAAACCAATTCCGGCAGTTAGAAAAGCCCAAGCTGATATTGTCCAACTTTTTACAGATGTTACCCAATTGCCTGTGGAGCCTGAGGTGAGATTCGCAACAGCTCCTGCAAAAGGAATGACAAATCCAACATAGCCCATGTATAACATTGGAGGATGAATTGCTAATCCTGGATCCTGAAGAATTGGATTGATGTCTGCGCCGTTAGTTGGGGTAATCGGTAAAATTCTCTCTAGCGGATTAGATGTAAAAATCAGAAAAGCACTAAATAAGAATAATATTAAGCTTAATAAAGTAAGAATGTCAGTATTAAAAAGATCTTTTTTATAATTATTTCTTATAAAAAGTAAGCTCCAGATTCCTAGCAAAGAGACCCATAAAAACATCGATCCTTCATGAGCACTCCATATTGCGCTGATTTTATAAAATATTGGCAGAGCCGAATTCGAATGCGAGGCAATATACCTTATAGAAAAATCATCCGTAACGGCTAAATAGACCAATAGAGCAAATGAAAAAAGGAGAAGTAGATTAGCGTTAGTAAATATTGGGACAAGTAAAATTCTTATAGACGCTGTTTTTCTAGCAGAAAGACCAAGCAATGTTGAGCCTAAGAACAAACTTAAAGACAAAACCAATAAGAAATTAGCGAGCTCGCCAATCATTCTTCTTTAACAATAGTTGGCGGCATATAATTTTCATCGTGCTTTGCATAAAGCTCATATGCTATAAATTCATTTGAATCTAGATAACCATATACTACAGCTCCAGAATTCTCTTTAAATAAATCTGGTGTTACACCAGTGAAATTAACTTTTATTGATGATTCATAATCAGTTAATATGAAAGTTGTCACTATCCCCTGCACTTCTATTGAGTTTTCAAGGACCATTCCTCCTAACTTAAAATTCCCCTTTGGGGCTTCTATGTTCTGAAGATCTTTTGGAGAGTAAAAATAATCTAGTTTATTGTTAAGGGATAACAATATTAATGTCACACCAGCTGCTGCAAGCAAGATTATTCCAAGTGTGGTTAATCCTTTTAGGGTTCTAACTTTATTCACCGGATTTAGTTTTTTTTAGTTTATTATCAATGACTAGATAAAATATACTCATGAGAATGGTAGCAGCAAGATAGACACCCCAAACATAAATACCGTGATCTTCCATAAACAATAGGTCTTGAAATGATTGAAATTGGAACTTTAATTTTTCCATTTAAGTTTCCTCGTACTTTAAAAGCAACAATCTAGAAACTTTTAATCCCAAAGCAAATAGAAATAGTCCTAGTCCGAGAATAGAAATCACCAAAGGAATTAACATACTCAGATCTATAGATGACTCTGAGGCTAGTGAAATTGATGCAGGCTGATGTAATGTTGACCACCAGTCAACTGATTTCTTAATAATGGGAATATTAATTACTCCTATTAATGTAATCCACGCTGTAATTTGGTCAGCTTTATAGGTATTCTGAAACGAACCATTAACAGTAAGTAAAGCAACATACATAATAAACAATATAAAAGTAGATGTTATTCTTGCATCCCATTGCCACCAAGTCCCCCAAGTAGGAATGCCCCATATTGAGCCAGAAAAAAGGGCTATAAAAGTGACCATGCAACCAATGTATGCAGCAGAAATTGTCATCAAGGGACCAATTTTAATTTTCCATACCAAGAAAGAAAATGACCAGATTGCCATAAACCAATAAATGAGTTGAGAAAAAATTGCCATCGGAACATGGATATAGATAATTCTGTAAGAATGCCCTTGAATTGCATCAACTGGAGCAAAAAACAAGCCAGTAATCCAACCAATTGATATCAAGAAGATACCAAATAACATAACAAAAGGATAAATTTTTTGGTTCAAGGCAATATACTCTTTAACTGAAACTAGTGGCAGTAATAAATTTCTCATTTATTCAAGATGAAGTTTAATAATTTTTGATGAAAGCCAAGCAAATATCAAAAAACTCATAATGGATAATCCAGCTAACAACTCTAAGAAGCTGAATGAAATATTGCTTACAGATAAATTATCCAAAAATCTACCGAATACAATGACAGCCGGCATGGAAAATGGCAACACACTAATAATTCCAAGTATCGCGCCCTTGTTTAAACTTATTGCACTCCCAAATGCAAATATAGATGTAAAAATAGTATTCACAAAAAAAACTCCGGATGCTGTTAAAAGATAATTATCTTTAATTACACCATTAGCCAAGGCAAATGCAAGGGCTGCAAGTGAAATAGGTAATGAAACCATAAAGTAGTATGCGCAAAATTTCTCCATTACCAATTGAAACAAAGACCTTCCTTCACTAATGAACATTTCAAAACTTCCATCTAAGAAGTCTTCATTGAATATACCCTCAGAGGAAATAAAAGCTATCATTAAGAGCGCTATAACTAAAATCGACTCAAAAGATGTTTCAAGTTCTGCTGAATAAATATTTAAACTTAAGGGAAATGCAATCATTACCATTACAAAAATTAAATTAGGACCAAGCCAATTCCTTGTTTTATAAAATAGCTTCTGAAATTCATTCATTGATCAATCAACCTTGTATCTAGATCAATAACTACATCTCCATCTATTGTTTCTTGATGAGAAGTTATAAACACCAGTGCTCCATTTTGTTTAAGCTGAATGATTCTATCTTTGACTAGATTAATAGTTTTTTTATCAAGCCCTACGAAGGGTTCATCTAAAAAAAGTATGTCAAAGGATTGTTGAAAAATTTTTGAGAGCAATAATTTCTTTTTCTGACCAAAAGATAAATTTGATGAGTACATTGATTTTGAAACGCCAAGATTTACTGCTTCGCAGTAGCTACAGTAATCTTTAACAGATGCACAAGGATTAAGAAAACTAAAATTTTGGAGATTCGTTAAGTAATCCTTAATTGGGATCTTGTGACCTAAAAAAATTTTTTTGGGATAACCAATAATCTCAACTTCGCCTTTTGTTGGTTGAGTAATACCTGATAAAATTTTTAATAGAGTTGTTTTTCCTGACCCATTTGATCCTAGAATCTGAAATACTGTACAAGATTTACATTCAAAATTTAGACCTGTAAATAAAGTATTCTTATTTATCGAGTATGAGAGATTTCTTGCTGTTATCATGGTTTATTAAACCTGTTCATATTTACTAATGGTAAATAAACCTTTTGCGGAACAAGTCTTGCATTAAGTTTTCGGTAGAGAAATTTAAAATCTGTAAAAATCTTTAATTCTTCACCCCCAATTGAAAAAAATGTCTCTTGCGTGAGGAAAAGACCTGTTTCATTAAAATTAAATCTGTCTGCCATGATTTTAAATTTTTTATTATCTGAATTAGTCCTAGCAAACCAACCCCAAAACTCATTACCAATTGAAGCATATTCTATCAATCTTATTTGATTTGCTTTACTTAAAAATTTTCCTGCTGGTATGAAAGCCAATATTTTGGTATCAAAAGCGGAAATGAACTTACTAAATTCATGAGAGTTTATTTTAGCAAGGTTAATATAAGCACAGTCGCTATGCTTGACTGTTTTATAAATTCTTTTACGGGGTTGATTAAGGCCCTCATCGACAATGATGAAGGCCACTAATCTATCTTGAAAATGAAAAACTATCTTAACCCACCGCTTTCAATGCTTGCTCTATATCAGCAATAATATCGTCAATATGCTCTAATCCAACAGACAGACGAATGAAGCCTTGATTGACACCTGTTGAAAGCATTTCTTCTTCAGTGAGTTGTGAGTGTGTTGTACTAGCTGGATGAATTGCCAAGCTTCTGGAATCACCAATATTTGCGACATGATAAAACATCTCCAATGCATTAATAAATCTCTTTCCAGCTTCTAAACCACCATCAATCTCAAAACCAAGAAGGCCACCAAAACCCCCTTTTAAATATTTGCTGGCTCTTTCTTTGTGAATACCCTCAGCAATACTTGGATGAGATACACTGACAACCTTCGGGTGTCCATTTAAGTATTCCGCTACAATTGAGGCGTTTTTGCAATGCTCTCTCATTCTAAGGGCAAGCGTTTCTGTTCCTTGAATAAATTGAAAAGCATTGAATGGGCTCATCGCTGCACCCATATCACGTAAAAGTGTTGTTCTAGCTTTAAGAATATAGGCTATAGGGCCTAAAGGCTTTACAGCCTCTGTCCAAATTGCACCATGATAAGAGGGATCTGGAGTATTTAAAGCTGGCTGCCTTTCTGGAAAAGATTCCCAATCAAAAGCACCGCTATCAACAATTATTCCGCCAATTGAGGTGCCATGACCTCCAATATATTTTGTAGTTGAATGAATAAGTACTGCTGCTCCATGATCAAATGGCTTACAAATTATTGGTGCTGCAGTATTATCAACAATTAAAGGTATCCCAAGAGGTCTTCCAATATCAGCAATTTCTTTAATAGGTAAAACTTTAAAGCTAGGATTTGGTAGCACTTCTCCATAATATGCTCTGGTCTTATCGTCAGTGGCGTTTTTAAAATTTTCTGGATCGGTGGGATCAACAAACCTTACCTCGATGCCCATGTCTGCAAAAGGATTCTTAAACTGATTATAGGTACCGCCGTATAACTGAGCTGAAGCTACTATATTGTCGCCTTGTTTGCATAAATTTTGAATTGCATATGCCGATGCGGCCTGCCCTGAAGCTACTGCTAAAGCCCCCACGCCTCCCTCAAAAGCTGCAATTCTATCCTCTAATACTGCATTAGTAGGGTTCATTATTCTTGAGTAAATATTTCCGAGCTCAGATAGGCCAAATAAGTTTGCTGCATGTTCTGTATTATTGAATTGATAGCTGGTAGTTTGATGAATGGGAACTGCAACTGAATTAGTAGTAGCATCTTTTCTCCAGCCTGCATGCAAACCAATGGTTTCAGGGTTTTTATACACTTTTGACATTATTTTTCCTTAAAAAATGGTATGTTAAATTATTTTAGGCATTTACTAACTAGGCAGGACCTTTTTAGCTGTATTTTATGCGCCCGCAAGCCAGACAAATCGGCGCAATCAAAATGATATTGCTTAAAAAAAATTTGTAAAGATGAAAAAAAGTAATTAAGGATTTTTGCAGAGTTTTAGTAACTTAGTTAGGCTCTTTTTTTGAGTTAACGTTTCGGTTTTACTAGTGAAGATATTTCTGATTGAAACGGTCTCAGAGTTTACTTCATCCATTCCAACAATTGCCATTAACTGAGTTTTAGCGCTTGAGTGCTCTCTTATCTTATAACCAATTTTTTCGTTACGGATATCTAAAGCAACTCTTAGCCCATTGCTTTCATAAAGATCTTTGAGTTCTTCGCAATATTTTGCCGCTTCTTCAGTAACAGATAATATAGCTATTTGAGTCGGAGCCAACCATAATGGCAACTTACCGCTATAATTTTCTAATAAAATTCCAATAAATCTCTCAAAAGACCCTAGAATTGCCCTATGCATCATTACTGGCTTTACCCTATTCCCTTGTTCATTTATGTATTCAGCATTCAGTCTTTCTGGGAGATTAAAATCTAATTGAAAAGTTCCACACTGCCATTCTCTTCCAATAGCATCCTGAAGAACAAAATCTAATTTGGGTCCGTAAAATGCACCTTCACCAGGCTGAATGGTATAAGGAATATCAAGTTTCTTAATAGCTTGCTCAAGAGCATTTTCAGACCTGTCCCAAACAGAATCATCTCCAACTCTTATTTCTGGTCTTGTAGATAGTCTTATGTCAAAAGTTTTGAATCCAAGATCTTCATATACTGATGAAAGTAACGAAATAAACTGAGAAGTCTCTTCTTCAATCTGTTGCTCAGTGCAAAAGATATGGGCATCATCTTGAGTAAATGCTCTAACCCTCATAAGACCATGCATAGTTCCAGAGGGTTCATATCTGTGACAAGAACCAAATTCTGATAATCGTACTGGAAGATCTTTATAAGAGGTAATCCCTTGATTGAAAACTTGAACATGGCATGGACAATTCATTGGTTTCAAAGCATTCGTTCTTTTGTCGTTAGCATGCTGTTCATCAATCTCAGCAATAAACATATGTTCGCGATACTTTTCCCAGTGACCAGATGCTTCCCAAAGCTTTCTATCTACTACTAATGGAGTTTTGATCTCATCATAACCAGCATGCTTTAATTTCTTTCTTAAATAGCTCTCTAAAGCAATATATATACTCCATCCTTTTGGATGCCAGAATGCCATACCTGGCGCTTCATCCTGAAAATGTAATAAATCCATAACCTTGGCTAGCTTTCTATGATCTCGCTTTTCTGCTTCTTCAAGGAAATTCAAATGATCTGCTAGCTCCTTTTCTGAACGCCATGCAGTACCATAAATTCTACTTAGCATTTCATTTTCAGAATTACCTCTCCAATAAGCTCCTGCAACTTTCATCAGTTTAAATGAGCTACCAATCTTCCCTGTCGAGGGAAGATGAGGTCCTCTGCAAAGATCAAGCCATTTACCTTGCTTATAAACAGAAACTACTTCTTCATCTAGATCTTGGATAATCAGGGCTTTAAATGTTTCGCCAATGGAATTAAAAAAATCTATTGCTTTTCCTTTATCCCATTCTTCGCGTTCAAAGGCTCTATTGGCCTTCACAATCTGTCGCATTTTCTTTTCAATTTCTATAAGATCGGCCTTAGTAAATGGTTCCTTTCTATAAAAATCATAGTAAAACCCATTTTCAATTGCAGGTCCTATGGTTACCTGAGTTCCAGGAAATAATTCTTGAACAGCTTCAGCCATTACATGAGCACAATCGTGCCTTAAAAGCTCCAATCCCTCCGGATCAGAGAGTTTAATAAGTCTAATGGAGCAATCAGAATCTATGATAGATTTTATATCAGTTAGTTGTCCATTTTTCTCCATCGCAATAACTTCATTAGCTAGAGAATTGGAAATCGATTTAGCAAAATCTATACCAGAGAGAGGTTTTTCAAGATCTCTCGTATTTCCATCTGGCAATGTAACTGTAATCATCATTTAAATCATTATTTTGCGTATTGTAATGAATAAATAAGATCTAAACTAATTTAATAGCCTCAAAATTAGTCAATAAGTATATTTTTAAAAGCAAAATTAAGCCTTTTTTGAAGAAAATAGGGAAAATAGAAATTGAATCGAAAAGCTAAATACCTCAATGTATTTGGAAGATGGTATATATATCCACTTGTTTTTGAAAAATAAGTAATTTTAGAAACCTTTCTTTTGCGTTGCTGGAAAACCTGTCTTAAATCATAATTTTTTTTGCTGAAATTTACAGCCACTTGATATGCATCCTCTATACCCAAAGAGGATCCTTGTGCCATAAATGGGAGAATTGGATGAGCTGCATCGCCGATTAGACCAATATTCTTAGAGCACCATTTAAAAGAGGGCATAACATCTATTTTCCATTTAAAAAGATCCTTAGATGCACTTAAGACTCTTAGCAAATCTTTATTTGAATTAAATTTTTGGAGTAACTCATTTATTTCAAATGAATTAGAGTAAGTTGATTTAAGGCCATAGGAATCTTTAGCAGTCGTGATCACCACAAAATTTAAAATTTTTTTTCTAACAATTGGGTAAAAAACTGCGTGCATATTGTTAGCAACCCAAACATTGATATCCTTAAAATATTCAAAATCTTTGTCAGTAATAAAAGCAGTTCCTCGCCAAGCTAATTTATCTGCAAAAATTAGTTCTTGTTTCGTTAAAGATTTACGAACCATAGATTTTATTCCATCAGCGCCAATAACCTTTGAAGCAAATATTACTTCTTGATTTGTATTTAATTGATAGCCCTCATGAATAGATTCAATAGATTTCAGCTCAAACCCATATTTAATTTCAATTTTTAAGTCCAAACATCTCTTATGTAAAATATTTATGAGATCCTCTCTCATTAAATAGCAATATTTGGATCCGAATTTTTTCTCGTAATCATGCATCGACACTTCTAATAAATTTTGATTGCTTTTGAGGTTGTTAAATCTAATCTTTTTAGGGAATGAAGCTAATTCTGAGAGAGCGCCTCCAAAACCATATTTTTCTAAGATAGAAACTGAATTGGGGCCAAGTTGAAGACCTGCTCCATACGACCTTAATTGGGGATTTTTTTCAATAACTAAGGGTTTAAATCCTGCTTCGCTTAAAAAAATTGCACAAGAAAGACCGCTGATTCCAGCTCCGACAATTACAATCTGCATGTTAACATGCTCAAAATAGTGAATTTTTCATTTTGAAGTATTATAAGTTAATGCCCTCTTAGTTAAATGGATATAACAAATCTCTCCTAAGGATTAATTGCAGGTTCGATTCCTGCAGGGGGCACCATAAAAAAACCAGCCTTAAAGCTGGTTTTATAAACAGCAGTGTAAACTAATCTTCGAAATCAGCCTGAGTAGTTTGATGAACTCCTCCATAATTTGCGGAGGAAAAGTGCATAGTTTTAGCTACCCAGTTTTTTCCCTCTAAGACCCATAAACTAGTAACCCTAGTTCTATAAGGTTTAAACCCTCCACTACCATCAGGAACTACGCCTTCAGCATAATACCTAGCAAAGACTGCTCCATCGTTAATTTGATGCGCTTCTGCAGCATGAACTGCAATAGTTCCAGCTGCGCCTGGTGTTTGTCTATTCCAGTCTTCTGCAGTTTGCAATGCTAATGGTTTATGAAAACTACCATCAGAATTAGTATTAAGCATGCCATTAACACTGCTTAATGCTATTACTGTATCCCAGTCTTTTGAGTTTCTTGCATCCCAATAAGTTTCAATATTAGCAATGACAGCTTTAGTGTTTTCCAGAACTGCTTTTTCATCAGCAAATAAAGCTGAAGAGGAAAACATTAATAAAAAAGCAAGATTTATTATTTTCATAAGTTTTCCCTAGTGTGAATGAGGTTTTGCCTCAGGTTGGTAATCATAATACCCAGCTACGGGAATCATAAGATGTACATATGGAGTTCCTTCAAACATTACATATGGACCCCCAGTGGTGTAATCCGTAGATTGGCCTTCCAAAGAAGTGGGATCTTTAGGCATAAGCATAAGATGAGCTCCTGATTCAATATAATGTTCATGACCAGCATCTTTTTGACCATCTGTGTAGGGCATAAAGTTGTCTACACCTAGGTCACCGTGAAGCATCCAAATCCAACCATCTGCATCAAGCTCTGGTTTGCCTTGAGATTTATAGGCGTTAGCCCAAGCTACTGCATTTTTATCAGAGCAAGCTGCTGCAGATTCATGGGGATGTTTAAACCCTCCCTCAGGCATAGGCATAAATGGCTCACATCTCCATCCATTAGTTCCTTCTCTAAGTACTTTACCAGAGGCTCCAATAATTGTTGCATGATCACCTATAAATGCAGGTGCAGCAGAACTGTAGGTCTTGATTTCCCAATCTTTAGTATTACCACCTTCGTGATGTCCAGCACTTAAATTAAATACGGCAAGGATAAAGATCATTAAAGTAAATTTCATACGCTCCTCCTATTGAGCAAAATTGTTAAA
>JAYNII010000011.1:0-43032 GCA_038108875.1 Gammaproteobacteria bacterium | reverse complement strand
CGGTAGGATTTGAACCTACGACCAATGGATTATGAGTCCACTGCTCTAACCGCTGAGCTACAGGCCCGAAAAGAGTCTGTATATTAATGAATTTTTATTTCTTTGGATAGTTTAGGGTTGAAGAAACTTAGATTTCCAAACTCCTTGTTTCTTAGTAAAAACTTGTCTTTTATTTAATCTGAAGCGATCTCCGCTCCAAAACTCAATATAGTAAGGAGTAAACTGAAAGCCACCCCAATACTCTGGTCTCTTGGAGATATCTCCTGATTCAAGAACTTTTTGATAGTTTTTGATAACCTCTTCATAAGATCCAATCACTTGAGATTGATGGGAAGCAATTGCAAGAGCGTTTTTTTCAGGCTCTCTTTGTTTGAAATAAGCATCAGATTCTTGGGCAGGAATTTTATCAATGAATGCTCTCATTCTAATTTGAACATCTGTTGACGCCCAATAGAACAAAGCAGAAATAGATTGATTGCTTTCGAAAGCCTGCGCCTTGGGTCCGTTGTAGTTGCTGAAAAAAACCCAGCGATCTTTATCAATGTATTTAAGATTAACAAAGCGAGAGTCAACTAGCTCTGTGTCTGCATTGTAGGAGCTGATGGCAATAGCTTGAATTCTGGGCTGACCAGCATCCAGAGCTTCCTGATACCAATCTTGAAAAATAAGATATGGTTCTTCAGAAGAAAGATTTCTAAATTGAATCATGAAATTTATTCGTCAAGGAAGCTTTTCATGTGGCTGGATCTAGAAGGATGTCTTAACTTTCTTAAAGCCTTCGCTTCAATCTGACGAATTCTTTCTCTGGTAACATCAAACTGCTTGCCAACTTCTTCAAGAGTGTGATCTGTATTCATGCCAATACCAAATCGCATTCTAAGAACCTTAGCCTCTCTAGCTGTGAGACTAGACAGAACTTCATCAGTGGCAAACTGCAAGCTCTCTGTGGTTGCATCATCTAGCGGAGAAGTAATCACTGTATCTTCGATGAAATCTCCAAGATTTGAATCTTCATCATCACCAATAGGAGTCTCCATGGAAATGGGTTCCTTGGCTATTTTAAGGACTTTGCGCACCTTATCTTCTGGCATATCAAGCTCTTTACTTAACTCTTCTGGGGTTGGCTCTCTCCCAATGTCCTGCATCATCTGACGGGATACCCTATTGAGTTTATTGATTGTTTCAATCATATGCACTGGAATTCTGATGGTTCTTGCCTGATCTGCAATTGAACGAGTGATTGCTTGCCTAATCCACCAGGTGGCATAAGTTGAGAACTTGTAACCCCTTCTATATTCAAACTTATCTACTGCTTTCATCAGACCAATATTGCCTTCTTGGATTAAGTCTAAAAATTGCAATCCCCTGTTAGTGTATTTTTTTGCAATAGAGATTACTAAACGCAAATTGGCTTCCACCATATCCTTTTTTGCTCTTCGCATTTTGGTCTCACCAAGCGACATGGTGCGATTTATTTCTTTGATATCTTTAACTGTTAGTCCAACTTTTGTCTCTAGAGATTTGATAGATTTTTGTTGAATAAGTACATCATCCTTTATTGCTGCCAACAATGTTTTAGAATACTTTCTTACTTTCATCAACGAATCAATCCATTTCACCTTAGTTAAATTGTCTTGATACATTTCTAGAAAATCATTTCGAGGAATCCTTGCATTTTTAACCATAAGCAATTGAATGCGTTTTTCATAAAGTCTTAATTCAGCAAGATCTTTTCGAGCAATAAACGAAAGATCTTCAAACATCTTGGGAGAGAATTTCAAAAATTGAAAAATCTGACCAAGCTTTGAAAATTGCTCTTTAGTCTCTTTGGCATGACGGCCTTTTGTTTCTAAAATCTTTTGAGTTTTATTGAACTGTCTTTTTAAGCTGCTAAATCTGCGTTTGACTTCTTCAAGATCAGGTCCAGTGTCCTCTTCATCATCTTCGTTATCATCACTATCATCTTCATCGTCCTTTATGGGAACATTTTCTTGAACACTGCCTGGGCCCGCAGATGGAACATCTGCCATTTCTTCTAAGAAGCCAGTAAGTAATTCATTCATTCGCTTATCGCCTTTGACAACTGCCTCGTAGAAGTTTATTACGTACTCCACTACACCTGGATATTGAACTGAAGCATCCAGAAGGTCTCGCATACCCTCTTCTATTCTTTTAGCGATTTCTATTTCGCCATCACGAGTTAGAAGATCTACAGTTCCCATCTCGCGCATATACATTCTGACAGGATCAGTGGTGCGACCCTTTTCACTCTCAACAGCAGCAAGCGCTTCTGCTGCCTGCTCAAGCGCTATGTCGTCATCGTCCTCCGATGCTTCTGAAAGCATCAAGGAATCAGCGTCTGGCGCACTTTCATAGACTTGGAGACCAAGATCATTGATCATGCCTATAATTTCATCTACCTGATCAGGATCGGATATGTCCTCTGGAAGATGATCATTTACATCAGAGTATGTTAGATATCCTTGTTCTCTACCCTTATCAATAAGTTCTGCTATCTTTGAGCCTTGTTTCTTCATGAGTTAATACCTTACGCTCTCAATTGTTTAAAAAATTACTTGTTTTTGGCACTCAACTTTTGCAACCATTCTTGGTCATCTTTATTTAAATCACTTTTTGTAAGTATGATTTTTTGAAGCTCTCTTCTTCCTTCCGCTGAGATTGACCGGCTATTATACTGCTGTTTTAAAATTTCCTCTCTATCTTTTTGATTTTTTGCTAAAACCGTAACACAGTCAATAATGAGCTTTCTTGCATCCTCTTTGTTGATTCTTAACTCATTAACGGTAGCCTGACTGAATAGATCCCTAACTTTTTCTGAAGTTATACCCTCGATAACTCTTGAAGGCTTAATGGTTGGTGATTCTTGATATAAAGCCAAAATCTCAAATAAAAACGAAAATTTTTCATTGCCTGCTAATTGCTTAAAAAACTCTGGTTTAGCTAGATCAGGATAATTGATTAATGCCGAGAAAATATTTGTCATGGACTTTTGCCGAATATCTTGTCTAACAACTATCTCCCTAGAGGGTCTATTTTGCGGTTTATATTGTGTGTCACCAGATTTGGGAAGTTGCGCTAGGGTGACATCACAAATCTTTGAAAGCTCATTCAGGTAGACTGAACGAATAACCTCATTATTTATAGAATCAATAAGGGGCTTTGCAAAAGCAATGGCTTTAGATCTCCCCTCTAACCTTTCTAAATTAAAGGATTTCACTTTTTCGAAAAAATGCTCAGAAAGTGGAATGGCTTCATTCGCTATTTTACTAAAAGCATCTCTTCCTTTAGCTAACACAAAAGAATCGGGATCTTCTCCATCTTCAAAAAAGATAAAAGAAATTTCTGTATCGTCTCTTAAAATTGGCAAAGAGTTTTCCATAGCCTTCCAGGCTGCTTTTTGCCCAGCTTCATCCCCATCAAAGGCAAATACAATTTTATTGGCAAAACGCATTAACTTTGTAAGGTGTTGGTGTGTGATAGCAGTCCCCAAAGTTGCAACTGCGTTCTTAATGCCGTGCTCATAAAGTGAGATCACATCCATATAGCCCTCAACGACAACCAGTGAGTCGATGTGCTTATTAGATTCTTTAGCTTCAAACAGACCATAAAGCTCGTTTGATTTATGAAATACTTCAGTTTCTGGAGAGTTTAAATATTTTGGTTCACCCTGAGCTATTATTCTTCCACCGAAAGCAATAACTTCACCTTTTATATTTCTGATAGGAAACATGACCCTGCCTCTAAAGCGATCATAAGTTTTGTCTTGGTTTGCAACGATCAACCCAGTTTTTTCTAATACTTTAGAGTTATTATTCTTAACCAGAAATTTTAGCAAATCATCCCATGCATCAATTGCATAACCTATATTGAAATATCGGACGGTCTTTTCTGAAATACTCCTATTTTTTAAGTATTCTCTAGCTTGGTTTCCCCGCGGTGAAAAAAGATTGCTGACAAAATGATTCATTGCTTCTTTGATAGGTGAGAGACTTTCCTTAACCTCGGAATTTTGTTGACGTTCGTAGGGAACCTGAAGACCGACTAAGCTTGCAAGAGATTCAATGGCATCGGTAAAATCCATGCCATCATATTTTCTTAAAAAATGAATGACGTTTCCTGATTCTTGGCATACAAAACAATAAAAAAATTGTTTATCTTCATTCACTGCCATAGATGGATTGTTGTCATCATGAAAAGGGCATTTGCACCAATAATTTGAGCCCTTTTTATTCAAGGGTAATCTCTTTCCAATAACATCCACAATATTGGATTGATCTATAACCTGGTCTATAAATGCGCTAGGAATACTCACTTTGATTGATCCATGTGTCTAAAATGATCTTTGCAGCTAATTGATCTATCTCTTCTGGATTGGTGGTAAAAGATCTAGCCTCTCTGGAAGACAATCTTTCATCAACCAAAGTTACACTAATGCCAAATTGCTTCTCTAATTTTTTTGCAAAACTCTTAACGAGATCGGAAAGCGTACTTTCTTCTCCATTCATATGCAAGGGAAATCCAATCAGTATCATTTTAGGCTTCCACTCTATCAGCATTGGGCCCAACAAATGCCATAAATGCTTGTAAGAATTGTATTTCAAAGTACTCAAAGGTGATGATGTTCTTGTTTCAGTATTCCCAATAGCTACACCCAGTTTTGAAGTCCCAAAATCTATAGCCATAACTTGCATCTTACTCTTGGAAATTCCAATCTCGGATGATTTCAAGTATGTGATAATTTTCAAGCATGTCTGCCGAAAAGGGAGGAAAAGGAGCTGCCTGATACAAAATTGCTAAGGCAAATTGATCTTTTGCAGGGTCGCCAGAAGAGCGAATAAGTTCGCTTGATTTAATAAGACCAGCTGCATCAAGGGTTACTTTGATTCTTACTGTAAAATTAGAGCCTATGCTTGATTTTTGTAATGCAAAATAACCACTGCTTTCAACTTGCCGTTGCCATGCATTTAAATACAAAGTCTCAGGATTTGATAATTGGGAATCCTCGTCCAATCTTCTTACAGCAAAAATCTTTGCATCACTAGCATTGCTTAATGAATCTATATTTGCTCTTTTAGAACTCTGTTGTTCAGATGAACTGGAGGCTTTGCCAATTGAATCAAAGTTATTATTTGCCAACTTGATATTAATCACAGGTGATTGTTGAAACTCCTGGAAAAACTCCAATGCGGCAAACGCAGTTCCAAAAACCAGCAAGCCGTGGAATGCAACTGAGATCAAAGTAGATCGGAACGAAACCCAACCTTGGTTTTTAGGTTGATAAACAAAGTCATCAATCACTGTTAAAAATTCTCTAAAAATTTTTTGATGGGATTTTCTCCGCTGGACGCAAAGATTTCTCTTGCTCCTGTGGGACTAGTTATATTAATTTCTGTAAGATAGTTTCCAATCATATCTATCCCGCAAAAGTTTATAGCATGGTGGTTTAAGAAGTTACCAACTTTGGTTGCAATTTCTTCTTGGAATGAAGTTAAATCTTTGCCAACGGCTGTCCCTCCTGCAGCCAAATTTCCTTTGAAACTTCCTTCTTTAGGTATCCTTGCTATGGTCTTTGGAAATGGTTTGCCATTGATGATAAGAATTCGAAAATCTCCATCAAAAATTTCAGGCAGGAACTCTTGAAGCATAACTTTGCCTCCATGATCTTTGAGGACTTGCATGAAGATTCCCTCCTCTTTTGAAGTGATGGTTACAAACTTATATATTGATGCTCCCCCCATAGCGTTAAGAGGTTTAAGAATCATGCTTGGATGTTCTTTTTGGAATGCACGAAGATCTCCGATGTCTGAAGTCACTAGTGTTTTTGGCATATATTCATTAAATTCAAAAGCTAAAAACTTTTCATTGAAGCAAAGCAGGGCCTGGGGATCGTTGATCACTCGAATACCTTGGCTCTTCATCATGTTTAACATGTATAGACAATTTAAATACTCAGCATCAATGGGTGGATCTTTGCGCATAAATACAGCTTTTGTATTACGACATAAGATTGCTTCTCTTTCCCCTAACAATAACTCTGCTTGGTTAGCCTTTTCTACAAAGAATGCTTTTGCAATGAATGCATTATCTTTAATAGAAAGATCTTTTGGCTCACAGCAAAAAACTTTACCACCTATTGCAATCAATTCTTCCATCATAAAAATTGAAGTATCTTTGTAAGTCTTAAGCTCTTTAGGGTTATCGGTAATGAATAAATACATATAACGATTATCTCATTAATGTAAAAGCTGCCACAATTGGTGCTGTTTCAGCTCTTAAAATATTATTTCCAAGAGACACAGACATTAAATCTTTTGATTGCAAGATATTTTTCTCATTCTCTGAAAATCCTGATTCAGGTCCGGAAATAATAACCAAACCTGCAAAACTCTTCTTCTCAAAATCATAAATTAGTTTTTCAGCACTTGGGTCCAGATAAATCAAATTATATTCTTGAAAATTTCCCTGGAAATTTTCAATGGCTTTTTCAAGACCTGGCTGAATTTTACAAGTGGGTAAGAAATTATTTCCGGATTGTTCACAGGCCCTGCAAGCTATATCTTGTGCATAATTGTCCCAAGCAAAATTTTTCTTTTTTCTTACGGTTTGATCTTCTAATTCAGATCTATAGATGTAGATTTTGTCTATTCCGATTTCTACAAGTTTTTGAACCATAATAGTGAACGCTTCTTTCTTAATAACGGGAACTATCGCAGAGATGCCAATTTCGGAAGATCGAGAAACAATCTCTTTTAAGATAACTTTGCATTCAATTTTGTTCTTATAAAATGAATTGATTCTAACTCTTGCTTTACCTCCTAAACCATCAAATAACTCTAATTCTGATCCAACATCCATTCGAAGAACCTTGGTAATATGCTTAAAATGATGCAGGTTATTAATAATGACTTCATTAGCATCGCTAATTGGACTCATATAAAATCTTGGTACTCTCATTTTTTTATGCAAAATTAAATATTACGTGAAAGATATAAATATTTACATAGTCAGACATGGTGAGGCATCTATCTCCTGGGGTGGACCATCTGATCCCGGTCTCAGCCCAGAGGGAAAATCTCAAGCAAAAAAAGTTGCTTCAAAGTTAGCAAAACTTAATTCAGATAGGTTGCAAATTATTTCGAGTCCAAGAAAAAGAGCTATTGAAACTGCTGAATCTTTGGGAAATATTCTTAAAAAACCGATTAAGATAAAGCTTGAATTTAATGAAATACCCAGTCATAAAGCTAAGCAAAAATCTCTCTGGTTAAAAAGGGTTGCAATAACGCCTCCTTTAAGGCTGCCAAATTATTTAATCTTATGGCAAAAAGAAATCCTACAAAATTTACTAACTTTAGAGCAAGATACGATTATCTTTTCGCATTTCATGGTTATGAATGCAATCTACGCAAAACTGCATAAAACAAGACAATTGGTTTCGATTCAACCGGCATATACTTCTCAAATGCATCTGATCAAAAAAAATAATGATCTCATTTTTATTTCACTTTCAAACGAAAATACTTCAAAGATTATTGTCTAAACAGTTGATCATTTTTTAATCAATAGTAAAATTTCTTCTCACCCTGATTAACATTGAAGAAAAATTTAACCACTTACAAAAAACCTTTTGCTGGTAATAAGACTATAAGCGAAAGAGTGCGTAAATCTATTAAAAGATATTACAACGATTTAAATGGAGAGAAGCCAGTCAATGTTTATGACCTGGTTTTGCAGGAAGTTGAACCTCAGCTGCTCCTTGAAACTTTGCGTTTTACTAATTTTAACCAATCTAAAACTTCAGAAATTCTTGGTATTAACAGAGGTACTTTAAGAAAAAAACTCAAACGGTATGATCTATTAAAAGTAGATGAGTAATAACATTACTAAAGCTCTAATTAGCGTTTCAGATAAATCTGGGCTGGATGTTTTGGTTAATTTTCTTAAATCTAAGAATGTTCAAATTATATCTACTGGGGGAACCTATAAAGCCATTCAAGCTATTGATAACAGCGTAATAGAAGTAAGTTCATTCACAGGGCATCCTGAGATGATGGATGGAAGAGTGAAAACTCTTCATCCTAAAATACATGCAGGGATATTAAACAGAGGAAATATCGACAAACCGGAATTGGAAGCCATGCATTATGACTCCATCGATCTAGTTGTGGTTAATTTGTACCCATTTCAAGAAACTATTCAACAAAATGTTTCAGAGGCTGCAGCCATTGAAAGCATTGATATTGGGGGCCCCACCATGATCAGAGCGGCAGCAAAAAATTTTCATAGAGTTACAGTGCTATCAAGTCCTGCTGATTATCAACCATTTATTGAGGCATGGAATTCGACCGATGGAATAACTCAAACATTTAGAAAAAAAATGGCTCTAAAAGTATTTGCGACTATGTCGGCTTACGATAAGGCTATAGAAGAATACTTAAGCAACGACAACAAACAATCAAATTATGGAGACTGGCAACTTGGAAGTCTACAAAAATTAAGATATGGAGAAAATCCCCATCAATCCGGTTTTCTGCAACCGTTTGCAAACCTGCAACACAATCATATTGCCAATTCAAAACCTATTCAGGGAAAGGAATTATCTTTTAATAACTTAGTCGATGCAGATGCAGCCTTTGAATGTATCAAAGCATTTGATGTGCCCGCCTGTGTAATAGTTAAGCATGCTAATCCATGCGGAGTGGGTATAAGTGACAGCATATTGGCTGCTTATGAACTAGCATTTGAAACTGATCCAACTTCAGCATTTGGTGGAGTGATAGCATTTAATCGGGAACTTAATGGAGAAATTGCAAAAAAAATTCTAGATAAACAATTTGTTGAAATAATTATTGCTCCTGAGATTAATGAAAATGCAGTAAGGGTTCTTTCTGACAAACCAAATGTAAGAGTTCTAAAGGTTGATCTTAATACGCCTGATCCATATCCATATGTTATTAAAAAAATTGATGGCGGATTAGTCTGGCAGGATCTTGATAATTCCAATGAAGGCCCAGGTACCTTTCAAATTGTTAGCAAGCGTCAGCCTACCGATCAAGAATTGCAAGACATGTGGTTTGCATGGAGAGTTGCTAAATTTGTGAAATCAAATGCCATCGTTTTTGCAAGAAATGGACAAACGATTGGAGTGGGAGCCGGCCAGATGAGTAGAGTTGTAAGCACTGAAATCGCAGCAATGAAAGCCAAAGATGCGGGACTTGATTCCGAGGGTTGCTCCATGGCTTCAGATGCTTTTTTCCCTTTTAGAGACGGTATAGATCAAGCTGCGAAAGTTGGAATTTCGGCAATCATTCAACCAGGCGGCTCAATGCGAGACGAAGAAGTAATTGCCGCCGCTAATGAGCACAATATGGCAATGGTTTTTACTGGCATTCGTCACTTTAGACATTAATACAATGAATGTCTTAGTTCTTGGAAGTGGGGGCAGAGAACATGCATTAGCTTGGAAGGCCTCTCAAGATACCAACAGTAAAGTATTTGTTGCTCCAGGTAATGGAGGCACTCTGCTAGAAAAAAATATTACCACCTTAAATCTAAATATAAACGACTTTAAGGCAGTTGCCTCAGCATGCAAAAAAAATGCCATTGATCTAGTAATTGTGGGACCAGAGGTTCCTTTGGTAAATGGAATAGTAGATTTTCTAACTGATAATCACATTCCAACCTTTGGACCATCAGCTAAAGCAGCCAGATTAGAGGGATCTAAAGTCTTTGCTAAAAGGTTTTTTCAAAAATACGCTATCCCTACAGCTCAATACAAAGCCTTCACTTCTTTTGAAGCAGCTGCTCAATACATAAAAACAATAGACTATCCTACCGTTATCAAAGCAGATGGTTTAGCTGCAGGTAAAGGAGTAGTCATTTGTAATACTGAAGAAGAGGCGCTCGAAACTCTCAATGAGATGCTTAATAATGCTGCTTTTGGAGAAGCTGGCAATCAGGTTATTTTGGAAGAATTTCTAAAAGGCGAAGAAGCGAGTTTCATTGCTGTTGTAGCAGGGAATAAAATACTACCTTTAGCAACCAGTCAAGACCATAAAACCATCTTTGAAAATGATATTGGTCCCAATACTGGCGGAATGGGAGCCTACTCACCAGCTCCAATTGTCACTAAATCTGTTCATGAAAAAGTTATGCTTGAGGTGATGCAAAGAGCAGCAAATGGTTTGATTCAAGAATCTTCACCTTTTTATGGTTTCTTATACGCCGGCCTTATGATTGATGGAGAAAATATTAAAGTCTTAGAATTCAATTGCAGATTTGGGGATCCTGAAACTCAACCCATTCTAATGAGACTGAACACATCTTTAATTCAGATTTGTTTAGCAGCATTAGGAGGTAAACTTGATAGCATAAATATTCATTGGAAAAGAGAATCCGCAATTGGTGTTGTTATTTCTGCGCCGGGTTACCCGGGTGATTATCCCACTGGCTCCACAATAACACTTCCTCAAACTGATGAATCTAAAACTAAAATCTTTCATGCAGGAACTAAAATCGAAAATGGGAACCTACTTACAAATGGTGGCAGAGTGTTATGCGTTACTTCTTTAGGTAGCGATCTCTCAAGCGCCCAACGGACCGCCTATGAAGCGATTAAGGGCGTTAGATTCGATGGGATGTATTTCAGAAAAGATATCGGTAATAAAGCGTTATGAAATCTAAAATAGATGCTCTTATTAATGAATTTGATATTGCATTAAAAACACTCAGTTTCGCTAAGGCTGGCACAAATAGAGAAACTCCTGGCAAAGAATTCTGCGACGAGCTCAATCAAAAAGATATTAAACTTGCTCAAAAACTAATGAGGGTTAATCTGGCTGGAGAAGTTGCGGCACAAGCTTTATACCGCGGCCAAGCATCCGCAAGCAAGGATTTAGAAGTTAAACAACAATTAATAAGAGCTGGAGAGGAGGAAACAGATCACCTCCTTTGGTGTAAGGAGCGTTTAGATGATCTCAATGGCAAACCTTCAATCTTCAATAGTATCTGGTACATAGGCTCCTTTGCTTTAGGCTTTGCTGTTGGAAAATTTGGAGAAAAAACCAGCTTAGGTTTTGTAGAGGAAACAGAAAAACAGGTAGTAAAACATCTTAATAGTCACATAGACCAAATAACTCTCTCAGATAATAAAACGCATGCTATCTTAAAAGCTATGCGAGAGGATGAAGATGATCATGGCCAAGCTGCAAAGATTGCAGGTGCTGATGAATTAAAAAAACCAACTAAAAAATTAATGCAATTGAGTGCAAAGGTAATGACTACACTGAGCCATTGGTTATAGCGGCCAATAAACTTTTATCACGCATTAAAGACTCGCCAATTAAAAATGCTTGAACATCATGCTTTTTGAGATAATCAATATCCTCTTGTGTTCTAATCCCAGACTCTGAAATGAATAACTGAGAGGGTTTCAGCAACTCTTTAAGTCTCACAGTTACATCTAGACTTACAGTAAAATCTTTAAGATCCCTATTATTAATTCCAATAATGGAATCAGAAATGTGACTTACTCGAGAGAGCTCCTCCTCATTATGAACTTCAATGATAAAGTCCAGTCCAATCGATGTGCTCAATGCAGCAAAATCCTCCAATTCTCGATCAGAGAGAATTGATGCAATTAGCAAAATACAATCTGCACCGAGCTTTCTTGATTCAAAAATCTGCCATGGGTCGATAATAAAATCTTTTCTCAATACAGGTATCTGAATACCTTCTAATACTTCAGATAAGTGAGAATCATGTCCATAAAAAAAATCTTCCTCAGTTAAAACAGATACACAGCAAGCTCCCAAAGATTCATAGTTTTGTGCAATGTGGGATGGATCATAATTCTGACTAATGATGCCAGCACTTGGAGAGCCTTTTTTTGCTTCAGCAATAATAGCAAAACCTTGGTTAGCAATCCTTTTCTTTAAGCTGTCACTAAAAGATCTTGTAGGCAACATGCAATCAATTGAATCTAGCAATGCATCCATAGAGATACTAGCTTTCTTTGCGTTTACTGCGATCCTCTTTTTGGCAACTATATGATCAAGAATATTCATCTATCGATTGGTAGCATCCACATATTTTTTTAGAGTGGCAAGGGCCGATCCATCTTTCATTGCTTGTTTGCTTTCTACAAAGGCCTCTTCTAAAGAAATAGGTCTGGTAATGTACATAGCAAGCGCAGCATTAATAGCAATCATATCTGAGGCTGGAGTATTTTTACCTTTGAATGCCTCTAAAATAAGGTGAGAACTTTCTGCAGGGTTTTTCACTTGTACTTGATGAAAATCTTTGTGAATTATCTCAAAATCTTTTGGGTCAAAACTCCATGATTTGGTAGCCCCATTTTGAGTCTCCACAATCTGTGTTTTTGCAAAGACCGATACTTCATCGCAACCATCTTTGCCGTGGACAATGGCAACTTTACCTATTCCTAGCCTTGATGCTGCCATCGCATAACGCTCTAAATATTTTTCTGAAAATAAGCCAATAACTTGAGAAACAGGAGACAGAGGATTGGTTAATGGGCCTAAGAGATTAAAAATAGTTTTTTCTGGAATAGATTGCCTTGCTTCCATTACAAATTTCATCGCTGGATGAAGCAAGGGAGCAAATAAAAAAACAAAATTACTCTCCCCCAAGATTTCTCCGATTTTCTCTTTATCATGTTGGATATTTGCGCCTTGATAAACAAAGAAATCTGCGCTGCCACTGTTTGAACTAATTCCTTTATTTCCGTGCTTGGTAACTTGATGACCCAGAGAGGCTACTACAATCCCGGCAGCTGAGGAACAATTGAATACATGCAAACCTGTTCCACCGGTTCCACAAGTATCAATATTATCTTGGCAATTAATATTTAACTTTGGTGACTTTTCTCTCATAACCTCGGCTGCGCCAACTAACTCATCAATTGCGTAACCCTTGCGATTCAGGGCTATTAAAAATTCCTTAATTTCTTGCGTTGTCTGAGAGCCACTCATAATGCTCTGCATAATAGACTTCATCTGCTCCAGAGTAAGATCCTGGTTATCTAAAATCTGATGTTGAGCATTAAGAAGGTTCATGAGATTTCCATAAAATTTCTCAATATTTTTTTACCAAATGAGGATTCAATTGATTCTGGATGAAATTGGACTCCAAAAATCGGAAGGAATTTATGCGCTATTCCCATAATAATATTTGGATCATCTGCAAGAGTACAATTTACTTCTAGTTCACTGGGAAGTGTTGCTTTATCAATGATAAGACTGTGGTATCTAACAACTTCAAATTCTCTATCGATGCCCTTGTACAGAGAAGAATTATTATGTTTTACTCTTGATTTTTTTCCATGAAAAAGTGATGGGGCTTTTATAATCTCAGCACCAAAAGCTGCTCCAATAGATTGATGTCCCAAGCAAACCCCAAGCAAAGGTGATTGAGTCTTTTTAACCAGTTCAATTGAAATCCCCGCCTCTTTCGGAGTACATGGACCTGGAGAAATAATAATCCTTGAAGGTTCCATGGCTAGAACCTCATCTGCATTTAATTCATCATTGCGAAGAACAACTATGTCCCTCTCAATTTCACTGAGATAATGCACTAAATTAAATGTAAATGAATCGTAGTTATCGATGACAACTATCATTGAATCATTTCCATGGCTGCAGCAAAAACTTTATGTTTTTGTATTGCTTCTTGCCATTCACCTTCAACTGTTGAATCTGCAACAATACCTCCACCGGCGCCAACATGAATAGTATTATCCTTTATAACAGCGGTTCTTATAGCAATAGCAGTATCCATATCACCTTTCCAAGAAATATATCCAACAGCTCCTCCATAAATACCTCTTGAGCTAGGTTCTAGCTCATTAATTATTTCCATAGCTCTAATTTTTGGAGCTCCAGAAAGTGTTCCAGCTGGGAGAGCTGCCTTAATGGCATCAACAAAGCAGAGTTCATCTCTAAGTTTTCCTTCAACATTGGAGGTAATATGCATCACATGAGAAAATCTCTCTACGATCATTTTCTCAGTTACTTCAACCGATCCAAACTCTGCTACTCTTCCAACATCGTTTCGAGCTAAGTCAATTAACATCAGATGTTCTGCTCTTTCTTTTTCATCTTGTAAAAGGTCTCTCTCAAGTTCTAGGTCTTCTTCAGGTGTTTGGCCTCTTTTTCTGGTGCCTGCAATTGGTCTAACCGTGATCTTATTATTTTCTAACCGAACTAAAATTTCTGGAGAGGCCCCAATTATTTTGCAATCCTCAATATCTAGATAATACATGTAAGGAGATGGATTTAAGGTTCGCAAAGCTCTGTAAAGGTCAAGCGAATCGGCCTGAAAAGCGCTTGAAAAATCTTGAGCTAAAACAACTTGCATGACATCTCCATCAAGGATGTATTGTTTTATCTTGCGTACAGCTTGAGTATATTCTGCAAGAGTAAAATTTGAGGAAAATACAAAACTATTATTGGGTTCATTCAGCTCCCTAAACTTGATCTTGTTAGGAGCAAACAACAAAGATTCGATCCTTTGTTGCTCATCTAAAATATCTTGTAAAGCATCAGTTTGTGGGTTGGCATTGATAATCAAATCCACATTGTTGTTAGAATTATCGAACACTATAATTTTACAAGCCTTCATCAATAATATTTCTGGCATATGTTCTTTAAACTTGGAAGGTTTTGGAGGTAGCAGAGATAATTTTTTCTCCGCATAAATTGCACTCTCGTAGGCAAAAAAGCCTACATAGCCACCATAAAATCTTGGCATATTTTCAAGAGTAAGAACTTTTTCTTGTTGAAGCTTGCTAGCCAAAACATCGAGCGGGTTAGTTTCGTTAGATACCTCTAAATTTGTATCGCTCAAAATATTAACTGTATTGCCAGTAACTTTTATTATTTCGGTAGAGTCGAACCCAATGATTGAATATTGGGCCCAAGAATCCCCGCCTTCAACTGATTCGAGTAAAAAATTATTTTTAAGGTGCCGAACTCTTGCAAAAATAGAAACAGGATTCTCGTCTCTTAACGATAGTCTCTTAGAAATGGGAACAACAGTGAAGCCCTGGCTTTTTAAGCTGTTGTATTCATTGCTGTTCATAAATTAGTTGCTAAAAGTAATTTTGCTTCCAACCTTAATGCCCTGTTTTTTAAACCAGCCTGCATTTGTTTCAATTGCGAATCTTGCAGGAGAATTTGAGCAAATGCTTTCTTCGGATTCAGGGACTAGGCTATGCTTGCTCAAAATTGTACTGTTCTTATCCAGAAATACTAGGTCTAGAGGCAGAAAGGTATTTTTCATCCACATACATCTAATATCTTCTTCATACCAAATAAAAAGCATTCCAGAATTTTCAGGAAGATCATATCTTTCCATTAGGCCTGCTCTTCTTTTTGTAAAATTATTTGCTATCTCAACATTGAGAGAAACTTCTTGCCCTTGTTCATTCTCAAAAATTATTACTCCGCCCATTATGTTATGAGACATAACTGTAAGCAGAACAATCAAACTAAGTTGTAAGACTCGCACGCAACTTGGTAATGGTTTTTTTATAATCGGAGCTATTAAAGATAGCTGAGCCAGCAACAAAAGTATCAGCTCCAGCCGCATAAGCTTTACCTATGGTTTCTGAATTAATGCCACCATCGATTTCTAGCTTAATATCTTTACCTAGCGCATCAATCAGGCCTCTGACTTTAGTAACAGTCTCTAGAACTTCAGGTATGAATTTCTGGCCGCCAAATCCAGGAAATACTGACATGATCAGAACTAGATCAAGATTTGATAGATATGGTTCAATCAATGACACATCTTCATCTGGATTGAGTGCCAGACCAACTTTGGCTCCAGAAGATCTAATCAACGAGATTGTTCCCTGAATACTCTTAGTTGCATTGGGATGAAAGGAAATAAGGTCTGCGCCTGCATCAATAAAAGATTGCGCAAGAGCATCGACTGGAGCAATCATTAAATGAACATCTAAGAACGCAGTTACTCCATAGTCTCTTAGAGATTTGCATACCATAGGCCCAACAGTCAGATTTGGAACATAATGATTGTCCATCACATCAAAATGTATCCAATCTGCTCCCGCATCCAGCACAGCGTTAACCTCAGCGCCTAAAGTAGCAAAATTAGCAGATAAAATTGATGGCGCAATTCTAACGTCAGTCATGAATTCTGTTTTTTGCCTCCTGCAGTCTATCCAGAGTTCCAATATCTAACCAAAAGTCTTGGACCTCAATTCCGGAAACTAGTGATGACATGATATATGGTAGATAAATTGTTTTCCATAAATCAAAAGGGAAATCCCTCTTTCTATGATCATGGAAAATGGTTGGATCAACTAGGGAAATACCCGCAAAAGTAGTTGAGTTAAATGAATCCAGAAACACTAATCCTTCGGATGAAATACTAAAATCCCCTGTCGGCTTAAAAGCCGGATTAGGAATTCCTATTAATTGAATGGGAGTCTTAGAATGAAAGCAATTTTTTAGATCAAAGTTAAATAGAATATCGCTGTTGCAGATAAGCACTCTCTCTTCATCAAAATAATGGCTTGCATTAACGATACCGCCTCCGGTCCCCATGAGATGGTCCTCAACTGAAAAAATGATCTCTGCATCAATCTTGATAGTTTTTGACCATGCAATAATTAAGTCGCTGAGATGAAATGTATTTATTACAAATCGTCGATAACCTGCTTCATGGAGTTTTAATAATACTCTTTCAATTATTGGCAAGCCTCCAACTTCTAACAAGGGCTTGGGAACCTTCTCTGTTAGCGGCCTCAGTCTTTTGCCTAAGCCGGCGGCAAGAATCATTGCTTGCATATTTTAGTTACCACTTTAGGAGTCCTTTCAAGAGCATCTAAGAGAACATTAAAAGAACCTAAGTTAAGAAGCGACAGGATATCTATAAAATTTTTCAAGATTTGTTCTAAATCTGGTAATCTAAAAGAGCGCTGCTGCTCTAAATATAAGTTACTCAGAACACCAAGAATGCGGGCATTTCTCTGTAACGCAGCCATTAGGACCATCTCAACCAATTCAGCTTCACCAAGATTGCAAGAATTAAAATCTAGAAATATTTTGCAACAATTAGTAATTCTTTGACTGTCCACAGATAAATAATGGTCCACACAATATCCAGCCAAATCAATTCCAATAGGACCAACTTTTAAATCTTGAAAATCGATTATCCCCACTTCATGATTAGCTAAAAGAAAGAGATTTCTTCTTTCAAAATCAAAATGGCAATTAACTTGGGGTTGATTTGCTAAACCATCGACAATATTTCTCAACAGACGGTATAGGTTCTGATCTATGGGTAGATCTAAGAAATTTTTTAAGAAAACAGACTGCATCAAGCTTGCTTGCTCTATCAAATGTTTTGGCTCAAGTAATGCTAAGTTATTGATTGAAAGCTTTTGCATTAGAGATAGTTGATGTAAAGTTTGTCGCATAATTTCTTGCGAATAAGGAGTTGAGTTATTCAGTAAGCAATCTTCGCCAAAATCCTCTTGTATTGATAATTTTTGATCATCTGAGATTGAGAATAAGGCTGGGACTCTAACTCCCCCCTCGAGAAGTTGTCTTGCTAATTTATAAAACTGGTTCTGATTTGTTGAATTTGATACACAAACAATCCATGAATTAGCGTCCGTTAATGCTCTAAAATACTCCCTCCCGCTAGCTTCTTCAACCAGAGGAGAGAGGTTATTTAGCTTTGGGTTAAATTCTTGGGCAAAGCTTATAGCTTTATTGAGTGAACTAGCTATTTTTTATATCCTCTGGAAGTGGTGTGTTTTCAGGCACAAAAAAGTCTGGAGCCAGTTGCGAAAAGGGAACATCCGCATATTTTCTAAAATTTCTCTCTCCTTGATCGTACAAAATGAGATCATCAATACAAAAATTACCTGTGAAATCTTTAGAGGGTTTGTTAAAAATAACGTATGCGGCATCCGCCATAATTTCAGGGAATCGTGAAATATTCATTAACTGCTCTCCCCCTAGAACATTTTTCACGGCAGCGGTTGCTACTGCAGTCCTTGGCCACAAAGCATTAACGGCTATTCCAAAATCTCTCAATTCTGCTGACATGCCAAGTACACACATACTCATCGTATATTTTGCCATCGTATACCCAACATGACCTGCAAACCATTTCTCTTCCATGTCTAAAGGCGGAGCAAGATTCAATATATGAGGATTACTAGCTTTCTTAAGATGTGGAATGCAATACTTACTAACCATGAAAGTCCCTCTTCCATTGATTTGATGCATAAGATCATAACGTTTCATATCCGTGTCAGTAGTATTGGTGAGCTGAATAGCAGAAGCATTATTCACACAAATATCTATACCTCCAAAAGTTCTAACCGTTGTATCAACTGCCTCTCTTACACTTTCTTCTGAACGAATATCGCATACCAAAGGCAAGGCCATTCCTCCTGCTTCTTCTATTTCTTGAGCTGCTGTAAATATCGTTCCTGGTAGCTTAGGATGAGGTTCTGCAGTTTTAGCTGCTACTACAATTTTTGCACCATCTTGTGCAGCTCTTTTTGCAATTGCTAAACCTATCCCCCGGCTGCCGCCTGTGATAAATAGTACTTTGTTTTTTAAATTCATTTTGGCTCCATCAATAAGTCTGCGTGCTAGTATAATTTAAACATGAAAATTGATTTTATATTTGATTTAGCTAGCCCAAATGCATATTTTTGTCATAAGGTGTTGCCTAGTTTTGAACAGGAATATGCTCTTTCTGTAAATTATGTGCCGTGCTTGTTGGGAGGAATCTTTAAATCTACCGGCAATCAACCACCATGGATCGCCTTTGCCGAAATACCAAATAAGATGAGTTACATGATGAGAGAAATGAAGAGATTTATCTCAAGACACGGTTTAAATGATTTTAAAATGAATTCGTATTTTCCTCTTAACACCTTGCAATTAATGAGAATACTTGCTGGGATCGAAGAGGATAGTCTCAGAATTAAAACAACTAATCTCTTGTTTAGAGGAATCTGGGAAGATGATCTAAAACTTGATGATAAAAAAATTCTTAAATCTTTTCTTCTTTCTGAGGGTTTTGATGCAGAGAATTTGATGAGTTTAAGTGAAAATGAATCCTCAAAAAATAAACTTTTAGAAAACACGACAAAGGCAGTTGATGATGGAGTATTTGGAATTCCCACCTTTAAAATTGGCGACGAGCTTTTCTTTGGCAAAGAAGCCTTACTTGAAATACCAAAATATCTTGAATTATCAAACTTTTAAGGATTTCTTTGTTCTAAATAATCAAAGACATGAATAAAAAATTCTCTAGGTTCTTAATATTTCTCTCAGTATTCCCTTTGTATGCAGAAGAACATCATTGTCCAAATTTAACTGTTTGGGATATGGAATACAGTGCAAGACCAAGTGTATCTGCGCATACTACAGAAATTGAAAATGATAATACTTTCCTCCTGCAGGGAAATGTCTCCGTCCTTTCTGCAAAAAACTCAATAAAAGCAACCAAAGCCAACCTAATTAGGAATGGTGATGAATACTCAGGCTTTCTTAAAGAAGGTTCAATAAACAACCAGCTTTTTAATATTACTTTTGAATCTTTAAATATTCAGGACTCGGGGGATTCTCTTTCTGCAATAGATGGCACTCTTATACGACAAAAGAGTCTCTTGAAATTAGACTTTGAAAATCTAAGCAGAGAGTCAGATATTTTTAAATTGGAAAAAGTATCCATGTCCAGTTGCAGCAACAATCCAGAAGGTTGGAAAATTAGTGGAAGAAATGTTGTGGTTAATGATGCCGGAAGAGGAAGTATTTCAGACATGCAACTTGAAATATTTGGAAAACCAGTTCTCTGGCTACCATGGGTTCCATTTCCAGCAACTAGTGATCGTCTATCAGGATTCTTGGAACCAAAAATTCAATTTGGTAGCGAAGGGCTTGATCTTTCAATACCTTACTTTCTTATTTTATCTGCCTCATCTGATATAACCTTTGCACCAAGAAGTCTTGCTGATCGAGGCAAAGGATTTGAAAGTAATTTTAGATACAAATCTCCTTTAATTGACATTGAAATTGATAGTCTGTTTTTAGATAAAGATAAAAAGTTTGAGGGCTTAGAGTCTTTAGCGAATAATCGCTGGGCTGGAGCTACAAGAGCATTCGGAGGTGTATCAGGCTTTTCTTATAGGATTGATTGGGCTAAGGCATCTGATTTTCTTGTGCTTCAGAATATTCCAAGCTTCATTTCTGATATTGACATGAATAGAGCGCCCTATCTCCTCCAGAATGCAAGTCTTAATTACAGAAATAATAATTTCGAACTAGAAGTTAGAAGCGAAGATGCTCAACTGCTTGATCCTATGATTTCGAAAGCGGTTGCCAAGAAACCTGAATTTGAAGTTAATTATGCAAAGTCTTGGAATGCACTTAGCTTCAGTCTTCAAGCTTTATACTCAAAATTTCATCTACCCCATCCATTATTCCAAGACTCGGAATTGCAGCTTGATAAAACCAATATAACTAGACGTTATGTAAAAACCGAACTTAATGTCTCTCATCATATCGATAAGTGGTTGTTAGAAGCTGATTACACAAGTACTTTGAGAGAATATGATTCCAACAATGTTTCTACTCCGAATAACTCAAATGTGGAATCGGTATTCATGCGCGCGGGAACCTTTTTAAGAGATCCGAACGCTCATTTAACTTTTAAGCCTTTCGTAATGTTTAAGTACACCCCATATGAGCAATATGGAAGAGCGCTATTATTGGATGATCAGTTAAAAAATTCTTTTGCATACGATTTGTTTTCAGTTCCATTATTTTCTGGAAAAGATCTTACTTTAGATGAGCGCTCTCTAAGTGTCGGAATTGAATTTTTAATGAATGAGGGACTAAGACAATTTCAAGGCATGATAGGCATCAAGAAAAACTTGAAACAATCAGAGGTATTAAAAGAATACTTTGACAACCTTCAAATTCCTGATGAGCAAGTGCTAATAGATGCCTCATTGGTGCTCAACAATACCTATATTCAATTTGCTATAGATTATGACTCCAAAGAAACGAACATCAGTCATGGACAACTTGCGCTGCAACGAACTTTTGGAGCTGGTAATTTTAAAATTTCACAACACAAACAGCATTTAGGCACTGGCCTTTATCTCAATGAAGTAAACTTTAGAGATATTTCTATGATTGCTAATCTTGGTAATAATTACCAAGCGTTTGTCTATAAAAGTGAAGACGTGATGACTGGTAAAAATATGGATAGTTATGTAGGAGTAGGATTTGAGAATTGTTGTCTTGCCTGGAGAATTCTAGCCAGAGATAAGCGTCTAATAGATTTGAACTTTATGAATTCAGATGCACAATTAGTTGCTGAAGAAAGCTGGAAAGAAATGATTTCTTACCAAAATAAAAGTAGAATCACCTTCGAGATTGAGCTTAAAGGTTTAATGAGTCCTTCTAAGAAGATTCAAAGACTTATGCAAAACTTCCAAGAATAAAATAAATATGAAATTCAATACCTGCCTAATTATTACTTCACTATTCTCTTTGCATGTTTCTGCTGTAGAAATTATCGACAGAGTAGCAATAATTGTCGGAGAAGGAGTAGTCCTTGAATCACAGGTTGATACAATGCTCAATACTGTTAAGTCCAGACTAAATCAGCAAGGCGTTCAACTGCCCCCAGATGAAATACTTTTGGAACAAGTAAATGAAAGACTGATTGTTGAAGAGCTTCAGCTTCAAATGGGAAATCGTGCAGGAGTTAGGATTAGTGATGGTGAACTAAATGCAACCATCGAAGATATTGCAAAGAATAATAATCTTAACCTTGATGAATTTGTATCAAGCTTCGAATCAAGAGACCAAACCTATCAGGAATTTAGAAATCAGATTCGTAAAGAGATGATTATTCAGAGAGTACAACGAGGTAAGGTTGCAAGCAGCATTGAAATTACTGAGCAGGAGTTGTTAGCTTTTTTAGCTTCCGAGGAAGCCTTGGATCAATTATATCCAGAATATGAAGTAGCTCAGATTTTGGTCCCCAGTGAAAGCTTGGCCAACGCAGTGCTAGAAGAAATACAAAATGGTAAAGACTTTGCTGAGCTAGCAAAACAATATTCCCAAGCCAGTAATGCAAGCAATGGAGGGAGTCTTGGCTTCAGGAAGATCAATGCCATGCCCTCAATATTTGCAGAAGCTGTTAAAAATGAGGCTGCGGGCTTTGTCTCAGCCCCTTTAAAAACTGGTGCCGGTTACCAAATACTAAAACTAAATGCCAAACAAGGCAGCTTGGTTCAATTCCAAGACCAATGGAATGTCAGACATATCTTGATGACTACAACCAAACTTAGAGATGAAGTTTTTACTAAAAAAGAACTAGAAGAAGTTAGAGAAAGAGTGGTTGCTGGTGAAAGTTTTGAGCTGCTCGCTAAAGAATTTTCTGAGGATCCTGGTTCTGCCAGCAGAGGTGGAGAATTAGATTGGCTTAGCAAGGGTGTCACCGATCCAAATTTTGAAAAAATGTTCCTAGAAACAGAAATTGGAGAAATCTCCCCTGTTTTTGAATCTCAATTTGGATTTCATTTTCTAGAAGTACTTGGCAAAAGAAACTACGAGCGAACTTTTGATATTATTGAAGACCAGGCTTACAACATCCTCTTTTCAAGAAAGTATGATGAAGAGCTTGAAAACTCTCTTCGGACCATGAGAGCAGAAGCGTTTGTTGAGTTTAAAGACTTAGATTGAAAAGTATTCTTTATACCCCAGGTGAGCCAGGCGGAATCGGCCCAGATATTTTAATAAAGCTATTGTGTTCTGATACTTGGGAACAATCTAATGCAGTGGTAATTGCAGTTGGAGATCCAGAATTATTTCTTGCTCGCGCTAAAGAGCTGAAGCTTCAGATTGGAGTGAGAGTATTAGAAAGCATTAATGTTGCAAACGTAAACCAAAAAAATATTTTGCAAATACTACATGTTGGCGACTGCCCTGCTAGCAATAGCGGTTCACTTAATCTCAAAAATGGTAGCTATGTTCTAAAAACACTGGAAACTGGTATTCGGCTTTGTATGGAGAGAGAGGATTGCGCATTAGTAACTGGACCTATTCAGAAAAATAACATGGCCGAATGTGGACTACCTTTTGTTGGTCATACTGAATATATCCAAAAAATTACTAAGGCAAAAGATGCATTCATGATGATGTCTAGTGAAAATCTAAAAGTGGTATTAGCCACAACACACATTCCTCTCAAAGAGGTTGCAGGATCAATTACTAAAGATTTGATATTGCGTGTTTGTCAGACAACCTACAAATACCTAGAGAGTTTTTATCAAATCAAGCGCCCCAAAATTGCACTCCTTGGACTAAACCCCCATGCAGGAGAGAACGGAGTGCTGGGAAGCGAGGAAATTGAAATTCTGAATCATGCGATTTTTGATCTTAAATACTCGAATATGGAAATTGTGGGTCCAATTTCTGCAGACAGTGCATTTACAAAAACTAACCTCGAAAAATTCGATGCTTATATTGGTATGTATCACGACCAAGTGCTCCCAACTTTTAAAGCCCTATCTTTCGGAAGAGGAGTTAATATAACGATCGGAGTGCCCATTATAAGAGTTTCAGTTGATCATGGCACAGCACTAGAACTAGCTGGAACTGGGAAGGCTTCTTCAGCTTCTCTAATAACAGCCATAAAAGAAGCCAACAGACTTCTGAGCAATGGATAGAAAGAAGAGATATAAGCTTGGACAAAACTATCTTATAGATCCCGTCATTATAAATAACATCCTCTTAGCCATCCAACCTTCTGGTTTAAAAGTTCTAGAAATTGGCCCAGGCAATGGAGCGTTAACCTTTGGTTTGGCTAAAAATCATAAACTTACTTGTATCGAAATTGATTCTGAAAATGTTGAATGGCTAAAAAAAAATAAGAAAGAGCTGGAGGTAGAAATTATTCATGGTGACTTTTTATCTTGGGCTCCGACTTCTTATAGCTCTTTTGATGTAATCGTTGGAAATCTTCCTTACAATATTTCATCTCAAATCCTTCTCAAAATACTGCAACCCAGTTTTAATCCGCAGTCTGCATTTTTTATGCTTCAGAAAGAGGTTGCTCAGAGAATAGATGCAAATCCTGGTTCAAAGAATTGGGGCAAAGTCAGCGTTAAATGTTCCCTGCACTATAAGAGCAACATTTTATTTGACGTTCCTCCAGAATCTTTTGATATTAAACCTAAAGTTATGTCATCCTTTATAGAGATGAGGAAAAAAGACAGGCTGCTTGAACCAGAGCTAGAAAATGAATTTTTTCAATTTATAGATCTTGCTTTCCAATACAAAAGAAAGACCCTTGCAAATAACTTAAAGAAAACTATCTCTCAGAATGATATAAAACATTTGATTGATACTACGAAGAGACCCGAAGAGTTATCAGTAGAGGAATACGTTAAAATTTTTAAGTGCTTAAGAAAATGAGCACCTACGTAATAGGCGATGTTCATGGTTGCTTCCAAACCCTAGTAAAATTACTTACTAAAATCAATTATAAAGAGGGTGCGGACAATCTCTTTTTTATTGGTGATTTAGTTAACAGAGGTAAATTTTCTGCAGAAGTCCTTGAATTCTGCATTACGCATGATGGTATTGATTCAGTATTGGGAAACCATGACTTTTTATTTCTAAAACTTATCAATGAAAATAAGAAATATAAACCCCTCCAAAAAGCACTTGAGCATCCTCAAAAGGAAATATTTTACCAATGGTTAATCAAAAGACCTTTGCTGGCTGAAAAATATATTGGTGAAAAGAGATTTATTTTGGTGCATGCAGGAATTCCTTCTTTTTGGACAACAAACGAAGCAATTCAAATGGCAACTAAGGCTAGTAATTTTATTCAAAAAGATCCTTTGAATTCAATTTTAGCGATCTGGGGAAATGAGCCAAGAATCTGGTCACCAAACTTAACTCAAGAGCAGCAAATCAGATTCTCAGTAAATTGTTTTACAAGAATGAGATTTATTGGCAAAAATGGGGAGATGGATTTAAACAATACCTCAACAGAAGCAAAAACAGGATACAAAAAATGGTTTGATGCTTTTGACTTTAAGAAAGAAAATATAACTATTGTTTTTGGGCACTGGGCCTCCCTTAATGGAAAAACAAAAACACCCAGCGCTATAGGATTAGATACTGGTTGTGTTTGGGGTAATAGATTGAGCGCGCTGCGACTTGAGGATCAAAAGACATTTAGTGTAAAAGTATTGCATGAAGATATATAAAGTTGGTGGCTGCATTCGAGACTCTCTCCTTGGAGCAAAAGTCAACGAGACTGATTGGGTGATAGTTGGTGCTACTCCTCAAATTATGGAAAAACTTGGGTATGTGCCTATTGGAAAGAATTTTCCAGTATTCCTTCATCCCGAGACCAAGGAAGAATATGCTCTTGCTAGGACTGAAAAAAAATCTGGAGTTGGATACAAAGGGTTTGTCTTCTTTGCAGATAAAAGCGTAACTTTAATAAATGATCTGGAACGCAGAGATCTAACAATCAATGCTATAGCTGAAGATTCTGATGGGAAAATGATTGACCCCTTTAATGGCCTTAAAGATCTAGAAGATAGAATTTTTCGAAATACATCCGAAGCATTCAGCGAAGATCCCTTAAGAGCATTTAGAGTTGCAAGGTTGAAAACTCTTGAACATCTGCATGATTTTAAAATCTCAGATTCTCTAGCGATAGCGCTTACCAAAGTTAAAGAATCGGGAGAGTTAGGGTATCTTTCTGCCGAGAGAGTTTGGCAAGAAACAGAAAAAGCTTTGCATAATACAAACAGTTCGAATTTCTTTTCTATAATTTTAGAGTTTGGCTTGCAAAATCCTTGGTTCAAGGACCTATACCAAGTTCCAAATCTTAGAAACCTTACAAGCCCTGAATTGAAGTGGGTTGTATTACAGAATAGCAATAGATTTTTACTTGGAAAAAATTTTTTGAAAGCAAAAAAATATAAAAAAATTGAAAGTATTGCCCAAAACTTATTAGCCCTATCAGAAGAAACTAACATTGAGACAATTTGTAAAATCTGTGAAGAACTTAATTTCCAAAGAAATGAATGTGAGATAAATCAAATAATTGGATTGACCGAATTAGGGTTAAATACCTATAAATTAAAAAAAATACAAAATGTAATTAGCGCTCTTGATTTGTCAGAACTGTCAAACAATAAAAGCAGAGATGCTAAGCTAGTAAAAAAAGAATTGTTTATGCAAGCTATCAGTGGATTAAATGAATAAAGTTGCCTTAGTAACTGGAGGAAGTCTCAGAATTGGAAATGCAATTATTAATGAGCTGCACAAAAGAGGATGGAGAATTATTCTCCATTACCGAAACTCGCAAAAACCAGCTGAGCAGTTAGCAAAAAAGCTAAATGCTAAAAGAGCCAAAAGTGTAGAGTGTGTATGCGCAGATTTAAGTAACCACGATGGAATTAATGTTTTAATCAGAAAATCGATAGATGCCTTTAATAGATTAGACTTATTAGTAAACAATGCATCCAGCTTCTACCCAACGCCAGCAGGTAAAATAACTTTGAATGCCTGGAATGAGTTAATGGGTAGCAATCTTATGGCACCAGTTTTTTTAATTGATGGTCTAAAGAGATATTTAGGTCAGTTTAATGGAAACATTATTAATATAACGGACGCCAATCTGAACAGGGTATTTTCTAATCATACAGTTTACGTAGCTGCGAAAGCTGGGCTTCAGAAAATTACCCAAACCTACGCAAAAGATCTTGCACCCAACATTAGAGTGAATGCTGTTGCACCTGGAGCGATTCTTCCGCCACCCAATAAAGTGTGGTCTAAAAATAAAGAGAATCAGATTGTTGCTTCTATACCACTTAAAAGAATAGGTAAAGTATCGGACATAGTGTCTGCGGTGATATTCCTCTTAGAGTCTCAATATATTACGGGAGAAACTATTACTGTAGATGGGGGGAGAAGTCTTAATGCATGAGATATTTTCAGGGACAAAACCTGTTGATGAAACATTAATTATTAGTAAAAGTAACCTACAACAGTGGATGAATGAAAATATTGCGAAAGAAGAAATCCTATCAATTGAACAATTCAAAGGCGGTCAATCTAACCCGACATACAAAGTTATAACTCAACATAAAAATTATGTCTTAAGAAGGAAGCCTCCTGGTAAGCTTTTGCCCTCTGCTCATGCAGTTGATCGTGAATATGCCGTAATTAGTGCCTTACAAGATACTCCTGTTCCCGTTCCAAGATCTTTTGGAATGTGTCACGATGAGGATGTCGCCGGAACGCCCTTCTTTATGATGGAATTTTTAGATGGAATAGTACATTGGGATCTGTTATTACCCAATATGACTAATGAAGAAAGAGCTAAGATCTATGCTGAAAAGAACAGGGTTCTAGCTGCGCTGCACTCAGTAGATTTTCAAGAGGTAGGACTTCAAGATTTTGGGAAACCGGGCAATTATGTTGCAAGACAAGTCTCAAGATGGACAAAACAATACTTGGCATCAGAAACTCAAAAAATTAGCGCAATGAACAATTTAATAGAGTGGTTGCCAGAGAATATTCCTAATGACGATGAAACTTCTATCGTACATGGAGACTATCGATTGGATAATATGATATTTGATAAAAAACATAGCGTTATGGGAGTTCTTGACTGGGAGCTATCTACGCTTGGTCACCCTATTGCTGACTTTAGCTATCATTGTCTAAGCTGGAGAACAATCCCTCTTCTCAGCGATGAAAACTTTTGCAAAAGTAAAGGGATCCCAACTGAATACCAATATCGCGATATGTACTCTGATGCTACCGGGAAAGATCTAAGCACTAATTGGGAGTTCTATATCATCTTTAACATTTTCAAAATAGCCGCAATTTGTCAGGGAATTCTTGGTAGAGTTAGAGACGGAACAGCCTCCAGCAAGCATGCAGAAGAAAGAGGTAATCAAGTTTTTCCTTTGTCAGAAGCTGCATGGGCATCGGTTGAAAAATTCTATAAATAAATTTCTACCTTCTTAAACGAAGCATTGTTGATTTGAGCCAGTTCTAGCTTGTCTGCAGTTTTTGTAGACAAAATCTCTCTTAACGGTATTGATACAAAATCATAAAGCTGAATTTCTTTGGAAATATAAATTAGATTTTCACCTTGGAGTGCTAAAACAATATCAATATCTAGAGGCCTATTAGAGAATTTTGGTAGACTTCTATCTCTCCCAAAATCATCTTCAATGGACTTTAGAAGAGACTCAGTGTGCTCAAAATTTTTATCAGTTCCACTAATCTCAATACAACCATTAATAAAATCTTCTCCTTCAAATCCGCTTGCTGCGGTGAGATAAAAATTTGATATGTTTGTGACTTGAAACTCACTCTTAAGAAGTCTTATAGCGCTAGTAATATTCTCTTTAGGATTAATATTGCTTCCTAAAGATAAATAGTAAGAAAGCATTATCTTGTTAATATAATTCCAACATCTTGGGCGCCCCTCAAAGCACCCGGTTTAGAGATGGTTAGGGTTATTTTGAGATCAGGAAAATCTTTTTTTATGAGTTTGATAACATTTTCACCCAAAGCCTCAATAAGCTTGAATTTAGAATTCTCAACAAAAGTTATTACTTTCTTTGTAATTTTTTTGTAGTCAAGAGCATCTTGTATGTTGTCTGATTTAGCAGCCTTCAAGCAACAGAAATCAAACTCAAAGTCCATTTTAATCTCTTGTCGAACTTCTCGTTCCCAATCAAAAATTCCAATGATTGTTTGTGCACGCAGATCTTTTATAAATACTTTATCCATGAATACTAGAAAGTGTTTTTAGTGGCCACCTTGATTTGACTATAGATTGAAAGTTTTTGGAAGCCTCCTTTCTTCTTAAGTAACCAACATAAGCTATCATGGCAGCATTATCAGTACAATGCTTAAGCTCGGGAAATAATATTGCTGCATTGCAATCGACAGCTATGCTGCTTAACTTATTTCGCAAAACTTTATTAGCTGCTACTCCCCCTGTGCAAACTAAAAGGGGTCTTTGGGTATGAATTAGAGCCTTCAAAACCTTCTTGGTAAGAGCGTTTGTTGCAGCCTCTTGGAATGCAAGCGCAATATTTGCTTTGTCTTGTACTGTTGGATCATTAATACCCCTCAGAGCATATAGCACTGAAGTTTTAAGTCCGCTAAAACTCATATCAAACGTATCTTTATCCGCTAATGGAATGGGAAAGTTGAACACCCCTGGGTTGCCTTTTTTGGCTAGTTTCTCTATCTCTGGCCCACCTGGATATCGCAAATCAAGCAATTTAGCTACCTTGTCAAAAGCTTCACCAACTGCATCATCGCGTGATTCACCTAGAATAGTGTATTGACCAAGCTCCGCGACATCTATAATCAAAGAATGGCCCCCTGATACCAATAATGTCAACAAAGGATAAGTAGCATCCAGTTTATTAAGAAATGGGGCCAACAGATGCCCTTCTAGATGGTTTACTCCGATAAGCGGTATATCAAGAGCCATTGCCAATCCTTGAGCAAAACTTTCCCCAATCAATAGCGCTCCTCCTAACCCTGGACCAGCAGTGTAAGCAATAAGTTTTATCTCATGAATATCTACTGTGTTTAAAATCTTGTTAGTAAGTAACGGAAGGATTTTTTGGCAATGATCCCTAGAGGCCAACTCCGGCACTACCCCTCCATATACTGCATGCAGGTCTATCTGAGAATAAACAGCCTCCGCTATGATACCTTTTTTAGGGTCAAAGACAGCTAAGGCGGTTTCGTCGCAAGAGGTTTCTATACCAAGAGTTAACATATTAAATTTTCCTTTACTTTTACACCCTAAACTGCATAAAATACGCAACTTAATTATGCCTTCAGTATATATAAAAGAAACAGAATATTTTGACGTTGGTCTCAGAAAATTCAAGAGAGCCTGCGAGAAAGCAGCTATCTTGCCTGAGATTCGCAAACGCGAATTTTATGAAAAACCAACCGAAGAGAGAAAAAGAAAAATGGCTGCTGCTGTTAAGCGGGCAAAAAAAACTAATAGACGATTTGGTTTTGCTCGCTCACGTCAACGTTCGTACAGATAATTGTCTCTAAAAGAAAATATCCTCAATGATATTAAGCAAGCAATGCTTAATAAAAATAATACGTTGAGAGATACTTTACGGATGATCTCCGCTGAAATAAAACAAATAGAAATAGATAAGAAAATTTTAGCAACAGATGATGTTGTAATCACTGTGCTAAACAAAATGGCTAAACAAAGAAAAGATTCAATTCAACAATTTCAACAAGGAGGCAGAGAAGACCTTGCCTCTATTGAGATAGGTGAATTAGCCATCATTTCTAATTACCTTCCTGAGCAATTATCTGAAGAAAAGATTCAAGCCCATATTGATCAGGCCATTAAAATATCGGAAGCTTCCTCTGCACAAGATATCGGTAAAGTGATGGCAATACTTAAGCCGTTGCTTAACGGCAAAGCTGACATGGGTATAGTCAGCGCTGCCGTTAAATCTAAACTTTCAAACTAGTGTAAATACGATCTGGGTTTTGAGGTTTCCTGGGAATACCTTTCAGTTAATCTGGTTGAACGAGTTGTCAAATCCATGCTTTCACCATTAATCAGGACATACTTTGGAAAGGTAGCTGGCTCCAAAGGGTCGCCGTCCCAGATAACTAAATCTGCATAATTTCCAACCTGCACTGCCCCTCGATTTGGGATCCTAAAGATATCTGCAACTGCTTTAGTCATACCTTTAATAGCATTGTTATAGTTCATACCATAAGCTACTGCATTTCCTGCGCCTTGACGCATAAGATGATAGTTATGACTTCTTTGTGTGCTAAACATGATGGTGATACCTGCTCTATCCAAGATAGCCGCGCGATCTAGGTTTGATGCAAGCTCATCAAACGAATCTGGTATATTATCCATCGGATCTATAATGACTGGGATATTTGAAGCTGCTAAAACCTCTAAAACCAATGGAGCCTCTTCAACGCTTGCCAAGATCAAATTCAAACCATAGGTTTCCTTAAGCCTAACAGCCTGTAAAATATCTGCAGCTCTATTAGTTTCAAGAACAAAAGGTAATTTATCTTTAAGAACTCTTCGAATAGCTAGAATATCATCAGGCTGCAATTCAAATTTCTCAGCTAGGTGAGAGTTATCAAGCTCGTCTTCAATATTATCAACATCAATACTTAAGGCTAGCTTAAACAAAGATTCAATCACAAGGATGTCTTCTGCTCTAGATCTTCCAGATGCTCCAAGCCTTCCATACATAGCAAGGTCTTTTATGCCTGTAATTTTCATAGAAGCATCAAGTAAAAAATAAGAGCCTAGCCCCCAAAAAGGAAACGAACGCCAAGAAGGTGAAGATATGGTTCCGGTTACTCCATTTGACCTATTCCAGGGGATGAGAGTCGAATTTGGATTAAATGCATTAAATACACTAAAACCTGATTTCAAGAACTCGCTCTCATCGTCTCTTGTAACATCTAAGGCATTAATTTCAACAATCCCAATATTAGAAGTAGGTGAAATTAGCCCTGGAGTTAAAGTCAAACCCCTGGCGTCAAGAATTTCCCAAGTATTCTTTGGCGATATGCCATTTGCTATACGTTGGATGACTCCATCCTTAATAAGGATATCAGCAATAAAGGCATCCGTTCCATCACCAACATGAATATTTGCTTGAGTAATAAGCAGCTCTGCTTTGGAAAAAGCATTAAACGAGAAGCATACAAATAAGCTAAAAAATAGTTTTCTCATGATTCGATCCTTGAGGTATTAGGGTTAAGTATTCCAAGTTCGAAATCTGTAACAGGTCTTTGCTTGGGATCGTTTCGATCATAGGCAAGAGCACCATCGATAAATACTTTTTCTGTTCTTGAGTATACGCTGAATGGATTTCCTGACCATAAAACCACATCTGCGTCTTTTCCAATTTCAAGGGTGCCCGTCTTATCCAGAATCCCTGCAGCCTTGGCTGGGTTATGAGTGATCCATTTCATAGCCCTAGCTTGAGAAATATCGAAGCCAGCTCTATGACCAGCAGCAATTGCCTTGGCAGCCTCTTGGTTGAGATGTTGAATGCCAACCGCATCGTCTGAGTGGACTATGGCACAACCAGTTCCGCCTCGAGCTTGATCAACTATGGCTATATTTGCTTGAACCATATCGTATGCCTCATGCTTGAATCCCCACCAATCTGCCCACATGGCAGCACAAATTTCATTCTCTGCTAAAGCATCAGCGATTTTATAGGCTTCAACAGCATGATGGAATGTGGTAATTTGATAATTAAATTCCTTTGCCATTTCAATCATCATCATCATTTCATCAGCCCTGTAGCAATGATTTTGAACTAAGATATCGCCGCTCAATACTCCTGCAAGCGTTTCATTTCTTAAATCGCGTTTGACATCTTTGCCTTCTTGAAGGCTTTCATAGTATTCCTCAGCCTCGATCCATGCTTTTCTATAGCCTGCCATGTTGCCCATTCTGGTAGCTGGAGATTGGCTTCTATTTCCATAGACTCTTTTTGGATTTTCTCCGCAGGCCATCTTTAATGAATGTGGAGCATTAGGAAACTTCATAGCTTGTATGGAGTTATTTGGAACATTCTTAAATGTAGCACCTCTTCCACCCATCAAATTTGCTGAACCAGGTAAGACATGAAAAGAAGTAATTCCACCTTTTAAAGCTAAAACGAATTGAGGATCTTGAGTCCAAACAGAATGTTCAGCCCAAACTTCAGCAGTCACTGGCGAGGTTGCCTCATTGCCATCGGAACTAGTGCTAACTCCTGGAGCAGGATAAACACCCATATGTGAGTGAATATCTATGATGCCCGGCGTAACCCATTTGCCCTGAGCATCAATCAAATCGGAGCCATCCATAACAAGGTCCTGTCCAATTTCTTGAATCTTTCCATCTTTAATTAAAATATCGTAATCTGTATATTGATTTCCAAGCCCATCAAACATATTCGCATTAACAATCAAGACATTTGCAGATGCCATGGGTTCATAAGTTGATAAAAATGCTTGGGATTCTGTTTGGAGTGATTTTTCTTTTACCTCTGATTTTTCACAACCAAAGAGTAAGAAAAACGCACAGAGAAGCATAAAAAATTTGCTGTTTGTCATTTCACATCCCTTTTTGAGTAAATACCTGCTCATTATAGCGATATAATGACTTCATGAATCGAGAAAATAATAGAAAAGCTACTGAATTGAGAAATATTGTTATTGAAACCAATATAAATAAACATGCGGAAGGTTCTGCATTAATTAGCTTCGGAGATACAAAAGTAATTTGCACAGCAACCATTGAGCATCAAGTTCCTCGCTGGATGAGAAATTCAGATACAGGTTGGGTTACCGCAGAATACGGAATGATGCCTAGATCAACTAATGAACGCATGAATAGAGAGGCTGCTCGGGGAAAACAAGGCGGCAGAACATTAGAAATTCAAAGATTGATTGGTCGCTCCTTAAGGCAAGCAGTCGATCTTAGATATCTTAAAGATAAAACTATCACTGTGGATTGCGATGTAATCCAAGCAGATGGTGGGACTAGAACTGCTTCTATTACTGGGGGATGCGTTGCACTCTTCCTAGCAATTAAAAACCACATAAAAGATCACCGAGCTATGAAAGAATTCGTTGCGGCTGTTTCCTTGGGAATAGTGGAAGGAGAGATACTTGTTGATCTGGATTACAAAGAAGATAGCAATGCAGAGACAGATATGAATATTGTGATGACTGGATCAAATGCTTTGATAGAAATTCAAGGAACAGCCGAAGGAAACCCCTTTACCCAAGATCAGCTTGGAGAGATGATTCAACTTGCTAGTAATTCAATAAATTCACTTATTCAAATTCAGAAGACATGTCTAAATTAACCTCAGAGCAGATGAACTTTATTAATGCAGCTGTTGAAACTCAGGCATTGATGTTTGGAGAATTTACTCTTAAATCTGGAAGAATAAGCCCCTACTTCTTCAATGCTTCAAGGCTGTTAAGTTCGGTTAATCTTACGAAGATAATAGATGCTTTCGTGGCAGTAGTTAAAGATAAAATATTGGATTTTGATCAGCTTTTTGGGCCTGCATATAAAGGAACTATTTTTGGATCAATGATTGGTTTACAGCTAAAAACTCTTCACCCTGATCTTCAATTAAGTTTTGATAGAAAAGAGGTGAAAAATCATGGAGAGGGTGGCCATATCATTGGAGCAGATCCTAAGGGAAAGGTAATAATTATTGACGATGTTCTCTCCGCAGGTACTGCAGCAAAAGCATCTATCAAATTGCTACAACATCATAATGCGGAACCAAAAATGCTCTTAGTAGGATTAGACAGGCAAGAAAAAGGATCAGGCGAATTATCTGCCAAAGAAGAATTGCAAGCCGCTTACAACATTGAAGTCAGAAGTGTCATCTGTTTAGATGACCTTATTGAATTTACTTCTACCAATGTTGAGTTTAAACCTTGGGAAAACCAGCTTACTGATTATCGTCACATGTGGGGAACATAATGTTCACAGGAATAATCCAAGAAACTGGAAAAGCTATAACTCTAAAGTCTAGCACCAATTATAATTCTATAGAGGTTGCAACTTCCAAGAAATTTTTAAAGGACATTAAACAGGGTGCAAGCGTCTCCGTAGATGGGGTATGTCTTACGGTCACAAAAATTCTATCTACTTCTTTGCGCTTTGATGTGATAGCTGAAACATTAAAAACCACTAATCTTAAGCAACTAAAGCAGAATTCTAAATTGGTCAATCTTGAGCGATCCATGAAATTATCTGATGAAATTGGTGGTCATTTGTTATCGGGACATATACATACTACTGGAGAAATTACAGATAAAACTTCGTGGTCAAGAGATACCATTGATTTGAAAGTAATGGTCCCAACGAGATTTTCACAATATTTGATGCACAAAGGTTATGTTGGAGTTAATGGTTGCAGTCTGACTATTGGCCAAATCACTAGAAAATTTTTTACATTGCATTTAATCCCTGAAACTCTCTCGATTACAAATCTAAAAGAGCTAGCTATAGGTGATTTAGTAAATATTGAAATAGATCAAAACACAATTAACGTTGTTGAAACTGTAAAAAAAATACTTAAGAAATCTAGGAAAGCAGCGTCTTAGTTAGAATAGCCATTCTTATCCCTACACCATTGGCAACTTGCTCTCTTATCTTGCAATATGGTCTATCTCTTACATCTGGATGCAACTCAATTCCATAGTTAACCGGTCCAGGATGTATCAAAATAAAATTCTCATGCCCCACTCCATTAACAAGCTTTTGATGGGAAAGTTGATAACGTGAAGTATAAGCTTCTGCAGAAATACTTAACACTTGATCAAGACGCTCATGTTGGATTCTCAGAGCCATAATCACATCTACCCCATCCAGGGAGCTAATGAGATCTTCTTGGTAACTGATGGATTTATGTTCACAATATTTCTGAGCAAGTTCTTGGGGGCTGCATAAGGTAATTTCTTTAGCTCCTACAATACTTAGGCCTTCCAGCAGCGAGGCTAATACCCTTGAATGATCTAAGTCTCCAACTATCAAATAACTTAATCCACTTAGATCATCAAAGTTTTGCTTAACAGTATAAAGATCTAATAATGTTTGTGAGGGATGAGAAACTGCTCCCTCTCCTGCATTTATAAAAACCATGCTAGGAAACTGAGCAACCAAATCATGGATCACAGATTCTTTATGTCGGATTATACAAGCATCAATACCCATGCTTAATGCGACTTCTATAGTATCCTCAAGAGTCTCACCTTTTTGCATTGAAGAGGATAATTCATCAAGATTAAAAATGTTCATTCCAAGATTTCGTGCAGCAACCTCAAAAGATAGTTTTGTTCTTGTGCTAGGTTCAAAAAACAGGTTGAGCACTCTTTTATCTGAAAGTATTGGATCCTGTTTAAATGCTCTAGTTTCTTCATCAAAAAAATTAGTTGCTAATTCAAAAATTTCTTCAATTTCTGACCTGCTTAATTGACTTACTGATATTAAATTCATGATTAAATTAAATGCACGATGGCATCAATTTCCACCTCAACATCTTTAGGTAATCTGGATACTTCTACAGTTGCCCTAGCTGGATAGGGCCTAGAAAAAAAATCCTCCATGATTGAATTAACTGCAGCAAAATTCTCCAGATTAGTTAGATAGATTGTTAATTTTACTACTTCATTAAAAGACGCGCCTGCTTCAGCAATAATTGCTTGTAGATTACTAAATACCTGCCTTGCTTGTGAATCAACTGAATCTAGAACCAAGGAGCCATTCGTAGGATTAATTGGAATTTGTCCTGACACAAACAAAAAATCTCCAGCAACAATAGCCTGAGAATAAGGACCAATGGCAGCGGGAGCTTTAGTGGTATTAATTTGTTTTTTCATTTTTGCTCCTTTCATCATTAACAATTCGAGTACAACTGGTGACGCTCTTAACTGCTCTAACTTTGATCATAAGTTTTTTAACCATCTCAATATCTGAGAATTCTGCTTCAAAGAAAAATTCTTGCATAACAGCATCGATATCTTTTGAGTTAACCGCATAAATATTTATTTTTTGGCTAGCAAACACAGATGCAACATCGGCAAGAATACCAGGCCTGTCTTCAGCCAATACCCTAATATGGGCTTTATAAAATCTGTCTTGAGTGTCTTCTCCCCATATAATCGAGAAAAGATTGGATTGTTTAGATCTAAGGTTGACTATCTGTCTGCAGCGAGCATGGTGGATAACTACTCCTCTTTCCGTATCCGTATGAGCAACTATGGGATCTCCTTTAACTGGAAGACAGCATTTTGCATAAATAACCGAAACTCCCGCTAACATATGATCTTCTAGCTTCATATTTTCTTCAGCAAACTGAAGGTTCTCTTCTTGAGTTTTTCTCCCAATTGTGAATCTTTTAGCCACGAGGTTACTAGTTTTTTTACCAAGTCCCAGATCAGTTAGTAATGTATTTAGAGAGGATGCTCCAATACTATTTAAAATCTGCTCAAGCTTCGATCCCCTATAGTCACTGAGCTGACTTCCCTCTCTTTTAAGTTCAGATTCAAGCATTACCCTTCCAATCTTTCTTGCATGAGAAACTTTTTGATGTCTGAGAGTTGCTCTTATAGCAGATCTGGCTTTACTGGTAACTACAAAATTTAACCACGCAGGATCTGGAGCGACTTCCTCTCCGGTAATAATCTCAATGCTTTGCCCATTATCAAGTTGTATATTAAGTGGGGCGTATTTTCTATTAACTTTACAAGCAATAGCTTTGTTACCAAGATCCGTGTGAAGCTCATAGGCTAAATCAATCGGAGTTGAGCCATTCTTTAAATTAACGATTTCACCTTTTGGAGTAAAAACATAAACTTCGTCATTGAATAAGTCAGTTTTTAAAGATTCTATAAATTCATGAGAATCCTTAGAATTTAAATTAAGCTTCTGAAGTCCTTCTGCCCATTTCTTTGCACCAATAAATCTTGGCCCTGAAGAATCATTGCTCTTGTAGGCCCAATGAGCAGCAATACCGTTATCCGCTACAGATTCCATACTTTTTGTTTGTATCTGTATTTCTATTGGAATACCGTTATCAGCAATTAAGGTTGTGTGAAGAGCTTGATAACCGTTTGTCTTAGGTATCGCTATATAATCTTTAAATCTTTGCTCTATGGGTTTAAAGATATTATGCACAACACCTAAAGTTCTATAGGCATCCTCAGCAGACTCGACGATCACTCTAAATGCGAATACATCAAAGATTTCTGAAAAAGGTTTCTTTTTAATTTTTATCTTTTGATAGATGCTTGAGATGGCTTTCTCCCTTCCTTGAACCGTCGCCTTCACGCCATTCTTTGCTAGAGAGTACTTAATATGTTTCTTGAGACGGTAAATGATTCTAATTCTACCTCGTCGTGCTGAAGCGATAGCTGATTTAAGTAACTTAGCTCGCATAGGGTGTAAACATTCAAAAGCAAGATCCTCTAGCTCGGCTCTAAGGGACTGCATCCCTATCCTGATAGCAATTGGGCCATACAGCTCAAGAGTTTCCTTGGATTTCTTAATTTGTTTTTCTCTAGGCAAAAATTTAATAGTACGCATGTTGTGCAATCGATCGCATAACTTTATAACTATGACCCTAATATCTTTTGACATGGCAAGCGCCATCTTTTGAATACTTTGTGCATTCCTTTCAAGAATGTCAGAAAATTCCATCTTGTTTAATTTGCTTACGCCATCCACTAGGTTTGCAATGTCTTTTCCAAATAATTTTTCAAGAGAATTCTTTTGTACATGAGAATCCTCAAGGACGTCATGCATTAGGCCCGCGCAGACAGTTTCGTAATCAAGGCGATAGGAAAGAAGAATATTAGCAACTTCAACAGGATGCGAAATATAAGGGGAACCCTCTTTTCTCTTTTGATCTATGTGAGCTTCTTTTGCTACACAATATGCAAGATTAATTTTCTTTACATGCTCTTTATTTAGATAGCTTGAGGCTAATTTATAAGTCTCATCTGGAAGTTTATCTAAATCACGTTGATTTTGACTCTGAAAAATTGAAAGAGTATGGGAAACGCTAGTATTCAAGCGCTACCTCACGAGATGGAAGATTAAAGTGCTTGAATTCGAGCTTTAGTTTTTTCGATGGAGAACTCATCAAGCAGCATGTCTTCTTCGAGTGTTTTCTGAAGAATCTCCTCATTTATCAGTCCGGATTCTATCTCTCTAAGAGCAACAATAGTGGGTTTGTCATCTTCCCATTCTACAAGAGGTTCTCTGCTGGTGGTAGAAAGTTGGCGTGCACGAGCAGAAGCCAATAAAATTAACTCAAATCTACTGTGTACTTTATCTAAGCAACCTTCTACTGTTATTCTTGCCATAGTTCAACTCCGGAGGCGTATTTTAGAGTTATTTACCCCATGAAGACAATAGTTTGCCTAAAAAGATTTCCTTATCTTTGTTACTATTTGATTGTTCTGAGTTGCTGAGAATAGCTAGAAATGCATTCATACATTCTTGAAAATTATCGTTAAGAATTAAGTTATGATAAAGATGCGCTTTTTTTAGCTCCCCTTTTGCATTATCTAGTCTAAGCTCTATAGATGCTTGATCATTGGATCCTCTCTCAGTGAGTCGTTTCTTGAGATCATCGAACGAGGGTGGAAGAATAAAAATGGATACGTGATCTAAGTGGTGATTAAGTATTTGTTCATATCCTTGCACATCTATTTCTAAAATGAGGCTAACCCCAGCAGATAATTTTTCCTCAGTTAAGCTCTTTGAAGTACCGTAGTGATTTCCATGAACAACAGCATGTTCAAGGAAATCGCCTTTAGATTCAATCTTTGCGAATTCTTCTTTACTTACAAAAAAATAATGTACTCCGTTCTCTTCTCCTGCTCTTGGGTCTCGCGTGGTATATGACACGGATAGCTCATGTGAAGAAATGCGCTTTAGGCTTTCTCTAATAAGCGAGCTTTTGCCAGTTCCTGAGGCAGCTGAAACAACAAATAATCTTCCTCTATTCATTATTGAAGATTTTGTGATTGTTCTCGGAGACCCTCAACTATCAATTTAAAATCGATGGCACTATTTTTTAGATCCGGGTTATCAACTTTCACTAGCAATGTGTTTGCTTCTCTAAAGAGTTCTTGCAAAAGGAAATCGATTTTTTTTCCTTGAGATGATTTTTCTTTTAAGACTTTGGTCAGAGAATCGAGATGGAAATTGATTCTTTCTATCTCTTCTGCAAAATCATGCTTTATATTTAAGGAATCGAGTTCTTGATTAAACTGCTCTAAACTCAGTTTCAAGCCTAAATTCTTATGCTTTGCTTTCAAGAGCCTTTCTCTGAACCCTGTTGCTTTTCTATGGAATATTTCAAACTTTTTGGTCATTGCTTTTAAAGTATTTAGTTTAGAAATAAACACCTTTGTTATTTTTTTTCCTTCTTTTTTTCTGGATTCGAGTAAATCCACTAAAGCTCTTTTAAGAATTGGTTTAAGGGTATTTATTAGTTTATTTTTGTTAAGCTTGCTGTCTAAGATCCCTGGAACTCTAGCAATATCGCTTAGAGATAATTCTTTGATACTTATTCCCGCGCCAGCGATGGAAGTTAAGATTTTTTTTAATTGTCTTTGATTTACTGAATAGTCTGAAATATCTTCAAAATCTACATCGATTCTTACCTCAAAGGACCCTCTAACAAATAAGTTCTTGATACTTGTTTTAACTAGAGACTCTAGTTCATGAGAGTATTGAAGGGTTTTGATTGAGATGTCCAAGTATTTATTATTGAGTGACTTGATATCAATGGAAATATCTCCATTCGGAGAGGCTTTCCTTGCGCTACCAAACCCTGTCATAGCTTCTAATGGCATTTTAAATTAACAAGAGTTATATAAGGCTTCCTTGATAAATATTTTACCCTGTTCTTTGCAAGTAAAACTATCATTGAATCTATAATCGGGAAATCTGCTTTCAAAATAATCTTTACAATTAAATGTAGGCTCACTGCAAATTAAAACTTCCTGCTCCAAAGATAATACAGTTGATACGCTAGCAATAATTGAGGCAGCAGCTTCTCTTGAAAGCCTATTTATGTTTTCTGATGGAAGTAATTGACGAGATGTTTGCGGTGAGTAATTGGATAGATCCAGTGCATCCTTATAAAGTCCAGAAAACCTCAGTATAGTAAGTTTGTTAGCAAAAGATCTTATCGCCAAAGATTCAGCTTCAAGAATTTTATGACCCCTAAAGTCATCTGGGGTAGGTTTAGTATCTTTCCCAATGGGGTTATTTTTGTAACTGTAAACTCTAGTTGAGGATACAAAGATAACTCTCCTATATTGAGCCTGTTGAATTGCCTGAACTAACTGAGTTAAGCCTTTACAATATCCTTCATAATACCCAAGCTCATCATAGGAAGTTGGCTTAAGTATTATAACTATCGCATCCCACTCAATATCTAATAGATCTTGAGGCAAGTCAGTATTGGTCATCCAATCCCATCTGTATAAAGAATCTTCATTTTCTGAAAGTCTTCTTGAAACTCCATAAACCTTGATGTTGTAATTAGCCTCTAACGCTTTAACTCGTGAGCCAAGATCACCGTAACCAAAAATTAATACTTTTTTTATTTTCTGCATTCAAACTAGATTTATTTAAATTATTATCTATTAAAGATGAATAAACAATTGAAAGAGTTAAGTGGGGTTGGCCCTGCAACGATTACAAACCTGCACGCTTTGGGTATCTTTTCAATTGAAGACTTATGCTTTCATTTGCCTTACTCCTATCAAAACCGATCGAAGATTATCAGTATTTCTCATTTAGTAGAGGGTGAAGAATTTGTCGTAATGGGTAAAGTTGTATCGGTCCAAACCATATATCGTCCCAGAAAAATGATGGTTGTTAGAATAAATGACGGCTCAGGATTTCTAAACTTAAGGTTCTTTTATTTTCATCCAAACCAAGCTAGAGAATTTAAAAAAGATAGAGATGTTGTATGTTTTGGGAAAGTTAGTATCAGTAAATATGGCTATGAGCTCATTCATCCTGAATATAGTTTTGAATCCAACAATATCCTTGAAAAGGATTTCCTAATTCCACTTTACAGAGTGACAAAAGGAATTTCTCAAAAAAAAATTAGAGCAATCATTCAAAATGCAATTAAAAATTATGACTTTTCTGATACCGGTCATGAACTTAAGAAATACGACTCAGCCTTTGAGTTAGATCTCAAATCCGCACTCCTAACTATCCATCTCCCCTTAATAAACGAATCACTTCAAGAGCTTTTACCAGGAGGATCGCATCCAGCAAGGGTTAGATTAATGAAAGAGGAAATGGTTGCTTTCCAATGCGGGATGATAGTCATTAAAGAAAAGAAGTTTAGGCAAAATGCCTTTGAATGCACAAACGAGAGTGACTGGACAAATGATATATTCAAAAATCTTAAATTCGAGCTCACAAATGCCCAGCACAGAGTAATTAGTGAAATCTATCAAGACTTAGCTAAAAATATTCCAATGCTGCGATTAGTTCAAGGAGATGTCGGTTCAGGCAAGACTATGATTGCACTTCTGAGTTGTTGTAGAGCTATTGATTCTAATACCCAAGCTGTAATCATGGCACCAACCACAATCTTGGCTGAACAGCATTTTCTATCCATTTTGGATTTGCTTAAAGATAAAGCTGAGCAAATTGCTTTGCTTACCAGCTCAACTCCATCTAAAGAAAGAAAGAAAATAACAGAACGATTAGTTAGCGGTGAAATAAAGCTACTTATTGGGACCCATGCTGTTTTTCAAATAGATATAGTCTTTAAGAAATTAGGAATGGTTGTAATTGATGAACAACATAGATTTGGAGTGAATCAAAGGCTATCTTTGGTCAAAAAAGAAAATGAAAGAGACAGGGCGCCGCATCAGCTCACTTTAACTGCTACCCCTATTCCAAGAACATTAGCTATGAGTATTTATGCGCATATGGATGTATCTGTGGTAGATGAATTGCCTCCTGGAAGATCTCCAATCATTACTACTTTATTAGCAAAGCAAAAAATTTCTGACCTGTCTTTAAAAGTAACAAATGCTATTAAGAATGGAAGCAAAATCTATTGGGTTTGTCCTCTAATTGAAGAGAGTGAAACATTAGATCTTAGTAATGTAGAGGAACGAGAAAAGGAACTATCTGAGTTTATACCCAAACCCCTGATTGCAAAACTCCATGGCAGAATGAAACCACTTGAAAAGATGGCTGTCATGGAGTCATTTAAAGCAGGGAAAATAAAGGTTTTAGTATCAACCACTGTGATTGAGGTTGGAGTTGATGTGAAAGATGCAGATATTATGATAATTGAGAATGCTGAGAGATTTGGCCTAG
>JAYNII010000010.1:0-43772 GCA_038108875.1 Gammaproteobacteria bacterium | reverse complement strand
GGATTTAAATTATGATAATTTGCCTGAAGTGCCTTAAGCACTAATACAAAATCTACTTCAAAATTTTTAATTTTGACAGATTAAAACTTAAGATTAGTCATATAGAAGGACTCGTATGACACAAATGTGACACACCATTTTGAGACCTTGTTAAATAGGGGGTTCTGAGGTGTTCTACTATTGAGTGGGAATAAAGAAGCGTAAATCAATAGAGAAGTCTGATTCTGCTATTTTTTTTATACAACCTCGTATTTATATGAGAGCTAAAAACCAGTAATATTAAGTGCAATAAAATCTAATAATGTTCCCAGATTAACTTATTCAAAACCATAATTTAAACTATAATATTTTTCGGTTGGCCCAGGTGGTGGAATTGGTAGACACAAGGGACTTAAAATCCCTCGAAGGCAACTTCGTGCCGGTTCAAGTCCGGCTCTGGGCACCACTTCAAAGTTATGAAAGTTTCAGATGCTGTAAATTCTAGGAAGTCTATCAGAGCATTCTTAGATACACCTATTGAAACCAGTCTTTTAGTAAATTTACTAAAGTTGGCTTCAAGATCTCCTTCTGGTGGCAACCTTCAACCCTGGCATATTTACCTTTTGAATGGTAAGAAAATGACTGATTTCAAAGAATTTATGAAGAATTGGGAAAATCCAGAGTTACCTCAATACGAAATTTATCCTCCAAATTTAAAGGAACCTTACAGAACTTCGAGATTTGAATTAGGTGAAGCTATGTATGAGCTTCTTTCGATACCTCGTGATGATAAGGCTGCAAGATTTGCTCATTTATTGGAAAACTTTAATTTCTTTGGGGCTCCTGCAGCTTTATTTTGCTTTGTTGATGCAACTATGGGTCCTCCTCAATGGTCGGATCTTGGTATGTTCTTACAAACTTTTATGCTTCTAGCCCAGGAGCATGGCATTGATACATGCGCACAAGAAGCATGGGCAGTTAAGCCAGATAGTCTAAGAGAGTTTTTTTCAGTTCCAGGTGAATTAAATATTTTTTGTGGAATGGCAATCGGTTATAAAGACGCTCATGCTAAAGTTAATGAATTACATTCTCAAAGAAGATCTACAGATCAATGGTTAAAAATCTTTGAGTAAACCTATTATTTTTGATATCGAACAAAAACAGATCTATATGCAAGAGGCGCTCGCTCTCGCGTATCAAGCTTTTTTAAGTCAGGAGGTTCCAATTGGAGCTGTTGTTGTCTCTAATGAGAACATAATTGGAAGAGGTTTTAATCAAACGCTATCAAAAGGAAGCGTTCTTGCGCATGCAGAAATCCTTGCTATTGAAGATGCTTGCAAGAATATAGGAAACCATCGATTGGTTGACACGATTCTATTTTCTACGATTGAACCATGTCATATGTGTGCCAAAGCAATTATTGATGCAAGAATTTCCCATATCATTTTTGGAGCACGAGAACCTAAGTCAGGCTCTATTGTCTCGGTAGATAGCTTTCTTGATCGATCGTTTCACAATCATAGCGTTAGTTTTGAAGAAGAGATTCTCAAGGATGAATGCAAGGAAATCATGCAAAGATTTTTTAAGGCTAGGAGAAACTAACTTATTTCAGCCCAAATGGGGCAGTGGTCAGAGGGCTTTTCCATGGCCCTAGCATCGTAATCAATGCCAACAGATTTCAAAGATTCATTTAAACTTTTGCTCAACAAAATATGATCTATTCTGAGACCTCTTTTAGGATCATCTTCAAACATTCTTGAGCGATAATCAAACCAGGAGAAGGTCTTTGAATCTTCTGGGTTTACTTGTCTCCAACTATCGTAAAAACCTAAACCTAGAATTTTATTCCACATCTCCCTTTCCTCGGGAAGAAAAGCACATTTGCCATCTTTAAGCCATCTCTTGGCATTTTGTTCTCCAATTCCAACATCAATATCAGCAGGAGCAACATTAAAGTCTCCCATGACAGCAATGTTTTCTGTTTTCTTCAAAAGTTCAGATATATGATCAGAAAGATCTTTATAGAATTTGACCTTTTTAGGGAACTTGCTTTCGTGACTTAAATTTTCACCTTGAGGAAAATAGCCATTAAGAATAGTTATTTCATCTTCACCAAAATTATAGGTTGCCTGAATAAATCTTTTTTGATCTTCATCAGTATCTTGAACAAAGCCTTTTAGTACATTCTTTGGTTTTTCTTTGCTCAACAGAGCAACTCCATAATGACCTTTTTGCCCCCAATGCTCTACGTAATAATCAAGTTCTTCAACTATTTCTATTGGAAATTCACTGTCATGGACTTTGGTTTCTTGAAGACCAATTACATCCGGAGCAAGAGTATCTCTAATATGCGCTAATTGATGAGGCCTTGCTCTAATACTATTAATATTGAAAGAGCAGATCTTCATTATTACCCTTATACAGATTTAATATTTTGCAATTGGATTGCATATTCAGTAGTAATTTTTGAAGCTTCATTGAGCAATAGATCATTTTGGATATCGATTACTTCATCCAGCTCCCTGCGATAATCCAAAAGATCTTGATAGGTATCAAATGTTTCAAGATTCAAGCTTTTTCTCCTAGCATTCTCAAGCCCAAGATACCTTTCTTCTCTGTCCTCTTTTTCTTGCTTCCTTTTTTCAATATTTAAACTCAAAAATTTAATATCTCTTTCATTTTCAAGAGTTTTTCTAAATGATGAAATATAGGTTAAATTTGGATCTTCTTGTTCTCGATGGTTAAATGAAATTCTAATTGCTTCCAAGGCATTATCATCAATTCCATATTTTTTATGTCCTATTGGTCTTATCACATCCCATGGCAGGGCTGTTTTAAGAGCCTCTTCACCAAAATTATCTCGACTGGTATAGGTTGGTAATAATATATCAGGCACGATCCCTTTCCTTTGTGTGCTTTCACCAGAAACTCTATAAAACTTTGATTCAGTGATTTTGATTTGTCCTGCAGAGAGAGTATCTAGTTTTTGTACAGTGCCTTTACCAAAAGTCTGATCGCCAATAATAATTCCTCTTTCATAATCTTGAATCGCTCCAGCAAGAATTTCAGATGCAGAAGCAGAATATCTATCAACCAATACAGCTAATGGTTTTTCCCATGCTTGAATTGCTCTCCCATCACCCCAAGGTCTCACAAAACCATTGTTCTCTTTGACTTGAACGGTTGGTCCAGCAGCAACAAAGAGGCCTGTAAGCTTATTTGCTTCGTAAAGTGAGCCCCCGGAATTGCCTCTTAAGTCTAGTAGAACAGCATCAACATTCTGCTCATTAAACTCAGCTAAGATCTTTTCTATATCTTTAGAACTAGATCTAAAATCAGAATCTCTGTTTCTCCATCCATTAAAATCTATATAGAACGCAGGCAAGTTAATAATACCTAGTTTAATCTGCTTATCATCCATTGAAGTGGTAATTATTTTTGATTGAGCTGCTTGTTCCTCAAGTTTCACTTCCTCTCTTTCTAGGACAACAAATTTATGCTCTCCTTCTATAAGATCCTTTGAGGAAAGCTCTAATTCCAATTTTGACCCAGAAGGTCCTCTAATAAGTTGAACTACCTCATCAATTCTCCATCCAATCACATCAACTGGTTCGTCATCATCAATTTGTCTTACCGAGATTATCAAATCTTCTTGCTCAATTTTTCCTGATTTTTCTGCCGGACCTCCTTTAATAAGTTTAACTATTTGAGGATAGTCGTCTTCGGTACCCAATAAAGCGCCGATACCCTCTAATTTCAAACTCATTTGCATATCAAAATCTTCTGCTGATTTTGGGGAGAGATATGATGAGTGAGGATCAAAAAGATTAGTAATGCTATTAATTGCTAGGGAGTAAATATCCTCCTCATTTCTTTGCGAAATACTTCTCAGTCGTCTTTTGTACCTCTTTATTAGGTTTTCTTGGTGATCAACATTTTCTTTGCTTAATATTAAAGACAGGAGATCATTTTTAGCAATTGCATCCCATCTTTCATGGAGTTGAGAAATATTTTCGACCCATTCATTGTCGTCTGGATATACATCAATGTAATCGTCTTTAGAAAAATCTAAATCCTTGTTCTCAATAACTGATATTTGATGGTTAGTTGCCATTTCAAGCTTAAGAAAATAGTTATTGATAATCTGATATCCAATAGATAAATCAAAGGTAGCATCAATAAAGTTTTGTGCTTCAAAATTTGAAATCTCTGTTTTGGTAAAATAAATCTTATTAGGGTCCAACCTTTCTAAAAGTTTAGAAACAAATTGTTCATCAAGCTCTTCTAGATTTTTCTTTTTATAAAAATGTTCGCTTGAGATTTTTTTAACAATTTCATCAGTAAGAGCAATCTTTTCATTCGTCAATTCTATTGGCTCAAATTTTGATTGGGCATTCAGCATCCCAAAAATAAGCGCAAGAGAAAGTATGGTTATTTTTTTTGTATTGCTCAATTTAAACCTATAATTATTTAGTGAAGAATTTAAAAAAAATTGATTTTTATTTTGATTGCTCAAGCCCATGGACTTATTTAGCTTTCAGAGAAATTATAGCAATATCAGAGCGTAAAAATCTATCCATTGTTTGGTATCCTATACTAGTCGGCGGTGTATTTAATGCAGTTAATCAAGATGTTTATGAAATTAGAAAAAACCCTAATCCCCTTAAAGCAAAATATGCTGTTTCTGATCTTCAACTCTGGGCGCAAGTAAGAAACCTAAAAATTAATTGGCCAAAGGTTTTCCCCGTCAATTCGGTTAACGCAATGCGAGGATGTATATATGCTAAGTCTCAAGGAAAAGTCCCCGCTTTTGCAGAGGAAGTATTTTCAGCCTATTGGACGCATCAAGTAGATATTTCTTCAATTGAGAGTATTTTAGAATTAGGTGAAAAAATTGGCTTCAATTTGTCTGACTTTCAATCATACATTACCTCAGAAAAGGCGAAGGTAGCACTTAAGAAAAATACTCAAGCGTTAATCGAAAGGGGCGGTTTTGGTTCCCCAACCTATTTTTATGAGGACAAAATGTTCTTTGGCAATGACCGGATGGATTTACTTGAAAAATTGATCGATTTAACTTATTAATTTTGATTAGCAGCTTCTTTTGTCTTGATTTAATATTTAAGGTAGTTCAATCAAATAAAGTTTGCATCTTTTCAAAAGCTTCAATGAACTCTTCTTTAAATTTTTGGACGGTTTGACCGGCTGTTATGGTTTCTTCGACTAGTCCTATACCTTGACCAACCCAATAGGTAGCTAGTTGTTTTGCTCCTTCATGTCCAATTTCAGCAGCTTTATCTATAATTCTTAAGGCTGGCTCGCCCACCATAGTTTGAAGTGGCATGGGAAGTGGTTCGGGTGCATCTTTAGCCTCCCATGCATCCGTCCAGGCAGATCTAAGTTGTCTTGAGTGCTTGCCAGTTCTACTTCTAGATCTAACAGTTTGACTAGAAGTTGCTTGAAGCATTTTTTCTTTTACTGTTGTAGAGGTCTCAGCTTCAGTGGTCGTTAGAAAAACGGATGCACACCATACCCCAGAGGCTCCCATTGCCATAATTCCTGCCATTTGCTCTCCTGTTGCAATGCCTCCAGCAGCCAAAATAGGTATTTCTTTGATCGGTTTAATTGCTCTTGCTACTTCAGGAACCAGCACCATAGTTGAGACACTTCCACAGTGACCTCCACCTTCAGTTCCGGAGACAACTAAAATATCAACCCCTGCTTGTACTTGTCTAATTGCATGTTCTTTAGCTCCTACTAGGGCTGCAACTAGAACATTATTTTTTTTACCCATCTCAAGCATCCAAGCAGGGGGTACACCTAGTGCATTCGCTATAAGCTTTATGGGATATGAAAAGGCTATTTCAAGCAATCTCTTAGCAGTCTCATCTCGCATATTATTACCGAAATTGGAATTTTGCTCTGTTTGCTTTCTAAGTTCCTCCCCATCAAGATCAAATTTTTTTAAAACATCGGCTCTAAAATCTCTGTACTCCTGAGGGATCATTTGTACCCAATCTGTAGGTTTTAAATCCTCATGTTTGCCTGTAAATGAGGCAGGGATTAATACATCAACCCCATAAGGCATTCCATTAATGTGATCATCAATCCATTTAAGTTCTTGCTCAAGGATTTGAGGGGTCATTCCCACTGCACCAAGGACACCCATACCACCAGCCTTTGAAACCTGAACAACCACATCCTTGCAGTGACTGAAGGCAATTAATGGAAATTCAATATTCAGCATTTCACAAATTCTTGAGTTCATCTCTTATCCTATAAATTTTTTGATAGTGCATAACTAGGTTAATATAAATATACCCAATATGAAAATAGATGCTGCATTAATTACTAGAGACCATCTGCAAGCCGGAAAGCTAGCAGCAACCTTTGAAGAAGAAGGTTATGATGGCGTTTATACTTTTGAAGGTCCTCATGATCCATTTATACCCTTATCGGTAGCCTCAGGAACCACATCAAAAATAGATTTGATGACATCAGTCGCTATTGGTTTTGCAAGGAACCCAATGATTTTGGCAAACTTAGGCTACGATCTTCAACTTATGTCTAAAGGTAGATTTATTCTTGGACTTGGTTCCCAAATAAAACCGCACATTGAAAAAAGATTTTCCATGCCATGGTCTAGTCCGGCCAGGAGAATGGGGGAAATGGTATCTGCTATTAAAGCAATATGGCATGCATGGCAATTTCAAGAGCCACTTAATTTTAGAGGTGAATTTTATTCCCACACGTTAATGACCCCTTTCTTTGATCCAAGAGAAAATCCCTTTGGAATTCCAAAAATTTTTATGGCAGCAGTAGGACCGATGATGTTAAGGGCTGCCGCAGAATCTGCTGATGGTATCATTGTTCACCCATTTCATTCAGCAAAGTCATTTCATGAACTTACCTTACCCGCGTTAGAAAATAGATATAAGAGACCTGGCTTTGAAATAGCAATTGGCCTTATAGTTGGGCTTGGTTCGACTCAAGAAGAAATTGATCAAGCAAGAGTGTCCTGTGCATCACAAATATCCTTTTATGGGTCAACGCCAGCATACAAAGGAATGCTAGAGGTTCACGGTTTTGAGGATTTGCATCTAGAACTTAACAGGCTATCCAAACAAGGTGAGTGGACTAAGATGAGAGATATTATTCCTGATCAAATATTGGAAGAATTTGCAATCATTGGAACCCCAGCTGAGGCTGCAAACTCTCTTGCAACAAGATATAAAACAGACATAGCAAGAATTCAACCCACGATTTATTCTAGCCGTTCTGATCTTCAGAGAGAGTTTTTTAAACTCATTAAGAGATAAGCTTTTTTTCTATTTCAAGGATTTGGGATTTTTCTTTCCAGATCTCATTAATGAAAGACTGAAAAACATCTTTATATTTTCGGTCCATGTGGTTTCTAGCAAGAATTTCTTTTGGAAGCGAATAAACTTTTACGATAACTTTGGCTTGGTTTAACTCTCCACAGGCAAAATTCCAAGCAGAGAGCTTGGTGGTTTTGTAAATAATGGTGAAATCCAGCAATTCAGTAACCTCAGACATCCCTTGCAGAGCAGTGCTTAAGGCTCCTATTTTTGGTTTTAGTAAATGAAGATATGGAGATGCTTGAGCTAGATGTTTAGATGGGGTAAATCGTGTCCCTTCTGCAAAACTAAAAGCTACAGAGGGATTTCTTGCAAATTTTTTTGCAGCTTGTTGTGCAGATAGCTCATCAACTTTTCTAAGAGAAGGATTTTTTTTAATGATTTTTAAAGAATGTCTTTTTAGAAAAGGCATATCTAAGGTTTTATGGACGAGATACAGAATAGGTATCCACTTAAGCTCATCTTTCATAAAAAACTTCAAGAGCGGTACTTTTCGATGTCCAGCAAAGAGCAAAATAAAAATATCCCCCCAAGACAAATGATTGCTCATCCCAATATACCATTTTTGTGTTTGTAGATTATTGGGAAGTTGAAAAGACCAGGAGGGCCTATGAATCAGGGTATAAGCAATTTTGATTGATGCAACGATAAGAGAGCCAATTTCGTTAGATAGTCTCCCAATGGACTCCTTTATTAATTGCACTCGAATCAATCTAGGGATATTTACAAGAGTTAATATCATGACCCCAATAGTTAGAATCAATACAATAAGAGTGATTGTAAGACATCCCTTGAGCTGTTTAATCAGCCAAGTCATTTTTTGCTTCTTCCCAGAGTTCATTCAATGCAGTTAAATCTAGAAGAGACATATCAAGATTTTTGGCCTCAATAATCCTCTCTAAAGCTCCAAATCTTCTTAAAAATTTTTGGTTTGCTTGGGCGATTACATTTTCTGGATTTATGTTTAATTTGTTACAAAAATTTATTAATGCAAAAAAGGTATCGCCAATCTCCTCTGCAACTTTTTCTTGAGTCCCCCCTTTAAAGGCTTCTCTTATTTCATCAAGCTCCTCTTGAATTTTATCAATGATTTGATCAGGTCTATCCCAATCAAAAGATTTATTGGTTGCATTTCTTTGGATTTCAACGCTTTTTAGCAAAGGAGGTAAGTTATCTCTTATGTCAATAGAAACTCTAGCTTGCTCTTCTGTCTTTTCCAAGTTTTTAATTTTATTCCACAAAGCTGTTTGTTCCTCAGCCGTTTTGGGATAGTCGTCTTTCCCGAAAACATAGGGATGTCTGCGGATTAATTTTGCATGAATGTTTTCAATAACATCTCTTATTGTGAAAGAACTTTCTTCTTTTGCAATTTGCGAGTGAAAAATTACTTGCAAGAGCAGGTCTCCCAGTTCCTCCTTGAGATTGGTTGAATTTTCTGAAAATATTGCAGCTTGGAGTTCATAAGCTTCTTCTATAGCATGGTGAGCTAGAGATTTATGAGTTTGCTCTATATCCCAAGGACATCCAACTTCTTTGTTTCGAAGTGTAGCCATGGTTTCAAGCAAGGCCTCAAATTCTGACATCTAAAATCCACTTATGTCTGCATACCTGCTCTGATGAAAGTCAGCTGAGCCAAAAATTTGTTCAGTGACTCGAGCTCTTTTCAGGTATAAACCAATATCATACTCATCAGTTACTCCTATGCCGCCATGCATTTGAATAGACTCATTGCTGACTAGGTGCAAAGTTTCTCCAACTTGAAACTTTGCTAAGCTCGCTAACCTTGCTAATTCATTATTATTTGAATCTGCAGCAAACATGGCTGCAAGGACTGCAGATTTTGTAAGTTCAATTTCACAAAACATCTTGGCAGCTCTATGCTGCAATGCTTGGAAAGAACCAATCAACACACCAAATTGCTTTCTTTCTTTAAGATAATTGTTAGTTATTTCAAAAGCTTCTTCAGTCATTCCGAGCATTTCTGCTGCTATGGCTATTCTTCCAAGGTCAAGGATATTTTCTAATACACCGGATGCAGAGCCCACATCGCCCAACAACATGTCATTAGATATTTCTACATCATCAAACTCGATTGAGGCATAGTTTCTTGAATCAGCTAAGGAGAGAGAGGTAATCTTAAGGTTTGTTGTGCTCGATGGGATGATGAATGCTGACAAACCTTCAAGCTCTTCCTCGCTGTTACTGGTTCTTGCTATTACAATAATATGAGATGCGCTAGCACCATCGATCACAAAAATCTTTTTACCACTAATAATATACTTATCACCAGTTTTCTTTGCAGAAGTTCTAATTGCATAAGGATGATGATGAGGTTTTTCATCAATAGCAAAAGCTGTGGTAATACTTCCATCTAAAATCCCATGGAAGAGTTCATTTTTTTGGTGATCAGATCCAAGAGCATTGATAGCAGATACCCCAAGCACTCCCGTAGCAAACAAAGGAGAGGGTGTTAAAGTTTTGCCCAATTCTTGCAAGACAACGCATAATCCGGAAACTCCAAACTCTGAGCCTCCAAACTTTTCTGGAACAAGTATGCTTGACCAGCCTAGCTCTACCATATCCATCCAAATTTCCTGGCTCCATTTTTTTTGATCATTTGAATCTCTTAATTTACGGAAATGCTCAACAGGAGTTCTTTCTCTTGCAAACTGTTGCGCAGTATCTTTTAGGAATTGTTGTTCTTCAGTTAATACTAATTTCATTTTTTTTCCTTAAACAGGGAGTCCAAGAACTCTTTTAGCAATCACATTAAGTTGAATTTCAGAAGTTCCCCCCTCAATTGAATTTGCTTTGGTTCTTAGCCATGCTCTGGTTTTAGATAGTTCGCTCTCTGTAAAGCCTTGTCCTTCCCAGCCTAGTCCTTGTATTCCCATTGCTGCAACAATCAGTTCAAATCTATTTTTATTGTGCTCCGTACCATAATACTTAAATATCGATGAAGTTGCAGATGCTTTGCCTCCCTCATCTCCAGAACGTTGTAAAGTCAAACCAAAAGCTTGTTCTTTCATTTTATGCGCAGCTACCTTTCCTCTGAAATAACCATCAGAAATTTTACCGTCTTTCTCGCCTATGTAATTTTTAGCTATTTTTACAATGCCTCCCATTCCAGAACTACCTGGCACGTCAGCGCTGCCACCTAAACCAAAACTGGATATGAAATTTCTTTCGTGCTGAAGTAATGCTTTCGCAATAGTCCAACCTTTATTTTCTTCACCAACTATATTTTCTTTTGGTACCTTAACGTTATCAAAAAAGGTTTCACAAAAAGGGGACTTACCGCTGATAAGAGTTATTGGTTTAGTTGAGACACCGCTGTCAGCCATATCTATCAACAGGAAGCTAATCCCATCATGCTTGGGTTCTTTGGGGCCGGTTCTAACTAATGCAAAAATCCAATCAGCTTCGTCTGCATAAGAGGTCCATACTTTTTGTCCATTTACTAAGTAGTGATCTCCGCAGTCTTCTGCTTTTGTTGCTAGGGATGCTAAATCAGAGCCTGAACCGGGTTCAGAGTAACCCTGGCACCACCGAATTTCGCCCTTTAAGATTTTAGGAATAAAGTTGAGTTTCTGTTCTTCGCTACCATATTCAAGTAACACAGGAATGAGCATCCATATTCCGAAGCTATTTAAAGCAGGTCTAGCACCTATTCCAAAAAGCTCTTGGTTTAAAATTTTTACTTGATCTCTATCAAGTCCACCACCACCATATTCTTTTGGAACGTTTGGGCCAGTCCATCCTTTCTCACCCATTCTTTCTAACCAAAGTTTGGATTCAGGGTTTTTATAGACAGCATTTCTTCCTCCCCACACCACCTCATCTTCAGGCATCGGTGTTCTCATCGAAGGAGGGCAGTTTTTTTCTAACCAGTCTTTTACTTCTTGTCTAAAAGATTCAAGTTGATTCATTTCATTTCCTTTTAATTTTTAGCTAGGTATTATAAGGCTTAGGTTTTTACATTTCATCTAAAGGAAGGAATTTATGAGAGCATATCAAGTACCGTCACCGGGGTTGCCTGTTATATTGAATGAATTAGAAACTCCAAAACCATCTGGGACAGAGGTATTAATAAAAACAATAGCTTGCGGTCTTTGTCACTCAGACGTGCACATACATGAAGGTGCTTTCAATCTAGGAAATGGAAATAAATTAGCACTTCCATTACCATCACCTTATACCTTGGGTCATGAAATTTTTGGAGAAGTGGTTGGGTTCGGTGAAAATGCAGCTGGTATAAATCTTGGTGATAAAGTAATTGTATATCCCTGGATCGGTTGCGGGTCTTGCTCAATTTGCAATTCGGGAGAAGAGCATTTGTGTAATGCTGGTCAGGTTTTGGGAGTTTTTAAAACAGGCGGTTTTGCAGACCATGTAGTTGTACCTCACAGTAAATACCTGTTTAAACCAAATAATGTCCCATCGCATTTAGCAGGAAGCTATGCCTGCTCTGGATTAACAGCCTACAGCGCCTTAAAAAAAGGTGCTCCATATCACAATAAGTCTATGATTATTGTTGGAGCAGGAGGAGTAGGTATGATGGCAATTCAGATTGCTAAAGCTGCTTACAATATTAATCCAATTGTAGTTGATGTAGATCAAGCAAAATTAAATGCCGCGTTGGAACAGGGTGCTTCAGCAGTCATCAATCCTCTTGATGAAAATGCGTTTCTGAAAATATTAGAATTAACGGGTGGCGAGCTTTGCGCAGCGATTGATTTTGTTGGATCTGAGCAGTCTGTTGGCTTTGGAATCAACACCTTAGCAAAAGGAGGTAAATATATAATCGTTGGTTTATTCGGAGGTGAGTTAAAAATTCCTTTGCCCATGATTCCAATTATGGAAAGAAAAATTTTAGGCTCATATGTTGGAAGCCCTCAAGATATGAAAGAGCTTATGGAATTGGTCAATACTGGTAAGATCGATCCCATTCCAGTTGAGCAAAGACCTATAAGCGATGTCAATGCTGCTCTAACAGATCTTAAAGAGGGTAAAGTTCTTGGAAGACTTAGCCTAATTCATGATTAAGCAAAACTTCTTCAGCGATATTTTCAATGTCCTCATTAATAACTAGAGTTGCGCAGCTGTCGTATGGAGTAGGTTGTAGATTGCAGATAACTAATTTGCTCCCATTTTCTAGAGCGATCCTTGGAAGATCTGCTACTGGTTGAACCACCAAAGAAGACCCCAAGACTATCATCAGATTTGATTCCAAAGTTGTAACCAATGCTTTTTCCATAGTTAAAGGATTCATAGGCTGACCAAATGAAATTGTGGCTACCTTAATCAACCCATTGCATACGTCACAATTTGGAATAGGGTTTTTGGCGATAAATGCTTTATGGAATTTATCAAGCCCAAAGAACTTTTCGCACCTTAAACAACTTGCTTTAAGTGCTGTTCCGTGAATTTCGATAATGTTATTTTGTGGAACGCCTGACTTTTCATGCAAACCGTCTATATTCTGAGTAATAAGCATATTCTTGGGATTCAACTCAAGAATTTGTTTGACCAATATATGACCTTTATTGAAAGTTATAGATTTTAATTTTTTTGTTAAAGCAATATTATTTTTCCAAGATTCCAGCCTCTTTTCCGCTGATGCAAGGAATTCATCAAAATAAATAGGAGTATTTGATTTCCAAAAACCGTTTTCACCCCTGAAGTCTGGTATACCGGATGCTGTGCTAATACCTGCGCCTGTTAATAGAGTAATAGTATTTGCTTTTTTAATTTCCTTAACAAAAGTTGCAATTTTCATAATTCATTTTAATTAAATATATAATTAGCAAATGTTTAAAAGTATTGGACTAGTTATCAAAAGTAACCTTAGTTCTAAAAATAGCAAGGTTATAGAAGAATTGGTAGGCTTAATTGCAACCAAAACCCACAAAGTTTTTGTGGATGACTTTTCTATAGCCTCCTCAATCAAAGGTGTTGAATTTCTTTCTGGAACTAATTTTGGAAAAAGCACAGATCTTATTATTGTTTTAGGTGGAGATGGAACTTTTTTGAGGGCTGCAAAAAAGTATTATAAAAATGGGAAACCATTTATTGGAGTTAATTTAGGACGAGTTGGTTTTTTAACTGATTTATCGCTAAAAAATCTAAAGACTGATATTACCGATGTTTTAATTAACAATAAATATTCGGAGGAGAAGAGAGATCTTATCCTGGCTAGTTTTGGTAACTCTAATGAAGTTGCCCTTAACGAGGTGGTTATTCACTCTGGTTCTTATGCTCAACTTATGCGTTATAAATTAAATATTGATAATACATTCATTTATGAGCAAAGATCTGATGGCCTTATTGTTGCTACCAGTACTGGATCAACGGCGTATGCGTTGTCTGCGGGGGGTCCCATCATTCATCCCGATTTAAAAATATTTAATATAATTCCAATGTTTTCACAGAGCTTATCTTCAAGACCGCTCATCTGCTCAAATGCTTCTGTTATTAGAGTTGAGATAGTATCTGGTCCAAGAGCTCAAGGATTTGTATCTTTAGATGGCCAAGAAGACCTTCCTTTACCTTTTGGAAAAACGATTGAAATCAAAAGATTAACCAAATCATTAAGAATTATTCGACCACTTAATAATGACTTCTTCTCTGCATGTAGAGAAAAATTAGGTTGGAGTATAGAAGTAAACCATAAAAGATAATTTTTTTTGCCTAACTTAATTCCATTTACAATTATTTTTATAGCAAGTGTATTTTTCTTACTAACTTTCCTTGGATTAGATGTTTATCAATATCTTTTTTTTCTTTCACCACATCAAGATCAGACATACTTTTATTCTATAGAGGACACCTATTTTACTAGAAGTGAGTACTGGAGAATTTTTACTCCAGCATTAATACATTTTTCATTAACCCATTTGCTGTTTAATTGTCTTTGGGTTTATGTTCTAGGTAGAGAGATACAAAGAATTAAAGGAAGTTTTGCACTTATTTTGATTGTATTTTTTTCGGGAATCATAGCTAATTTTTCAGAGTTTCTATTGTATGAGTCTGTAAGATTCGGTGGATTAAGTGGCGTTGTCTATGGCTTATTTGGATATTGCTTTGCGAAGGAAATGATCTTAAAGGAAAATAAATTTGGCTTTCCACCATCTTTATATACTTTTATATTTATTTGGCTTCTTGTTGGTTATACAAACTTACTTTACTATTTTGGTTTTGGTATGGTTGCAAATGGTGCTCATCTTGGTGGATTATTATCCGGAGCAGTTATAGGTATAATTCCATCCAAGATAAAAAATTCCGCTTTTAATTAGATGCATAAAATTAAAAAAGCCATTCTTCCAGTTGCGGGTTTTGGGACAAGATTTTTACCAGCAACCAAATCTATTCCCAAGGAAATGATGCCCATAATCGATACTCCTTTGGTTGAGTATGCTGTGCGTGAGGCTATTCAAGCGGGCGTTTCAGAGATTATCTTCATCACTTCACCAACAAAAAAAGCGATTGAAGCTCATTTTAATTCAAACGACGCGCTTAAAGCTCTGCTTATGGAAGCTGGCAAGCACAACATGATTGAAAAAGTTTTTCCTAAAGAATTTCAAGATATAACTTTTCATTATGTAGATCAAATTATTCAAAGGGGTTTGGGGCATGCAGTTCTTCAAGCAAAACATTTGATCGATGAAGATGAATTTTTTTTTGTATTACTTGCAGATGATTTAATTTTAAATTCTCCAAACGTTTGCGAGCAGCTTGCAAATGCCCATCTTGAAACGGGTTGCAGCATATTAGCTCTTAATAAAGTCTCAGCTGAGGAAACTAAGAAATATGGAGTTATTAGCTTTAAAAATAATTTAGATGTTGCAAAAAATGTTAAACCATTAAAATCTATAATAGAAAAACCTCAATCTAATCCTCCTTCTCAAGTTGCTGTCACCGGAAGGTACCTGCTTAAGGGAAACATATTTAGTTACCTAGAAAATATTGAAGAGGGAATTCATGGAGAGCTACAGCTCACAGATGCTTTAAATTTTGCAATGCAAAACCAAGAATACTTTGGTATAGAGTATGAGGGTATAAAATTTGACTGTGGATCCAAAGAAGGTTTTATTAAAGCTAATTTGCATGTAGCAAGGATGCAAAACTTAATTTATGAATAATGAAATATGCTTTCTCTTCTGAGGCTCCTGCCACCTGAGTTATCTCATTTAATAGCACTTAAGACACTTAACTTCTTTTACAAACTTGGAATTTTAGGGCTAATTTTTAAACCAGTAACCTCAAATTTTTCTTTCAAAATAGGCTCTCTTACATTTCCAAATCGACTTGGGCTTGCTGCTGGATTAGATAAAAACGGAGATTATTTTAATGCCTTAGGAAAATTAGGATTTGGTTTTATTGAGGTTGGAACAGTTACACCAAAACCCCAATTTGGTAATCCTAAACCAAGAATTTGGAGAATTACTTCCGAAAAATCAATAATTAACTCTTTGGGATTCAATAATAAAGGAATTGAGCATTTGTTAAGAAACTTAAAGCGAAGAAAGTTTGAGGGGATTCTTGGAGTAAATATCGGAGCAAATAAAATCTCAAATCAAGGTGAGAAAATACAAGATTATTTATATTGTTTCAGAAGGGTAGCCGAATATGCCGATTACATCACTATTAATATCTCTTCCCCAAATACCCCTGGCTTAAGAGAGTTTCATCAAGAGCAAGAGTTTAAAAATTTAATTACCAAAATTGCATCCCTCAGAGAAGAATTAAAATTTTCAAATCCGGTATTTATTAAGATCTCTCCAGACGAAGATCATGGGTTGCTTGCTAAATTAGTTGAGATTGCCAGAGCTTCGAAAATTGATGGATTCGTTGCAACCAATACTTCAATATCAAGAGAAATGATTTCTAATAAGAGCATAAAGGATTTGCCTGGTGGGTTATCTGGTAAGCTGCTGCAAGATAAATCTAATGCAGTTATCAAAAAACTAGCTGCACTTGATTGCGGGGTTCTTATTGGGGTTGGGGGTGTGTCTTCAAAAGATGACTTTGATGAAAAGATAAAACTGGGATCTTCCTTGGTTCAGATTTATACAGGATTCGTTTATGAGGGACCTAAAATTATTTCTAAGATCCTTGAGTAATTGATTTGAGTATATTTATAGTTTGCACAATTATAATTTTTCTTATAGGTAGCATAACTATTGCATTGCCTTCGAAACAAACTAAGGAGCTTGCTGAATTTAGGCTCAAGGCAGTTAAAAGTGGGTTTAAAATTGAGACTATCTCTCTAAAAAAAAGTTTTAAAAATTATTTCCAGGGACTTGAGATATACACCTTTAAAAATCTTTCAAACTTCAAGAAAGGGCATTTCATATCTTCAGAAATAGGATGGGATTTATATGATCCTATAACACTTAGAAGAGATTCAAGTTTTGAAATACAAAAAAAATTAATTGATCAAATTCCTAAGCCCATACTTGAAATTATTTTTTTTGAGTCCAATATAGCCTTTCTTTGGAAAGAGAAAAAAGATTTAGATATGCTTGTTAATTTAAAATCACTTTTTAAGTAAGATGCCACGTTCTCTGGTAATAGTTGAATCTCCTGCAAAGGCAAAAACAATTTCTAAATATTTAGGCCCAGATTATTTAGTCAAATCAAGCGTTGGTCATATCAGAGATCTTCCAAAAAAAGGTAAAGCCTCCCAAGAAAAAATTATTTTACCTAAAGGATTATCTTCAGAAGATAAGGTTATTCAAAAGAAGATTAATGAAAGGAAAAGATTGGTCCGAAGAATGGGTATTGATCCTGATAATTCTTGGGCAGCCACTTATGAAATCATTCCTGAAAAGGAAAAAGTTATCAAAGAACTTAAGAGTCTTGCAAAAAAATGTGACTCTGTAATTCTAGCCACTGATCTTGATAGAGAGGGAGAAGCTATAGCTTGGCACCTAAGAGAATCATTGGCTAAAGAAAATACAAACTTTAGCAGAGTTAGATTCAATCAAATTACAAGAGACTCTATCCAAAAAGCATTTAAAGAACCCCTCGAAATTGATATTAATTTGGTCAATGCTCAACAAGCTAGAAGATTTTTAGATAGAGTTGTTGGTTTTGAGTTATCGCCTTTATTGTGGGCAAAAATCGCAAGAAACCTTTCGGCTGGAAGAGTTCAATCGGTTGCGCTAAGGTTGTTAGCTGAAAGAGAAAAAAAAATTAAAGAATTTAAACCTGAGGAATTTTGGGAAATTAGCTTTACTGGATCAAAGGATAATCAACTTGTTAATTTTTCTTTAGTAAGAACAAAATCTGAATCCTTGCTAAAAGAAGCTGAAGCTAAACATATTGAGAAATTAATAGTAAATTCAGAACTCAAAGTTTCGGAAGTCATTAAAAAACCAACCACTTCTAAGCCAAAAGCACCGTTTATCACTTCTACATTGCAGCAGGCTGCTAGTACTAAATTAGGTTACACAGTTTCTAGAACGATGCGAGCAGCACAAAAGCTCTATGAGAATGGCTTAATTACCTACATGAGAACAGATGCTCCATCGTTATCAAAGGAGTCTATTCAAGATGCGAGAGCATATATTGAAAATAAATTTGGTCAAGAGTATCTCACCAATGCTCCTAGAATCTATTCTTCAAAAGAAAATGCCCAAGAGGCACACGAAGCTATAAGACCAACCAATGCCCATATCACAGGATTGCAAATACATGACCTAAGGGATGATGAAATCAAGTTGTATGACTTGATTTGGGAACAGTTCATTGCATGCCAGCTCCCAGATGCTGAATTTCTTTCAACTAGCGTTTTTGTAGATTTTGATGATTACAAGTTTCAAGCAAGAGGTAGAGAAATATTATTTGATGGGTTTTTAAAGGTATATAAGCAAAAAGATTCTGAGGAAGATCAAAAGCTGCCGTCCATAAATTCTGGTGATGTTATGGAGCTTGATAGTCATAAATTAGATAAAAAATTTACTAAACCTTCAGCAAGATTCTCGGAAGCAGCTTTGGTTAAAGAGCTTGAAAAAAGGGGTATCGGTAGACCTTCTACTTATGCAAATATCATTTCTACTATTCAAGACAGAGGTTATGCAGAAATCATTAATAGAAGATTTTTTGTAAATAAAATTGGGATGATTGTCTCTGATAGATTAATAGAAAATTTTGACGACATCATGGACTATAACTTTACTGCTAATTTCGAAAATAGATTAGATGATATTGCCAATGGAGAGGCAAATTGGCTAGAGGTTCTTAACGAATACTACAAAGCATTCCAAGAAGATTTAGAACAAGCCATGCACGACACCCAAGGCATGCGCAGAAATAATCCTGTTACCACTTCCTTAATCTGTCCTGATTGTAATTCAAATAATTTAAATATCCGAAACTCAGCTACAGGAGTCTTTTTGAGTTGCTCTGGTTATTCCACTGCAACTGAATATCAGTGCAAAAAAACTCTCAATTTGATTTCTGGTGAAGAGGCAGTAAGTATTGATGATCAGCAAGAGGCAGTTAATTTGATTATTAAAAGACGTTGTCCAAAATGCGATTTGAGCATGGACAATTACCTTATAGATGACAAGATGAAAATCCATGTTTGTTCAAACAACCCAGACTGTGATGGGATTGAGATTGAAGAAGGAGTCTTTAAATTAAAGGGTTATGATGGCCCCACTCTTGACTGTCATAAGTGTGGAGCAGAAATGGAGTTAAAGACCGGAAGATTTGGTAAGTACTTTGCGTGCAACAACAATAACTGTGATGCAACCAGAAGGTTACAAAGAAATGGTGAACCATATCCAATCTATATGGATCCAATTCCTTTACCCGAATTACAATGCTCAAAAGTAGCAGACCACTTTCTTTTAAGAGACAGCTTAAAAGGTCTTTTTCTTGCTGCTAGTCGATTTCCAAAAAATAGAGAAACTAGAGCTCCTGCAGTAACTGAGCTAAAACTTGCCAAGGAGGGATTACCAGATAAACATAGATTTTTATTAACTGCTCCTGATACCGACGACTTAGGGAATCCATTTATTATTAGATACAACAAGACAGAAGATACGCATTATTTGAGCTCAGAAAGAGACGGAAAGAAAATTGGAACTATTGCAATATTTGAGAACAATGCTTGGAAAATAGTTTCAAAAAAATAATTATCTGAATCCTATTATTTAATTCTTCAACATGCTAAAGTCAAAACAATGTCCAATTATCTAGAATTAACTCAACTTTCAGATGGAACAATCGTTCTAAGAAGAGCAGATGATCATGACAATCCAATTGTAAAGATTGAATTTGGAAGAGAATCAAGAGATTTTTTAAACGGAGAAGAGCTTGCTGTTGCAAAAGAGATGATTCGTGCCGGTTTAGAATCTGTTAGTGGTCAAGTTATAGACTTCGATGATTTTTTTGAGAATGTAAAACGAAAATCTAGTAAGAAAAACGTAACTTTACATTAATGGTTTCTGAGGAGGCCAATCCCTTTACCTTCAATTTCAAAATGTGAGACTTTGTCGTCAATGGTTATAACAGAATAATCTTTATTTGCAGGCCTTAACTCAATTTTGTTTTGTGATTTGAAAAAGTGTTTTAGTGTCACTTCTTCGTCTATACGAGCTACCACCAAATCACCATTTTTAATTTCTGTTGTTTTTTTGATTGCAACCAAATCATTCTCCAGTATTCCTGCTTCTATCATGCTCAAGCCTTTAACCTTTAAAAAGTAATCAAAATTGCTTCCAAATAACTCTGGATCGCAGTTAATAATTTTTTCAATATTTTCTTCTGCTAAAGTGGGTGAACCGGCGGCAACTAATCCAATAACTGGATATCCGTCAAATACTGTTTTGTTATTTAAACAAATACCTCTGGAAGAACCGCTTTTTATAGTAATCAATCCTTTCCTTTCTAATGCTCTTAGATGCATTTCAGCTGCATTGGGGGACTTAAATCCTAATTCTTTACAAATCTCTATTCTAGTTGGTGGAAAGCCAGTCTCTTTAATGTAAACTTCTATACATTCAAGAACTTTTTGTTGTTGAGATGTGATTTTTTTCATAATTTTTACTGTATATAATTACAGTATATAATTTTTTAAATAAAATTCAAATATGCATTCTAGATTAGTAATTGGTATTTCTTCTCGAGCTTTATTTAATTTAAATGAGAGCCATAAAATTTTTGAAGTCGATGGAGTTGAAGCCTATAGAAGTCATCAAATTAATAATGAAAACGTGATCCTTGAACCAGGCGAGGCCTTTAACTTGGTTAGAAAAATATTACGTATTAATAATTTTTATGATTACCAAAGAATTGAAGTAGTTCTTCTTTCCAGAAATACAGCCGATACTGGGTTGAGAATATTTAATTCAATTGAACATCATAAATTAGATATTACTAGGGCAGTATTTTGTGGAGGCCAAAGCCCCTACAGGTATGTCAAATCTTTTGGTGTTGGGTTATTTTTATCGAGTGATGCCAGTGATGTAGAGCTTGCTATCAAGAATAGGGTTCCAGCAGCGAGGATAGTCACTAATAAAACTCGACAAATTGCAGACGATAATATTTTGAAAATAGCTTTTGACGGTGATTCTGTAATATTTTCAGATGAGGCAGAAAAAATATTTCATGAAAAGGGTCTCACTGCATTTTTAGAATCTGAAAAAAACAATACCAAGTTGCTTGCTGAGGGACCATTCAAATCCTTTTTAATTGAATTAAATAAGTTACAAGCTGAATTAGATGAGAAAGATTGTCCTATAAGAACTGCTTTAGTAACTGCGCGTTCAGCGCCATCTCACACGAGAGTCATTAAGACTCTCAGGAAATGGAATGTTAGAGTCGACGAATCTTTATTTCTAGGAGGAATGAATAAAACAGATTTTCTGAAATCTTTTGGTGCAGATATTTTTTTTGATGATCAAATTCTAAATGTTGATGAAGCTCAAAAAGAAATTTCAGCTGGACATGTTATTTACGGAGTAAAAAACCAATGAAAATTATTTGTTTTGACATGGAAGGCACTCTAACACCAGAAATATGGCAGGAAGTTGCTTACAAAACTAATGTTTTAGATTTATTAAAAACTACCAGAGATATCCCATCTTTTGACGAATTGATGGATTACAGAATTTCATTGATGCACCTCCATAATATTTCCTTTAGCACTGTAAAAGAAATTGCAAGTCGAATGCAGCCCTTAGTCGGTGCAAAGACATTTATTGAAAGTATTAGACAAGACTTTCAAGTAGTTATTCTTTCAGACACTTTTTATGAATTAGCATTGCCTTTGATGGAAAAATTGGGTAACCCATTATTGCTTTGTCACAGACTGCAAATAGAAAATGACACCATTATTGGATATAAGCTAAGAACTGCTAAAGCAAAGCAACAGGCTGTAACTGCTTTTACCAGCATGGGTTATTCTTGCATAGCAGTTGGAGATTCGTACAATGATCTCCAAATGTTTGAAGTTGCTGAACACTCTTTCTTTTTCAATGCACCTAAGTCTATAACTGAGGAATATTCCTCTATTCCATCATTTAGCTCATATGACGAACTATTAACAGAACTGAAGCGCTTAAGATAATGGATCATTTAAAGGTTGCAAATTATTCTAGACCAGAATTAGATTTTCCTTCCCATGAAAAGAAGTTGCTGTTGCATAGTTGTTGCGCTCCTTGTGCTGGAGAAATCATGGAGGCCGTTGCAGCATCAGAGATAGAAACCACTGTTTATTTTTATAACCCAAATATTCACCCTGCTGAAGAATATTTAATTCGCAAAGAGGAAAATATAAAATTTTGTGAAAAACTTGGGTTTGAGTTTGTTGATGCTGATTATGATACAGATAATTGGTTTGAAAGAATTCGAGGTCTTGAAAATGAACCTGAGCGTGGCGAAAGGTGCACTAAGTGCTTTGATATGAGATTTGAAAGAACAGCGCTATATGCCGTGGAAAATAGATTTCCAGTCTTTGCTACTACACTTGGCATATCAAGATGGAAGGACATGCAACAGATTAATAGCTCAGGAGTTAGAGCTGCCAACCGTTATGAAGAGCTTGCTTACTGGGATTTTAATTGGCGTAAGCATGGCGGGTCAGCAAGAATGATAGAGATTTCTAAAAGAGAAAATTTTTATCAACAAGAATATTGTGGCTGTGTCTATAGTTTAAGAGATACCAACAGATGGCGCATCAAGAATAATAAATCAAGAATAATTAGGGGAATTAAGTTTTACAAATAAGTTAAAATATTCATATGGATTCTGCAGGCAAAAAATTTCATTACGCTATAAGGAATAACAAACCCCTCATGGTAGTAGGGACCATAAATGCTTATTCAGCAAAGCTCGCTAAGTCTGCAGGACACAAAGCTATTTATCTTTCTGGTGCTGGGGTTGCAAATGCCTCTTACGGTATTCCCGATCTAGGAATTACTAGCTTGGATGATGTTCTTATAGATGCCAGAAGAATTTGTAATGCATGCGATTTACCATTGTTGGTAGATATCGATACGGGGTGGGGAGGAGCTTTTAATATCGCTAAAACCATTAGACAGCTAGAGGGAGCAGGCGTGGCTGCTGTTCATATAGAGGATCAAGTAGCACAAAAACGATGCGGTCATCGCCCAAATAAAGAGCTTGTTTCATCAGAGGAAATGGTAGATCGATTAAAAGCTGCAGTTGATAGCAAAAAAGATCAAGACTTTTTTATTATGGCTAGAACAGATGCCTACGCTAATGAAGGAATTGAGGGTGCAGTGGAGAGGAGTTCAAAATATATAGAAGCTGGAGCTGACGGTATTTTTTTAGAAGCAGTAAATTCACTGGATGAATACAAACTTTTAAGAGAAAAAATTTCTGCTCCAATCTTAGCTAATATTACTGAATTTGGAAAAACTCCACTTTTTACTGCACAAGAATTAACTTCAGTGGGAGTAGATATTATGCTTTTTCCACTCTCTGCTTTTAGAGCTATGAGCAAGTCTGCTGAAGAAGTGTATAATGTCATCGCTCAACGTGGAACCCAGCAAGATTTGCTGGGTAAAATGCAAACTCGTGATGAACTATATGAGCAGCTCAATTATCACAGTTACGAAAAAACATTAGACGAGCTATTTAAAAAGTAATTTTGGAGAGGAGACATGGTTAAAAAACTTGAGGGAGCAGGTTTAAGAGGGCAAGTTGCTGGTCAAACTTCTTTATGTACAGTTGGTCAAGAGGAAGGCTTAGCATACAGAGGTCACAAGGTAGAGATCTTGGCAGAAAGAGGAACTTTTGAGGAGATTGCTTATTTGTTGCTTTATGGAAAACTTCCCACCCGAGATGAATTAGCTAGTTATAAAGCTCTATTAAAATCCAAAAGAGATCTTCCACAGAAACTCAAAGAAGTTTTACAAAAAATTCCTGCATCAGCCCATCCCATGGATGTAATGAGAACGGGGACTTCCATGCTTGGAAATTTAGAACCAGAAGGAGATTTTACAAATCAGATGGAAGCAACGAGCAGAATGATTGCGACCATGGCATCTATTGTTGTTTACTGGTACAAGTTTTCTCATGAAGGATTGGATATTAATTTAGTTAATGATGAAGAGACCATTGCTGGGCATTTTCTTCATATTTTGCATGGAAAAACTCCATCGGATCTTCACAGAAGAGTAATGGATGTATCCCTTATTTTGTATGCTGAGCATGAATTTAATGCTTCAACTTTTACAGCTAGAGTTTGTGCTTCCACAATGTCAGATCTTTATTCCTGTGTAGTTGCGGCTATTGGATCTCTAAGGGGTCCACTGCATGGAGGTGCCAATGAAAAGGCAATGGAGATGATTGAAAATTGGAAAACTAGAGAAGAAGCTAAATTAAATATTCTTTCTATGCTTGCAAATAAAGAAAAAATAATGGGGTTTGGTCACGCCGTATATTCAGAAAGAGACCCTAGAAATGCAGTCATTAAATCTTACTCTAAAATGCTTTCAAAAGAATATGGCGATGATTCTTTGTTTCAAGTCTCAGATGAGGTCGAGAAGGTAATGTGGGATGAAAAAAGGCTATTTGCAAATGCTGATTTTTTCCATGCTTCTGCTTATTTCTTCATGGGAATTCCAACAAAATTATTCACCCCAATTTTTGTGATGTCTAGAGTTACTGGATGGACTGCACACTGTATGGAGCAAAGAGCTAATAATAGAATTATTAGACCATCTGCAGAATATATTGGTCCCGAAACTTCTGAATGGGTTGATATTCAAGATAGAAAGTAATGTCAGGTAATTTTGATATAAATGTCCGCACAGGATACGACCCACTAATTGTTGAAATAGCCAGATATACTCATGAGTATAAAGTCGATTCTGAGTTAGCCCTTACAACAGCAAAAAACTGTCTTATTGATACCATAGGTTGTGGTTTATTGGCTTTAACTTTTCCAGCTTGTACAAAAATGCTTGGTCCAGTTGTTCCTGGTACTGAAGTTCCTTATGGAGTGAGAGTTCCAGGTACCAACTTTAAACTAGATCCTGTCAAGGGAGCATTTGACATAGGTTGTATGATTCGATGGTTGGATTATAACGATACCTGGCTAGCTGCAGAATGGGGGCATCCATCAGACAATCTCGGTGCAATTCTTGCAGTTGCTGATTTTATCTCGCAGAAGCGACACGCAGAAGGTGAAAGTCCTATTTCCATGAGACAAATTCTCGAAGCTATGATTATGGCTCATGAAATTCAAGGAGTATTAGCTTTAAAAAATAGTTTTAATAGAGTTGGTTTAGATCATGTCGTATTGGTCAAAGTTGCTTCAACTGCCGTAGCTACTAAGTTACTTGGTGGAAGTTACGAACAAATTTTAGATGCTATCACCCATGCGTGGGTTGACGGTCAAAGTCTTAGAACCTATAGACATGCTCCAAATGCTGGCTCAAGGAAAAGTTGGGCTGCTGGAGATGCAACCAGCAGAGCTGTCAGACTCGGCATGGTTACTTTGCTTGGTGAAATGGGCTATCCAAGTGTTTTATCTGCCAAGAAATGGGGATTTGAAGATGTGCTTTTTAAAGGAGAACAGATTGTTCTTCCTCAAGCTTTGGGAACCTATGTCATGGAAAATGTTTTATTCAAAATAAGCTATCCTGCTGAATTCCATGCCCAAACTGCAGTTGAAGCTGCAGTGCAACTTCATCCACAGGTTAAAGGTAGATTTGATCAAATAAAAGAAATTGAAGTTACCACTCATGAATCTGCAATTAGAATAATTTCCAAAGTTGGAGAATTACACAATCCAGCTGATAGAGACCATTGTTTACAATACATGATTGCAATTGGTTTAATTCATGGAGATCTTATTGCAGAGCATTATGAAGACGATGTTGCGGCGAACCCACTTGTTGATCTACTTAGAAAAAAAATGACTATTAAAGAGGATCAGAGATATACCCAAGAGTATTTAGAGGCAGATAAGAGATCTATAGCTAATAAAATACAAATCTTTTTTGATGATGGCTCATCAACGGATGCCATAGAAGTTGAATATCCAATTGGGCATAAACGAAGAAGGGAAGAGGGTATCCCGGTGCTGGAGAAAAAGTTTAAAAACAACTTATTAAAGATATTCTCTGAGGAAAAGGCTCTCAAGATCTTTGAACGGTGTATTCAACAAGAGAGTCTTGAGGCCATGTCTGTAATAGAATTTCAAGAGATGTTGGCTGTAGAAACTAATTCTTTTTAAAGTTCCAAAGGTATATACCTAAGCGCTTCATTGGCAAATAAATATGTTTGATCACTAAAGTGATTAGATTCATTATTTCGAGAAGATCCAAAATTATGCATGCCATAAATTGTTCTTTGCCTATCTACTTGTTTAATTAAGAAAAATAACCCATCTCCGCCACTCATGACATACTCTCCAGTATTTTCATCAAAACTGCCATATACGGCTCTTAGAGTATCTACGCTACCTTGGATAGAATGCTTTTTTCCGTTTCTTTCAATTTTGTTAATCTCAGACCATTGTTTGCCCTGATGCTTTTCTTGAGACTTAAAATGCATGCATTCATTTGCGGCAAGTTCGTATGATGGCAAGTTTGTATTATTAAATTCTGATCTCCATTCTTGCGACATTAAACATACTAAGTAAGCTTCTTTATTTTGAAAATTTGTATGCAAATCCCATCTTTTAATAAGGTTTGCAAGGTATTCATCCCTGTCTTTAAGGGAATATAAAAATTTATATTGTCTTGAATCTTTTGAGTAAGCATTATCAAATTTGAGATCTACAAATTCCTCAAAATTCATTCCTTGCTTAGTCTCCAAGATTTCATCTGCTCTAAAAGAACGATTAGTGATTCTTGTTTCTAAATCCAATTTAGGAAAATTAAGTCTTTGGTTTCTGGAATAATTCCCTGAGACTTCGAAGGGATCTTGATTGGTGCTTTGCACCCATCCATTCGGTGGATTGATAAAGGTAGGAAGCTCAGCAATGATTGCTGATTCTTCCCAGATCAGTTTTGAATCCTCTCCAGATTGTATAGATCGAGCTTTGTCAGGAGCAAAACGCTCTGGGATTCTACCGTTGTAAAAATATCCAATATTGTTATTTGAATCTAGGGTTACAAAGTTAAAGCTTGGGATTAATCTCTTTTGAATTTGAGCTGAAAACTCTAAAACGGATTGAGATAGGTTAAGACTCATCCAGCCAAGTGTTTCTTTGTAATGACCCATTGAGCTATGTCGAATCGCATAAATTTTTCCATCGCTGCCTGGAATCACCGGTCCAAATTTAGAGTATTTAAATTTTTGAGTAATTCGAACCGGCAAAATCCAAATTTTAAATTCAATAAAATCCTCTTCAATCCTAAATGTTTCCCATTTCCCATCAACTAAGTATTGATCTTGATTATTAGGATTAATGGTTAATTTAAAAATATCTACTACATCTGGGCGGTTGACTGTAGCCCCCCATCCCATATTTTTATTTACACCAACATTAATAAGAAAAGAACCCGGAAAGTTACCCCCATGAGCGAGCCAACCTTCTTTAGAAGCTACATTCAGCTCATACCAGCCAACAGGACCAGACAATGGTTGATGCGAATTAATCATTAAATAGGATTCATTTTTCTTAGTAAGAGGGTAATTAACAGCAACTGCGTTTGAACCTGTTGGGACATTGTTATTAATGTCATTCATTAGGGCTAATTCTTTCTGTAAGCCTGCAAAAAACATATGCTGGATAAAAGACCCAGCAATTACATCTTTTGCATCGATGGGCCCAATACTTTTATGTTCTCGAGGCCTAGATTTGAAAGCTTCGTCATTAACACCATCTGCATAAGCTTCTGCCATTGCAATAATTACTGGGTCTAAATCATGAATTTTTTCTTCTAGCGAATCCCAAACTCTAAGTAATCGAATTAGATAATCAGAGCCGATACCTGAGATACCTTCTTTTTTAGCCAATTCTCCTCTATACAGAGGCATCAATTCTGTAAGGTCCTTGTAAGCATCTTGTGCATGAACTCTTCCAATTCCATAGGCAACGTCTACATTAGTTTTTCCTTTTATGTATGGAATTCCCCAAAAATCTCTTTCTATTTCCACTTGGTAAAGTTCCTCTTTAAATTGATAGTCCCTTTTATGGGTGCATGAAAAAGTTAGTAAAGAAATAAAAAACCCAAGAATTAAATACTTTAGACTTGATGTATTAGGATTAAGCACAACATTATTGTATGAGATAATTTAAACGTTATGGCAAAACAATTTCTAATCGTCGGTGTTAATTCTGCTATTGGTAAGGAAGTGTTCTCATTACTAACCAAAGAAGGCCATCAAGTTTTTACAACCAGCAGATCAAGCTTTGAAAACCCAGGCAGGCATTTCATCATGCAAAACTTAGACACTTTTAATAAACTGGATGGATTGCCAAATTCTTTAGATGGTATGCTTTATTGTCCTGGAACTATCAATCTTAAATCCATACAGCGCCTTGAAAAGGATGATGTGCAAAATGATTTAGAAATAAATTTCTTTGGTGCTTTTAACGCTTTGAAAGATCTTTTACCAAGGCTAAAGAATGAAGATGGTTCTTCAGTTGTATTTATAACTACTGTGGCCGCAAAGATTGGAATGCCGATGCATGCGTCTATTGCAGCTGCAAAAAGCGCGCTTCAAGGGTTTGCAATTTCTATGGCTGCTGAGCTTGCTCCAAGAGTCGCAATTAATTGCATTGCTCCATCATTAACGCATACTCCTTTGGCAGAGTTTTTGCTTTCAAGCGAATCCAAGTTGCAATCAGCTGAGGAGCGGCACCCTCTCAAGAAAATAAATAAACCGCAAAGTGTTGCTAAAACAATAGAATTGCTAATGTTCGCTAAAGAGTATGGCATTACAGGTCAAATATTTAATATTGATGGAGGACTTTCTGCTCTAAAGGCTTAAAGTTTATCCATTTAGGCTATAATTTTTCCCATGTCAGGGAATACCTTTGGGAAAATTTTTACAGTTTCAACTTTTGGCGAAAGCCATGGCGATGCTTTGGGATGCATAATTGATGGCTGTCCTCCTGGTATAGCTATTACTATAAGTGACATACAGGCAGACCTTGATAGAAGAAAGCCGGGTCAATCTGACGTTACTACTCCCAGAAAAGAAGACGATCATATAGAGATTCTATCTGGGATCTTTGAAGGAAAAACAACAGGCACCCCCATAGGATTAATTATCCGGAATACAAACCAGCGGTCTCAAGACTATGCCCACTTAAAGGATATTTTTAGGCCCAATCATGCAGATATTACTTATCAAGCAAAATATGGGGTTAGAGATTATCGAGGCGGCGGGAGGGCAAGCGCCAGAGAGACAGCAATGAGAGTTGCTGCAGGAGCTGTAGCTAAGAAATTTCTTATATCTCAAGGAATTTCTACCCAGTGCTTGGTTACTCAGATTGGCCCCATAGTTGCAAATGAGATTTCTTGGGATTCAAAAAATAAATTTAACTTTGCAGATCCATCAAAATTAACAGAATTGGAGTCTCTGTTTGAAAATCTAATTCAAGATGGCGATTCTGTGGGTGCAAAACTTAATATTGTTGTGAGAGGCTGCCCCCCAGGACTTGGGGAACCTGTCTTTGATAAATTAGATGCTGATTTAGCCAAAGCAATAATGTCAATAAACGCAGTTAAATCTGTCGGAATCGGTGAGTTGGAGGATACTTACAAAAGAGGTTCTGAAATAAGAGATGAAATGTCTTCAACTGGATTTAAAAGTAACTTCTCTGGAGGTATTTTAGGAGGTATTTCTTCCAGTGAAGAGATTTTAATAAGATTTACAATTAAACCAACTTCAAGCATTAGAAAGTCCGTAGATACTATCAAGATAAATGGAGAAGATACTCAAATTTCTGTAACTGGAAGGCATGATCCCTGCGTTGGAATAAGAGCTGTCCCAATAGCAGAAGCAATGACTAACCTTGTAATAATGGATCATTTTTTAAGAAACAGAGCTCAATGTGCAGATGTTGATCAAGCATTGCCCTTTAAGAGAAATGAATAAAACTCTATACGATAAAATTTGGGATATCCATGCCATCAATCCAGAAAACGATGGCGAAACTTTGTTGTATATTGACAGACATTTTTTACATGAGGTGACTTCGCCTCAAGCGTTTGAAGGAATAGAAAAAAAGGGTTTAAACCCTTGGAGATTGGAAAGCAATGTTGCAACCCCGGATCACAATGTATCTACTCAGAGAGGTAAGAACATGGATATCGATAAGGCTGAGCATTCTTTATCAAAGATCCAACTTGTTGAACTCGATAAAAATTGTAAAAAATTTCGTGTTAAACAGCACGACATTAATTCCGATAAACAAGGAATAGTTCATGTTATTGGCCCCGAACAGGGATTAACTCTGCCTGGTATGACGATAGTATGTGGGGATTCGCATACATCAACCCATGGTGCTTTTGCTTGCCTTGCGATGGGGATTGGAACTTCAGAAGTTGAACATGTTTTAGCAACCCAATGTTTGAGGGCAAAAAAATTAGCAAACATGAGAATTAATATTATTGGACAACCCAAGTATTGGATCACTCCGAAAGATGTAATTCTTCATATTATTAGCAAAATAGGCACTGCCGGTGGAAATGGTCATGCCATAGAGTTTTCAGGTGACTATATTAAAAATCTATCTATGGAAGGAAGGATGACTATTTGCAATATGTCGATTGAAGCTGGTGCAAAAGTTGGCTTAGTTGCTTACGACCAGATTACAGAAAGCTACATTAGAGAGAGAATTGATAACAATGATCCAAAAATGATAGCAGCTCTCAAGGAATGGGTGCATTTGATCTCAGATACACAGGCTTGCTTTAATAAAGAGATAGATGTTGATATCAGTAACTTAGTTCCTCAAGTTTCGTGGGGCACATCTCCAGAAATGACTATTAATTTCAATGACAGCATACCTAAGACTGCTAAGACTCAAAAGGCAATAGAGTATATGGGTTTAGCAAATGAAAAAAATCTCTTAAATCTTGTGTTTGATAAAGTTTTTGTCGGATCTTGCACGAATTCAAGAATCGAAGATCTAAGAGCTACTGCTGCTGCCATCAAAGGAAGGCAAAAAGCTGATAATATTTTAGAAGTCTTAGTTGTTCCTGGTTCAAGAGCAGTTCAAGCACAAGCAGAAAAAGAGGGTCTTGATAAAATTTTTATTCAAGCTGGATTTTCTTGGCGAGACCCCGGCTGTTCGATGTGTTTGGGAATGAATGAGGATAAATTATCTCCGTTTGAACGCTGCGCATCTACCTCAAATAGAAATTTTGAAGGAAGACAAGGGCATCTTGGTAGAACTCATCTTGTGAGCCCTTATGTTGCTGGGTTGATAGCTGTCCACGGGCACCTCCCTGAAGATATAAAGGAATATATCTATGAAAGATAAAATTTTTGGAATCGTAGCCCAGTTAATGATTGACAATATCGATACAGATCAAATTATTCCAACTGAGTTCTTAAAATCCATCAAGAAATTTGGATTTGGAGACTTTTTATTTGACGGCTGGAGATATCTGTATGAAGGAGATTTAGATACTCCCATTGAACAAAGAGGCATAAGAGATGAATTTGTGCTTAACCAAAAACCATTTAATCGAGCCAAAATTTTGTTAACTGGAGATAATTTTGGATGCGGTTCAAGCAGAGAGCATGCAGTCTGGGCTCTGAGAGATTTTGGGATCGAGGCTGTACTTGCAACCTCATTTGGGGATATTTTTTACAATAACTGTTTTAAGAATAATGTTTTAGCCATCAAGCTAAATGCTGAGGAAATAGCTAAGATATCTTCTTTTGTGAGTAAAGAACCTTTTGAGTTAAATATATCTCTCGAAAATAAACAAATTGAATTTGGTGACCAAAAAGTATTGTTTGATGTTGAGGATAGCCTTATAGTTAGAGTGATTCATAACCTTGATGACGTTGATATAACCTTAAAGGAAGCTCAAACCATCAAAGATTTTGAAGCTAAACATTTAATCTCAAAACCCTGGTTATAATATGAAATACACACTCGCATTGGTTGGTGCATCGGGTATGGTTGGCAACAAGTTGTTGAGGTTGCTAGAAAAAAAATATATTCCAATAAAAAAATTAATTCCCCTTGGGTCCAAGTCTGCTGGGCAAAAGATTAACTATCTAGGCAATACATATGAAATCATTGACCTTGATTCTTTCCAGCCAGCAGACATCGATATCACTATCTTTGCAGCAGGATCAGATCCAGCTAGAGATTATGCGCAGAAGTTCCTTGATGCAGGTTCTTATATAATAGATTTATCCTCTTATTATAGGTACGAGAATGCAATTCCGCTTGTTATACCCGCCATTAATGAATCAGCCTTAGCTACTCTCAACAAACCTTGTATTATTGCTAATCCAAATTGCACTACCGCCCAATTATTAATGGTACTAAAACCAATACATGATAATTTTGTAATCAAAAATATTAATCTTGCGACATATCAAGCAGTATCAGGAACCGGTGTAGATGCGATTGCAGAACTAAACGATCAAATTCAGAATAATCATACATCTAATAAAATTTATCCAAAGCCTATTGCCTTTAATGCAATCCCTCAATGCGATATTTTTTTAGATAATTTTTACACTAAAGAAGAGATGAAGGTTGTTTGGGAAACTCACAAAATCCTCGATAAAAATATTCATGTAAATGCCACGTGTGTCAGGATCCCGGTAAGGAATGGACATTCTGAAGCAGTTTTTATGAGACTTGAAAATGCTGCTACTAGAGAAGACATTATTCACGTGTTGCATGGAGCATCAGGTGTTGCCGTGATGGATCATCCAGATCAACTTGAGTACCCAACGCCTTTAGAGCAATGTAATGATAGTGAGGATGTATACGTTGGAAGAATTCGTGTAAACAGAATTGATGAGGAATGCTGGGCATCAATGTGGATTGTTGCAGACAATGTTTACGGAAGGGGGGCTGCTCTTAATGCTATAGAGATCTTAGAGTCACTCATCAAGCTAGAAAAGATTTAAGATGCGTATTTTTTTGTTCTGTCTGATGTTCGTCACCAGTTTGATAGCCGATATCAGAGTTTCCAGTCCTAAGATCTCACAACTAGAGTCTGGATCTTATGCTATTGAAATGTTGATTGAAGGGAATCCAAAGATTGAAGATAAGGATTTTAAATTATTCGATTACAAGTCAAACAACCCACTTACAAATGAATATATTACTAGCATCATTTTAGAAGATTTAAACTCTTTTCAAAGGCTCTCAATTAACTTAGCTGGTTCTTATTCGATAGATTATTTTGCCTATAGGCTTAACATTCTAAACTCATACAACAAAGATATTTTTGTTTTCTTGCCAGACAATCCAATAAAATCAAATAGGCAGGGAATGCTCTCTCAAAATTTTACAGTACCGCCCAATAACAAGAGATTAGTTGCATCAAAACAAAATCTTGATGCATCCTCACAATTACCTGAATCTGAAAAAAAACTAGAAAACTCATCTGTTCAAGAATCCAAACCACAAGATAGCAATTTATTTTCTGAAACAGACCTCTATATCACCAATCCTGGAGACACAATGTGGTCTGTATCCTCTTCTGTCAGTGATCAATTTGAAGCAGATATATATCAAATTATGTGGGGAATTTTTCTACATAACCCAGCTGCGTTTATAGATGGAGATATTAATAAGCTTATATCAAATATTGCTATAGAGTTTCCAAATAAACTCTCAATTAAGGGTATCGATGCTGAATTTGCTAAGCAAAGTGTAAGAAGTTTCCTAAATCCTGAAAGGGAGAACTTCCCAAGACTTACCCTGAGCGCTCCAAAAGATAATTTAAATATTCAGGTTGAGCAACAACGAGTACCAAAAAATAATGGGATTAATTCTAATCTATCTACTAAAACTGCAGCGCAAATGACACCTCAAGAGATAATTGAAGCAAATACCTCTAAAATATTTCTTAATGCGGAAGTTCCTTCTAAAAACAGTTTACCAACAGACTCCTCCTTCAATTCAAAGTCAATTATGTTTAATCTGATATTGGTATTTCTTTCACTTGTGTCTGGTTTTTTACTTGCCCTAGTTTTTATCAAAAGAAAAAATGGAGTTAAGGAATCATCGTCTCAGTCTTCCTATGAACTTGGCTACTTGCCTGAAGGTCTTGGAATTGAGAACAACCAAGACGAGCAAAACTTGGATTTGGCAAGAACCTATGTCGAGATGGGAGCAATTGAAAATGCTGAAAGTATCATTTCTTCTGTCATCAAAGCCTCCAATGATCCTAAAATTCTTGAAGACGCTCAAACACTCCTCAAAAAAATAAAAGGCTAGATGAAATATCTTGCAGTTTGTGAATATGATGGAACTAATTATTCTGGTTTTCAATTTCAAGCTAATGCAAAGAGCATCCAAGCAGAAATTGAAAATGCAATTAATCGGGTAGGGCCAATTAAAAAAAGAATAAATTGCTGCGGAAGAACAGATGGCGGTGTTCATGCTTTTGCACAAATAATTGATTTTGAATCAGACGCAAACAGAACAAATAAAAATTGGTTGGAGGGGATCAATTCAAATCTGCCCAATGATATTGCTCTGAAAGATATTAGAACCGTGGATGAGGGTTTTCATGCCAGATTTTCTGCAATTAATAGACGTTATCTATACTGCATAGACAATCATTCTGTTCAAAGACCATTGCAGGCTGCGCATTTTATGTGGGTGCAAGAGCCTTTAGATATTGATTTGATCAAAAATGAAGTACATATCTTAAAAGGTGAACATGATTTTTCTTCCTTCAGGAGTTCTGAATGTTCTGCTAAATCCCCCATAAAAAAAATTGAAGACTTTGAAATCATGCATCACCAAGGGTTTATTTATTTTCAAATTACTGCCAATGCTTTTCTCCACAATATGGTAAGGATTATTGTGGGGACTCTTATCCAAATTGGATTAAAACAGAATAATATTTCACTCCAAGAACTCATTAACGCCAAAGATAGGAAACTAGCTGGCCCTACAGCCAAACCCTGTGGCTTGCTTTTCTTAGGAGCAACCTATCCCAATATCAATCAAACACAGTTTTCTTTTGGCGATATCGGAAATTAAATTGAGTTTATCTAAAGTTAAATTTTGTGGAATGAACTCTATTGATCTATGTAAATTTGCTATAGAACATCAAGTAAATTACCTAGGCTTTATAAGATATTCAAAAAGTCCAAGATATATATCTATTAATTTTCTAAGAGAGTTGCAATTAGTAGATTTTAAAAATACTCTGCCGGTAGTCGTTTTTGTTAATCCTACAAGAGAAGAAGTTGAAGAAGTTATCGCAGTAATGCCTGAGGCAATTTTGCAATTTCATGGCGAGGAAACAGAAGCCTTTTGTAACTCATTTAAAAAACCTTATTGGAAGGCAGTCGGAATAAAAGAAGATAGTGAAAATTCATTATCCTTAGGTTATTCAACAGCCCAATTTATCTTGTTTGATACAAAGACTGATGAATATTTCGGAGGAGTTGGTAAACCATTTGATTGGAGCAGACTCAAAGATATGAAATCTAATCATTATGTTTTAGCGGGGGGTATTGATATTAAAAATATTCATGAGGCATTAAAATTAAATCCTGCAGTAATTGATATTAATTCCGGTATAGAATGCTCTCCTGGACAAAAGAGTAGCCAATTAATGAAAGAGCTGCTGGATGTTCTTAAATCATTATGACTAAAAAGATACTGCCTAACAGAGAAGGTTTTTTTGGGACTTACGGAGGAAAATTTGTTCCTGAAACCCTTATGAAAGCTCTTAGTGAGCTTGAACATGAATACACTAGGCTTAAAAACGACAATACTTTTCAAAAACAAATAGATAAAGATTATGCTGATTTCGTAGGCAGGCCGTCACCACTTTATTTTGCTGAAAGACTGACTGAAAAATATAAAGGACCAAAAATTTGGCTGAAAAGAGAGGACTTGAACCATACAGGTGCTCATAAAATAAACAATACAATTGGACAAATTATTTTGGCAAAAAGAATGGGAAAAAAGAGAATTATTGCCGAAACTGGAGCAGGGCAACACGGGGTTGCAACAGCCACAGTGGCTGCAAGACTTGGATTGGAGTGTCATATTTATATGGGTGCTGAGGATATTAAGAGGCAATCATTAAATGTATACAGAATCAAATTGCTTGGTGCTTTTGTGCATCCCGTAAAAACTGGCACAGCTACTTTAAAAGATGCATTAAATGAAGCAATGAGAGATTGGGTAACTAATGTTGAAGATACCTATTATATTATTGGAAGTGTTACCGGTCCTCACCCTTACCCTATGATAGTGAGAGACTTCAACGCAGTGGTTGGAAGAGAACTTAAAGAGCAATCAAAAAAACATTTTGGAAAGTTTCCATCAGCAATCGTTGCATGCGTCGGTGGGGGCTCAAATGCTATGGGAGCGTTTTATCCTTTTTTAGATAATAAAGGCGTTGGTTTATATGGCATTGAAGCGGATGGAAGGAAAAATGAAAAAACAAAGCACTCTGCAACCCTTTCAAGGGGTACTCCGGGTATATTACATGGAGCTCTAAGTTATCTCATCCAAGACAGCAAGGGCCAAGTTTTGCCAACACATTCTATTTCTGCTGGCTTAGATTATCCTGGTGTTGGACCTGAGCATTCCTACCTTAAAGATATTGGCAGAGTAAATTATTTTCCTGTTAATGATGAATCTGTTCTTAAAGCCTTTCACGAGGTTTCAAGGCTAGAGGGAATTATTCCTGCCCTTGAAACAGCGCATGCCTTTGCTGCTTTGCCTTCAATAACAAGGCTTTACACTTCAAAAGATAATGTGGTGGTGAATGTTTCTGGAAGAGGCGATAAAGACATAGCCACGGTAGCTAAGGTTGAAGGGTTGAGTCTTGAATAGGCTAGATCAAACTCTTCAATTGCTCAAAGTTCAAGAAAGGAAAGCTTTAGTGGCCTATTTAGTTGCAGGCGATCCTGACATTACTACTACTATTGAACTTATGCATGGTTTTGTAAAATCAGGAGTGGATATTATAGAGCTAGGTATCCCTTTTTCTGATCCTATAGCAGAGGGAGTGACTATTCAAAATGCCCATGATAGGGCTTTAACAAAGGGGATTTCATTCTCAAAAGTTTTGCAGTTATTAAAAGTATTTAGGAGTAAGGATAATCATACCCCTGTAATTTTTATGGGTTATTCAAATACCTTTATGGCTAATAAGATACTTTTGGAGAGCGCTCAGTCTCTTTGCATTGATGGCCTAATCGTAGTTGATTTGCCTGGAGAGATTTCTTTTAACAGTCTTGGTGTAAAAAATAATAATTTACATTCAATTACCTTAATAGCACCTACCACCCATAATGCTAGAAAAAAAGCAATTTGTAAAAATGCATCCGGATTTATTTATTACATCAATGTAAGAGGTGTTACAGGAAATTCATCCTTGAATTTTAAAGAAATCGCTACCAATATAAATGCTATTAGAGCCCATTCTAGTCTTCCAATTTTTTCAGGCTTTGGTATAAAAACAAATGAACAAGCTAAACAAGCTTCCCTTATTGCAGATGGTGTAGTTATAGGTTCACATTTGGTAGAAATGATTCATGCATGTTCTTCAAAAAAGAATTATAAAAAAATATATAATTATCTTAGAAGCTTAGCAAACGTCATAAATTAAATATTGTGAACTGGTTAACAAGACTCATACCCTCGATTGGAAAAGAAACCGATCGTGCAAAACCTAAAAAAAGCAAGGTCCCTGATGGGCTTTGGAATAACTGTCCCTCCTGCGAAGCGATCTTATATCAACCAGAACTTGAAAAGTCTCTCTTTGTATGTCCTAAATGCCATCATCACCTAAGAATAGGAGCAAAAACTAGACTTAGTATATTTCTGGATAATGGTCATTTTGAAGAATTCGGCCAACAACTTGAAGCAAAAAACGTTCTTAAATTTAAAGACACTAAGACTTACGAACAGCGCATTAAGGAAGCGGTAAATGCTACGGGTGAAAATGAAGCCCTAGTTACTGTCAGCGGAAAGCTTAAAAACATAGAGATAATAGTAGCTGCTTTTGAGTTTAGATTTTTGGGGGGATCTATGGGCGGGGTTGTTGGAACCAAGTTTGTGCTTGCTGTAGAAAAAGCAATAGCTGAGAAAAAGCCCTTTGTATGTTTTTCTACAAGTGGTGGTGCCAGAATGCAAGAATCCATGATTTCATTAATGCAAATGGCAAAAACTGCTGCCGCCCTTGAAAAATTAAAAGAGGCAAAATTACCCTATATCTCTATTATGATTGATCCAATATACGGAGGTGTTTCCGCCAGTTTGGCGATGTTAGGAGATATTAATATTGCAGAGCCTGGCGCATTAGTCGGTTTCGCTGGAAGAAGAGTTATTGAACAGACTGTAAGAGTCGCTCTACCTGATAATTTTCAAAAGTCAGAATTTTTGTTGGAACACGGAGCAATTGATATGATTGTTTCTAGAGATCATTTAAGGTCTACTGTCGCCAGATTAATTGGCAAGCTTTATAAGAAATAATGAATCTTAATCGTTATTTAGGTTTAAGCATTCTCTTGGGGCTAGTACTAATCATTTTTATCTTTGTCTTATCTCCGCAACCCCAATTTGACAGTACTGGGTTCTATCAACCAGCCCAAGAGGTTAAAGAATTCAAAGCACCTGTTCCAGATGATCTTACGATTATTACCCCTGAAGATATTTTGCTTACAGAAGAAGATTTTGAGAAATTTGAAGATATAAAAACAATCAATCAAGAGATTAACGCGGACTATTTTAATGGCATCGTTTATCAGGTAGGTGCATTCTCAACTAATGAGAGCGCCCTCAATTTGGTTGAAAAATTTAAGCTTAAGGGTTTTCCCGCAAAAATAAATATTAGTAACGGTCTCTTTTTTGTTATGGTTGGCCCATTTTTAAATCAAAAAGATCTAGATCAAAATAAGGATGTGGTTCACGCTATTGCAGGCATTTCAGAAGGCAAGGCTTTAGTTTGGAAGCCTTAGCTCTTAATCATTTTGATTATATAGCTTTAGTTATAATCCTAGTTGGAGGATTTTCAGCTCTCTTTAGAGGTTTTATTAAAGATTTTTTTTCAATTATGCTGTGGGTTGCGGCTGTTTATTTTTCCATTACTCTTAGTTATTTCGCTTTTCCATTCTTTGCAGAATATTTCCATAATCAAACCACTGTAACCGTCTTGTCCTATGTTGCTATATTTTTTGTCACGGTTTTAGTTGGAACGATTGTATTAAGGATTGTTTCAAAGCTCATTGCATGGACTGGATTAGGGTTAATTGATAAGATCCTTGGTTTTGCTTTTGGGGCCTTAAAAGGTTTTGTAATTTTATGCGCTATATATTTAGCTGTACCCGAGCAAACAAGACAATTGCCTTTGTTAACTGAATCTAAAACAATTGAATTTATAAAAAAAGGTTCAGAAAGGTTGCAAATTATTGTGGATGAGTTTGTATTAATTTATAGTGATTATCAGACTAAAAAATCCCTACCGAGCTAGTACTTATAATGTGTGGAATAATTGGAATAGTTGCTGAAGATCAAGTAGCTCAGGATATCTATGAATCTCTTTTAATGCTTCAGCACAGAGGTCAGGATGCAGCTGGCATGGTAGTTTGCGATGCAAATGGAAGACTAAATAGTCGCAAGTCTATGGGATACGTTCGCGATGTTTTTCAACAACAGCATATGGACAAACTATTGGGTTCATTTGGCATTGGGCACGTTAGATACCCAACTGCAGGAGGAGCAGGTAAAGAATTCGCACAACCTATGTATGTAAACTCTCCATACGGAATCAGCCTTGCTCATAACGGCAACCTGACTAACTCAGCGGAACTCGCTAAAGAATTATTCTTTGCAGAAATGAGACATTTGAATACAGATTCTGATTCAGAAGTTCTGCTTAACATATTTGCTCATGAACTTGGAAAGCAAAGAGCTATTAAACCTCTGCCAGAACATTTTTTTCAAGCTGTTTCTAAAACTCATATTAGATGCTCAGGAGCTTATGCAGTTATTGCTCTTATAACTGATGTAGGTATTCTAGCTTTTAGAGACCCTCTTGGGATTAGACCTTTAGTAATAGGAGTGCGGGAAGGAAAAAGTCATAAAGAGTATATTGTTGCTTCAGAAAATGCATTATTTAGTGCGCTTGGTTTTGAAACCCTGCGTGATGTTTTACCTGGTGAAGCTGTTTTTATTTCCAAAGATGGAAGCTTTCACTCTAAAGTTTGCTGTCTAAACCCAGTACTTAAACCTTGCATTTTTGAATATGTATATCTTGCTAGACCTGATTCAAAGTTAGATCAGATATCTGTTTATAAATCTAGAATGAGAATGGGTAAAAAGTTAGCACTTAAAATTCTAAAAGAATATCCCAATCATAATATTGATGTAGTTATCCCAATCCCTGATAGTTCAACAACAGCAGCCCTGCAGCTGGCTAGAGAACTAGGAATTGAGTATAGACAAGGCTTTGTAAAAAATAGATACGTTGGTCGGACTTTTATAATGCCTTATCAAGAAGAAAGAAAAAAATCTGTTAGAAGGAAGCTTAATATATTGGATCTTGAATTTAAAGATAAGAATGTATTGTTAGTTGATGACTCAATTGTAAGAGGGACTACCAGCAAGAAAATTATTGAAATGGCTAGAGGTGCTGGAGCTAAAAAGGTTTATTTTGCATCCGCTGCTCCACCAGTTAGATATCAGAATCTTTATGGAATAGATATGGCAGCAACTGAGGAATTAGTTGCTTCAAATAAATCGGTGGAAGAAATTGCTCTAGAAATCGGTGCTGATTATCTAATTTATCAAGATCTTGAGGATTTAATTGCAAGCGTCTCTGAGGGAAACCCTGAGATTCAAGAATTTGAAGACTCCATATTTACAGGAAACTATCCCACTAGAATGGCGGATAATTATCTTGAGGAACTTAAAGTCAAAAGAGCAGATGCATCTAAGATACTCAGAGAAAGATCTTAATTTTTCTCTATAACGTTTACTGCTGAAATATTACTTTGGTTAGCTGCTTTTATATAGCTTTCAATTTCATTGAAGTTTAGGTATCGGTATATTTCTGAGCTTAGAGGATCAATATCCTTCATGATTTTTAGGTATTCTTCTGGAGTTGGTAGCTTACCCAGGACAGCAGCAATTGCCGATAATTCAGCAGATCCTAAAAATACATTAGCTCCATCACCAAGTCTGTTAGGAAAGTTCCTAGTTGAAGTCGAAATCACTGAAGAGCCTGCGGCGACCCTTGCTTGGTTTCCCATGCATAATGAGCAACCTGGAACTTCGGTTCTTGCTCCTGTAACACCAAAAACGTTATAAATTCCTTCTTCTATTAATTGATGTTGATCCATTTTTGTTGGAGGGACAACCCAAAGCCGAGTAGGAATGGATTTATATTTTTTTAGGAGATGGCCGGCTGCCCTAAAGTGACCAATATTAGTCATACATGATCCAATAAATACTTCATCGATTTTTGTGTTTGCTACTTCTGAGAGTGGTTTAATATCATCTGGATCATTTGGACATGCTAAGAGTGGTTCTTTGATGCTATTTAAATCAATTTCTATAACAGCTGCATATTCTGCATCCTTATCTGCTTCAAGTAATTCTGGATTCCTAATCCATTCTTCCATTGCCTTAGCTCTTCTCTCAAGGGTTCTTGCATCTCCATAACCGTTAGCAATCATCCACCGGAGCAGGACTATATTAGAATTGAGATACTCGATAATTGGTTCTTTATCAAGTTTTATGGTGCATCCTGATGCGGATCTTTCGGCGGAAGCATCTGAAATCTCAAAGGCTTGTTCTACTTTTAAATGAGGCAATCCCTCTACTTCCAAACATCTGCCAGAAAAGATATTCTTTTTACCTTCTTTGGCAACAGTAAGATAACCTTGTTGAATAGCTGCATAAGGTATGGAATTTACTAAATCTCGTAGTGTTATGCCTGGTTGCATTTCGCCACGAAACCTTACTAATACGGATTCTGGCATATCTAAAGGCATCACGCCTAGAGTAGCCGCAAATGCTACAAGCCCAGAGCCAGCAGGAAAACTGATTCCAATTGGAAATCTAGTATGACTATCTCCTCCAGTACCAACGGTATCAGGTAATAACATTCGATTCAGCCACGAATGAATAATGCCGTCTCCAGGTTTAAGAGAAACCCCACCTCTTGTCATAATGAAATCTGGAAGGGTATGTTGGGTTTCAATATCAACTGGTTTAGGGTAAGCAGCAGTATGGCAAAATGACTGCATCACAAGATCCGCAGAGAAACCCAGGCATGCAAGTTCTTTTAACTCATCTCTTGTCATGGGACCGGTTGTATCCTGAGATCCGACTGTAGTCATCATTGGTTCACAATAATCACCAGGTCTAACACCTTTAACTCCACAAGCTTTCCCAACTATTTTCTGTGCAAGGGTGAAACCAGCTTTATTGGTTTTGTCATTGTGAGGCCTAACAAAAACATCTGAAGCATCTAATCCAAGAATTGTCCTGGTTTTATCAGTTAACTGCCTTCCAATGATAAGGTTTATTCTTCCATTAGCTCTTACCTCATCTAAAATGACATCAGTTTTGAGTTGAAAGCTTGTTAATTGAGTTTGATTTGAAGCATCAATTATTTTTCCTTCGAAGGGTTTGATTATAATTTCTTGGCCAGTAGTAAGCATACTCACATCGCATTCAATGGCTAATGCTCCAGCATCCTCAAGAGTATTAAAGAAAATGGGAGCTATCTTGCCTCCAAGTACATAACCGCCTTCTTTTTTATTGGGAATATTTGGAATATCTTCTCCAATGTGCCATAGCAGAGAATTGGTAGCTGATTTTCTTGATGAACCTGTTCCTACGACATCTCCTACAAACACTATTGGATTACCAATACTTTTTAGCTCTTCTATAGTTTCAATCGGGTTTCGGTTTAGGCCTTCTCTTGGGTTTTTCAGTATTGCTAATGCATGCAGGGGTATGTCTGGCCTAGACCACGCATCTTGAGCTGGGGAAAGATCATCTGTATTGATTTCTCCAGGCACCTTGAATACAGTCAGTTTAATTTCTTCAGGCAATTTTGTTTTTTGTGTAAACCATGATGCTTCTGACCAATTATTTATTACTTCTTTTGCGTATTCATTGGTTTTTGAAAGCTCAAATATTTCATTAAAAGCATCAAAGATAAGAAGCGTATTGCTTAAAGCCTCCGCAGCTACTTTTCCTAATTCGTCATTTTTTAAACATTCAATTAATGGTGCAATGTTATAGCCGCCTAGCATAGTTCCCAGCAGCTTTACCGCATGTTGTTTGGTAATATAAGGGCTGGTTGTTTTGGTTTTAGTTATATCTGCTAAAAATCCTGCTTTGACGTAAGCAGCTTGATCTACTCCCGCTGGCACTCTGTTTTCTAAGAGATCTAATAAGAGTTCTGCTTCAGGATGATCAGATTTAAGTAGTTCGGTTAATTGTGCAACTTGCTCAGCATTTAAAGGCAGTGGAGGAATCCCTTCCTGAGCTCTTTGTTCGCAGTGTTTTGTATAGTTTTCAAGCATGGTTCACTCCGTTCGGGTGTATTTTACTGCTCATTGGCATTAGTCTCCACTAAAACTCACCTTCTTTCTTATTTAATGTATGATTATTTTTAATGAAAAAGACTAGATCTACTACTCCATGCCTCGGAATCTGTTCAACGACTTATGGTGATGATGTTTGCAGAGGATGTAAAAGATTTGTTCATGAGGTGATTAATTGGACATCCTACACTGAAGATGAAAAAGTTAACGTCAACAGCCGTTTAG
>JAYNII010000009.1:0-53711 GCA_038108875.1 Gammaproteobacteria bacterium | reverse complement strand
TGCGCAAAAGTTGCAGGCGAGGTGAACGCTAAAGAAAGGATAGCTACAAGAGATAATTTAAAGCAATCTTTCATAGATAATCTCCTTCTTATATATAAAAACGACAATACTATAGGGCTAGCCCTATTTACTTTAATATACTTGTTTTTCTCTTGATGTACAAACAATATTAATATCATTAAATAAGTATTTTTAATACATAAATTATAAGTTTATTTGATGCATAAAAAGTAGTGCATGGGGTTCATCATAATTTTCCAATAAATTGTTTTTATTTTTCTTTCTTGTAAACTTTCCTTGTCGTTTAAAAAGGGGAATCCATGTTTTTAAAAGGTAAAAAAATTCTTATTGCAGGGCTTGCAAACAAATATTCAATTGCCGCCGGTATTGCTCAAGCAATGACTGAACAAGGCGCTGAACTTGCCTTTACGTATCAAAACGAACGCTTAAAAACGAACGTAGAAAAAATTGCTAAGGAGCTCGGGCATAACATCTTAATTGAGTGCGATGTTTCGAGCGATCAAAGTATTCAAGACGCTTTTCAAACTTTAGGAAAAATATGGTCAAAATTTGATGGCCTCGTACATTCCATTGGATTTGCACCCGCTAATGAGCTTGAGGGGAATTTTATAGATGTAGCAACTAGGCAAGGCTTCCAAATAGCTCACGATATTAGTTCTTTTAGCTTTACGGCCCTTGCGCAAGCTGCCAAACCCATGCTCAACGAAAATTCAGCACTGCTAACCCTTACCTATCACGCAGCACTACAAACAGTTCCTAATTACAATGTCATGGGTCTGGCGAAAGCAAGTTTAGAAGCCAATACTAGGTTTCTTGCTGCAGCATTAGGACCAGATAATATTAGAGTCAACGCTATCTCAGCAGGACCTATTAAAACGCTGGCAGCCTCAGGAGTTAAAAACTTTAGAAAAATGTTGTCTCATCACAGCAATCGAGCACCTTTAAGGAGAACGGTAACAACAGAGGAAGTGGGCAACGTAGCTGCATTTTTATGCTCAAACCTTGCTAGCGGCATAACCGGCGAAATTACCTATGTAGACGCAGGCTTCAACACCGCCGCCATGTCACTTGAGGAGTTTAGAGACTTGGATTAAATGTTTTTAAGATCCACTCTCAGATTTTTTCTAAGCAAGTTATCTAAATAGATATTGTATCTTTGTTGTTGTATTTGATTAACTATAAGCTCGTATTGTTCTGCCTTACTGTTGATCAGCGATTCATCTGGTAAAGTCTCGTTGGTAGCCTTTATCCAATAAACATCTCCGTTCGACAAGCTGACTTGGGTCAATTCCTCTAGGTTAGCTTGAAAAAGTGCTTTACCTACTTCTCTTGGCAAGAGCGAAGAATATCTGGTAACCGATTTGTAGGTTTGAAAATCAGTGGATGAGGTATTGAGACCTTGATCTTTAATTGTGGTATTGATTTCTGCCAATGCGTTCTGCGCTAAGGAAGTCATTAATTCGTCCTTGGCAGAATCTTTTGCTGTATCAAAGGTTAGCAATTGGGGTTCAATAATTTCCGTAATTGTAAAAAATGTTACTTCATCGCCTTCTTCTTGAAATGCTACTGCATTGAGAGCACTGCTGCCAAATACTTCTTTAGTAAGATTGGGGGATGTAGCTTGCGTCAACTCTTCTTCAGACACAGTATTGAGAAACACAAAACTCTCACCTGCGAAAATACTTTCAAAGCTCTCACCGGCAAGAATTCTTGCTTCGTAACCTGCAATTGCGTTCTGTAATCTTGCTGCCGCTTCACCAGCAATATAATCTTGCTTCAATTCATCTGCAGATTCAGCGTAGGACTTAATCTCAGGCTCTACTATCTCTGTAAGTTTTAAAATATGTAAAGTGTCTTCAAGATCAATAATATTGGAGATACTGTTTAAGGAAAGTTCGCCTAAAGCTGCTTCAAATTCTTCTGGGAAGGCAAATCCGGCTGAATAACCAAGATCTCCGTTTGAATTTATGGTGGCTGAGTCTTCGCTGAACTTAACCACCGCATCTGCAAAATTAAGAGCTCCGTTATCAAGTTCTGCTTTTATGGAGCGAATTTTTTCTAATGCTTCATCTTTTGAGTTGTAATTCGCTGCATCTACCATAAGGTGAGAAGCTCTTCTTTGTACATTACTCTTTTGTTCTGCTAAGTATTCTTCGTAAGCGCTTTTAATGAGCGTTTCATCGACTGCGATGCCGTCGGCAAAAATTTTAGAGTTTAAGGTCAAGAATTGAAGAGAACGTCTTTCTTTATCTAAAAATAAGAGAGGATTTGCATCATAAAAAGATTTAATCTGCTCATCGCTTATTGATTGCGTTTCCTTAATAGCACCAAAATCAATGAATTGAAAATCTACATCTCTAGTTTTTTCAAATGCAACAATAAATTTTTCTATGTCGCGAGCAGATACATAAGTACTATTGGTTAAACCTTGAATAAAAAAATCCATACTGATGGTTTGTTGCACAAGGTTAATATAATCATCAGGCGTAAAGCCATTGGCTCTCACCACGCTTTGGAATAAACCTTCATCAAATTGGCCATCGGTCTGAAAATTCTCAATCTGAATAATTTCTTTTTTGGCTTGCTTTTCGGATGCGATTAAATCGGCAGCTCGTGCGGCTGAGAGTAATAATTTTTGGTTAATAATTTCCTGTCTAACAGATTCTGCATACTGCTCCTCCCCTATAAGATCAATAGAAAATTCATCCCCAAAGATCGATTGGTATCTTTGGGTAACATTGGAAGCTGCCAAGTTAACGTCGGTTTGTGAAACAGTTTCTCCGTTCACAGTTCCGAAGCTTGAAAATACAGTGCCAAAGGATGTAGAACCAAAAAATACGAAGGGTATTGCTAAAAACGTAACCAAAATAAAAAGCGTTTTCCCAGAGAGGAGATTTCTTACAGACTCAAGCATAATGTTAATCCTTATTCAGAAGGAGCATGATAAAAAAAAAGGGATGCAATTGCACCCCTTTTTTATCAAGTTAAAACTATTATCTAACTTTATCTTTAAGACCTTTACCTGCTTTGAAACCTGGAACTTTAGAAGCTTTAATTTGAATCGTCGCTCCTGTTTGTGGATTTCTACCGGTTCTAGCTGCTCTTTTTCGAACAGAAAATGTTCCAAAACCAACAAGTGAAACAGTATCCCCTTTTCCTAAGGCGCCGCCAATGGAATTAAAAACTGCATCAACCGCTCTACCAGCTGAAGCTTTTGAAAGATCAGCAGCTGAAGCTACTGCATCTACTAAATCAGATTTATTCATGTGTTTCTCCTCTCAAAAATAGAAATAGATATAGCTATGAAAGTCGATAGCAGCACAAAAGTCAAGCATTGAAGACGTTTTAATGCGTTTTGGGTTTTGAGGCTCTGACTGGATTTTTTTGTGCCTGAACTTTAAGAGACTTATTTTTTTTAATCTTAAGCGGAACAGGCTCATCGGTCAGGGCTTCTGAAATGACTTCATCCACCCATTTGACTGGAATGATTTTAAGGGACTGGGTAATCTTTTTAGGAATCTCTTTGAGTTCATCTTTATTGTCAAAAGGAATGATCACTCTCTGAATACCAGCACGCTTAGCTGCAAGAAGCTTTTCTTTTAACCCTCCAATTTTAAGCACCTGCCCGTGCAGAGTTATCTCCCCAGTCATGGCGGTATCAGCCCTAACTGGGATGCCAGTGAAAAGAGAAATAAGCGCTGTAGACATACCAATTCCCGCGCTAGGACCATCTTTAGGAGTTGCACCTTCAGGGACGTGAATGTGAACATCAAACTTTTCATGAAAGGACTGATCGATGCCAAGATTTTGGGAACGAGATCTAACCACGGTCAGAGCAGCCTGGATAGATTCCTGCATGACCTCACCCAGTGAACCCGTTTTGATAATGTTGCCCTTTCCAGGAACATAGGAAGCCTCTATGGTAAGCATCTCCCCGCCAACTTCGGTCCATGCTAAGCCCGAGACTTTGCCAACAATATTTTCTTGATCGGCGATACCGTACCTAAATTTTCTAACTCCGGAAAAGTGCTCAAGGTTTTTGGTGGTAACTTTGGTGGTTTTAACATCTTTGGATTTACTTTCTGCCATGATTCTTTCTTTCACAACTTTGCGTAAGATCTTTGCAATTTGCCGCTCTAAACCCCTAACGCCTGCTTCGCGAGTGTAATGTCTGATTAAATCTAAAATAGTAGAATCGCTTATGGCAACTTCTGTTGCTTGCAAACCATTCCTCTCTAATTGCTTGGGTAAAAGATACTCCTTAGCAATATTTAACTTTTCATCTTCGATATATCCTGGAATTCTTATTAATTCCATGCGATCCAATAGTGGGTTTGGAATATTTAGACTGTTTGCAGTGCAAATAAACATCACTTCCGAAAGATCAAAATCTACTTCCAAGTAATGATCTGAAAATGTACTGTTTTGTTCTGGATCTAACACTTCAAGTAAAGCAGATGCAGGGTCGCCTCGGTAGTCCATGCCCATCTTATCTATCTCATCCAGCAAGAAAAGCGGGTTCTTAACGCCAACCTTAGAGAGTTTTTGAATGATCTTTCCAGGCATCGAACCTATGTAAGTTCTTCTGTGTCCTCTGATCTCTGCCTCATCCCTCACTCCACCCAAGGACATGCGAACAAATTCTCTGTTGGTCGCTCTAGCAATGGATTGTCCTAATGATGTCTTACCTACTCCAGGAGGGCCCACTAAACACAAGACGGGAGCTTTAAGTTTTTTTACCCTTTGTTGGACTGCTAGGTACTCAAGAATTCTCTCTTTGACTTCCTCTAAACCATAATGATCTTCATCCAATATTCTTGAGGCTTCCGGAAGATTGTTCTTGATTTTAGAACTCTTCTTCCAAGGGGCAGAGACTAACCAATCCAGGTAAGAGCGGATAACGGAGGCCTCGGCAGACATTGGCGACATCAATTTAAACTTGGAGAGTTCGTTATCGGCTTTCTTAAGAGCTTCTTTGCTCATTCCAGATTTTTTAATTTGTTTTTCAAGCTCAGCTAATTCATCGCCCTCGTCAGTAATTTTACCCAGCTCTTGTTGAGCTGCTTTAATTTGCTCATTCAGGTAATACTCGCGTTGTGATTTTTCCATTTGCTTTTTCACTCTGTCGCGAATCTTGCGATCGACATCTATGGCGTCTATCTGAGATTCAAGCAACCCAATCAAAAGATCTGCTCTCAGTTGAATGTCTTGGGTATCGAGAATTTCCTGAGCTTTTTCAATTTTAATTGGGAGATGGGAAGCAATAGCATCTATAACCCTCGAGGTTTCATCGATGGCATCAATAGTTGCAAGAACTTCTGGTGCAACTTTTTTGGTAAGTTTTATGTAATCGGAAAATTTAGCCTTAATAAAATTTCCTAAATTGGCAGCATCCTTAGCTTCCAGCTCATGATCTTCAACTACTTCGCATTGAACTTTTAGATACTCAGAGGATTCAACTTCCCCCAAGACCTTGATTCGCTGAATGCCTTCCACAAGAACTTTAACATTCCCATCGGGAAGCTTAATCAATTGCAATATTGATGCCAGGGTCCCTATCTTATTAAGATTTTTAAGTTTTGGATCATCTTCTGAGGGGTCTTGTTGCGTGAGTAAGACAATTTTTTTATCTACTCCCATAGCTTCGGTAAGAGCCTTGACAGACTTTGATCTACCAACAAACAAAGTTGTGACACCGCCAGGAAATACGACAAGATCTCTCAGTGGAATCACTGGATGATTAAATTTTAATATCGCCATACAAGTATGATGGGGTGAATATCAAAAATATCAACTAGCTGAGGAAGTTTTTTTCTTTCTAGATTTATAAACTTTAATAGGATCGGTAGCATGTTTGACACAGTTTTCATCAATGATGACTTTTTCAAGGTCTTGATTGGGAAGTTCAAACATGGTGTCCATGAGTATATTTTCCATAATAGATCTTAACCCGCGCGCTCCGGTCTTTCTTGCCATAGCTTGCTTAGCAATCTCCACCAAGGCTTCATCCCTAAAATCTATGGTTACATTATCCAAATTAAAAAGATATTTGTATTGTTCAACAAGGGCATTCTTGGGTTCTTTAAGAATTTTTACAAGCGCTGCTTCATCCAGTTCGTGCAGATTTGAAATGACAGGTAACCTTCCCACAAATTCCGGTATCAAACCAAACTTAATCAAATCTTCGGGTTCTAATTTATCCACAATATCCGATTTACTGGATTTGGTGTCTTTTACATCTGCGCCAAAGCCGATTCCTGATTTGTCCGTTCTGCGCTTAATAATTTCTTCTATTCCAGAAAAAGCTCCTCCGCAAATAAATAGAATATTGGAAGTATCAATTTGAATAAATTCTTGTTGTGGATGTTTTCTGCCTCCTTGGGGAGGAATAGAGGCAATCGTGCCCTCGATTAGCTTAAGGAGTGCTTGTTGAACACCTTCACCTGATACATCACGAGTAATAGAGGGGTTATCTGATTTTCTGGCAATTTTGTCAATCTCATCAATATACACAATTCCCAATTTTGCTTTCTCTGGATCGTAATCACACTTCTGCAGCAATTTTTGGATAATATTTTCTACATCCTCTCCAACGTAACCTGCTTCAGTAAGGGTGGTCGCGTCAGCAATAGTAAACGGAACGTTTAGAATTCTAGCTAACGTCTGAGCGAGCAGAGTTTTTCCACTCCCTGTAGGTCCAAGCAAGAGGACGTTACTCTTCTGTAACTCTACGACATCTTTTTTGTTAGCCGATCTAAGTCTTTTGTAGTGATTGTAGACCGCAACAGCAAGGACTTTTTTGGCATTGTCTTGGCCGATAACGTATTCTTCTAACTCATTAAAAATCTCTAATGGTGATGGCAGATTTTTAAGGGAAGATTCATCATCCTCAGATTTGACTTCCTCATCGATAATGTCTATACAAAGATCAACGCATTCATCACAAATATAAACACTGGGTCCTGCGATTAGCTTTTTGACATCTTCTTGATTTTTACCACAAAAAGAACAGGTCAAACTATTATTGTCACTACTTTCCATTTGCTCCTCTTTCCTCAAGAATTTCGTCGATTAAACCATAGTTTTTTGCATCCACTGCATTTAAGAAATTATCGCGATCCGTATCTTGTTCAATTTTTTTGAGTGTTTTACCCGTATGTTTTGCCAAAATTTCATTCACTTTATTTTTCATGTATAAAATTTCTTTCGCATGAATTTCGATATCGGATGCTTGACCTTGATAGCCACCTAATGGCTGATGAATCATGATCCTTGAATTGGGCAATGCAAATCTTTTTCCTTTTGCACCACCAGCCATTAAAAGTGCGCCCATGCTGGCAGCTTGACCGATGCACAAGGTAGAGACATCCGGAGAAATAAATTGCATGGTGTCGTAGATAGCAAGTCCAGAGGATATGACTCCACCGGGTGAATTAATATAAAGACTAATATCTTTATCTGGATTCTCGCTCTCTAAGAAAAGCAACTGAGCAACCACTAGATTCGAGATATAATCATCAATAGGGCCGCTTAAGAAGATAATTCTCTCCTTAAGAAGTCGAGAATAAATGTCGAAGGCTCTCTCCCCTCTGGAGGTTTGCTCAACCACCATAGGTATCAATGCTGAATTATAAGTTTGTGTATTTTTCATGTTTTATTAGCTAGTTCCTTAAATTTTATTCTCTTATCTTTAGATTTAAGTACTTTTTCTAATTTTTCAATCAATTTTTTTTCAAGAATGATCATTCTATAGTTTTCAGTAAACCTTGGATTAGTCTTGACCCATTCTTTGAATTGGGTTGGATCTTTATATTTGCTAGCTTCTTCTTCAGTGTAAGCATTGATATCTTCTTTAGATACACTGATTTCAAAGTGTTTTACAAGTTCACTAAATAAAAGATCGAGTTTGACTCTTTTTTCAGCGTCTTTCAGAAACGTATCCAAGGGAAAAAGAGTATCGTCGGCATCTTCAACGCTCTTACCAATTCTCATAAGAGAATCTTTTCTCATTAGCGCTGCCTGCTCTTGCACGATAGCATGGGGAGCATCAAAGGAGTTGGTTTTAAGAAGCAACTCATAGATTGATTCCTTGGTAAGGGAATCTTCCTGGAGAGCTACTTCTTGGCTCATTCGTTTTCTAAGTTCAACTAGATACTCCTCTTCGGTAGCTGCCTCCATACCCAGAGCTTCGAAAAGTTCTTTATCAAGTTTTGCAAGATGCTTTTCTTCAATCTTGTTTAACTTGATTTTGAAAACTACTTCTTTCCCAGCGAGATCGGTTTTGAAGTAGCTCTCAGGGAACGAACAAGTAATTGAAAATTCATCATTGGTATTGTGGCCAACAAGCTGCTCCTCAAACCCTGGAATCATAGATTTTGAGCCAAGCTCTAATTGAAAATTTTTGGCATTGTTTCCCTCAAATGCTTCTCCGGCTATGGTCCCTTCAAAATCAATATCTAACCTATCGCCATCTTGGGCTGATCTGGAGGTTTCATGCCAATGACAATACCTGCTCTGAATATCCTTTGAAGCATCTTTAATATCTTGATCGTCAAACTCAATAGATGTCTTGTCGTAGGAGCTCCAACGTGTAAATTTTGGTTTAATTTCAGGAAAAACTTCAAATACTGCTGTGTAAATTATGGCTTTACGACTATCTTCGCTTTCTATTTGAATTTTTGGGTGGCTAGCTGGTTTGATTTTGTTCGCATCAAGTTCTTTAGGGTAAGATTCTTGGATCAATTCATTTAAAACTTCAAAATGGACGGAATCTCCGTACCTTTGTTTTAAAACATCGGTAGGAACTTTTCCTTTCCTAAATCCATCCAATTTTGCATGACTACCTACTTTTTTAATTTTTTGATTAAACTTACCTAAATACTGTTCAGAGGGAATGGTTACGGTAAGTTTTCTTTCGAGAGCCTTGAGTTTTGTTAGTTTACTGGGCATTTAAATTAGTCCTGTGTATCGATGGGGCGAACGATGGGTTTCGAACCCACGACCTCCGGAGCCACAATCCAGCGCTCTGACCAACTGAGCTACGCCCGCCATAAAAAAGGCACTATTATAAGAGAAAAATACTATAATCTACACTATTAATTGAGGGGGATCGATGTCAGATCAGTCGTTGCTAGAATCTACAAATAAATTGGTAGATAAAGCATTAGCTTATACCAATATTGGTGAAGATCTTGCTTACCGTATTAAAAGTCCAAATGCCACTTACTCAGTCAATTTTGGAGTGAAATTAAGAGGTAAAGTCCATACTTTTCAGGGATGGCGTTGCGTGCACTCTGAACACTTTGAACCGGTTAAAGGCGGTATTAGATACAGTCCGGAAGCAAACTTAGCAGAGGTGGAAGGCCTGGCTGCTTTAATGACCTACAAAAATGCCATTGTGGAAGTCCCATATGGAGGGTCGAAAGGTGCTTTAAGAATAAATCCTCATGAGTGGGAAGTTAATGAATTAGAGAAAATTACCAGAAGGTTTGCCCAAGAGCTGATCAAAAGAGACATGATCGATCCCGCTAGAAACGTACCTGCTCCAGATATGGGCACAGGCACTCGAGAGATGGCATGGATTGCAGATGAGTATCGCATCATGAATCCTGCTGATATTAACGGAAAAGCATGCGTGACTGGTAAACCGCTTGGTAAAGGAGGTATAGCAGGAAGAGTAGAGGCAACAGGCAGAGGAATTCAATTCATAATTCGTGAGTTCTTTCGTCATGAAGACGATATTAAAAAAGCAAAATTTAAGGGCGGTCTAGAAGGTAAAAAAATTGGTATTCAAGGATTTGGAAACGTTGGCTATCATGCAGCAAAATTCTTGGCAAAAGAAGACGGTTGCAAGATCATCAGTATTATGGAACATCAAGGAGCTCTGCTTAATACGGATGGAATCGACGTAGAGAGAGCAAAAGAGTACCTTACTAAAAATGGTACTTTTGCGGGTTGCGAGGAAGGTAAATTTGTTGAGAATTCGTCTTCACTATTAACCGAAAAGTACGATATTTTAATCCCTGCTGCTGTAGAAAATGTAATTAACCTAGCTAATGCTAAATCGATTAAATCTAACTTAATAGTAGAAGCTGCAAACGGACCTATTAGCTATGAGGCCGATCAAATTCTCAACGATATGGGAATTGTTATTATTCCAGATATTTTGGCAAACTCAGGTGGGGTTATAGTGAGCTACTTTGAATGGGTAAGAAACTTGCAACATATTAGATTTGGCAGACTCGAAAAAAGAAGAAATTTTGAACAGATGAAAACATTGATTGATGCTCTAGAAACCATGACAGGTAAATCAATGCCCGATAAATTTAAGGATAAATTTACCAACGGAGTTGAAGAGATTGATCTCATTCGCTCAGGCCTTGATGATATGATCTGTGACGCTTATAGAAAAGTGAGAGATGCAATGATAGAAAACAATATCCCAGATTTAAGAACTGCAGCCTTTAAAACGGCGCTAGATAAAATTGCAATTTCTTATGAAACTATTGGTCTTTAGTAAGTAAAAATACTTGAAAAGCATCATCGGGATTCCAAAGTTCGTATTTTTGCATCACCTGAGTAAATATTCTTGATGTTTCAAAAGTCTTAAGCAGCCTAATTGTTTTTTTATGAGGCTGTGAGAAAAAGAAATCAGGGTCTGCGATCTTAAACTGACGGATAAAGGGGAGCACTGCGATATCAAGCAAGCTTAATTGCTCAGAAAAAATCCATTGTTTTTCTGATATTTTTGATTCCAATTTAGCTAGTATCTTGGTGCACTCCTCTCGATGAAATAGAAAATCAGAATCGAACCGCTCGAAATATTTGTAACGGTCTAAATGGAATTTAAATTGACCGTCAAACACCTCAATCATTTCATGTGTAAATTGCATTTCATGAGATGTCAATTTTTTGATCAATGAGTCGTTACGAGCAAAAGCCCATCGAATTATTTCAATACTCTCATCAATTACTTGTTGATCAACTAGCAGGACAGGAACTGTGCCTTTGGGCGAAAGTACGAGCATGGCTTGGGGTTTATTTTTCAAGGAAACTTCTCTGATCTCACACTGAATACCAGCCAAAATAAGGGCCATGCGAGCACGCATAGCGTAGGGACATCTCCTAAATGAAAACAGGATGGGTAAATTCACTTTTTTCGAACTTCATCCTTGGAACCAATATGCTTTTGATTTCTTTTTTTAGCTAAATCAACTTGCATTTGTCGGTCAGCGTATCTTTTTTTCTGTTCTTTGGTTTTACTTGAAAAACAATAGGGGCAGCTCACGCCTCTTACATACTCCTTTGAATTTTTATCATGTTTAGTAATCGGCATTCTGCAACCATGACATAAGTCATAGGAACCTTTTTCCAACTTAGAATCAAGCGCTACTCTGTCATCAAAAACAAAGCATTCTCCCTTCCACAGGGAGTCTTTTGGATTAATTTTTTCTAAATAATTTAGAATTCCTCCCTGGAGGTGAAAAACATTGTTAAAACCTTTTTCAATCATTAATGAACTTGCCTTTTCACATCTAATTCCTCCTGTACAAAACATAGCAATTTTTTGATCCTTAGAGACAGATTCCTCAAGACTGTTTACCCATTCAGGAAACTCTCTAAAGTTAGTCGTGTTTGGCTGAACTGCACCTGGAAAAGTTCCAATAGAAACCTCATACGTATTCCTAGTATCTAAGACTAGGACATTCTCCTCAGAAATAAACTCATTCCAAGCTTCTGGAGCAATATATTTACCAACTTTCATTCTAGGATCAATGGAGGGATCACCAATCGTCACGATCTCTTTTTTTAATTTCACTTTTAATCTTGGAAAAGGTGAAAACTTGCTAAACGAAAGCTTGAAATTGGCGGCACTAAAAAGGTCTCTGGAAATTAAAAAATCTTTCAAATTTTCAATACTCTTTTGAGCGCCTGATAGGGTTCCATTAAGTCCTTCGGAGGCTATGAGCAAGGTTCCTTTAATCAGTTGTTTGTGTAAAAAAGAGTATGCCTCCGCTTGAAATTCCTCAGGTTTTTCTATGGTTACAAAGTTATAAAACGCAGCTACAGAGAATTGTTCTTTTTTCATATGAAATAAAATGGCGCGCCTGAAGAGATTCGAACTCCTGACCCACTGCTTAGAAGGCAGTTGCTCTATCCAGCTGAGCTACAGGCGCACTGGTCGGGGTAGTAAGATTCGAACTTACGACCACTCGCTCCCAAAGCGAGTGCGCTACCAGACTGCGCCATACCCCGAGAGAAAGTGATGATAAAGTTTATATCTTAAATAATCAATCACCATTGCATTAATAATAGATGGTGACAAAATACCTCACATGAATTGCCTAGTTCTTGATGGAAAAAAAGTTGCTAGTAAATCAGAAGATTTCATTAAATCAGAGGTCTCTGAATTAAAAAAAAGAGGTATTACTCCATGTTTAGCAACTATTCTTGTTGGCGAAGATCCTGCCTCTGCGACTTATGTCAAAATGAAGCAAAATACTTGTGAACGAGTGGGCATGCTTTCTAAAGCAATCACCCTACCCTCCGACACAACAACCCAACAATTAGTACAAACAATCTATAAATTAAATAACGATAAAAATGTGCACGGAATATTATTGCAACATCCTGTTCCAAAACAAATTAATGAAAGGGCTGCTTTCGATAGCATAGATATAAATAAAGATGTTGATGGTGTCACCTCTTTGGGATTCGGACTTATGTCGATGGGGGCATCTGCATTTGGGTCTTGCACTCCTCAGGGAATTATGCGTTTGCTTTCAGAGTATCAAATTGATGTATGCGGCATGAACGCACTTGTGGTAGGTAGGAGCCCAATACTAGGTAAACCTATGGCTCAAATGCTTCTCAATCAAAATGCGACAGTTACCATTGCACACTCTAAAACCAAAAATCTGATATCTTTAGTCAAGTCAGCAGATTTAGTGGTTGGCGCAGTTGGCGTACCAAAATTAATAAAATTAGACTGGATCAAAAAAGGTGCGGTTATTGTTGACGCAGGGTACCATCCTTCTAAAAAATGCGGTGATGTTGAATTGGAAGGCATTGAGAGTGTTGCTTCTGCTTACACTCCAGTTCCTGGAGGGGTTGGACCTATGACCATCAATACTCTTATCTTGCAAACCCTTCAATCAGCTCAAACACGATGAAGTTACCTGTAATTGTCTCGTATGGAGGAATCAATGCTGCCGGAAGAAGTGTATTTGACTTAGCTCACAAACGCATGGTTTTTGATTCTCTTTCTGAAAACTTACAGAGCGAAGTCCTTCAATCGTTGGGTGTACTTTGCAACTCCACCGACAAACAATATCTACTATCTAAAAGTCTGATCCGGACCATTGATGAAGATTTTTTTGTGAAACATTGTTACAGAGACCCAAAGCTACCTACAAGAGCCGGCGGTCAACTTCCATCAGGATTCAATCCTGCACTAACATATAATGCCCGACAACATCCTAGAGCCCTTGCTATGACAATATTCGCAGCGTCGGATGCGGTCAAAAATCTTGGAATTCCCTGGGAATCTATTATCAAAAAAATTTCACTGGAGAGAATTAGCTGTATTTCAGGTTGTGCAATTGCTCAGGGTGATAAGTTTGGTATGGGCGGTATGTTTCAAGCAAATCTCTCTGGGAGCCGAGCCACTAGCAAACATCTTGCTATGTCACTCGGGGAGATGAGCGCTGACTTTGCGCATTCCTATGTTTTAGGCTCCATGGGTGTTACCGGTAATCATATGGGTGCCTGTGCAACTTTTCATTACAATTTAAGACTGGGTATAGAATTAATTAAACATAATCAATCTGATATTTGTTTTGTGGGAGCTGCAGAATCTGGAATTGTCCCAGAGGTCTATGAAGCATTTGCTGCAACAAAAGGGCTTGCAGAGGATGACAATACTTTAGAGCTTCAAAAAGAATTGGGTGAACAGTTCGCCTACCCAGATCATCGAAAAATTTGTAGACCTTTTGGTAAGAATGTTGGTATGAGTCTAGGTGAAGCAGCCCAATTCATAATTCTAATGAGTGATGAATTAGCTATTGAATTAGGGCTTCCAATATATGGGGCCGCAATATCATCACATATTCATGCAGATGGTTATAAAAAATCAATCTCTGGGCCTGGAGCAGGAAATTATATTTCATTTGGTAAATGTCTTAACGATATTGTTTCAATGGGGGACTCGTCTCTGTTAAGAGAGGTCTTTATTCATGCCCATGGAACTGGTACTCCTCAAAATAGAGTTACTGAATCACATATTCTTTCCTCGCTTTGTGGTACTTTCGGAATGCAAAATGTGCCAGTCACAGCAATAAAATCCTACTTGGGGCACTCTCTAGCATGCGCTGGTGGAGATCAGATAATTTCTGCCTTAGGATCATTTCAGACTGGAATAATTCCAAGAATTGCCTCAATTCAAGAAACCGCAACAGATGTGTTCACAGAAAATCTTAATTTTTTGATTGAGGATATGCCCTGTTTTGACAAAAATTTTGTTGTATTGAATTCAAAAGGATTTGGAGGCAATAATGCAAGCGCACTCTTGACCTCACATTCTCAAGCACTTGGTATGCTGGAACATAAACATGGTAAGGAGATGCTCCTAAGATGGCAAAAATTAAATGAACAAGTTCAATCAAAAAGAGAGCTCTTCAAAACAGAAGTGCTGAACGCTTCTCCCACTTCAAGGTACATATTTGGAGAAAAAGTAACTGAAGGGATTACAGACCTTGAATTTACTAGGGAAGCAATATTTGATAGGGTAAATGAAAAAAGGATGTCCATTCTCTCTGAAGCACCATTTAAGGAATATTACTAATGAATGATTTAATTAAAAACTTTGAAAATGCCGATGATTTCGACGATCTTGTTACTCCTTCTGAAGAATCCATAGAATCTTATAAAACATTGATTAAAGATATTGGCGAAGACCTTAAGAGGGATGGTCTTATTGATACTCCTAAAAGAGCTGCTGCTGCTTTTAAATTCCTAAATCATGGATATAAACTTTCTCTGGAAAAGGTTGTAAACGAGGCGCTCTTTGTATCCCAGGCGGAGGATATGGTTTTAGTAAGAGATATAGAGTTTTATTCCCTCTGCGAACATCACATGCTTCCGTTCAATGGTAGATGTCATGTTGCCTATATTCCTAATGGTAAAGTTTTAGGATTATCTAAAATAGCTAGAATTGTGGATATGTTTTCAAGAAGGCTGCAAATCCAAGAACGATTAACTCATGAGATTGCTTCTGCTATTCAAGAAGTAACGGGTTGTAAAGGATGTGCTGTAGTTATTGAAGCTCAACATATGTGTATGATTATGAGAGGGGTACAAAAACAAAATTCAGTTATGAAAACCTCAGCAATGCTGGGTGTATTTAGATCTAATGCAACAACAAGAGCAGAGTTTCTCTCTTTGCTTCCAAATTAATTTTTAATTCAAGTTCTAGATCCTTCAGATAGAAAAATCATTGAAAATTTATTCTGTGTCGTCCCCTGCTTCAACAATATTTTCCTCAAAGCTTGAATCCTTGTTTGGATTAAACGGAAAAGGTCTTTGTTCTGTCTTGAAAGTTAGATAAATAAGGCATTCTCCTAAAAAATTAATGAGCCAATCACTTACAGTTTCAAGCTGAACACTATGTCTTCCTGCAAAAAGATAAAATAAGAATTGGATCAAGACAATAAAAATAATCAAAGGTAATACAATAAAATTTACGATGCCAACATATATTGCCATAAAGAATAGCCTTAACCATTTACTAGAATTCATCACTTCGTCTTTGTTAATTTTTGCCATAGTCTAATTTAAACTCCACATCTACATTATTTACATGATTGATAAGATTTTCAATGAGGAATGTGGGTTTTTTTTCCTCATATATGATTTGATAAAGGGATACAAGTAGAGGCATTTCTACTTTCAAGTTAGGCAATTCATCATGAATAACAGAAAGAGTCCTCAGTCCCTCTGCTACTTGGCCAACTTTTGCTTTCGCTTCATCCAGTGAAAAACCTTGTCCAAGGTAAAAACCTAAAGAAAAATTCCTAGATAATCGAGAAGTACAGGTAGCAACCAAATCTCCCATGCCTGCAAGCCCCAAAAATGTTAGAGGATTAGCTCCCTGATGAACTGCAAAATCACTCATTTCAGCCATAGATCTTGTAAGAATTAGACCCAATGCATTTTCTCCTAAGTCTTGAGCTTCTGCTATCCCACAACATATAGCATATATATTTTTTAAGGCACCGGCATATTCGATCCCTTTCATGTCTGATGAGGAGTAAACCTTAAAGGAGTGAGAAGAGATAACTTGAGAGACCAATTCACTAACTTCTTTATCATTGGAAGCTATGACGGTTCCAGCAATCTTATTATCTGCTATTTCTTTAGCAAGATTAGGACCGCTTAGCACTCCAAAGCCTTTCACCCTGTTACCTAAATATATTTGCATGATTTCTGAAAGGGTTCTGGTTGGATTAGAAGCAATCGCCTTGGTGCATGAGATGATAACCATGTCTGAAGTCACTAATGCTGTTAATCTTTGAATGACATTTTCAAACACAATGCTTGGGGTGACGACAAATACCAGAGTGGCTCCTTTGATGCAAACTTCAAGAGAATCTGTTGCAGTAATATTTGACGATAATTTTAATTCTGGATGGTAATCACTGTTCGCACCCTCTGCATTAATTCTTAATGCCTGCTCAGCATCTCTTACCCAAAGCTTTACCTCGTAACCATTTGAAGCAGCTAAATTAGAAATGACAGTTCCAAAACTCCCTCCTCCTAAAACTGCTACGATTGGTTTTGTAATCAACTTAAAAATTTATCCAGTTGTCTCAAGAAGGATGCAGGGTCGGTTGGATTGCCTCCTTCTGCAATCACCGCATAATCAAAAAGGAATTTTGCATATTGGTTAAATTCTTTGTTATCAAGCTTTGATAACTTCTTAATAAGATTATGTCTAACATTTACCTCCAGAGTTGGTTTACTTTCGGGGAGAGTTTGACCGGCAGCTTCTAAAATTCTGCGCATTTGAATTCCAGGTTCATGTTTTGATCTGACAAGACAAACTGCAGATTTTGTAAGCCGAGAGCTTGTAATTACTTTTTCTACCTTTTCTTTGAGTGATTTTTGTAATTTATCTAGAAGTTCTGAATCTTCTTTGCTGACTTTGATATCCTCATCAGGAATAGACTCTTTGGCTACATCTGCAAACTCTTTATTTTTGTAATTAAACAAAGAGGTCATTAACCATTCATCGATTCTATCAGTTAACAAAAGCACCTCTGTACCTGAGTCAATTAATTTTTCAATATGTGGAGATTTTGAAACTGCTTCTAATGACTCTCCAATAGCATAAAATATTTTTTCTTGCTCAGCAGGCATTCGATCTAAGTATTCGTCCAAAGATACTAATTTTGTAAGATCTTTAGAGGTATTAAAAAGGAATAGCTCTGCTATTTTATCCTTATCTTCAAAAGATTCTGCAGGACCTTCTTTTAAGACAAGCCCAAACTCTTTCCAAAATTCTAAGTATTTTTCTCGATTCTCTTGTTGCATTTTCCTAAGAGCGTCTATGATCCTTTTGGTAAGAGATTTTTTGATGGTATCAACAAGAGGATGGTCTTGCAGTATTTCTCGAGAAACGTTTAAAGGTAAATCATTAGAATCTATTATTCCCTTAACGAAACGAAGATACAGAGGAAGAAAATGCGATGCATCGTCCATGATAAAGACACGTTGGATAAATAACTTTAACCCCTTTGGAGCTTCTCTATTCCAAAGATCGAATGGTGATTTCTTTGGAATAAAAAGCAGGCTTGAGTATTCATTGGCCCCCTCTACTTTGTTATGAATCCAAGTTAAAGGCTCATTATGATCAAAGGAAAGATACTTATAAAATTCTTTATAATCTTCATCTTTTACACTTTTTTTAGATTTCAACCAAATGGCTTCAGAGTCATTTATTAGCTGCTGGTTACCATCGCTGTCTTCCAGAAAAAGAGGAAAATTTATGTACTGAGAGTATTTTTTAAGCAAATGCATAACCCTATGTTTTTCTGCAAATTCCTTAGCATCCTCATTTAAATCAATAATAATTTCTGTGCCTGTGTTATCTTTATTTACGGTTTTTAGGGTGTAGGATTCACTCCCATCACTTTGCCATTGAACAGCATCTTCATTGCTATTAGCTGCTTTAGTTAAAATAGTCACTTTACTAGCAACCATGAATGTGGAATAAAAGCCTACTCCAAACTGTCCAATTAACTGGGCGTCCTTCTTTTTATCTCCTGTTATATTCTCTAAAAAATTTGCAGTTCCAGATCTTGCAATAGTACCAATATTTTCTACTACATCATTCTCTGACATGCCAATACCGTTATCGGTAACTATGATCTGATTAGTTTTAGGATTAACTTTTACGATAATCTTAAGGTCTGCTTTTGCTCTTTGAAGATCTTTGTTTTGAATTGCAGCAAATCTAAGCTTATCTAGAGCATCCGATGCATTGGATACTAACTCCCTTATGAAAATTTCCCTATTCGAATATAGCGAATGGATCATTAGTTTAAGAAGCTGCTTGGTTTCGGTTTTAAAAGTCTTTTTTTTCATAAATCTATAGTTCCCTTAAATTTACTTTTTAGATATATAGTCAGATTTTATTTCTTCAAGTTAATCATTGTAGGAAATTGGTTGCCCAACTTCGTGGTGATAAACTGCAAATATTTTTGCGCAGGATGAAAAAGATCTATCGATAACTCCTGAATGCAAAACATTTCGAGGTTCTATCCAACTATCACCTGAATCTTTAACAATTGTTTGTTCACCAAGTGTTAAAAATATTCTCCCTTCTAGAAGATATATTGCTGAGTTAAAAAAATGTTTATGGGGAGGTATGTCCTCACAAATAATCTTTGTAGCTATGTTAGTTTGTAACTTTGGAAAAATAATATCAGATTCATCCCTCTCTGAAGAAAAGAGGCTTGGTTGTGTCAAAAAAAATATGAATGCAATAGTTAGGATTCTAAGTTTATTCCTTCTACATTTCTCACCACAATACTTTACCTGCTCCCAATCTCTAATCCATTTTTTTCGCCAACTGAATTCTAATCCACAGTGGAAACATATTTTTTTTGGAAGCGACGTTTTCTTATGCATCTAAGAGCAATTGGTATATCCCTACGATTGAAGAAATACCAAGGAAAATCATTATATAGAGACTGAAAGCATGGGATATTGAAAATGCTTTTGTCATTGCCCTATTAGAAAAAAAAGACATCACGGGAATTAATAGTAAACCAGCAATAGAATGAAAAAGCCCAATTAGACCGAAGTAATAAAACAACTCAGCTGACTCAAAGAAAGAAATTAGAAACAATAAAAAATTTAGTAAAAGTAAATAGCAAAAAAAGATCGTAAATGATCTTTTTGAATAGGCACTCGGATCAACTATGCTTTTATGATTTCTGAGGTGAAAGGTAAACAATGTTGCCTGATAAAAAATTACCCCTAATTGAATGCTGAGTATTAGATTAATAAAAAAATATAACATGATAATGGCGGACCGGACGGGACTCGAACCCGCGACCTCCTGCGTGACAGGCAGGCATTCTAACCAGACTGAACTACCGGTCCGTAATTAACTTCGCAATCATATCCTTTTGAGAATTTTCTGCAAGGTTTTTAATGGCAAGGGAGAGTTAATTTGAATGAAAATGGTGGGTGATGACAGGCTCGAACTGCCGACCCTCTCGGTGTAAACGAGATGCTCTCCCAACTGAGCTAATCACCCACGCTTAAAAGCTTTGCAAGCTGACTTTCTAGTTCTTTGTATTCCCAGAAAGCACGTAATGATACTATTTTATCATCAGAATTAACACGATATATTACTATCATTTTTGTGGTTAGAAGAGCTCCATTTATGTTGTTAGAAATTTCAACAAAATTAGCACATTCCTCTCCACAAGGAATAGATTCAATAATATCAAAAGTGATGTTTGAATCAGCAATCGTCTTATCATAAAAAGCTGCTATTGCTTTTTTGCCTTTATGGCCATTGCCACTCTCATCTAAAGGACTAATTCCAATGGGGTCTTGGACGACAGCATCTTCTGCAAATAAATCTAACCAAGCATCTTTATTTTTTCCTACTGCAAACTGTCTTGATAAATAGCTTAATTCTTGTGCTTTAGACTTGTACATTAAAAAATTATAAAGCTAATTTTTATGAGCCACTACTCTCACTAGATAAATTCCCCACAAGGAAATACCAGCGAACAAAACTTGAATTTGAGTAAGGTATTCTGAAAAAACCCAGGCTCCAAAAATTGTTGCTGTTAAGGGTTGCATTAAAAGACCCATTGATCCAAGAGATAATTTAATCCTTGGCATACCATAGGTGATAAGAGTTTGGCCAAGAAATTGGCTGATGACTCCTAATGAAATTAAATAAATAAAATGGGTTGGTGTTTTTGGAAGAAAGCTGGAACTTTCAAATAAAGCAAAGGGGAATGACAGCAGACAACAAAAAAAGGTGGTATAGAAAATTACTTTAAAGGGATGTTCTTCACCTAGGCGAGACAAACAAACTAAATATATTGCATACAAGAGAGAAGCTAGAAATGAGAGTATATCTCCAAGATTAGCAACCAAAGAAAAATCTTTAAATGAGGTTACTAGTCCCGTAATACCAAAGTAAGTTAAAAAAATTGGAATTAAAAAAGAGATTTTCCAGGGTTCCTTGAGGACTAAAATTCCATAACAAGCAACCCAAATCGGAGCTGTGTTAACAATTATAGTCGCATTTGAAATTGAAGTTAATTTTAAACCCCAATGCCAGCCAATCAAATCAAAAGTAAAGGCCAATGCAGCAATAAGACTAATCCAGTAACTTCGTCGATTTTTTAATTGTAGACTTGGTATATTTGAAGAACTAAATATGCAAAGAAAGTATATAAATGGCAGGGCAAAAAGCATTCTATAAAAGACAGCCCAAACTGGAGACATTTCTGATAATCTAAAAAAGATTGCTGCTAACCCAATAAAAAAACCTCCTAATAATAGGGCTATAAAGGGGTTCCTTAAATACGTAAACATCTTAGAATACCTCTATGACTGAATTCGCAAATAATGATGAATTACTCTCAGTAGGTCAACTAAATAATATTGCAAAAAATTTATTAGAAGGACATTTAGCAAACGTTAGAGTTGTTGCTGAAATTTCAAACCTTTCTATACCATCATCGGGGCATATGTACTTCACCCTTAAAGACGACACAGGGTCAGTTAGATGTGCTTTTTTTAAGGGCAAGCAATTAGGCCTCAACTTTAAACCTAAAGATGGTGATCAATGTATTGTTAATGCGCAAGTAAGTCTTTATGTCCCAAGAGGAGATTATCAATTGATAATCCATTCAATTGAACCCTATGGAGCTGGCAATCTCATGGCAGCTTTTGAGAAGTTGAAGGCAAAACTTCATAAGGAAGGATTGTTTGATCTTGAGCATAAATTAGAGATACCTTCTAGACCCAAACACATTGGGATTATTACGTCTGCATCAACTGCTGCCTTCCAAGATATTTTAACCTGTCTTTCAAGAAGATCTCCATTTGCCAAGGCAACACTTATTCCAGCCACTGTCCAAGGCGATAAATCTCCAAGAGAACTAATTCAAGCATTGCGTAATGTTGAGAAATACAACTCAAAAAGTAGTGACCCTATTGATGTTTTAATTATTGCTAGAGGCGGTGGCTCTATTGAAGATTTGTGGAGTTTTAATAATGAAGACCTTGCTTTTGCTATCTATAATTGCACTATACCTATAGTCTCAGGAATTGGTCATGAAATTGATTTTACTATCGCGGACTTTGTTGCTGATTTAAGAGCTCCCACTCCAACTGCTGCAGCTGAAATAGTTTCTCAAGGCATGTTTAAAATCACTGAAGAGCTTGAAATTATAAAATATTCTCTTGAAAGAGGTATTCAACTCAAAATTAAAAATACAAAAAACATCCTTAACCAATTAAGCATCAAGATTAAGAGTCCAAAAGAACTAATTAAGTCATGGTCACAAACAATTGATTTGGCTGAAATTAAACTTTCAAATAATATGAAGAATATTCTTAAGGATTATAAAAATTCTTTAAGCAACCTCAAGCAAGCAATATTTTCTCAATCTCCCAAGTTAAGCATTATTGGGCTTAGAAGCGACATCAGGGAATACAGTTCCCTTCTAAAAAAATCTATCAAAAGCAACATAAAACTATCTGAATCCCAGATAATATTATTGAAAGGTAAACTTGAAACTTTGAACCCGCTAGCAATTCTTGATCGCGGATTTTCTGTAACCTTTGATGCCAGTGGTAAAATTCTAAGAGATGCCAAAGATATTAAGCCTCAAGATTTGATTAGAACGAGATTGGCGCAAGGTGAAATAATTTCTAAAATAAATGATACTCAATAAAAATCTATTAACCCCTTTTTTCTTCCTATGTGCCTTAGGAATCTCAGCTAATGAAAGTGGTTCACTTTCTGCCTTCAAACTTAAAAGTAATATTGATAAACAACAATCTGAATATAGCTTCAATAATTCTCGCTTCATTCTAAAGGGATTGCCTTTCACTTCATCAGATACAGTTTTAGAAGATAAGATCTTAGGAAGCATTGAAGTTAAATTTGTTAACTTTGGTGAATCAAGAATCTCTATTCAAGATAGCAGCAAAGTGGATCTTAGTAACTCTGATTTAGCCCGCACCGAGAGTGAAAAAGAAATCATGAATCAAGCCTTATCAAAAATTGATCCGTCTATAACTCCATCCTTTAATTTTATTGCGCCGATAAAAAGCACTGTTACAAGCGGTTATGGCAAGCAAAGATTTATAAATGGGCAAAGGAGAAATCCGCACCTAGCATTGGATCTTGATGGTGAGCTAGGCGATCCTGTTGTTGCCCCACTCAAAGCAAAAGTTATTCTTACAGGTGACTTTTTTTACACTGGCAATACAATATTTTTAGAACATGGGAGAGGTCTGTATACCTCCTATGCGCATCTTAGTGAAATTAAAGTAAAAATTGGTCAATCGATCCAACAAGGCGCAGTGATTGGCTTGATCGGTGCCACTGGAAGAGTTACAGGACCTCATTTACATTGGACAGTTTATTTTGATGATAATGCAGTCAATCCAACCGAACTAATTAAAGATAATTATTTATCGAAATTATTTAGTTTCTAAAAAATAAAATTCTAAATCTTCCTTCGAAACTGGCTGTAAAAAAGATTTAATCAACTCCCCATTTTTATTAATGATAAATGTAGCTGGGAGAGTTTGAGGAGAAGGTATATCCCAAAAATTATTAGGGTGAGAGATCAAGGATGGATAATCTATTCCAAATTTATTTACTAGCTGGGTCAATTCTCTTCCCTCAACTCTGTCATAATTGAATGCAAAGACAAGTTTGTCTTTATTTGCTTTTGCAAAGCTTGCTAGCTGAGGAATTTCTTTTATACAGGGAGCACACCAATCTGCCCAATAATTTATGATCACAAAACTGCCAAGAGTATCTTGATAAAAAATATCCCTTGAGTCATGAAGTTCTATATCAGGTCTGGTGCAGCCAAATATTACTAAACAAAGCAATAATGTTTTAAGATTAGTACTCATCTCGGTATAAAAAATGGATAATTATATACTAATTCTTTTCTACTCCCTGACGGGTTCAGTAAAATTCCTAGCTCATGCAATTGCGGATGGTGTTGAGGATGAAGGCATGGAAGTGAGAATTAGAACCGTGCCAAGAATCTCTTCAAATCACGAAGCTAGCGAAAAAGTAATCCCTGCTGAAGGGGAAATGTATTGCACTCTTGATGATTTAGCAGCTTGTTCGGGTCTTGCCTTAGGCAGTCCAACCAGATTTGGATCAATAGCAGCACCCCTAAAATACTTTCTTGATTCAACTGGAGAACTTTGGTCAAAGAACATCCTGGAAAACAAGCCAGGCCTAGCATTTACTTCCACAGGATCTATGCATGGAGGCCAAGAAATAACTCTTTTCGGACTCATAACTTTTATGTTGCATCATGGTATGACTATTTTGGGCTCTCCCTACTCCATTCCTGAGCTTCAATCTACCTCGTCAGGAGGAACCCCTTATGGACCCAGTCACGTTAATAGTAAAAAAAATACGGAACTTACTGATGAGGAGTACATAATTGCTTTTCAATCAGGAAGAAGATTAGCAAAGCTAGCAACCCTACTTTCTTAACTCATGCTTTTATCTCTGAAGTTTTCTATTTCTGCATTAATAATTTGTAAACTTATCGCATACCATATGGAACTTGTTCATCCAATCAGCATGCTCCTCTATATGTCTTTTTGGTTGGGCTACTTATTGCTTATTTTCTTCAACCCAACCAAGAAAATTCTACAAACTGCTTGTTTCATTTGTTTGCTTTTTTTTGCCAATTCCTGCCTTTATGTTTTTGGATTGAGCGAAACTAAACTGATTTTTTTTATAGAATTAGCGCTTATTACATCAATTTTTTTCCAATCTGTATTTGCTTCAAAACTTTTATCTGCAACCTCACAAAAGTTAAAATAATTTAATAATTTTCCTATCGCTAGTGATATTTATTTTTTTATTCAGGTTTTAATTTTTTGGATTAATCCCTATACTGATTCCTCAAATTAGATCAATAAATTATCTATAGGATTAAATAATGAATTTTATAAAATCAATTTTTTCTTGGCTGGGAAGATTTCTTGAAAAAGCAAGAACAGTTCTACTCAATTTAGGAACTGCTTTTGTTCTCATCTTGATTACAATTGCAATTTTAGGAATTTTTTCATCATCTGATAAGAAAGTTGACCCATCAGGAAAAGTTTTAATTTTTAATCCTGAGGGCATAGTTGTTGATCAGGAAGCCTTGTATTCAGATACAGGATTTTCTGGCATTTTTAGCGAGAATGTTGAACAAATCCAAATTAGAGACTTATTAAGATTAATTGAAAATATAAAAGCTGATGAACAGCTTGCAGGAGTATTACTAGACTTTAGTGATACAGGTTTTGCTGGTCCTACCACCCTTTTAAAAGTTACTGAAGCAATTCATTCATTAACAGGATCAGGAAAAGAAATTATTGTGCACCAAGATAGAATGCTCACCTCTGATTATCTTTTATCAGCTGCGGCTGATGAAATTTGGATCCACCAATCTGGTGCCTTTAACATCTCTGGAATTGGTGGCTATGGCAGCTACAACAAAAGATTGCTTGAGAATTTAAAACTTACCATACATAACTACGCTCAAGGGGACTTTAAATCTGCTGTAGAAGGAACAACTCGGGAATCAATGTCTGAAAATGATAGATTACAAAGAAATGAGTTATTAATACCTATTTGGGAAGCCATGAAAATTAAAATGGCATACAGAGAAAATATACAACCACAAGATATTCAATATTTTGCTGATAATTACTTCTCCTATATACCGGAAGCAGCATTTGCAAATATTAAAGCGGCTACTGATCTCAATTTAATCAATGGGAGTAAATCTTATCCTGAGTTTAGAAATCATATGATTGAAAAATTTGGCCTAAATGAGGATGGTAATTCTTTTAACAGCATTTCTTTAAATGATTATAAAAGCCTTCTAAAAAAAGATTCTAAAAAAGCCGAAGATACGGTGGTAGTTATAACTGCAGAGGGCGCAATATCAGAAGGCTCCATAATGCCTGGTGTTGTTGGTTCTGATGAATTAGTTGAAATCATTCAAAATGCTCACGAATCGAAATCAACTAAAGCTATAGTTTTAAGAGTAAATAGCCCAGGAGGTTCAATTATCGCCAGTGAAATGATTGCCGATGAACTAATGGAAGCAAAGCGAAAAGGCATACCAATAGTTGTTTCCATGGGTGACTATGCAGCATCTGGAGGGGTATATATTTCTACGCCAGCTGATTATATTTTTGCTGAGCCCACCTCAATCACAGGATCAATTGGAGTCGCCATTGCCTTTCCAACTGCCGAAAACTCTTTTGACTTTATTGGAATGGATTTTGACGGGGTTGTTACTTCTAAGTATGCAGGATGGGATGTTAATTTACCTATTGATGAAAGCCTCGATGCTAAATTTGCTCAATGGGGAAACGATGCCTATACAAAATTTATTTCACTAGTGGCTAATTCAAGAAATAAAACCTTTGATGAAATTAAAGCAATTGCTGGAGGCAGAGTTTGGATTGGAGCTAAGGCGCTTGAACTCGGTCTAATTGATGAGCTGGGAGATATAAATGCTGCTACTGCTAAAGCAGCTGTCATGGCATCATTAGATGAATATAAAGTTGTTTATGCGGGGCAAGAGCTCTCCCCCGAAGCCCTACTCATAAGAGAGATACAAAAACAATTCGACATTAAGATATCTAATACAAAAACTTATGTTTACTCAACTAAGTTCTTAGAATTCTTTAACGATGTCTTAGATAAACTCACGCCAAGCGCATCTTACACTTGTTCAAATTGCCTTGTTGAAATTAATTAATTAAGAATCTAAAAATTCTTTAACTAAGGGTACTGTAATTTTTCTCTTTTGTGAGGCTGACAATTTATCAAGTGAATGAATGGCGTTCATAATTGAGCCCATATCTCTGTGATATCTTGTCAGCAAGTATTCTACTTCTTTATCACTTATAGAAATATCGTAACTCTCTGAAACGAAAGTGATAGCATCGAAAAGCTGGTCATGTTGTAATTCCAATAATGATTCCATTTCCATTCTAGTTATTCTTGAATGTAAATCAGGAAAAAAATCAAGTTCCGAAAGTGCTCTTGAGGCTGTGAGAATAGTTTTACAGTTAGTTTGGTGAGCATGGTTTAAAAAATTAAAAATGATTGTTTGCCATGTCTTACTCTGAGAGAGATTTTCTAATCCATCTATAACCACGAGTTCAAAATTCTCATAGCCCTCTAAAGAAGTTATTGAAGTTTCTATAATGGCCTGAAGAGGAATAAATCCCGATTTAATCCCCATAGAGGATGCATCGTTAAGATATGCTTGAGTTAAGTAAGACTTACCTGAACCGGCTCCTCCCATTACTAGAAATTCTTTAGGAAATCTTGAGAAATTCTTTAAGTTAAACAAAAATGCTAAGCGTTGAGAGTTGAAATAAAAATGTTGCAAGCTTGCCTTTCGATTTAGATAAAAATCAAAGATTAACTGCTTAGGTTTTTGCATTATGGAGGCTTATTGTAATTACAATCCACTCTTTTGCATAAACAATTAGACTAAGCGCAGTAATTGAAGAAATTAGATAATGAATAAATCCAGGTAGGTTAGCTTCTAAGAAAAGTATCTGGCTAAAAATAAGAATTAAATAAACGATCTGAGAAATAGTAGTTATTTTGCCTAAGAAATTTGGGCTCGGAGTTGATGCATCGTATACCGTCATCTGAAAAGCCGCACCAAGTAAAATCAAAATATCTCTAAGTAAAAATAAAATCACTACTACCAAAGGAATATGTCCTGAAACCCATAAAATAATAATAGTACCAATCAGCAAAGCTTTGTCGGCAATTGGATCTAAAAGCTTGCCGAGCGCAGTATGCCAGTTAAACTTCCTTGCGAGGTAACCATCCAAAGCATCTGACAATGAGGCGATTAAAAATAATGTTAAGGCATTAAAATAGTTTTCGTTAGCTATCCAAAGCAGAATTGGGTAAACCATGCCAATACGAATAAGTGATAAAAAGTTTGGAATAAATATTAGATAACTCTTCATAATTTATTTTATAAGCCTTAAGTTAACTATACGGTTATCTTCATCAAAGCTTATCATTTGCAGATCAGTATGAGCAAAGAGCTCCTTTTTAATTTGATTGATCGAAGACCCAACATATCCGTTGAATAAAAATCTCTCTTTACTCGCTTTTAAGAGTTGAATATTCGAAATCGAAAAAATCTCTTCCAATGCCGATTTAAAATTCTTAAAATCCTCGAAACTTTTTATATTTACTGCATTCACTGTAATTGGTCCCTGAGAACTTTCTTGAATATCCATCCTTAATAAATCATCTACATCTTTTTCAATGTAACTAAGTGCAAACTTTAATAACTCATCAAGACTATTAAAACGATAACTTTGAGTTGCTATTCTTAAAGCCCAAGTTGAAATAGAATCCCGAAACACTTCTAACTCTCTCACAAAACTATAACTGTAGTTGTTCCTTACACTTGCTTGAAGATTGTCAAAATAACTCTTACTTCCAACACTTTCAGATAATCTAAGATCTGCTGATGGAAGATCTATATGAAGTCCCCGTTCCCTTGAAAGTAATCCTAAATTGCTGATAAATGTATCAATAGCTTCTGAATATCTAATATTCCTATCTTCATTAAGATAAAAAACTTTATTTAGACCATCATCAATTTTGGCAATAATAGTTAATTCTGGTCTATTCACTCCATAGATTGGAATGTTGTTTGATCTGAATAGTTGTATGAGTGAATCTTTATTAAATATCACCTCTAACAATACATTTTCTTGGAGTTCAAGAACCCTATAAGATTTTACAAAAGTAGTTTTATTTAATCCCAAAGCATTCAAGCTCTTGATTATTGAGGGATCTTTGGTTCCAGTTAATCTAAGGCTAATTTTATTGAAGGCAATAATTAAACCATCATTGATATTTTCATAAGAATCTTGGGGAACCCTAACTATAAAAAGTTCATCAAAAACTCTCGCCGAAGTATCAATAGAAAGAGTTAGAAGTATAATGATGCCAAGCTTTAATACCTTCACATCATCATTGTAAATGAGTAAAAAAAGAAACACTACGGATGCATATGCCAAGGCAGGGGTAGATATAGACGCTGGAAATTTACTAGTCAAGAAAATCACTCCTTCGGTTAAACAAACTCATCACAGAAATGTTATTAAAAACTTTGGTGGGTTTGCAGGCTTATACAAGCTTCCAAAAAATTACCAATCGCCCATATTGGTTGCATGTACCGATGGGGTTGGGACCAAGGTAGCCTTATCTAAGGAATATAGCCGCTTACAAGATATTGGCCAAGATTTAGTTGCCATGTGCGTAAATGACATGATCACAATGGGAGCCAAACCACTTTACTTCTTAGATTACTTTGCAACTTCTAAACTCAAGGTAGAAGAAGCGGCTTTAGTAATTAAAAGTATAGCAACTGCATGTCAGAAAGTTGGATGTGCCCTTTTGGGTGGAGAGACAGCTGAAATGCCAGGCCATTATAAAAGCGGGCAGTTTGATCTTGCAGGTTTTGCTACGGGTATCGTTGAACATGACCAAATAATTGATGGTAAATCGATCAAATCTGGGGATAGTATTATCGCAATCTCATCATCTGGACCGCATTCAAATGGTTATTCTTTGATTCGTAAAATATTAAAAAAGCACACGCCCCCAAAGCAAATACTCCGATCATTGTTAGCGCCTACCATTTTGTACCCTGAAATATTAGAAAAAATCATTGAGAAGAGACTGGTTGCAGGTATGGCAAATATAACTGGGGGAGGATTAATTGAAAATATTCCAAGGGCATATGGGACCAAACTCAAAGCAAGTATTGAGCTGGATTCCTGGAAAATCCCCGATTGCTTTCAATGGCTTAAAAAAAATGGCTCCTTATCATCAAAAGATATGTTAAAAACCTTTAACTGTGGGGTAGGTATGGTTCTATTTACCGATAAGGATTATGAAAAGAGAGTCTTAAAATTACTTAGAAACAAAGGTGTAAATGCCTTTAGGATAGGCAGCATGGAAAAAAGGCGAGAAAAAGAGCCTGCAATAATATTCAACAATCAGTTAGTGTGAAAAAAATTATCCTTCTTATCTCAGGCTCTGGTTCAAATATGGTTGCTATTAAAGAAGCTATAGACATTGGGATTATTAAACAGACTAAAATCTCTTGTGTAATTTGCAATGAACCTTCCGCTTCAGGTATCAAGAAAGCACAGGACCTTGGATTACGAACTCAAATCTTAAACCATAGAGACTTTGCATCAAGAGAATTATTTGATGAGGAACTGGCCAATAAACTTGATGAATTTGATCCAAACCTCATTATTTTGGCAGGATTTATGCGAATCCTTTCAGAAAAATTTACTGCGAGATTTAAAGGAAAAATTCTAAACATCCACCCTTCTCTTTTACCAAAATACCCTGGGTTAAACACACATGAGAAAGCTCTCAAAAATAAAGATCAAGAACATGGTGTCACAATTCATTTTGTTAACGAAGAGTTAGACGGGGGTCCCGTTATTGCTCAAGGCTATCTAACCATTGGAGAAAGCAAAGATAGTGAAGCTCTAAGAAAGAGGATTCATAAAATAGAGCATGACCTCTATCCAAAAATTATAGATGCTGTAATTTCAAACGAAATCAAACTTACTCCGTCAGGAACTTTTTACAAGGCATCCTGTCAACATTATATACAGAGGGTTTTTTATGCTGTTTAGGTTAGTAGTTTTTATCTCTTTTCTATCCCTCCCGAGCTATAGCGCAATAACCCCATTTAAGGGTGAATTTCTTTTCAAAGGCCCCGTTTTAACCCTTACAACAATTAGGGAGATCCAAGTTGATGATAATAAAGGGAGCTTCAACTTCACCGGAAAAAATACCCTTGGCCATTTAAAAATATCATCCGAATTCTTAATAGCTGAAAATGAGTTAGAGTCTTTGAATTATGAATTTAAAGCCAGGGCTGCTCTATTAATAAATCGTAAACAACAACTTAGTTTTGATAACAATCTAAGATCTTCAGGAGATTTTACCTGGGAAATAAAAAATATTTCTGAACAACCAAATAAGATCTTAGACCCACTCACAGCGCAACTAGCTCTTGCTCAAGAAATTGCAGGAGGTAAAAATAGTGTTACTTTATTTCTTCCTAACTTAAAAAATGGAGATGTTGAAAAAAATGAATTCTTGTTGGTTCAAGACGAAGTTTTAGTGATTGATGGGAAGGAGTATGATTGCTCAGTTGTCGAAAGAGTTAGAGAAAATGAAAACCGAATTACAAGGTACTGGTTTGCTAAAAATCTAGATTATGTACTGGTTAAAACCATAGACAAAGATAGCAACGGAACCGTTGAACTCTCAATGACGAAGTTATTAAGTTTTGGGTAAAGTAACTCCTGTTTGACCCTGATATTTCCCGCCTCTATCCTTATAACTAACCTCGCAGACCTCATCGGATTGAAGAAAGATCATTTGGGCTACGCCTTCGTTAGCATAAATCTTGGCTGGAAGATTGGTGGTATTTGAGAATTCCAGAGTTACATGACCCTCCCATTCAGGCTCTAAAGGAGTTACGTTGACTATTATTCCGCATCTTGCATAGGTTGATTTACCTAAACATATTGTCAAAACATTACGCGGGATCTTAAAAAATTCAATCGTCCTAGCTAATGCAAATGAATTTGGTGGAATAATACAAACATCAGAATGAATATCTACAAAACTTTTGTCATCAAATGCTTTGGGGTCTACTGTTGCAGAATGGATATTAGTAAATACTTTAAACTCATTTGAACATCTGACATCGTAGCCATAACTCGATACTCCATAAGAAATAATCTTAGCACCATCCTCATTTTCCCTGACCTGCTCCTCCGAAAAAGGTGAAATCATTTCAGATTCTAATGCCATCCTTTTAATCCAATTATCTGATTTAATAGTCATTACATTTCCACTCTACTTAAGATTGCTCTTGCAATTGTATTATTGTCAACAAATTCTAGCTCACCGCCTATAGGTACTCCATATGAGATTCTTGATATTTTTACCCCCTCAAGATGCTCTTTAATGTAATGAGCTGTTGCATCTCCTTCAATGGAAGAACTAGTTGCCAAAATAATCTCTTTAACTGAGTTCTTTTCGATGATATCAAGTAAGCGTGGGATACCAATATCTTCCCCAGAAATACCATCCATTGGTGAAAGTTTTCCGAGTAATACAAAATATTTACCTCTGAATCCGCCTGTTGCTTCAATGGCAAGCACATCTGCTGGCTGCTCTACTACGCAAAGCAAGGAAGAATCTCTATGAGCATCATTGCAGAGGCTGCATACTTCTTCAGAAGTAAGATTTCTGCAGATACTGCACCTTTTGATATTTTCTAAACCGGATTTTAGGATTGCTGCAAGGTGCATGGCGCCATCTTTATTTTTATCCAAAAGATAAAGAGCCATTCTCTGAGCAGTTTTCTTGCCAACACCCGGTAGTATCGTCAAAGCCTCAATAAGTTGGTTTAAAACGTCTTGTTTCATAGATAAAGCTAGTCAGAAGATATCGAAATTTTAGCATCAAAGTTCTTCATCAAATATTGAACCGAACTATTTTCTGTTAAAGCATTTTTGATAGAATCAGTCTCAGCGACAGCAATTTTTTCAACTAACATTCTTGGGCTTGTTTCTGGATCAGTTACTTCAAATTGAATAATCGGCCTTAGGTTAAAACTTTTATCAATAGCATCTACCAACTCAGAAATCATGGCTTCTGTCGGTTGAATTGCTCTGACTGGTTGTAACAAAATTAAGACATTATTAAAAAATGATTTGAATCCAAAATCTAAAAATACTTCCTTCGTTATATTTGAAAGAGAGCTCTTAGCAAAAAGTAAGTTCCAATCATCTTTGTTAATATTTTTTTCCGGAGGAGTTGCTGAGACTAGAACTTCTGAATTATTTGGAGCATTGGTTATCTTTGCAAGATGCATTCCATCATTTTTTTTTAAATTTTTTTTTTCCTCTGGGCTAATAGAAGATTTCAATGGATGAAACGCAAGAGCTCTAAGAATTGCGCTCTCAAGAGCTAGCCTTGGATCGGGATAAACATTATATTTCTCAAGAGATTGAAGAAATATTTCTTGAAGCAATTGTAAAAATTCAGGATCTGCAAGCTCAGCTAACTCAGAATGAATCTCAGAGTATGAACCTAAGGATGCTTTAGCCAAATTGATCAAATGAAAATGTTCAATAAAGCTCTCAAGCACTGCGGAGTATTCTACATTAAACTCATACAAAGCTTGAAGACTGGAATAGGTCGCATCTCCATCACCTAATAAAATATATCGAAGAACTGCAAATAAATAGGTGTCATCTATACTGCCTAAGAAATTAGCAACTTCAGACTTTTCTAAAATACCGTTTCCATGAGCAATAGCTTGATCAGCAAGTGTTAATGCATCTCTTAGAGAACCTTGGGCCGATTTAGCAATCAAATCAATAGACTCCTTATCCGATTGAAAATCCTCCAATGCAAGGAGACTTTTGACATGTTCTGCTATCGTCTGAGATGGAACTATCTTTAAATTTAGTTGCAAGCACCTAGAAAGGACTGTATTGGGAACTTTTTCAATCTCTGTGGTGGCCATTAAAAATATTAAATGCTCTGGTGGTTCCTCTAAAGTTTTAAGCAACGCATTAAAACTACTCTTTGAAAGCATATGAACCTCATCAATAAGATATATTCGATATTTAGAGGTTGATGGTTTATAGACAGATGATTCCAACAATTCACGCATGTCATCTACCCCAGTTCTGGATGCTGCATCTATTTCAATAAACTCGAGGTTTCTTCCAGCAGTTATTTCCCGACATGATGAACATTCATTACAGGGTTCAGTATTAGAATCGCTTGCAAGACAGTTTAAAGTTTTAGCAAAAATTCTTGCTATTGTAGTTTTACCAATGCCTCGAGTACCGCTGAAAATGTAGCCATGATGAAGCTTTTGTAGGGCAATACTGTTTTGTAAAACTGCGACTATATGACTTTGCCCAACTACATCTGCAAAAAGTTGGGGTCGATATTTCCTAGCAAGAACCTCTGATGACATTTGCTTATAATATCATGTCTCCTTAAAACAAATTTCAATCTGCTCAAATGAAAAGCCTCGATTTTGTAAAAAATTCTTTGCTTTTAAAATTTCATTAATTTGATTGCTAAATTTAGTAAATTTTTTATGAAATGCAGCTAAAGCTAATTCATTCCAATTCTCAATGGATGCTAGTCCAGAGTTGATAATAGATTCTTGCAATCCTCTTTGTTTGAGCTCAATAAAAATTTTCTTAGGACCAAAACCTCTTCTAGCACGAGCTTGAATATAAGTCTCTGCAAACCTATGATCATCAAGCAGCCTGCTCTCTTTAAGCTTAGCAATGACATCATCTATAGAAGAGCTCATTCCATAACGCCTTAGAAGCTTATGTTCTAATTCAAAGCAAGAATGCTCGCGTCTGGAAACAAGGTCTAGGGACTTATTATAAATAGTTGCAAAATCAACTGGGTCACTAGATATCATTCAAACGGTAAAACTCTTGTTTTCCCCGCAGAGGTAATAACCTTCACCCTAGAACCCTTCGAAAAACTATCGTTACTAGCTTCTTGAATTATTGATATTGTTTTTCCATCATCTAGGGTAATTAAGAGTTCAATCGCATCTTTTCGAGTAGCGGCATCTCCAACAGCAGACCCAATTGCAGAGCCAACTAAACCTCCTAGAACAGCGCCTATCCCAGATTCAATATCGCTGTCGCTTATTGATGAGCCAGAAGCAGCCCCTATTGCAGCACCAGCTATAGCCCCCGTTTGCCTATCTCCTGCAATCACAATCTTATCCACAGACTCAACAATGCCAAATCTTACAGTTTGCATCCTTTGCGCCTGGTTGCGATCAACTACATCGGGTCTTAATGAATTATAAGAACATGAAGGTAATACGAGGAAGATGCATAGAAATAAAATATATTTAACTTTGTTCATAATCATTTACTCTTAAAAAGTTTTTTTCCAATTCATCTTTGATAGCATAGTATTTTCTGCCTTTATCGGGTCCATTCAATAATTCAACTTTAATAATGCTTCCACTGAATAATGTTTCAAGAATTTTAATGGAATCATTTTTTACCACTCTATACAAATTTCTTGCATCTACTTCAAAAAAATCCCAATCTTGAAATTTTCTGGCTTGCATTATTCTGTAGGCATCGCCTGGCACAAAATAAAATACTTGTCCCTCAGATGACAGAAATCTACTTTTGGAATAGTTGCTGCTGATAACTAAGTTTTGTCCAATTTTTATTATTTCATCCGGATTATCTAGCTCATCTGCGCTTATTACAGAACTCAATAAAATTAGACTAAGCGAAATACCTATAAAAAATTTAAAATTCATGCTCTTAATACCAAACTCAACTGTATGGGTTTGCTCTAAATAATATACTCATAAATACCGTATATTGCCATGGACAACATTATAATCCAGGTACCCAGTGTCCCTACCAATCTAAAGGGGGTGCTCTCAGAAGAGATGCTTAATCCATAAGCATGTAAAACTCTACAAACAAAGAATACCGAACCTAGCAAATGAAGCTTTAAATTATCCACTCCAGCAATTTCAAGCAATCCCAATAAAATCATTGCTAGCGGAGCATATTCCACCAGATTTGCATGACTTCTGATTGCTTGTAGAAGATACGATGAATCCCCTTCCCCTAGCAGTATTTTCGACTTCCCTCTAGCAATTCCAACCTTGTAAGCGAGAAAAATAGCTAACACTGTAATCAATGATGTATAAAAAAGTGTGATTTCCATGATTTAGTTCCTATCTAAATTTAATCTTGCTTCTTTAATAAGAGAAGTACCTGATTTTTTTTTGTAATTATAGCTCTGTGTAAATGCTTTTAGCTGAAAACCTGACATTCTTGACTTAAGAACAGACAACTGTTCTTTTTTCCATTTTTCTTTAGTTTCTGGATTTTTCCAGGCCTGCTTTTCCTCCTCTGTTCTTGCACAACCATAGCAAAAGCCAGTTATTGGTTCAGTAACACAAACAGACACACATGGGGAAACAATTTTCATAGTTACATAGTTTATCAAAATTATGGTCTTGAAAGAATCTGAATATATCCCCATATATTGAAGTGTGAATGCCGCTGTTGGGTTCACAAAATAAATTAACCATAGACATGCCGAAAGGGTGTCACATATGTCTAAAAGGAGGACAATATGGTACTTAACTTTACAGACCCTGTATTTACATCTAGGGTATTTGGCTTTGAAAATCTGTTTGACAGGTTGCAAAGAATCTCGGAGGGATCAGATAGATCATCTACCTATCCACCCTACAACATTAGAAGAAACGGTAATAGGATATCTATTGAGGTAGCGGTAGCGGGTTTATCAAAAGATGATCTTGCAATTGAACTGGCTGATGGGATTTTAACCATCGATCACTCTAATAAAGCAAGCAATTCCAATGGACACGAAGTTATCTATCAGGGTATTGCCCAGAGATCTTTTAAGCTCCAATTTACAGTTGCTGAGCATGTTGAGGTCCTTGGAGCAGAGCTCATCAACGGGTTACTGACTATAGAGCTTGAAAAAATAGTTCCTGAGGAAAAAAAACCTAGAACCATTGAAATTAAGGCGCCAAGAAAATTACTCGGTAACTAATCAACTCTAAATCGGGGGGCAATTGCCCCCCATTTTATATACAATATTCATCTTTATGAAAAATTTCTTAGCTGCATTTTTTCTAATTTCATTAGCTAATTTGTCTGCGCAAGAAGTTGACACCGGTCATGCAAAAGCCAGCTTGGTCGCAAATAAAAGCTTGTCAGATGAGTACTTTTATGTAGGTATTAAGCTGCAAATGGATTCGGGTTGGCACACCTACTGGAAAAATCCTGGAGATTCTGGTGGGCCATTTTCGGTGCAATGGAGCCATAACTTGGATATTATTATTGAGAATGTTAGCTGGCCCATTCCTCAAATTATTCCTTATGATCCTCTTGTAACTTACGGTTACAAAGATTTTGTTATTTTTCCCTTTAAGGTTTTTAAACAGCCTAACTCCTCATTAGGATTGCTCTCCGCGAAGATAGAATTTCTTATTTGCAGTGATATTTGCATACCTGAAAATGCCACTCTTTCAATTGATCTTTCAGAAAAGCATGATTCATTAGAATTGCTAGAGACAGTAAGAAAACTCCCTAGCAAAAATATACCAGTGAATGTGCAGGCTTCACAGGAAAAAATTATTATTGAATTTACCTATGATAATACTCCCAAAACTGCATACTTATTTGTTGAAACTGAGGACATTGTAGAATATCTGCCCGCTCACTCTCTGACCAAAGTAAATGACAACACCTTCGCTATTGAGTTAACTAGACAAGGAAATGAGTTCTCTGGGATAAAAGGAATCCTAGCTTTAGATGACAAAGTTTATCTGGTAGAAAGTTTTAGAGATTCAACAAAAGAGACCACTCTGCTTCTATGGCAAGCCATATTATTTGCCTTTTTAGGTGGAATAATTTTGAACCTAATGCCGTGTGTTTTTCCGGTGATATCACTTAAGGTTATGAGTTTCTTAAAATTAGCGGATTCCAATCCCGCATTGATAAAGATGCATGCTCTTACTTTTAGCGGGGGCGTTCTATTTACATTTATAGCTATTTCTTTACTTTTGCTTGGACTTAAGTCTACGGGTGAATATATTGGCTGGGGTTTTCAGTTGCAATCTCCTGAAATAGTGGGATCTTTGGCTATTTTAATGACCATAATTGGTTTTATTTTATTAACCGATATCAACATTAATATTAGCAATCTTTATTTTAGCCAATCAGTTACACAAACTAGCGGTCTCAGTAATTCTTTTTGGACTGGGGCTTTGGCAGTAATTGTAGCCTCTCCTTGTACTGCACCTTTTATGGGTGCTGCATTGGGATATGCCATCATTCAACCCTCTTTTGTTAGCTTATTGGTTTTTATTGCATTAGCCATGGGTTTCGCATTGCCTTACTTGATTTTAGCATGGAAGCCCAAATTAATTGAGTTACTTCCCAAACCTGGCAAATGGATGGAGATACTTAAAAAGTTCTTTGCCTTTCCTATGTTTGCAACCGCAATTTGGTTACTGTGGGTTTTTTCACAACAAACCCATGATAACGACTTAATACTTCTTCTAGCAATGTGTTTGCTTGCAAGCTTTGGGACTTGGATACTCTCACATAAGTCAAAGATAGCCTCTCTCATTGGAGCTATTTTTGTTATCACTGCATTTTTCTTGACAAGCACTGTTCAAAAATCTTCAGTTTCAGAAAAAAATTCAAATGCTCAATGGAGTCTTCAAACTGAAAATATATTGCGATTGCAAAATCAAGCTTATTTAATTAATTTTACTGCGGCTTGGTGTATTACCTGTCAAACCAATGAGCAATTAGTATTGGGGACCAAAGAAGTTCAAGATTTCTTATCCAAGCAAGACATAAGGTATATCAAAGCCGACTGGACTAATCGTAATGAAGAAATTGCAGTCGGACTTGAAAAGTATGCACGTTCAGGAGTGCCTTTGTATATTTTTTGGAAACCTGGCATGACAGAATCAGCAATACTGCCTGCCATATTAAGAAAGAAAGATATTCTAGATCTCTAAATTAAATTTATTTATTGAATGTATTTTTCCCACTCCCCGTCAGGGAATTTTTTTCCTAAATGATGGTATTGGATTAATACTCCCACACTAGGTTTTTGCGGAATCCTCGCAGGCTTAATATCTTTGCTGCCTTTAGCTAAATTGCACCTCTTGCAAGAGGTCACTACGTTTTCCCATTCTGTTTTGCCGCCTTTTGATTTTGGGACAACGTGATCGATAGTGAGTTCTTTGCGCTCATGAGATTCATGGCAATACTGACAGCAGTGCCCATCCCTTATGAATACATTAAGACGGGAAAATTTGACTTGTTCAGCATGATGGTGAAATTTGGGCAACATAAGAATGCTTGGAAGTTTCATTTCAAAAGAAGGCGATCTCACAAATTTATCCTTGTATTCTCTAACTAGGAAAACTTCCCTAGTGAGAAAAAGCTTTACAGCTGATTTCCAACTTATTATAGAAAGCGGAAAAAGACTTATAGGTTTTCCATTTCCATTAAGTAATAAACAGTCTGCTTGGTCCATGAAAATTAGTTCCTTTCAACACAAATTACTATAAAATTGGAAACACCTACAGACAAGAGTTATTTTTAAATGGTTCAATTAAAACCTTTTGCAATCTTCGGTACCGAACATTTAGCAACTTTGCTTTTAATATTTATTATTATTACTGGGGTACCATTTTTTTTTAGAGGTAAAGATAAAAAAACTCAATGGGGTATTGGTATTGGGATTGCGTGTCTAATATTTGTGCATGAAATTACCAATAATCTCTATTACAACTTCACCCTGGGGCTTAATTGGCAAGAAATGTTTCCATTGCACATGTGCGATCTTTCTGCTTTAGCCATAGCATTGTATTTCTTTAATAACAATAAACTACTCTTCAATTGTGCCTTTTTTTGGGGCATTAGTGGCGCATCCATGGCCTTGCTTACTCCAGACATTGAGTTTGGCCCTCCTAGTTCGGAATATTGGCAGTTCTTTTATGGCCATACTTTAGTTTTACTGGGAGTCTTTTACGCGGTAATTGCTTTAGAAGAAAGACCCTACCTTAAAGATGTTTTTAATGTAATTAAGGTAACCTTGGTACTTCTTGCTGGAATATATATAGCTAATTTTATCTTGGGTGAAGATGCTAATTTTTGGTATTTAAAGAAAAGGCCTGACGGAGCTTCTTTATTAGATTTATTTCCAGACCCACCTTTTCATATTTTGGTCACTATACCTTTGGCTGTTGTGATGTTTTACTTGATTTACCTTCCTCTGGGCATCAAAGATTGGATTACGAAAAATAAATAATTCTCATAGATCTACCATTCATAATATTAAAGAAGCTGCTTCTGTAGTTAGTCGTTTTGTAAAACCAACACCAATACTGGAATCGCAGAACCTAAATAATCTGTTGCTCGGAAGGCTTTTGTTAAAAGCAGAAAATTTGCAGCCCACTGGTTCATTTAAATTAAGAGGTGCCATTTATGCAGTTAGCAAATTAAATAAAGATCAATTAGCACAAGGGGTAGTTGCCTATTCTTCAGGTAACCACGCCATAGGAGTTGCGTTTGCGGCGAAGTGTCTCGGCACAAAAGCTGTCCTTATTATTCCAAAAGACATCCCCAAAAAAAAATTAACTCAGATTCAATCATATGAATCTGAAATAATTTTCTATGACAGGATTCTCGACAATAGGGAAGAAATGGGTGAAGAGCTGTGTCATTCAAGAGGCTTAACTTTGATTAAACCCTATGACGATATTGATACTATTTGCGGTCAAGGAACGTGTGGGCTTGAAGTCAGTGAACAAATCGATGTTCCGATTGATAGTGCTGTAATATGCGCTGGAGGCGGAGGTTTGGCTGCTGGAGTAGGTTCTTATTTAAAATATGCATTTCCAAATATAAAACTTTATACCGCGGAACCTATTGGATGGGATGATCACAAAATTTCTTTAGAAACTGGTAAAAGAGTTTTCTGTGAAAATACTCATATGGGAATTTGTGATGGTGTACTGACACCAATACCTGGAGAAAAAACCTATGAGATTAATCGAAAAATTTTCTCATCAGGTTTAGCAGTATCAGAGGACAAAGTTATAGGTGCTATGAAACTAGCATTTCAAGAATTCAAAATAAAGCTTGAACCGAGTGGCGCTGTTGCCCTCGCATGTGTAATAGAAAATTTAAATTTGTTTCATCAACAAACTGTCTTAGTTACCCTATCGGGAGGTAATGTTGATGAAGAAAGATTTTCAGAATGCTTTAATTAAGATCTTTATTACGAATCATCACTTCTACGATAACCCCGATAACCATATTTAGCAGTATTACTGCATTTATAATTATGTAGCTTATAAAGTACAAAGGAACCCAGAAATAATGTGATGAAAGGACTTTCATAATCGCTCCCCAATCATCGTAAGTAGCAACCTGAGTAAGAGTTGTTAGAGCTTTTCCAATGTCACCCCACCTATCAGGATCAATGGATTCAAAAAACATAGTGCCGATAGCAGCCCAGATATACATAAAAATAAACAACAACAAAGCTATAAAACTTACTCTTGGCAAGGACTGAATTAAAGACTCTATGATACCTCTAAATTCTGGTACGACCGTAATGATCCTTAAAACCCTAACAATCCTCAATAATCTTGCAACAAAGATTGTCTCAGATCCACCTACTGGAATAAGACTCAAACAAACAATAAGGGTATCAAAAATATTCCAGCCGTCCTTCAAAAAATCTTTAAGTGATTTCTCTGCAAAAATTCTGATAATTATTTCAACTAAGAAAAAAATAGTAATAGCATAATCCAGTACACTTATGATTGGCTCAAATCTTGTATCTAAATCGTACGAGCTGACTCCTGCATAAATAGCAGAAAATACAATTACTCCGATGACAACAACATTAAATAATGGGGCATCACGAAAAGCTCTGACTTTGTTGACTATATTTTGCATTAGCTATTTATTCTCTATCTCTTGTATCATAGTTGATAATTAAATAAATTAAATGCATTAAATAATGGATAATTTTATTAATCTTGTTAAGCAAGTTTGGCAACAAGGTCTTTTAGGGATCAATCTTACAGATATTATAGTCTGCCTATTTATCTTGTTTTTTGCAGTCCTAGTTAGAGGCATTTTTATCTCCAAGGTAATTACTATTGTCTTAAAACTGCTGCACCGTTCAGTTGATGCGCAGGAAGATATCTTCACAGATGTAAAAAAACCTCTTGCCTTTATACCAATTACCCTAGCCTTGTATGTTATTTTTGTGTATTTGCCTTTTGAAGGGTTAGCAAACGAGATTGCAACCAAGCTTATAAGAGCAGTCATAGCTTTTACAATTTTTAATGTCTTAGCAAACCTCATTCCGCCAATTTTTAGAATTTTGAGTTCTACTTCTTTGCTTACTGAATCTATGTCCATTTGGATTCAAAGAGCTGCAAAATTAGTGATCTGGATTGTGGGCTTGGGAATTATCCTTGATATTTTTGGAATTCAAATTGGGCCTTTGGTAGCAGGACTCGGAATATTTTCTGTTGCAGTGGCTTTAGGAGCTCAGGAGTTATTTAAAAACTTAATTGCAGGATTATTAATAATTGGAGAAAACAGATTTCAACCAGGAGATCGCATAGAAGTGAGCGGGCAGTTGCATGGAGTTGTTGAGAAAATAGGTTTTCGCTCGACTCAAATTAGATTGTTTGATACCTCTCCGATGATTATTCCCAATAAAGATCTTTCAGATTTTCAACTCATAAATCATGGAAATATGGATTTTAGAAAAGTTGATTGGATTATTAACCTCCTCTACAGCACCACCAAAGATCAACTTGTGAAAATTACCAAAGATATAACTACATTCATAAATTCTGGTCAATTTATACAAAATCCAAATCAGGCTTCCTTTGCAAAAATAGTTGCACTGGGTGCAAGCTCAATCGATGTTCGAATTATTTGTTTTGCAAATGCTGGCATGTCCTTTGGTGATTATATGTCTCTGAAAGAAGAATTAATTCTTAAGATTATCGAAATAGTTAGAAGCAATGGCTCTGAATTTGCCTACCCCTCAACCTCACTTTACGTAGAACAACTTCCATCAAAATAGTGGTTTATACTTTCAGCAAAAAAGTTTTGCTGTAACACCATTGATATATTTATATGATTATTTTTTGGATGAAGGGAATGCAAGATGGTAGACCCGAGTGGACTTGAACCACCGACCTCTGCCATGTCAAGACAGCGCTCTAACCAGCTGAGCTACGAGTCTATTTAAAAGTTAAGAATTATACAAAATTTTTTAAATTGAGGGTTAACTTTAACCTAAACTGTTTAGATAAGTCTTAATGTCTTTGAGAATAGTATGTTCTTCTTCGGAAGAAAGTTCTCCCAATAGTTTCTCAATTTCTTTAGAAGATTTATCTAATGACCCCCATGGACCATCCTCTCCGATTCTAGATGCTATGAGCTCTTTATACCTGAATTGCATATCTTCAGGTGCTTCTACAGGATAAATTTGGCAAATAAGTCTTTCGGCAAATAAACGAAAGCGATCATCCCTAATATTTCTAGCTATCTTAATTCTTTCGTGAGCTGAGGGATATCTGTGAAAATCATCCATCAAAGATTTATCAGCAGATGAGGGAAATCCACCTGTATAAATAGATTCTTCAATAGTGTTAGGCTCTTTTGAATTAAATATTCTATCTGATAAAGCCTGAGAGACGGTTTGTTGAAAATCTATGTTCTCACGAATCTTTCTAGCTCTCTCTTCCAAGACATCAAAGTGGATATCAAAAATATTTTTATCCTCAATAAGGTTGCTTGGACAAAGCGGAATTGTTTTATTAATTTGACATTTTTTTATAGGGTTATCTTTTGAGGAGTCTTGAATCATCTTATTGATTTCTGATGCATCAAGATCAAAAATTTCATCTGGATCATGGCCCAAATCGAATAAAGCAACATAATTTGGTCTCTCCAAATCAGAGCCGCATGGAACAACTGGCCATTGAAATTTTTGTCTTTTGAAAACCTCTGCAAGTCCAAAAAAACCCTCTAGCTGTAATTTTTCTTGGATACCTGATTTTGTAGAAGTTGAAATGAAGTAAGAGATAAAATCAGGATTTGCTGCCTGAATCTTTTTAAAAAGATCAATCATAAACTGGCAATCAGCCATCGCATCATGTGCATTTGAGGTGTTTAGCCCATTTTCTTTTGAAATATCTTCTAGTTTGAGAGAAATGTTGGGGCCCTCTTCGAAAAGAGGTATCTTTAAGGCGCTTGGAGCGAAGCATGCCAATGCATGCATCATTAATAACATATCCAGCCTTCCGTTACCGTTAGTATTAGTTAGGTAAATGTCTAAGAGGTTCCAATAGAATTGTCTCCTAATGAGCTCTTCGTCGAAACTATGACCATTGTAGGTTACAAATACGGCTGGCTCATCAATTGTCCATTGCCTCCACTGCCTATGAATATCTAACATCATTTCGTAATGTGAAGTATTAGCTTTAAAGACAAAAGTTTTTTTATTGGTAAGCATTGCTCTCGGTTGAGGAATGACCCAAGGTAATGGGAATGAATGAGTATTATGGGATGCTATAATGTCAAAGAAAGCATTGGTTCTTATTGAACCGCACTGCAGGATTTGTGAATAATCTTTGTTAATACCGGATGTTTCGGTATCGTAAAAAATCAAGTTATTCCATGACACGTTTTATGATCTTGAAACTTCAGAAGATTCGACTTCTCCGGATGCATTGACAGAGTATTTACCAAGCTCGTATCTTGCTATTGCTCTTCTATGCACTTCATCTGGACCATCTGCTAATCGTAAAGTCCTCATGCCAGCATACATTTTTGCTAATGGGAATACTTGAGAAACCCCAGCCCCACCATGCATTTGAATGGCTCTATCAACAATATCACAGACAATATTTGGCACGATAACTTTTATTTGGGCAATTTCACTGGCAGCGATTTTATTCCCAACAGTATCCATCATATGTGCAGCTTGTAATGTCAATAGTCTTGCCATATTGAGCTCAATTCTTGAATTGGCAATAACATCAAAGTTACCACCTAAATGGACTATAGGTTTGCCAAAAGCTACTCTTGACAAGCCTCTTTTGCACATGAGCTCAAGTGCTCTTTCTCCTAGACCAATTGCCCGCATGCAATGGTGAATCCTTCCTGGTCCAAGCCTACCTTGTGCTATTTCAAATCCTCTGCCTTCTCCCAAAAGCATATTGCTTTTTGGCACTCTGACATTATTAAATTTAAGATGTGCATGACCATGTGGTGCATCATCATATCCAAATACATGCATCATTTTTCTAGTTTCAATACCTTTAGTACCTGTTGGGACAAGGATCATAGAGTGTCGCTTATGTCTGGGCGCATCAGGATCTTGGTCAGTTACACACATAAAAATTATTATTTTACATCTAGGATCTCCAGCCCCTGACGTCCACCACTTCTCGCCGTTGATAACGTATTCATCTCCATCTAGCACAGCTGTGGCTGCCATGTTGGTAGCATCGGATGAGGCAACTCCTGGTTCTGTCATACCAAAGGCAGATCTAATTTCTCCATTTAGAAGAGGTTTCAACCACTGTTCTTTTTGAGCATCTGAACCATAACGAACTAAAACTTCCATGTTGCCCGTATCCGGAGCAGAGCAATTGAAAACTTCTGAAGCAATTCCACTCCTGCCCATTTGTTCAGCAAGATGGGCATACTCTAGATTTGTTAAGCCAGCCCCGTATTCACTTTCTGGTAAAAAAAGATTCCAAAGCCTGGCATTCTTTGCTTTTAATTTAAGCTCTTCCAAAATTGGAGGAACACACCATCTGCCTCCCTCTTCAACCTGATTTGAATAAGTCTGTTCACTTGGGTAAATTTCTCTTTCCATGAACTCTTTAACTCTGTCTAAAAGATCTTGCGCTTCTTTTCTTAATTCAAAAATCATTTACCCTTCTCCTACTATTCAGTTAATTTAGGTGCTAATATAAGCTTCATGAATATTAACTTGGAACTAATGACACCTTTAGTGTCAATTGTTGAAAGCCTTGATTCACTTTATCACAATCCATTTAAAACAAAAATAATAAACATTTAATTATGAAGATTAGCGCCTTTGACCTTAATCTTTTTGTTGTAATGAATGCTATTTACACTGAAGGGAGCCTTACTAAAGCGGCAGAGGTAGTTGGAATTACTCAACCCGCTGTATCCAATGCTTTAGCAAGATTGCGAGAAAAATTTGATGATGAATTGTTTGTTAGAACTGGTTCAGGAATGTTACCAACTCATAAAACTGAAAACATAATATCCGATATCCAGAACGCTCTAAATTTAATGCAACGAAGCATCAATCAACCTGGCGAATTTGATCCAACCTCTTCAGAGAAGACTTTTAGGATTTCCCTTAACGATATTTCTGAGGGAAGAATACTACCCTTCTTGCTTGAATTTATTAACAAGAATTCTCCACGGATTGTCATAGAGAGCTACTACACTTCTAGAAAAGACATTGTGCACTCTCTAGCCACAAATGAGCTTAATTTTGCAGTAGATCCGATTATCCCAAGATCAAAAGATATTAAATTCCAGAAAGTTTTTTCTGATCACTTTGTTTGTGCTCATAGAGCAAATCACCCGCTTACTAAACTAGAGAATCTTGATTTAGATGCTCTTTTAGATCTTAAATTTATCAACATATCTAATCGTAAAAGAGGTCCGGCAGTTATAGATGCTGAGCTAACGAAACTTAATCTTCAAAGAGATATAGTTCTAAGAGCTCAGCATTTTCTGGTTACCCCAGAAATTGTCAGAAATACAGATCTTGTATTGATTTGTTCTAGGAGCTTTGCAAAAAAACATGGATTAAATTACAAAGAACTTCCTATTGAATTGCCTCCAGTAGAGCAATACCTTATTTGGCATAACAGTGACGATAACGATGGTTCTCACATCTGGATGAGACAACTAATTATTGATGCTTTTAAAGAAGCTCAAGCTTCCTAAGTTTTGCTTGCGATCCCATAGTAATTAAACGCCAAAATCTTAGGACCTTTAATATATTTCTTTTTTATTTTTTCGAATTTAAAACCAGCATTCTGAAGTATTTCTTCTATGTCTCTATTCATGTGACATCCTCCAGCAAGTTTTTTCCAATGTGGAGTTAATCTGTTCTGCCATTTCTGAATATTTTTTTCAGGAGACAAACCATGTTCCATAAAAAGCAATTTCCCTTCGGGTTTCAAAACCCTCTTAATTTCATGCAATGCCAACTCTGGATTAGGAATCGTACATAAACTATAGGCGATTAGGGCAGTATCAAAATAATTGTCTTTCAAGGGTAGGGTTTCAGCAGATAAGGCCATGAAACTAAATTTATGATTTACACCCTTTTTGAGAGCTCTTTCTCTAGCCATAGCAAGCGATCGAATAGCTGGATCAACACCAACTATAGAAGTAATTTTGGTAAAATCATAAAAATCAAGATTTAAACCTGAGCCAATCCCAATTTCTAATACATTCCCATAGGCTTGGGGAACTATTTGAGAGCGCTTATTTTTAAACCCTTCCAGGTTACAAGCAAAATCTAAAAACTTTGGCAGTATATATTTTTCATAGATACTCATGAGTTACTAAGATTATGTCCTGCTCTTGCCACTAATCCTCCATCACATGTAATAGTTTCACCAACGATATAATTCCCAGCCCTAGAGCATAAAAATACTGTCAGCCCCCCGATATCCTCTGGGCTTCCAATTCTTTTGCTAGGATTGTTTTGAGCAATAATCGAGTAGTCATGTCCTACGGCCGAACCAAGCATATTGCTTGCAAAAGGTCCTGGCGCAATAGCGTTTACTACAATTTTCTCTTTGATCAGCCTTGCTGCTAAAACTTTGGTTAAATGATGAACTGCTGCTTTGGAAGCGCTATAGGCAAAGCTTTCAAATGCAGCCGTATTAATCCCATCAATAGAACCTATGTTTATAACTTTTGAGGGGTTATCAAAGGATGAATTTTCCGATAAGAGCGGGGTCAACTTCTGGGTTAGAAAGAAAAGACTCTTTACATTCAAATCCATCACCTTATCCCAACCATCCTCAGAATATTCCATTAAGGGCTGAGCCCACGCTGCACCTGCATTATTAATTAAAAAATTTAAAGATGATTCTCTAGCTCTAATCTCTGCTACAAAATCTTGTATTCCTTGATTGGTACTTAAGTCACAGGGAATAGGGATGCATTCGCCACCAAATTTTTTGGATAATTCGCTTGCTTTTTCCATCAAGGCTGGAGCTTTCCTTGCAGTGATGTAGGTTTTCACTCCATTGGCCAAGAAAGCAGCTGTTATCATTTCTCCGATTCCCCTAGATCCTCCAGTTACAATTGCTGTTTTGCCTCTGATGTTAAATAAACTGTTAATTTCCATTGACCATTTTCCTTGAATATTAATCAGTTTAAATTAATTAACGATGGTTTAAAATGCTGCAAATGGATCTAGCAATTATTTCAGCTCTTCTATTGGGTGGCCTAGTGCTATTAATTTGGGGTGCAGACAGGTTTATCGAAGCCAGTTCTAAAATTGCTATTCAACTCGGCGTGTCTGAGTTAGTAATTGGGTTGACCTTAGTTGCATTTGGAACATCTGCTCCAGAAGTTTTTGTGGGTATCGTGAGCGTCCTAAATAATAATGCAAATATTGCAGCAGGAACTGTAATTGGGTCTAATATTGCAAACATTGGACTGATCTTTGGAGTTTCAATGTTCGCATTTATTGGAACTAAAGATCGTGCAAGAATCCCCCTCATCTGTCTCGCTCTCTCGGTTATTATTTTATATATATCCCTAATCGATCTAAGCATTAATTTTTATGAATCATTGGTTTTCTTAATTGTATTTTTAATTTTTCTTTTTGGTTTGAGAAACTTAGATAACCATGTTCAACAAGTTGTTGATAAATTTGAATTAAGAGAAGTCGTGATTGCAATAATTAGCTTAGCAGCTCTGATAGGGGGTGCTCAATTAACAGTTGAGAATTCAGAAAAACTCGCGCTTTTGATTGGAATACCTGAAACCATAATAGGCCTAACGATCATAGCACTTGGCACCAGCCTTCCAGAATTAGCTGCCAGCATTGCAGCTCTTTATAAGCAAAAAGGGCAGATGGTTATTGGAAATATTCTTGGCTCAAACGTTTTCAATATTGTTACAGTGATACCAATCATTGGGTTAAATCTACAAACGAATATTGATCCTCAACTTCTTCATAAAGACATATGGTATTTATTTACTTTGACAGGGATTTTTATTTTAGTAACGCTTACTCAATCCAAGCTTACAAAATCTATCTTTAAGCTAAGTGGATGCTTAATGATTGGAATTTACTGTCTCTATATTTTTACTACTTTTTTTAACTTGTAGATTCAAATAGATTAGAAAGATTAAGTAAACAAAAAAAGAAACTACCTCGAATATAAAGAATGTGTTAAGAAAACCGGGTGCAGATGGTATAAGTGATAACACGTACCTTCCAAAAGCAATACTTCCTGTTAAGAAAATAAATAAAGTGCTGGCCCAAATAGCAAATCTTCTTGCAAAAACTCCAATCAATGCGATTAAGCCAACCATGACGTTGATGCCTCCATATATTCCTGCAACCTCTGAATAACCAATAGGAGCAGTTACCGATAAGCCTACTGCTTGCATGAAAGAGGGTAACTCCTCAGAAATCTCCATTCTTACAGGCTCGATAATTGCCCAGCAACCTAAAGCTATATATAAAATTGCATATAAAAAAAGAATTAGTCTTATTATCCAAATCATTAAAATATCTCGTTTTTACGTTTATTGTGAGCTGATCGAATAATTAATAGCAATGAAGCATTAAATACAATTCCCATCAAAAGTGGAAAATTTCTTGGCAACCAAAAAAAGGCAAAAATATTACAAATCAACCAAGAGCTAAGGATTACATAAACTGGCCATAGTGTCGAGGTAGGGTTTTTACCAGAAAGAAATCTAATTAAAAAATATAAAACTGTTAGCAGTAAGGTTGGGACTAAAACTCTTTCGATATATTCTGCTTTAAGTTCATTATCTAGCCATGGAAATCCTAAACCACGGAAATCAAACATAAAGGCTATTGCGTTATAGAGGATATAAATCGAAAATATAGCTATAGTCAGTTTTAAGAACTTATCCACTAAACAATATTAATCTAAAAATGGAAACTAACAACACCTTATCAAAATGGCAATCTCAAATGATTGTTGATGCTTTTCAGGGTGGATTAGTAAGTTATGAGGAAGTGAAAACTTTTATCAACGACGTCTCAAAAGAAAAAAAACAAGCTGTTTTAGTATTTGGAGCCAATTGGTGTCCTGATTGCCAAATACTAGCTGGGCTAATTAAATATTACCAAAAACTTGATTCCATTAATCAAGCTTTTACATTCCTACTCATCAATGTTGAGAATTATGAAATTAACATGGATTTGCTCCTAAAGTTGGACCCTTCTGCACAACTTGGCATTCCAAGATTGTTTATATTTGATATTGATAGAAACATTATTAATCTTGATCGTAACGACTTCTTTAGAACAGTTAGATCTATGAACGAAAACGCTTTAATTGAGTATCTAAATTTATTTAAGAATCTAAAGCAGCCATTCTGACCACTTCAAAGTATGACGACTTGGTTTCTAAATTATCCTTTCCAAATTTTTTTACTAGCATTCCATAAAAAACTTTGAATTTGTAACAAGGGAGTGACATCAATAGGTGGTGCTCTAAATGGTAGTTAACAAAATAGGGGGCAAAAAAGGCTCTCTCTATTAGATTTGCATCTATGTGCCTTGCATGCAGTAAAGGGTTATCATCATCTAATACCATTGCATGTTCTGCGATGTTTCTTACCCTAGTTATAAATTGAAACCAGGTTAAAAGCGGCAGCAACCAAAAATAAAAGTAATACTCGTAACTAAACAGGGTTGAAAATATTCCGAAGAGAATTAATTGACTCAATAACACTCTGCCAAAAGATGTGCTCTTTTGAATAAATTCTTTATTAGAAAGAATGAAGCCTCTTAATTGATAAAATCTAAGCTTTAAACCCGTAAGACCAGAAAGATCTCGTATAAACTTTCTTGCCATACTTAGAGATGTAACCGGAAATTTCTTAGAAAGATGAAGATCGGGGTCATTTGATTGTTGAGTGTTTTGATGATGTTGTAAGTGGTATGCTCGGTAATCTTTTAAAGAGTATATGACCGGCAGACTACAAAACCATGATCCTAAGAAATCATTTAAATTTTTTCCATTTACCAAGGTTCTGTGCGCTGCTTCATGCATTAATACTGCAATTCCAAGTTGTCTTGAACCAATAATCAACACAACCAATGCGCCAACGATCAGATTAGGAAAAATACTGAAGACAAAAGCAGAAGCTAAAATGACAAGCCAGGCATGCGCAATTAATAAAAATCCTTTGAGAGTCGATTTAATAAAAAATTCAGGGTGACTGTGTTTGACTTCTTTAATAAATTGTTGAATCTTCATTCTCAATATCTGAAATGCTTTATCTTTTCTCCGGATCTACCAATTTCAGTCATAGATCTTATACCGATGTCCAAGTGACGCTCAGCCCATTTTTGAGTTACTTCTCGATCTGATTTTTCAGTTTTAATACCGTCAGGGGTTACTGGAACATCGGAGACAAGTATCAGAGCTCCTCTAGCGATTTGATTGTAATGGCCTACAATAAATATGGTAGCAACTTCCATATCTACACCGATTGCAGTAGTTTGCTTAAGCTTCTTTAAAAATCTTTTATCGTGCTCCCATACTCTTCTGTTGGTGGTGTAAATAACTCCAGTACGGTAGTCTATATTTGATTCAACGATTTTTTCTGATACAAATTTATGTAATTTAAACGATGGAAGAGCTGGCACCTCAGGAGGAAAATAGTCGTTAGATGTCCCCTCTCCTCTTATTGCAGCGATTGGCAAAATTAAGTTACCTATTTCACTGGTTTCTTTTAATCCACCGCACTTGCCTAAAAATAGCACGCCTTTAGGTTGCCTTGCAATCAGCAAATCCATAATGGTGGCTGCATTAGGTGAACCTATGCCAAAATTAATAATGCTCAATCCATCTTTATTGGTAGCACAGGACATGGGTTTATTTTTTCCAAAGATTTCTACATCAAACTTGCTAGCAAAATTATCTACGTAGTCTTGAAAATTTGTCAGTAAAATATAATCGCCAAAACCATCTACTGGCATTCCGGTATACCTTGGAAGCCAATCTTTAGCTATAGAATATTTGTCATCCATTATTCTTCAGAAGATACCTCTGTTGGTGAGACGCCAGTTAGCTTTGATTGATTGACTATATAGGCTTGAATATTTTGAGCTTGTTCAATAGTTAATAAATCTTTGAAAGCAGCCATTCCTGTGTTTGCATGCATGCCACCAAGTACAGTTCCAAGGAACGTTTTGTGGCTAGTTTCGTTTAAGTAGCGAAGATCAGGTAGGACGCCTCCACTAATTACACCGGCTCCATGACAAAATTGACAATGCTGATGGTATTCAAGCTCGCCTTTAGCGATAGTGATTGCATCATCAGAAAGATTTGGCAAATAAGGTGTGCTAACAATTAAATCCTTAGTGGCGGTTGCAACTTTTGCTCCATTGAGTTTAAAAACCATCATTCTGCCATTCTGAGCAGGATTTTTGTTTTCAGCAGGGAGTCCTCCAACCAATGGGTAAGCGCCCCCATATCCAACCTGAACTGCAATGTACTGAACACCATCAACTTTATAAGTTATTGGAGGAGCAATAATTCCTTGTCCTAATTCTACTTCCCACAAACTTTTTCCATCAGTTGCTTGATATGCAATAAATCTTCCATCAGAAGTGCCTTGAAAAACAAGATTTCCAGCTGTAGATAGAACCCCACCGCTCCAAGGTCTTTTGTATTGGGCTCTCCAAATCTCCCTTTGAGAGACAGGATCCCATGCTAACAAATAACCAAAAGTCGCTTGATCAATCATAGCTAAAGTGTTTGGATCCTTGGGAAGGTAGGTAAGCTCAATATTTGTTCCAGTATTCCAAGCTCCTTTTGTATATTCAAAATTAGTATCATTCCCATAAACGAAAATAGTTTCTTGAGCAGGAATGTATACAAGGCCTGTATCAGAACTGTAGGACATTGGTTGCCAGTTATGTCCGCCCAAAGGACCGGGGGTAACAAGCGCAGGATTTTCAAAATAATTTGTTGCAGGATTTTCAACTGGTTTTCCAGTATCCATATCTACATGTGTTGCCCAATTCATAGGTACAAAATTTTGTGCTGAAATTAATTCACCGTTGGTTCTGTCAACTACATAAAAAAAGCCATTTTTTGGAGCCTGCATAATTACCTTGCGCATCACTCCACCTATTTCTAAATCTGTAAGAATCATATGTTGGGTAGCTGTATAATCCCAAGAATCACCAGGAGTAGTTTGATAATGCCAGACGTACTCACCAGTTTCTGGGTTTAAAGCAACTATGGATGATAAATAAAGATTGTCACCACCACCTGGGCTTCTTTGGTACCTATTCCATGGAGATCCATTCCCAGTGCCGATATACAAAAGATTTAATTCAGCATCATAGGCCATGGAATCCCATACGGTTCCTCCGCCGCCATATTCCCACCATTTACCTCCAGACCAAGTCTCTGCAGCTGCAGCTAGAGCATTGGACTCAAAGGGTAAATTAGGATCTCCAGGGACTGTGTAGAATCTCCAAAGCTCAGAACCATCTTCTGTATTGTAAGCAGTTATATAACCTCTTACTCCAAGCTCAGCTCCACCATTACCAATGATGACTTTGTTTCCAATAATTCTTGGAGCTCCAGTGATGGTATAGGGTCTGTCTTTATCAATAGTAAGGGTTTCCCAAATTAGCTCGCCAGTCATGGCATCTAATGCAAGTAACCTTCCATCAATTGTTGCAGAAAAAACTCTACCATCTTTATAGGCTGCGCCTCTATTGACCACATCGCAGCAAGCATTTCTAGCCCACGATCTTTCAACTTTAGGATCATAAGTCCATTTTAATTCTCCACTGATTGCATCCAGTGCATGCACAACGCTCCAAGGAGCAGTAATGTACATAGTTTTAT
>JAYNII010000008.1:0-60117 GCA_038108875.1 Gammaproteobacteria bacterium | reverse complement strand
CGCCAGCGTTCAATCTGAGCCATGATCAAACTCTTCAATTATGATCAATGAATTGTCTTTTTCAAAAGACAAAAAAAATAAATTTTCTCGTATTTGAACACCCACACGAGTAACCAAAAATGTTTAAAGAACCAACCGCCTTTTAGGCGGAAGGTGCATTGTACATGTTTTGTAAATTTTGGGTAGATTTTTTTAATTAATTTTTCGCTTTATCAACAAGCTTTTCTTTCCCTAGAAATTTCATTTGCGATCTTATATTTTCTCCAACTTTTTCTATCGAATGATTAGCTAGTTTTTCTCTATGCTCCTTCATTATAGGGCCTCCGGAGGCATCATTACTTTTTCTGCAATCGTCTAGAAAATTATCCGCAAATTCTCCTGATTGAATCTCTGCAAGAATTTCTTTCATTGCTGCTTTTGAAGAATCTCCAATTACCCTTTTACCACTTACATAGTCTCCAAATTCAGCGGTATTAGAGATAGAATAATGCATATTTGAAATACCACCTTCATAGATAAGATCAACTATTAGCTTTGTTTCATGCAAGCATTCAAAATAGGCCATCTCTTTGCTGTAACCTGCTTCAACAAGGGTTTCATACCCTGCTCTAATCAAAGCAGTTAAACCTCCACAAAGAACTGCTTGCTCTCCAAAGAGATCAGTCTCTGTCTCTTCTTTAAATGAAGTGTGCAAAACTCCAGCTCTGGTGCCTCCATTAGCTTTTGCATAAGATAATGCAATATCCAACCCGGATACATTTTTGTCTAAAGACTCCTGATATACAGCCACCAAGGATGGAACTCCTCCTCCATTCTTATAGGTACTTCTTACAGTATGCCCAGGGCCCTTTGGAGCAATCATAACAACTGAATTCTCTCTAGAGGGAACAATTTTCTTGAAATGGATATTGAAGCCATGGGCAAAACCCAAAACAGCATTCTTTTTTAAATTATTTTTTATCTGAGTGTCGAAAATATTTTGCTGAAATTCGTCTGGCGCTAGAACCATTACAAAGTCAGCTTCTTTGACAGCTTCGCCCACTTCTTTTACTTGAAGTCCTGCACTTTCAGCCTTTTTCCATGAAGAAGAACCTTGTCTCAGACCAACAACAACACTTACTCCAGAATCGTGCAAATTATTTGCGTGGGCATGGCCTTGAGAACCATAACCAATAATTGCAACTTTCATGCTTTGTATCAGTTCTAAGTTAGCATCTGCATCGTAATATATTCTCATTTGTCTACCTAAATAGTTAAATATTTTTCTGATTTGTGCATTCCTATACACCCTGAACGACTGATTTCAATAATGCTTTTATAGCTTAATGAAAGCAAGAACTCATCAACTATTACGGAATTTCCTGCTATTCCTATAACAACATTAGACTCATCTTGCTCAATGATATGATGCAAAAGATTTTTAAGTTTGCTTCTGAAAGTTTTATTAAAATCTTTGGTTAGGAGCTTTATCAAAACAAACTCGATTTCATGATGAGAGCCTTCAGTTATGTCATCAACCTTTATCACATCTATAAGTTTATTAATTTGTTTTGTAATTTGTTCAACTACGTTTTCAGTTCCTTGAGTAGTAACAGTCATTCTGGAGTATGAGCCATCAAATACTGGCGCAACATTTAGACTATCTATGTTGTAGCCTCTTTGGTGGAATAACCCGACAATTCTAGCTAGAGCCCCCGGCTTATTTTCTATTAAAACTACTAAAGTTCTTTTCATGCTTTTTTATTTTTACCAATCCACATATCTTTCATACTGCCATTAGGTGAAATCAACATTGGGTAAACATGTTCAGAGGGATCTACATAAACATCAATAAAAACTAATTTATTTTTTAGGGCAAAAGCTTTTTTAAAAACTTTTGCTAATTCTTCATGCTTAGTAACCTTAAACCCAACATGTCCATATGCTTGAGTTAACTTTACAAAATCAGGTAATGAATTTTGGTAGGTACTCGCAGAGTGTCGTTTGTCATAAATCATATCTTGCCATTGTTTTACCATCCCTAGCGCTTGATTATTAATATTTACAATTTTGATGTTTATTCCATATTGCAAGCAGGTAGATAATTCCTGAATACACATCTGAATGCTCCCTTCACCAGTAACACAAACAACCTCATCGTTAGGAAATGCGAACTTAACACCTATGGCAGCAGGCAACCCAAAACCCATGGTTCCTAAACCACCTGAATTTACCCAACGCCTTGGTTTATTAAACTTATAGTACTGGGCCACAAACATTTGGTGCTGTCCAACATCTGAGGTTACCCAAGCATCTCCATTAGTAACCTTATAAAGCTCTTGAACAACTACTTGGGGCAATATTTTTTCATTCTTTTTTGTCTTCTTCCATAAATCATGGTTCAGACCATACTGAGATTTCCATTGTTTAATTTGAGAAACCCACAGATCTATTGCTTCAGAATCAATCTTAATTTTTGATTTCTTAATTTCTTTAATAAGTGCCGAAAGGGATTCTCTTACCTGACCAACAATGGGAATATCTGCTTTAATAATTTTAGAAATTGAAGCAGGGTCTACATCAATATGAATAATTTTTGCATTAGGTGCAAACAAAGCAGGCGTATTTGTGATTCGATCATCAAATCTTGCCCCAATTGCTAAAATTAAATCAGCATGGTGCATTGCCATGTTTGCTTCATAGGTACCGTGCATGCCAAGCATTCCTAAAAATAAATTGTCTTTTGGAGGGTAAGATCCAAGACCCATAAGAGTGTTGGTTATTGGGGCTTTAACTAGTTTGTTTAACGCACACAATTCTTTGCTAGCATTTCCATGAATAACGCCTCCTCCAGCATAAATAACTGGTCTCTCAGAGGATAATAAAGCTCTTGCAGCCTTTTTTATTTGTCCAGGATGGGGGTCAACTTTAGGTTTATAGGATCTTATGTTTATAGATTTTGGTTTCTTGTATTCAAATTTTTTATTTGGATCAGTCATGTCTTTAGGAATATCTATAACTACAGGCCCAGGTCTACCGCTAGTTGCAATATAAAAGGCTTCTTGCACAATTTTAGGAATATCTTCAGCACAGTTAACAATATAACTATGCTTAACTATAGGGCGGGAGATGCCGATCATATCTGTTTCTTGAAATGAATCAGTGCCTATTAAATGACTTTGGACCTGTCCAGAAATTACGATGAGAGGAACAGAATCCATAAAAGCAGTAGCAAGCCCAGTAATTGCATTTGTTGCACCTGGTCCAGAAGTTACTAAAACGACTCCAGCTTTTCCAGATGCTCTTGCGAAACCATCTGCTGCATGCGTTGCTCCTTGCTCATGTCTTACAAGAATATGTTCTATGTGTTTTTGGTTAAACAAGGCATCATAAATATGTAGTGCAGCTCCTCCAGGATATCCAAAAATGTATTTCACACCCTCATCTTTGAGAGCGCGCATTAATAAGTCTCCACCTGAAAATTTCATTAGATCAAAAACAATATCGGTTGTTTATACATTATTTATTAATAAAAACAATAAATTACTTAAAGAAATAACTGATCTTGAAGTTCTTGAAAATCCTCTGGAATATCTGCTGTTAAGTCAATGCAGTTACCCAAAGGATCCTTAAATTTTATTTGGTAAGCATGAAGCGCCTGCCTTGAAAACTCAGAGGCAATTCTAAGTAAAGACGAATTAAATAAAATAGGATTCAAAGATTTATGCTTATAAAGTTGATCTCCAACAATAGGTAATCCAGCCTCGCAAAGATGAACCCTAATCTGATGTGTTCTGCCAGTAGCAATTTGAACATCTATAGAAGAAAACCCATTTTTTGCTAAATTTGGAAAAATAGATGTGTAAGCCTCTCGTCCTTGCTCGCTAATTTTCATCCTGGTTCTAATTTTTGGATCTCTTGCAATCGGTCCATTGAAATGTCTTGTAGCTTTAACCTCACCAAAAACAATTGCTTTGTAAGCTTTAAATACCTCTCTATCGTGGAGTTGGGAAATAATAGACTTGTGGAATTTAGCAGTTCGAGCAACAACCATAATCCCTGAAGTGTCTTTATCTAATCTTTGAACAATTCCGTTTCTTGGAAGAGCCATTAACTCATCAAAGTGAAAAGCTAAAGCATTGGCTAAAGTTCCAGAAGCAATTCCTGCGCCGGGATGAACAACTAAATTAGCGGGCTTATTAATAACAATGAAATGCTCGTGCTCACAAATAATATTTAAGGGTAAATCTTGGGGCTCCCATGATTCTTCTCTAAGAACTCCAGGTTCCATTGTGATTTCATCACCTTCAAAGATTTTATCTTTTGGTTTTGAGAGCTCGCCATTGATTAAGACTCTACCATCTTCGATCCATTTTTTTATAACAGTTCTTGAATAATCCTGCCAGATCAAACTTGCAGATTTATCCAATCTTTCTCCAGCCATATTTTCATCTATAATTTTTTTTAATTTCATACCAGAAAACTAATTTAATTACCTATTTAATCGCTCTTGCAATGCCATTGATTGTACAATACTCCACAATGCTAAACTTCAAACATACAATTTTTGCGTGTGCAATTTGCATCTCAACTCTATGGTTTGCATCATGCAGCAAGGATACTAAAGAGGTAGAGCAGCCGGAACAAGTTTATTATGAGCTAGCACAATCTAGAATGCGCGCTAAAAATTTCTTCTCTGCAATTGAGGCATTAGAGATGATAGAAGCCAGGTATCCATTTGGAAGATATGCTGAACAAGCTCAATCTGAATTAATTTATGCTCATTATATGAACGGAGATGATGAGGCTTCTCACTCTGCTGCAGAAAGATTTATAAGACTTCATCCAAGACATCCCAACATTGATTATGCTTATTTCATGAGGGGACTCGCTAGCTATACAAGAGATAAAACTTTATTGGTAAGACTTTTTGGTGCAGACCTTGCAAAGAGAGACGTAAGCGGAGCCAAACAATCGTTTGCAGAGTTGACTGAATTTCTTACAAGATTTCCTAGCAGCCAATATTCGCCTTATGCTCAACAAAGGCTTATTTTTATTAGAAATCTAATAGCTCAAAGTGAATTAAGCGCTGCAGAATATTATGTAAGAAGAGGAGCTTATGTGGCAGCAATAAGGAGAGCTAAATACGTCATAGAAAATATCCCTAATTCCAGTGAAAACCTTAAAGCTCTTCAGATTCTAAAAACCTGCTACAGGGAAATGGAATATCTTCAATTAGAAAAAGACATTGATCTAATAATCGCCGAAAACTTTGGGATAGAAGATAATCAAGATGGGGAAGATCAGAGATTTTCTTTTTGGCCATTTAGCAGAGAGAATACCCCAGCTCCAAAATCTTAACCTAATTGACTGGCCCCTCATGCCAGAGAATTCATAGGCAATAACCTTGAACTAAAACAACATCCATGCAATGTGATCAAAGCAATCAAAAAGAATCTAGTGTTTTAAATGCAATTTCTTGGAGAACACATAGGCACCAGGTATATACAACAAGGCAATTATGGTTGCCCCAAAAATCCCTCCGCTCATAGCCCAAGCCAAAGGTTGGAAAAAGATGCTCGTTATTAAAAGAGGTAAGAATCCTCCTAGGGTAGTTACACTGGTTGTGATGACATGACGCGTTGAACGAATAACAACCTCAATTAAACTCTCAAGACGAAGGTCTTTATTTATATTTGCCTCTTTAATATGAGAGAGTACGACTATTGAATCGTTGATAGAAAGACCTATTAACCCTACAGCACCTACCAAACCAATAAATCCAAAATTTGCTTGTCCAATTGTTAAACCTACAAATGCTAAACCAATACATAAAATAGCAACACTCAATATTAAGGCAGCCTGTCTAAAAGAATTCAAGGCAGCTACAAGCGATACGATAATAAGTATGATAAATAGAAATGCGGTGGAAAATAAATTGGATTGAGATTTAGATCTAGCTTCTGCTTCGCCCGATAATACTAATTTATAGCCTTCTGGTAGATTTTTATCAAACTCTGCAATTGCATCCTTGATAAGATTTTCAGTACCTGAGGCAAGCTTATCAGGCCAAATCCACGCTCTAACAGCATTTTGTTTAATGCCTTGATAACGATTAATAAAGTTTGGACGACTGGTTACAACGAATTGTCCAAATGAAGAAATGTTTTGGGTTTCAGAAATCCCAGGAAATGACAAATCCTCGATGGACTGCAAGGGATTAGTTTTATTATTACTTAAAATCTTAATCGGAATTTCCTTGGAGCCTTGAATTAATGAGCCAACGTATCTTCCTTCATTTGCAATTGAGAGTTCATTTAGTATCAGAGAACCATCAATGGGGCTTAAGCTAATATTTTCATTGTTAAATGAAAATTCAAAATTTGTTGTGATAGCTGATAAATCTGATTTAGTTAGAAAAACATCTGGTGCATTTGAAATTATTAATTCAAGTTGCTGGCCCAATTCTCGAAGAATGGAGATGTCATCTCCAAGAATTCTATATTCAATGCTGGCAAAAACTGGTGGACCAGAGTCAAATTTATCTGTGATTATTTTTAAATCTGGATTCTGATTAGCCAATTCTTTACCAAAGCTAGGTATTCTCTCCATCATCGCGGTGTAGCTATTCAACATAAAAAAACCTTCCGCAATATTGTTTGATCCAAGAGGAGAATCACCCCCGATAACGTTATATAGGACTCTGGGCATCTTTCTGCCAACAAACCATACTTCATCTTTGACCTCAAGCCCCAGCGAATTATTGATTTCTGTCGATAACTGCTTAATTCTGTTCTCAGATCCTTCAGTAGATGTGTTCTCAGGAAGCTCTACTAGCACTTTAAACATAGGGCGATCAAGCTCAGGGAAAAAATCTTGCTTAAGCGTCGGAAATAACAAAAAACCTAAGATTGGCAAAATAAACGAGATCAAAATGGCTCTTTTGGGTTTGGTAAAAGACCAGGTTAAAAAACTCCTGTAAGCTGCTGTGAGCTTTGGATTAGAGTATCCTTCTATAAAGAGATCTTTTCCCTGAAAAAAAGAAACCTTTTCAATAAGATTTAGAAAAACAGGGACAACAAATAGCGCTAAAAAGAAGGAGGCTGTTATTGAAAGAATGACAGTAATACCCATGCCTCCAACAAATTCAGCACTAGGCCCTTTGCCAGCAACAATTGGGAAGAATGAGAAGGCAGTTGTTGCAGTAGCTGCTGCAAGGGGAACCCAGAGATGCTGCAAACTTAGATGAGCAGATGCTCTGGGGGAATGACCGGATTTTCTTCTAAATTTATAGTCTTCGACCATTATGATTGAATTATCGATTAAGAGCCCTAAAGCAATAATAATTCCTGTCATAGACGTTTGGTGCAATGGCAAACCAACTACCTCACATCCAAACAATACTAGGAATATTGTCAAAGGAAGAGTCACTCCAACTATTAAAGCTGAACGCAGACCTAATAATAAATAACTTAATAAAATAACAATGTTGGTAGCAAAGAATATACTGACAGATAAATCATTAAATTTATTTTCTAAAAATAGTGACTCGTTATATATCTTGGAGATTGTTATCTCATTAGGCATAGTCTTTCGGAATTCATCAACTGTTTGCTCTATTTGATCAGCATAAGAATCCATTCTCTGACGGAAAGCTCCTCTAATATCCACGAGAACAGATCGCTTACCATTATGAAGAACTATCTCTTCAGAGGGTGTACGCGGAAGGAGCAGAATTGAGGAAGCTATGTCCTCTAATCTAATAATTTCAGAGTCAGCTAAAGTTTTGATAGGGATTTGGTTGATCTCATCGAGGGAGTCTAGATTGTCCTCTGACTTGATTAGAATTTGAGATGAACCTGAGGTATTTATACCAATTGGTTTTTTATTATCAAAAGAGTTCAGAACACTTGCAACTTCGCTAAAGGTTAAACCAAGTAATGCGAGTTTTTGTGAATCAATCGCTACCACAACTTCTTCACTTGCTGCGCCGTATAGAAAAGTTTTATCGGTAGCACCGCTATATGCGAGTCTATTTTTTAAATCCTCAGCTAATCTAGATAAGAGAATAATTGGGGCCTCTCCCTCTCCTGCCCAATTGATAGAATAAAGCAGGGTTGTTGGGGGTCCGCTTGATCTAATCAGTTGAGGATTAACGTCGGGTGGCAAGAAGAATCTTGCTTGATCTATTTTATCTTGAACTTCAGACCAAACTTGCTCAATTAACTCTTTTGGGACATCATCCTTTAACTCTATCGCTGTCGATGCAAAACCTTCCGATGCAACTGATTGTATTTCATCAATTTCTTGCACTTCTCTTAATTTTGCTTCTAGCGGATCTAATACTTGAGTATTTATCCTAATTGGAGAAGCTCCTCTATAAACTGATTGAACAGTAGACCATCGTTGAGCTAACTCAGGATTTTCTTGTCTTGGAAGATTATTAAGGGAAATAAATCCTGCTAGAGATATAAATGTAAGCAATAATACGAATATTCTAGGCCTATCAATTAGTAGATCTAAGAATTTCATTAATTAAGGAAACGTTGCCCATCTATCACTTTTGATGCTCCGCCCGTGATAACTTGATCGCCAGAACTAATGGTTCCAGAAATAAATGCATACTCACCGTCAGTGTAGTCTAAATTTACAACCTCTCTTGCTACAGATTTACTTCCATCTTTATTATCTATAAGAGTGTAAATATTCCATAACCCCTGATTGCCTTGGGAAAGAGCGCTTAATGGAACCCAAGCCCCTTTAGAAACTATTTCGGTTTTTAATAGAAGGTTTATAACCTCTCCAGGGGCGATAAATTCATCAAATGAGAATATTGCCAGTCTATTACCTGAACCTAGATTGGTCATAGGTGAAAGTCTTTCAAGTTTTGCATAATGGACCTTACCAGCTAGATCAAATTCATAATCCTCGCCGATGGAAAGCAGCTCTAAGTATTTTAATGGTACAGAAATATGAGCTTCTACTGCTTTAGAATCAATGATCTCAAGAACTGGTTGCAAGGGATTGACCATTGCACCTAGATCATAAAATCTTTGTTGAACAAAACCATCAAAGGGAGCAAGAAGTCTAGTTTGGTTTAATTTGACTTCAAAAAATTCGACTTGCGAAGTTGCAATTTCAAATTCCGCATTTGCCCGATCAAGTTCTTGAAATGATACAAAGCCATCCTCTTTGAGGTTTTGGAATCTTGTAAGCGCCAAGCTTGCTAATTTTGCTTTTGCTCTTGCTTGATTAAGATTTGCTTTAATTTCACTGCTATCTAGCAAAGCAAGGACGTCACCTTTTTTGACTGAATCACCAATATCAGAAGGAAAATTAAATATTCTTCCCTGAATTTCAAAGGATAGCATTGATTGATTCTTTGGAAGCATTCTTCCCGAAAGCTTTCTCGAAACTATATAGCTTTCTTGCAAATTAAGATTTAGCAACTCTAGAGAAGTTGGTAATGAATGAATAAAGCTAGAAATTAAGAAGAGATTAAAGAATAAAAAAGTTGAAATAAAATGAGATTTTTGGATTCTAATTAGCATGAATGATTTTTATAAATATTTTAAGTATAATGTTTTCAGTGTAAACATCTTATATTAAATGTTTACAGTGTCAACATTAAGATGAAATATCACCACGGAAACCTCAAACAAGTCCTCCTAGATTGTGCATATGAAACCTGTGAATCTGAAGGAGCAGATGCCCTTTCCCTGCGCGGTCTTGCAAAAAAAGTAAACGTCTCCCAAACTGCTCCCTATCGGCACTTTGCTACTAAACAAGAATTACTGGCTTGTATAGCCGAAGAGGGTTTTAGGAATCTAACCAAGGATCTTCTCAAAGTTCTAAATGGTGAGTTTGATTCAGAAAAAGAGAGGCATACAACATCTGGTCGAACATACATAGAATTTGGATTGAATAATCTTAATACCTACAATCTTATGTTTAGCGATAGCATCAAAGATTTTTCAGAATTCTCTGGCTTAGAAGAAGCCGCTGAAACCTGCTTTCAAACTGTAAAAAAAATCATAGCCAAGGTCTTTAACCTTAATGACGAGCAAGCTGAATTGAAAGGTATGCAACAATGGGCAATGTGCCATGGCCTTGTCATGATATTAAATAAAAGAAAGTCTATTCCTGATAAAGCTAGAGAATCTGGATCAAGCTCCGCCTTAAAAGTTATGGACAAGGTTAATGATGATCTTGATGCCTTCTTAGGCAGTTTTTTAGACTAGATTCTAAATTCTTATTTAACAATTACAGTTATAGTTTTTGAAATAATTGGTTCATCGTGTGGGATATGAGCAAAATTCCCCATGACTAGAGTTAATTGATGCTCTCCTTTTTCTAGGGTTATCGTTGTTTCTGTTTGACCTTTTCCAAAATGAATATGCTTAGAATCTGCGGGTATTGGTGACTTTAGATCGGTAAGAGTTGTGTCTATTAGAAGATGGTGATGACCTGTATTAGGAATATCGTAACCTGCTGGTGCAACCCCAAAATTTTCAAGACCAAATTTTATTTTGAATGTTTCTTGAACAAGAGCTCCATTAGTCGGCTCTATAAAATAGACTATTGGTGAGTTTGCTAATAATGTTCCAGCAAGAAAATACACATTTAAAAACAATAGAAATCTCATTTTCATTAAAGATAGCCTCCGTTCGCATACATGAGAGTATTAAAACCTTGCTTATTCTTAACACTCTGCACGCAACCTACAATGATTGAATGGGAATGATAGTCTATCAGTTTATCTACCTTGCAAATTATATTAGCCTGAGCATCTTGAATAATTGGTGGATTTTCTATTTTCCATTCTTTAAAGTTAAAGCGTTGATCCTCTTTTTGCTTAGAGCTACAAAAATTAGCAATCTCAATATGATCTTTGGTAAGAATATTGATAGCAAAATTTGTGCCTTCCTTCAAAACATTGTGAATCGAAGCTTCTTTGTTCACACAAACTAATAGTGCCGGAGGATCCATTGAAAGAGAAGTTACAGAGCTTACTGTCATAGCAAAATTTCTCTTTTGCTGATCTTGAGCAGATACTATACTTACAGATGCAGCAAGATTCCTCATGGACTCTAGAAAGTCTTTGATATTCATAAGTATATTGTGTCACAAAAAGCAAAATTGAGAGTAATTAGCGGCTCATTTAAAGGCCTCAAAATATCTTTTGCTCCTTCGGAGTATCTAAGACCCACTCCACAGAGAACAAAGGAAACTCTGTTCAATTGGCTCCAATTAAGTATTAAGCATGCTCAGTGTTTAGATTTATTTGCAGGCACAGGGAATCTTGGCTTTGAAGCGCTTTCTAGAGGTGCAAAAGAGGTTGTCTTCATCGAAAAAGATAAACAGCTTTTAAAATCTATTAATAACTTAATAAATCAATTACAACTAGAAAGTTCTTCCAAAACATTAGCCCAGGATGGCTTAATATTTCTTAGGAACTGCAAACAGAGATTTGATATTATTTTTCTAGATGCCCCTTTTCAAACATCTTTGAATATGGAGGCATTGGCTTTGATAGATGAACACCATCTGCTTAAAGACAAAGGTTTGGTTTATTATGAACATGACAGAACATTAAGTGACGAGGATATTTTTCCATTTCATATCTCCAAGAAACAAAAAACTGGACAAGTATATAGTTACTTACTTGAACTTAAGCAATGAAGATAGCAACTAGAAAATCACCACTTGCTTTATATCAAGCAAACTTGGTAAAGAACTTAATCGAAAAGAATGCAAAAGACATAACTTGCACCTTAGTTCCACTAACATCTGAGGGTGATGAATTAAAAGGACCTCTGGATACCCATGGCGGAAAGGGGTTGTTTATTGGAAATCTTGAAAATGCATTGAAAACCAAACAAGCAGATATTGCTGTTCATAGTTTAAAAGATGTCCCAGCGGTATTAAGTGATGAATTCTTTATAGCAGCTACTCTGGCAAGAGAAGATCCTAGAGAAGTTTTTTTATCAAGAGAAGGGTTTTCCTTGACTGATGATATGCCATTAATCATAGGCTCATCGTCTCCCAGAAGAAAGGCACAATTATTAAACATAAATCCTGAACACAAAGTAGTTCCAATAAGAGGAAATATTGATAGCAGGATAAAGACCATAACAACTCAGTCATTAGATGGAATTATGATAGCAAGCGCAGCCCTAAAGAGATTAGGCATCACCCACCAAGGACACACCTTAGAAATATCTGAGATGATTCCCTCTGCATCTCAGGGAGCAATAGGTATAGAAGTTTTAGAGTCTAATATGAGTAGTGGTTTGCAGAAAATATTGAGCAAAATTAATTGTGAAGTGACTTTTGAAGAAACTAAAATTGAAAGGAAGTTTGTTGAAAGGATGCAAGGAGACTGCAACTCTCCAATAGGTTGTTATTGTAGAATTGAACAAAGTGAAATCTTATTTTCCTATCAACTCCTGAGTTTGGATGGATCAAAAGAAGTATCAAATACAATCAAGCTACCCTTTTCAAACTTTGATAGCTGGTTCAATAATGAGATTGACATGCTCTACCAGACAGGTAAACAAAATATCATTTATGATCATTAACACGAGACCAGAAAAATTATCTCGTGAGTTAAATTACTTTGCACAGTCAAATAATATTGAAGTTACTAATATTCCATTAACAGAAATTAGATCTAAAGATGGTCTTTCTAATGACGAAATAGAAGCTCTTACTAAGATAGAGACATTTGATGGCATCGTATTTACTAGTATTTCTGCATGCAAATATGGCCTAAGAAAGATTCAAGATTTTATTGAAATAGCTGAAATCAAATCTTCAATCTTTGCAATTGGGCCTGCAACTCGAAAAGCACTAGTTGAACATGGTTTAGAGGCGCAAATTCCTGAAATTTATAATTCAGAGGGATTAGCTGGATTGTTGATAAATCATGGTGTTAAAAATATTTTACTAGTTTGCGGTACAAACAGTGAAAGCTTGCTTGAAGACTATTTAAATAAAAAGATCCCCAAACTTGAGGCCTATCATATTAGCCCTCTTCGTTCCAATATTAACAAAATTAGAGAACTTCAAAAAAAGAGCGTTATCTTAATTTTTAACTTAGCAACCTTTAAACTAGTTGAAGCATGCTATGGAGATCTAGAAAATAAAAACTTTATCTGGATATGCGCATCTCAAAGAATTGCAGACTATATTGATGCCACTAATTTTGGAAGAACGGTAGTTGCAAAAACGCCCGCTCATCAGGATATGTTAATGGCAGCTATTTAATTGATTTTTTACCATTGCCGCCATTCTTCATCGCAGCAAAAAACTCTTCGTTTGTCTTTGTTGACTTCAATCGTTCTATCAAAAATTCAATAGCTTGAGCATCTTCCATTTCATCTAGAATCTTTCTAAGGATTATCATTCTTTGAAGCTCTTCATCTCCAGTCAAAAGATCATCCCTTCTTGTACCTGATCTTCTAATATTTATTGCAGGATAGATCCTCTTCTCAGCGATCTTCCTTTCCAAATGAATTTCCATATTGCCGGTACCCTTAAATTCTTCATAGATAACCTCATCCATCTTGGAGCCAGTATCTACTAAGGCAGTAGCTAGGATAGTTAAACTGCCGCCTTCTTCAAGATTTCTGGCAGCACCAAAGAACCTTTTAGGCCGCTCTAAGGCATTTGAGTCAACACCACCTGATAATATTTTTCCTGAGGCTGGTGCAACAGCATTATAAGCCCGGCCTAGTCGCGTAATTGAATCGAGCAAAATAACAACATCCTTCTTATGCTCAACCATTCTTTTAGCTTTTTCTATGACCATATCGGCTACCTGAACATGCCTTGAAGGGGGCTCATCAAAGGTGCTCGCTACTACCTCTCCTCTCACGGTTCTCATCATGTCTGTTACTTCCTCTGGTCTTTCATCAATAAGCAAGACAATCAGCTCTGCTTCAGGATTATTTTTTGTAATCGAGTGAGCAATGCTCTGAAGCATAAGAGTTTTACCTGCTTTAGGGGGTGAAACGATTAATCCTCTTTGCCCTTTTCCAATAGGGGCGGTTAGGTCAATAATTCTTGAAGATAAATCTTCATTAGAACCTGTGCCTTGTTCAAGAATCAAACGCTTGTTTGGAAATAATGGTGTTAAGTTCTCAAAGAGTATTTTATTTTTAGCCTGCTCTGGTGTTTCATGATTGATGGTATCTAATTGCAAAAGAGCAAAATATCTTTCTTGATCTTTTGGAGGTCTAATTTTACCTGTTACATGATCTCCCTTACGCAGTCCAAACTTTCTTACTTGGCTAGGAGATACGTATATATCATCTGGACCAGCACAATAAGAGCCTTCAGGCGACCTCAGAAATCCAAACCCATCATTTAAGATTTCTAAAACTCCTCCACCGAAGACATCCTCTGCTTCGGAAGATTTTTCTTTAACTATTCTGAAGATAATGTCTTGTTTTTTAAGGCGTCCTACATCCTCGATACCCATAGACGTAGCCATCTCAACAAGCTCATTTATGCTTTTAGATTTCATCTCAAATAGATCCATTACTCAAACCTCTGGAAATTTTTATTTGTAATTTTATGAACGCTCTAGAAAGAGACGACTCTATGATAATGTCTTTATTGGCAAATTGTAAAGTTATATTTCACTTTCAACAAAAGCAGTAAGCTGAGATTTATCAAGAGCTCCAATCTGAATTCCGGCCACTTCTCCTGATTTGAATATTGCTAAAGTTGGTATTGATCTGACACCGAATTGAGCTGCAATTTCTCTATTTTGGTCTACATCAATTTTGCATACCTTAATAGACCCTGCTTTTTCTAAAGCTATTTCTTCAACCACTGGCGCAACTTGCCTGCATGGACCGCACCATGTTGCCCAAAAATCTACTAAGACAGGAATATCGCTGTTCAAGACCTCTAATTCAAAATTATTTTGATTAACTTCAATCACTTTACTCATCTAAATACTCCTGCGCTATTGATTTAGCTGCGTATGATAATATGGCATCTGCTCCAGCGCGTTTAAAACTTTGCAACGATTCTAGCATAACCTCATTAGGAAGCCACCCATTATGGATTGCAGCCATTAGCATAGAATACTCGCCACTTACCTGGTAAACAAAAGTTGGAACTTTAAAAGTTTCTTTAACTTTTGCAACAACATCAAGAAAGGGCATGCCAGGTTTAACCATAACCATATCCGCTCCTTCGTTTAAATCAAGGGCAACTTCTTGAAGCGCCTCGTTAACATTGGCAGGATTAATCTGATAAGAAGACTTATCTTGATTTCCTAGCTGAGATTTAGAGCCGACTGCATCTCTAAATGGACCATAAAACTTTGAACAAAATTTTGCAGCGTAAGACAATATAAGTGTGTCTTTAAAATTATTAGTTTCTAAGGCAATTCTGATAGCTCCAATTCTTCCATCCATCATGTCAGAAGGAGCAAGCACTGTCGCTCCTGCATTAGCCAAGCATAAAGATTGGGTAACCAATGCCTCGAGTGTTTCATCATTTAATACCTTTCCATCTTGATACAATCCGTCGTGCCCATGCTCGGTATAAGGATCTAATGCAACATCAGCAATAGTTACAATTTCAGGAAAGTTTTTATTAATCTTAATCAATGCTTTATGAAGAAAATTCTGTTCATTGAAAGCATAACTCCCGTTGGAGTCTTTTAATTCTTTATCCACACAGGGAAATAAAGCAACTGCATTAATACCATTATTAACTAAAATTTCGATCTCTCGCATCAATCCATCCTCATTAAAACGATAGACCGAGGGCATGGATGGAATCTCTATAGCTAAATCTTTTTGATCAGCAATAAATAAAGGTTGGATTAGATCTTGTTTGGAGAGAGTGGATTCTTGAATCAGCTTAATTACAGATTTGCTCTGCCTCAGTCTTCTCATTCTTGTGCTGGGAAAAGTTCTGTTTGATGCCATGTTAGTCTGTGGTTGCTCCTAAAGAGGCAGAAGTTACTAGTTTCTTGTACTTAGCAAGTACGCCTGTAGGTTCCTCTCTGGTTGGTTTTACCCAATTTTTATGTCTCTCTTTCATTATTGAGTCATCAATTAGGATATTGATAGTATTTAATTCTGCATCAATTTCAATAATATCTCCATCCTCAATTAATGCAATGGGACCTCCTTCTTCTGCCTCAGGGGAAATATGCCCAACTACAAAACCATGAGTTCCCCCAGAGAATCTACCATCCGTAATAAATGCTACTTTATCCCCCAATCCCTGCCCCATAATTGCTGAGGTAGGTTTGAGCATTTCTCTCATTCCAGGCCCGCCTTTAGGACCCTCATATCTAATGACAACTACATCTCCAGCTTCAATAGATTCGTTAAGAATAGCATCATTGCCCTCTTCTTCTGAATCGAAAACCCTTGCTTTGCCTTTAAACTTTAGTCCTTCTGCACCAGTAATTTTCGCTACTGCTCCATCTGGCGCTAAATTACCATAAAGAATTCTAAGATGACTAGTGCCCTTAATAGGATTATCAAAGCTTCTAATGAGCGGTTCTTGATCATGGTCGCAGACAGAGAGCAAATTCTCTGAAAGAGTTCTACCTGTAACAGTCAAACAGTCACCATTGAGCATCCCCTGATTTAGGAGTGACTTCATAAGAGGCAAAATTCCGCCTTTAGCATTCAATTCAGACATATAGTGTCTTCCAAAAGGCTTAATATCGGCGATAACTGGAACTTTTGAACCAATCCGAGAAAAATCATCAAGACTTAAATATACTTTCGCAGCTTTTGCCATAGCTATCAAATGCAAGACCGCATTTGTAGATCCACCCAATGCTATAACTGTAGTTATTGCATTCTCAAAAGCCTCTTTAGTCATGATATCTCTAGGCTTGATATCTTTTTCGATTAAATTACGCATAGCACTTGCTGCTTGTCTGCAATCATTTTTTTTATCATCAGACACTGCATCCTGACTGCTGCTTCCTGGAAGAGACATACCCAATGCTTCTATTGCAGAAGCCATAGTGTTTGCTGTATACATCCCACCACAAGAGCCGGGACCTCTAACAGATATCTTTTCTACAGCAATTAGTTCTTCTTCTGAAATAGTACCTCTAGCAAATTCGCCTGTCTTCTCACATACGGTAACATAATCGGTAGACTCTTCGCTTGGCCTTATAGATCCACCATATATAAAGATCCCTGGACGGTTAAGCCTTGCTAAGGCAATTAAAGCTCCAGGCATATTCTTATCACAGCCACCAATTGCTATAACACCATCATATCCAAGACAACCTACTACCGTTTCTATGGAGTCTGCAATCACTTCTCTGGATACAAGAGAATATTTCATTCCAACAGTCCCCATAGAAATCCCATCTGACACAGTAATGGTGTTAAACAACATACCTTTGATGTTTTCTGAGCTTAAAGATTTATTTACTTCTTCAGCAAGCTCATTTATGTGCATGTTGCAAGGCGTGACTTGTGCACCCATAGATGCAATTCCTACCAAAGACTTTCCAAAATCTTCATCAGTTAGTCCTACACCTCTAAGCATAGATCTTGATGCTGCTTGAAAGGGACCATCCAGTAATTTGCTTGAAAACTTTCTGGTGCTCATTTTAATTAGTTGAGTATCTCACTGCAGCCCTCATCAGTTGCTGGGTGTATGGTTCTTTTGGATAATCAAATACATTGCTAGCATGACCTTGTTCAACTATCTTGCCATTTTTCATGACAATAATCTCATCAGAGATTGACCTAATGACTCTAAGATCATGACTAATGAAAATATATGTTAAACCTAGCTCAGACTGTAAGTCTTTCAACAAATTTAATATTTGTATTTGGATAGACCTGTCCAAAGCTGAAGTTGGTTCATCAAGGACCAAAAGTTTGGGTTGCAAAATGATCGATCGAGCTATTGCAATCCTCTGCCTCTGCCCTCCAGAAAACTCATGAGGATATTTATTCTTATCACGAGGGTTTAGACTGACTTTTTCCATTGCATAATTTACCAAGTCATTATTTTCTGCTTTAGTATTATTAAAGTGGATGTTTGCTCCCTCTTTAATAATTTCACCAACTGTCATTCTAGGAGAAAGCGAACCAAAAGGGTCTTGGAAAATAATTTGAATATCCTTTCGAATTTTTTTGAACTCTTTTGGGGAGAATGAGCTTATATCTTTACCCTTATAGAGAATCTCTCCAGTAAATGGCAAAAGATTTACAATCGCCTTACCAAGAGTAGATTTTCCTGAACCGGATTCTCCAACTATACCGATGGTCTTGTTTGCTTCAAGTCTAAAAGATACATTGTCTACAGCAAGGAATTTTTCCTTATTAAAAAAAGATTTCTCTGCTATGTCGTAATACACATTTAAATTCGCAACCTCTAGCAAGCTTGCTGTATTTTCTTTAGAGTTTAATTTGGGAGTTGGCTCAGAATTTATAAGTTTGATTGTGTATGGATGTTGAGGATTTTGAAATATATGCTCAGTTAATCCTTGTTCAACAATTTTCCCTTGCTGCATTACAACTAATCGGTCGCTGAATTTCCTAACCAGTCCCAGATCATGCGTAATAAACAAAATTGACGCATTTACTTCCTCTTTTATTTTAAGCATCAAATCCAAAATTTGAGCTTGAATCGTAACATCGAGCGCCGTGGTTGGCTCATCCGCAATTAGCAATTTAGGTTTGTTGGCTAGAGCCATGGCAATCATTACTCTTTGGCGCTGGCCTCCAGATAATTCATAGGGAAAAGAAAAATATTTTTTTTGTGCTGAGGCTATTTCAACTAGTTCTAAGAGGTCTAGCGATGCTTTTTTAGCATCTTTTTTGGAAATCTCTTGATGAGTTAATATGGCCTCCGCAATCTGATCACCTACTTTATGAAAAGGATTTAAAGAAGTCATGGGCTCTTGAAAAATCATAGAAATGTAATTACCCCTAATTTTTTGCATTGAAGAAGCATCTAGTTCAAGTAAGTTCTTTCCATTGAATTGAATAGACGAATCTTTTGAAATTAATGCAGTGTGAGTTGGAAGGAGTTGACAGATAGACATCGCTGTTACTGATTTCCCTGAACCAGATTCTCCAACCAAACCAAGAATTTGATTTTCTTGAAGATCAAAAGATATATCGTCGACTGCAGTAAAAAGTCCTTCTTTAGTCTTAAATTGAATACTTAAATCTTTAACGCTAAGTAAGTTACTCATACCACCCTCTAATAGTTGCCGCTATGTCTTTGAGAGCAGCATTACAAGCAGGAATTCTATTGAAATTTATAAAAGCGTGGAACATATTTGGATAATGGGATTGGCTAATATTAAATCCCTTTTTATATAAATCCAAAGCAAAGGCTTCTGCCTCACCACACAAGGGATCGAATCCGGCAGTAATAATATGAGTTTTTGGATATTTATTTAAAACTTTGGGACTCAACATTAAATTAAAACAAGGATCATCATAATCCTCTAAATTGTTTGAATATTTTTTCCAAAAAAATTCCATAGATTTCTTGGTTAAGTAGAAGCCATCTGCATAGTCTTGCATAGTCTTACTTGAGCAACCTGGATCAAGCATTGGATAAATCAAGCATTGGAAGCTTGGATGTGGTTGATTGTTTTGACAAAGTCTTGCAACTAGTGATGCAGATATTCCACCTCCAGCACTATCTCCACATAAAATTAAATCGCCAATTTCAATAGATTTCTTTTTAACTACATGATTCAAAGCGAGCTCTGCATCGTCTAAATCTGCTGGAAATGGAAATTCCGGAGCAAGTCTATAATCAAGTGCAAAAATCTTAATTCTAAGAAGTGAAGCAAAGTACATTAAGAAGTCATGATGAGTTTCTTTGCCACCAAATACATGACCGCCTCCATGAAAATAGAGCATGGCTTTTTGGCTTTGAATGTTCTCAGGAATGTATTCTCTCAAGAGAATCTGTGAACCAGAGCTCAGCAAGAATTCGTCCACAAAATTTACTTTGCAGCATGGTTTATTTGATAACCTCAGCTTAATAGCTTCTCTTTGTATCCTAGCATTATCAATATCTATATCATTACTAAGCATAGGCAACTGTTTTGTGACTAAATTAATCATAATGGATGACTTAAAATCTAATACTTGACCATTAAGAAACAGTGGTTTTTTTAACGTCAAAAGCTTAAGCACCCAATCTGGAGTATTGCAGAAAATTTTGTATAGAGTGTTAACCACTGATTGTCGTCCGAATGTGCTTAATAATGTAAACTTCTAAAATGTTTTATCTATGTAAACAAAATTATAAAAAAAGCCTAGCAATAGCTTTTTTAAGTTTTCTATCAAATTTTGGCTATGCAAATATCTTTGATAAAAACAATTATAGCCCTCTTCCAGAAGATGAAGCATTTAAAGTGAATTTTTTTCCTCAAAAAGGAGCCCTTGAAATATCATGGGAAATTGCCGAAGAACACTATCTTTACATAAACAGCATCCAAATATTAGACAAGCACAAATCAAAAATAGAGTTTAAAATTGCTCAGGGTGATGTGATAGTTGTTGATGATTTGTTCTTTGAGAGAACAAGCGTGGCTCGAAATTTCTTAGGTATCACTGTTCCAACAGAAAGAATTTCTAATGATAATGCGATTATCATAGATTATCAGGGCTGTAAAAAAGATACATATTGCTATCCTGTAATTTCAAAAAGATTCCCCTAAATTCGTTTAAATTCTAACAAAAAGCTATTAAAATCTCCGAAATGAATATTTTAATACTTAATGGGCCAAACCTTAACATGCTGGGTATAAGAGAACCAGAGGTCTATGGGAAAGAAAGTCTCCGAGATATAGAACAAAAGATTCAAATTCTCTCAAAAGAACTAGACTTTAGTTATCAATGCTTCCAAAGCAATGCGGAACATGAAATAGTAAATATGGTTCAGTCAGCCCTAGGTAAATTTGATGTTATCATCTTTAACCCAGGAGCATTTACTCATACAAGTATTGCTATTAGAGATGCCATGCTAGCAGTTGCAATCCCCTTTTATGAAGTTCATATTTCAAATGTTTTTGCTCGCGAAGATTTTAGAAAAAAATCCTATTTCTCTGATATTGCAGTCGGAGTTATAAGCGGTTGCGGCTCTCAAGGCTATGAATTAGCAATAAGGAATGGAATTAAAGGTTAGAAAATGGATATAAGAAAAATAAAGAAACTAATCGAAATGCTTCAAGAATCTGATTTAAGGGAGATTGAAGTTAAAGAAGGAGAAGAATCGGTAAGAATTGCTAGGGGTGGGAGCTTTGAAAACTACCAATTTCAAACTCCAATTCAAGTTTCATCTCAATCAGCAGTTGTTTCTTCTCCAGAAGAAAAACCGGAACCGGCCCTCAAAATATCCGGAAATAGAATTACTTCTCCCATTGTCGGGACTTTCTACAGGAAACCTTCTCCGAATAAACCTCCATTTGTTGAAATTGGCGACAAAGTTAATGCTGGAGATGTAGTTTGCATTGTCGAGGCCATGAAAATGATGAATGAAATAAAATCTGATTTCTCCGGTATTGTAAAGTCTATTGAGGTAGATGACTCATCGCCAGTAGAATTTGGCCAAGTCCTAATTGTTATTGACTGATGACTCATAAAGTTCTTATTGCCAATAGAGGCGAGATAGCACTTCGTGCTCTAAGAGCTTGCAAAGAACTGGATTTAAAAACCGTAGCAGTTCATTCTGATGGCGACCTTGATCTTAAACACTTGCGCTTTGCTGATGAAACTGTTTGCATAGGTCCGGCAAGTCCTCTGGAAAGCTATCTAAATATTCCCTCTATATTATCTGCCGCAGAGGTAACAAATTCTGATGCGATATATCCTGGTTATGGATTCCTGGCAGAGGACTATAAATTTGCTGAGAAGTGTGAGGTTAGCGGGTTTAAATTTATTGGCCCATCATCGAAAGTAATCAAACAGATGGGAGACAAGATAACTGCTAAACGTGTTGCAGAAGATGCAGGTATTCCAACTGTCCCAGGTTATAAAGAAAAACTCCCCAACACCGAATTAGAATTATCTAAAATTGCTGAATCAATTGGCTATCCAATCATGATTAAGGCAAGCGCAGGTGGTGGTGGAAGGGGAATGAGGGTTGCAAGGAATATAAAAGAGTTTATTGATGGGATCAGTATAACTAAACAAGAAGCCATGAATGCTTTTGGTAATGACACGCTCTATCTAGAAAAATATATTGAAAACCCAAGGCATATTGAAGTCCAAGTGTTTGGAGATGGAAAAGGAAATGCTATCCATTTGGGTACAAGAGACTGTAGCCTTCAGAGACGTCATCAAAAGATAATTGAAGAGGCCCCAGCAATTGACCTAGATGAAGATGCTCTCGCCTTGGTTTTAAGTGCATGCGTCAAGTTATGCCAAAAATTAAAGTATGAAGGAGCTGGAACAATTGAATTTCTATATAAGAATGGAGAATTTTTCTTTATTGAGATGAATACAAGAATCCAAGTAGAACATCCAGTTACTGAGATGATCACAATGTTCGATCTTGTCAAAGCCCAACTTAAAGTAGCCTTAAATTTAGAGATCACTCTAAACCAAGAAAATATAACCTTTAAAGGCCATGCAATTGAATGTCGAATTAATGCCGAAGACCCTTTTACATTTATACCTTCTCCAGGCTTAATTACAAAAATGCACCCCCCAGGTGGATTTGGAGTTCGTTTTGATTCTCACATTTATTCTGGGTATAGAGTCCCCCCTTATTACGATTCTCTATTAGCAAAAATTATTACAGCCACAAATAAAAGATCTTCTTGCATAAAGCGCATGAAAAATGCGTTAGATGAATTCTTTGTTGAGGGCATAAAGACCAATCACCCCCTTCACTTGTTATTAATGGAGGATGAAGTTTTTTGTAACAATAAACATGATATTAATTATTTAGAAAGCACCTTCATGAAGCAATTTAACCATGGCTGATGAATACAACCCTCAAGTAATAGAAAAATGCTTGCAAAGATTTTGGGAGGAAAATCGGAGCTATGTTGTAAAAGCGAATAATTGTCCCAAGTATTATTGTCTTTCGATGTTTCCTTACCCATCAGGAAAATTACATATGGGTCATGTCAGGAATTACACAATTGGAGATGTGATTTCTAGATTTAAGCGAATGAACGGATTTAATGTCCTCCAACCAATGGGTTGGGATGCCTTTGGTTTGCCAGCAGAAAATGCTGCTATTGAGAATAATGTTGCTCCGGGCCTTTGGACTGAAAAAAATATTGCCCACATGAAAGAGCAATTTAAGAGGCTTGGCTATAGTTATGACTGGGATCGAGAGATTAATACCTCTGATCCCAAATATTTCAAGTGGGAGCAATGGTTTTTTACAAAACTCCTCGAAAAGGGTTTAGTTTACAGAAAAAAATCTGAAGTAAATTGGGACCCTGTTGATGAGACCGTATTAGCAAATGAGCAAGTAGTTGATGGCAAAGGATGGAGATCAGGAGCCCTCATTGAAAAAAGAAAGATTGATCAATACTTTTTAAAAATAACCAATTATTGTGAGGATTTGCTTGAAAGTCTAATTGAACTAGAAAACTGGCCTACACAAGTAAAACTAATGCAAGAAAATTGGATAGGAAAATCCAATGGGGTCTCTTTTGAGTTTAAAATTTCTGAGAGTAAAGATTATTTCAGGGTCTTTACTACCAGACCAGATACTATTTTTGGTGCTACCTATTGTGCGCTCGCAGCAGAGCATCCAATATCTTTAAAACTAGCAAAAGAAAACTCTGCAATAGCAAAATTTATAGATGCACAAAAGAATCTTGATAAAACCGCTGCTTCTATCGCGAAACTGGAAAAAGAGGGAATCGATACAGGATTAAAAGCAATACATCCCCTTACCCAAGAGCTCTTACCCATATGGATTGCTAACTTTATCTTAATGGATTATGGCGAAGGTGCTGTGATGTGTGTTCCTGCTCATGATCAGAGGGATTGGGAGTTCGCTTCGAAATATGGTCTAAAAATAACTCAAGTCATCACCCAAGATTCAATTCAAGCAGATATAACAATGTCTGCATTTGAAGAAAAGGGAATCCTGATAAATAGCCAAGAATTTAATGGTCTGAATTTTGCAGAAGCTTTTGATGCAGTTAGCGAAATACTAAAGACAAATAGTAGTGGAAAAATAGAAATAAACTACAAACTAAGGGATTGGGGAATTTCAAGACAAAGATATTGGGGATGTCCTATTCCAGTAGTTCATTGTAAAGATTGCGGAATTGTGCCCGTTCCAGAATCCGATCTTCCGGTAGAGCTTCCCAAGATTGAAAATATTAGCACAAGGGGTCTTAATCTTAATAGCTTTGAGGATTGGAAGAAGACCATTTGCCCAAAATGTAAAATGCCTGCTGAGCGAGAAACAGATACCTTTGATACTTTTTTTGAAAGTTCTTGGTACTTTGCAAGATTTGCAGGACCTACCAATGACGGAATGATCTCAGAAGAATCTAAATATTGGCTACCAGTTGACCAATACATAGGAGGCATTGAGCACGCTATTTTGCATTTACTTTATGCAAGATTTTTTAATAAGTTAATGCTTGAAGAGGGATTAATTGAAAATAGCGAACCCTTTTCAAAACTTCTAACCCAAGGAATGGTTTTAGCAGATGCTTATTACTATTTAAATAAAGATGGAAATCCTGTTTGGGTAGATAGATCCAAGATTTTACAATCTGAAGCTGGGCTTGTTACAAACGATGGGCAAAAAGTAATTAAAGATGGCATGTCCAAGATGAGTAAGTCAAAACTCAATGGAGTTGATCCTGAGGAGTTGATTGAAAAGTATGGAGCAGATACGATTAGGTTATATACCATGTTTGCAGCTCCAGCTGATCAATCTCTGGAATGGTCAGATACCTCTATCGAGGGGTCAGCAAGGTTTATCAAAAGACTTTGGAATCTAGTTATTCCGATCAAATATAAGAATATTCAAGAACCAACAGAACTTACCAAAAATACTAAAGCACTCCGTTATAAAATTCATAAAACACTTGAGAAAGTAACCCATGATATAAACGAACGAGGGTCTTATAACACACCTATAGCTGCCGTAATGGAATTGATTAATGCGATTCCAGAAAATTTCAAATCCCAAGATGTAACTCAAGAAGAACAATTTGTATTTCAAGAATTAATTAGATACGTATTATTAATGCTGCATCCATTTATTCCTCATGTAACCTTGGAGCTTTTAAGCAAATTTGAAGAAAGAAATTACGAAACAATCAATATTTCATGGCCTGAATTAAAAGAGGAGCTTTTAACACTAGATGAAGTAGAAATTGTGATCCAAGTTAATGGCAAAGTAAGAGGTAAACTGGTTTGTAAGGCTGGAATGGAGCAAAGGGAAATTGAACCTTTGGCCATTGAACATGAGAATGTAACAAAATTTGTCGATTCAAAAAATATTGTTAAAGTAATCTATATTAAAGACAAAATAATTAACTTAGTTTTGAAATAATTCATGCAAATTCTTAGCGCTTTCGATGACTTTCCTTTTCACCAGACCAGTGAACCAATCTTAAATCCTGCAACCTCAGAAAGGAATTTTTATGAGCGCTATTGGTTCAATGGGTTTTGTCCTGAGCAAAAAATTATTTTTGGAATTGGTTTTGGTTTTTATCCTAATCGGAATATTATGGATGCTCATTTCAGCATCTCTGTTGATGGCAAGCAACATTCATTTCACGCAAGTTCTAGAATAAATCCACAAAGAATACCAATGAAAATTGGCCCTCTAGAGCTTAAAGTGATAGAGCCCATGAGGACTATCCAATTTACGATTACGAAAAATGAGCAACCCATAAATTGTGACCTAACTTTCTCTGCCAGAACAGCTCCTGTTCTAGAACCACAATCAATCCTAAAACAGGAAGGCAGAATTATTTTAAACACTCACAGATTCACTCAGCTCGGCAAATGGACAGGAAATGTCAGTATAGAAGGACATGCCATAAATTTAAATGAAATATACGGAACCAGAGATAAATCATGGGGCATAAGACCAGTAGGAGAACCAGAAATAGGCGCTCCTCCGTCTGCTAATTTCGAACCAGGTGTATACTGGTGTTGGGCACCAATTCACTTCGGTTCTTTTGCAACAATGTTTGGCACCTTCCAAGATCGAGACGGAAACCCCTCACAAATTTCGGCTCATAGAACTACCCTCTTCCCTGATGCTTCGTTTAATGATGAGAACGCTTTAGCAGAAGAGTTTAGTGATGTTTCTCATACTGTTACCTGGGAAAAAGGTACTCGATGGTCTTCTGCAGCAATAATTCTTGGCAAAGATAGAAATAGAGCAGAAATCTGCATTGAGCTTGAAACAATTGGTCCTAAATTTTATTGCAAAGGCATAGGTTATCAACACCCAGAATGGGGACATGGAATATGGAAAGGAGAAGAAGCCTTTGAGTACGAAATTTGGGATCTTGGTTCAATTAGTCCTGAGGACTATACATTCTTTCATGTTCATCAAATAGCAAAAGCTAAGCTTGGTAAAGACTTTGGTTTTGGAACCTTAGAGAATCTTGCAGTAGGGAGACATGACCCTTCGGGATTTAAGGATCTCTTTGATGTTGCGAGGTAAGCTATTTTTTACGCTTAGCATAGCAATTCTATGTTCATGTGGTAGCTTGCAGTTCACCAACACAAACCAAATACCACTCCAAAAAATTGAATTTTCTAAGCAGCTCTCCATAAGAAATATGCAATACGTAGAAAAAATTTTTTCCATCAATGCAAAAAGTTACAATATTCTCAAAATAGAGATTGAAGATTTTCCTAAAAACTTTTCTTATTCAAGTGATTCAGTTAAACCAACACAGACTTTGCTAAAGATAGAGGCTACCGCAACTTTACAGAATCAAAATAATAATTCCCAAGAAAGCTTTACTGTTTTTTCTCAAAGAACCATTCCTATCTCACAATTTAATCCTATTGCTAATAATCAATTAGAGAGAGACTATCAGGATCTTATGCATCGAGAAATTTTAGATAAGATTTATCTTCAATTGGTAAGCAAATAATTTGGATACCAGCTACCAGCAATTTACTCCGGAAAAAATAAAAGACAAATATCTTTTTGTTCTGCATGGTAATGAAATTCAGCTTAGAAATGAAATAAAAGACTGTCTGAAGGAAGAAATAAATAAGTTAGCTGATTACAAAACTAATGTAGTTCAGCAAGAAGATTTTGATATTCTTGAGGAACTTATGATTTCTGCTACTGGAGGTTCTTTATTTGGAGACAAGATTCTAATAATCATTCAACATTTTGAAGGAAGGTTCCCAGAAAAATTAAATCTATTTTTAGATAATCTTACAGAAGCTAGCTTTAAAAATGCACGAATAATTATTGAAACAGCCGCTACTCTTCCAAAATCAAAATCATGGAACAAAAATCCACACCTCCTCACGATCAACTGTGGCAAATTAAGCACTTACGAAGAGAAGATTAGGCTCAAAAAAAGTCTTTCTTTTCTAAACCAAGATTTATTGCCAACCTTTGGCAAGGAAATATTCATGCATCATGAAGGTAATCTTCAAAGCGAGGACAATGCAGTAAAAATATTAAAATTACTGAATCTAGAGACTGACAATGATGTATTGGCATCTAGCTTCTCCTCTTCGATTGATATTTTTGAAATTGAGGACTTAATCTTAGCTAAAGACTTTAAGAAGCTCTTCTTGCATTTAACAAAACTTAAAAAACTCCATCCTGAGGAAATCATTCCAATTACTTGGATTGCAAATAGATTATTTCTTACTGGATTATGTCTTCGAAGCAATCCAAAAAACGTTGTTAAAGAATTGGGGAAATTAAAAATCTGGTCAAATAAATTACCCCTCTATAAAAGCTTATTTACCAATATCCCTCTAGAGAAAATTAACTTCTATCTGGAAAGAACTCATTTAATCGATCAAGCAAATAAAGGCGCTTCTCGACAAAATAATTGGGTTGCATTAGAAAAGATATTCTACGAATTAGAAAGCTGTATTTAAGAAATTATTAAATGCGGTCTTCAGCTCTACAAATGTTGAGTTGGCTTGATTAAAGCAGTATTTATTGTCTTGGATCTGATCAATAGCCATTATGCCTTTTGTAGAACTTGTAAGGAAAACAACATCTGCTTCAGCAAGAGCATCGATATGACAAGCCTCTTCGAGCAATTCAAAGTCTTGAGAAAAATGTTTTAAAAGTAACTCTCTTGTTATGCCCGCTAGTATATTAGATTCTTTTGGAGGTGTTATAACCTTCCTATTCATTATCATAAATACATTACTCGAACCTGCCTCAGTGACTAAACCATCTCTGTGCATGATAATCTCATTAGCACCTTCGAAATTGGCTTGATTCATAAGCATTATATTTCCCAGCAGAGCGGTAGACTTAATATCGCATCTTCCCCAGCGAATATCCTGAACAATCTTTGCTTTTTGGATTCTGGTAGTTTGTTTCGTTATGGTCGCATATCCAAAGGTTTCAGGAATCAGATCAAGAGCATAAAGATGGTTTCTAACCCTATCCTGACCCCTTGTAATCTGGTAATAAACGTATCCAGTGTTATTTGTTAATGCATCTTGAGCTAACTTCTCAATTTCTCTTTGAACTCTTAGAATGTCTATGTCTAAATCTATTGCTTTACAGCTCTTAAGGAGTCTTTTTAAATGCAAATCTAATGCAACCGGTCTCCCCTGTATAAATGGAACAACTTCATAAATGGCATCTGCAAAAGTATAAGCACGAGACATGGGAGATATCTTGATATCTTCAAGAGGGAGAAAGTCTCCATTAAAAACCCCTTGCAAGCCTTCCACTACGCTAAATTAAAAAGATTTATAAACCACATAAGTATTTTTGAAATAAGTCTTCCAAAAAATCCTTTAGATTCTATGTCTTCTAATGCAACAAGATTTGCATTAGTAATTACTGTGTCCCCAGATTTAACTGATATGCTCCCCAATATATCGCCTCTAGAAATTGGAGCTTCAATATTATTGTTGAAAGCATAGTCTATTTTAAGACCAGGAAGATCAGCTCTTGGGACAGTCACTACAAGATCTTGTTGAAGGCCCAATGGAACAGCATCTTTTTTCCCACCCCATACATCTGCGGTTCTTATTGCTTCATTGCTTTTCAATAAACCCTGAGTTACAAAAAATCTAAAACCATACTCAAGCAATCTTTGAGATGCATTAAATCTTTCATCTTCAGAATTGGCTCCTGCGACCACAGCAATCAAGCGCATTGATCCCCTTGCTGCAGAACTTATTAAACAATAGCCTGCGGATTCAGTGTGACCTGTTTTTACTCCATCCACAGAATCATCTCTCCAAAGCAATCTATTTCTATTTAACTGTCTGATATCGTTAAACGTAAAACTTTTTTCCTTGTAAAGAGAATAATGATCAGGAAATTGATTAATTAAATTAGTTGAAATTATTGATAAGTCTCGAGCTGAGGAAAAATGATTAGCAGAAGGCAAACCAGTTGAATTCTCAAAAACAGTATTTTTTAACCCTAAGTTCTGAGCATAAGCATTCATAATATCAACAAAACCTTCTTCATTGCCTCCTAAATGCTCTGCAATAGCTACAGTTGCATCGTTGCCAGATTGAATAACTACACCCCTAAGAAGATCTTCAAATTTCACTCTTTTTCCTGCCTCAACAAACATCCTAGAACCTTCCATCTTCCAAGCCTTGGTGCTTATTAAGACTTCATCGTCTGGTCTTACAAGATTGCGATGCAATTGATCAGCCGCTATGTAACCGGTCATGATTTTGGTCATACTGGCAGGCTCTATTTGATCATCTGCATTAAATTCTGCTAAAACTGTTCCTGAAACTGGCTCTACCAATATATAGCTTGATACGTTGATTTGAGGGGGGCGAGGAAGAAGATTCTGAGAATCAGAATCTAAGCTAAAAAAGAGAAATAAAAAATATAATGTAATTCTATGCATCTGAGTATCCTAAAATTGTAGCAAGCTCTTGAACTACCTTTGCATAAAAATGACTTCGATTGTAGGTAGTTATGGAAATAAAATTTTCTGAACCAACGTAGTAATTCTGCACTTCATTTAATTCGTATTCAAGCAGCATAAAGTTTTTTCCCATGAAATCCTTCTTAATTGGAATATAGTTTCTAAGCAAATCGAGTGAGAGCTTATTTCCAACTTTATTGAACCCGATTTCCTTCTTATTCATAAAATCATTTTCTATGCTCCATATGACTGGAAGATTTCTTACCCAACCGTTCTTCATTAAATAGTTCGCAACACTTCCGATTGCATCTTCTGGAGTATTAAGCAAATCAGCTTTGCCATCATTATCAAAATCAACTGCAAAGTTTCTGTAACTGCTGGATATGAATTGACCAAAACCCATTGCGCCAGCATATGACCCTTTCATTTCATCTAATTCCAAATTATTTTCATTTACTAACAAAATAAATGCTTCCAACTCACTACGAAAAAATTTTTCTCTTTTAGGGTAGTAAAAACCTAATGTGAAAAGAGCATCTATAACTTTATATTTGCCCATAATTTTCCCGTATCTAGTCTCTACCCCAAGAATTGCAGCAATGATCTCTTTGGGCACCCCATACTGAGACTCAGCTCTTGCAAAGGCTGTTTTATATTGTTTGAGAAAAATTTTTCCGTTGTTAATTCTTTGAGGTTCAATGAATAAATTACGATATTTTTCCCATGTCCAAGTAAATTCAGCTGGAGATGAAATGGCATCTATAATTGATTGCTGATACTCTGCATTTTGAAGAATTGATAAGATATAGCTTGTTTCAAACCCATGCTTATCATGCATGAAGTTAGCAAATTCAGTCACCTTTGGATGATCGAGCTCTATCGAAGAAACTGGGCAGATGCTAAGAATGCAAAAAACTGATAAGACTAAGGGTTTGATCACGATATTATCTTTGCATTAATGTTTTATGTGTACCAATAGACATTATAATGCCAAACAAGATAAACAGAGTGATCATGGAGGAACCGCCTTTGCTTAAAAATGGAAGAGGCATTCCAACAACAGGTATTAATCCTATTACCATACTTATATTAACCAAAAGGTTAAAGAGAAATGTTAATAAAAACCCACCTACTACTAATCTGCAGAATCTATCTCTTGCATTTAATCCAAAATAAAGAGTCCTCAGGCTCAATATCAGGAATAAGCTTAGAATTACTAGCACTCCAATAAAACCAAATTCCTCAGCAATCACAGCAAAGATAAAATCTGTTTCTGTTTCTGGCAAGAAATTAAAATGGGTTTGCGAGCCTTCTCCATAGCCCTTTCCAGAAATGCCTCCACTGCCAATTGCAATTCTAGACTGTATGATATTCCACCCAGACCCAAAAGGATCTGATTCTGGATTGAAGAGGGTTAGGATTCTTTCTTTCTGAAACGGTCTCAACAAATTATTCCATATAAAAGGGGAGGAAATTACTAAAATTCCAAAAGTAATACCAATAAATGGCCAGCTTAATCCTGCTAAAAACAAAACAAATAGTCCTGATAATGCTACCAACAAAGAAGTACCTAAATCTGGTTGAATGGCAACTGTAAGAGCTGAAATACCAATTACAAATAGACAAACAAAAGTATCTCGCATACTTATGGGTAACTTTTTGAATTGCAGAAAAGTTGCCATGGTTAATGGTAAAGATATCTTAAACAATTCAGAGGACTGGAAAGAAAATCCTGCAAGCCTTATCCATCTTTGTGCTCCATTTATTTCTGGGCCAAATATTGCAGTAATTACCATTAGTAAAAAAGACGCTCCTAATAATAAGTATGCCAAGCGTCGAAAGTTTTCTGGATCAAATTGAGCAATTATAAAAAATAATATAAAGCCCAAAATAATATATGCCAGTTGCTTTAAAACAGCATCAATATTTCCATCCGATGCACTGAAAAGAAAAAATAAACCAAAAACAGATAACATTAATATACATAACGTAATAATCCAGTCTGCATAAATCCTTAATTTCATCTTTCGATTAAAGCTTTTAAAACCTCAATAGCAACCGGACCGGCAACTAAACCTCCGCTCTCACCATTCTCAATCACCACACTTACAGCATATTCTGGGTTTGGAAGCGGGCCAAATGCAATAATAATTGCATGATCTCGCTGCAAGACATCTGATCTAACTTCTGCATATGCTTCTTTTGAATCCAGGCTAACAAGCTCTGCTGTTCCAGTTTTAGCCGCAACTTTGAAAGATTTCAGCTCACTTAACCTGTTTGCTGTTCCTGAGGGGCCCTCCACTACAAGTTCCAAAGCCTGATGTATTCTGGACCAATTAGAATTTGAAGCTTCTACAGCTGTAGCTTGTATAGAAGTTTCTAAACCAAAGTGAGGGAGTAGAGCTTCGCCCTTATTGGCCAAAATAGAAGCATAATAAGCTAATTGAATAGGTGTTGCTAAGATGTAACCCTGTCCAACACCCATGTTAACTGTATCGCCCTTAAACCAGCCTTTATTGTATTGTGCATATTTCCACTCAGGAGTTGGAAGCAATCCTTGATCTTCATCAAAACAATCAATACATAAAGATTTTCCAAATCCCATATTTGCAAGATGGTTGGTGAGTTGATCGATGTCAGATTGGTAGGCTAAATCAAAAAAATAAGTATTAGAGCTTTGTACAAGAGCTTTAGTGAGATCAACAGTGCCATGCCCTCCCTTTCTCCAGCCCCTATAAATTCTTCCGTCTTCTGGCAATTTAAAATATCCAGGATCCTCAATCTTTCTATCCCAAGAAGTTAAATTAGCATTTAATCCATACAAAGCTATGGCCGGTTTAATGGAAGAGGCCGGAGGGTATCTGCCTTTTAGGGCTCTATTAAATAGAGGCTTGTTAACATCTTGAATAACTTGGTCAAGAGTTTGTTGGCCTATGCCGTTCGCAAACTCATTAATAGAAAAACTAGGAGAACTGTAAAGCACACTCAAGCCACCGGTTGCAAGATGAATTGCAACCACGGCTCCTCGTTTGCCATTGATTGCTTTTTGCGCAGCCAGTTGAGCATTTAAATCGAGTGATGTATATAAATCCTCTCCAGGTTTGCCATCAATAATACGAATTAAATTATGTAGCCTTCCTTTTGCATCAATTTCATAGATTTTCTTACCAAAGCTTCCAGAGAGACTTTCGTTATAAATTTTCTCTAATCCAATTTGCCCATTAATTAGTCCAGAAGCATATACATACTCAGCATCTCTCCAATTCCTAGAAGGAACTCCTGGAAGGTTGGTGAAAGTCGCAGATGCTCGACTTGTGTAGCCCAACGCATGTGAAAATAGCTCAGGATATTCGCTAATTCTTCTGTAGCGTTTGCCTACAAATGCACCTGGGAATCTAAAAGACCTTACTTGAAAGGCAGCAATCTCCTCTTCGCTTAAATCTTTAAGTAATACAAGCTCTCTGTTGTAGAGAGCTTTGGAATTGAAAAGGTTCTTGTAGTCTTCTATTGACTGAACTGATAAAGGCATAATCTCTGATATCTGTTCAATAAAAACATCTAAATCCTCAATTTGAGCTGGAACAGTTACCAAGTCAAAAGTTGCTCTATTTCCAATTAATAGATTTCCATTCCTATCAAAAATCTCACCTCTAAGAGTCTGCACTGGAACGGTATACGTTCTGTTACTTTCAGCAGCAGTAAGATAAGTTTCACTGGTTGAAATTTGTAGATAAAAAATTCTTCCTAAAACAGCCAAAAATAAAATAGTAAAGACAATAAAAGAAACAAGAATTCTGTTAGAAAAGCTATTTCTTTCTTTATGTCTTTCTTCAAATTGCACAGCTATTTATGGTATGGGTGATTCTCTTGAATTTTAATTGCTCGAAATATTTGCTCAACTAAGATGATTTTAAATAACCTATGAGGAAAAGTTAGGTTAGAGGCAGAAAAAATATAGTTTGCATGATCTAACAATTTTTTTGAAAGCCCGTGAGAACCGCCAATAACAAAATCAATATTAGAAGACGAAAGCTCTTCGCTAGAAAAGAACTCTGCTAAATCTTCTGAACTGATTTTTTTTCCTAACCTCCCATCCCAAGCGATAACTGATGCATCATTTCTTAACTTACTCAATAATAAATCACATTCCTTAGATCTAATTTGATCAGGGGTTGTTCCTTTGGGATGCTTACAGGCTATATCGATAAAATTCAAAGTGTGCTGAGGGCCTAGTTGTTTAGCATAATAGGATAGACCCTCTTTTTCCCATACATGACTTTTATTAAGGATAGATAGAATTCTAAAATGCATACCCTAGGAATATGCTCCCCAAAGACCCTCTAAATCATAAAATTCTCTGGTTTCTGACAGCATTATATTTATTACAACATCGCCTCCATCTATTAAAACCCACTCAGCTTTTTCTTTGCCTTCTACACCAATAATACATAAGTTGTTTTCTTTAATGGCTTCTATCACCTTATCAGAAACTGCCCTAGCATGAGTATTTGAGGTCGCAGTTGCCACGATTAACCAGTCAGCAAAATTAGATGTCTTGCTGATATTCAAACTTTGTATATTCTGAGCTTTTAAATCTGCTAATGCCGAGACACAGATCTTTACAGTATCTTCATTAGTTGTCATAAATAAGTAATTTGGTATTAAACTTGTGAAATCTAAGCATGTGATTTCTAGTTAGAATATAAAACTTATGGAAATAAATCTATTAATAATTTTAGGATTCGCAATTCTAGAATGCGCTATGATTGTTGGAATTTTCCTTCCTGGAATGGGTCCTTTATGGGCAGCAGTAATGGGTGCAGGCTTGGCAGGTCAGCCACTCACTTCAGTTATTTTAATGATATTTATTGGTGGCATGATTGGCGACCTTTCAAGCTGGGCAATTGCTAAATTTATCTACAACAGAATTGATCTTAACAATCTTAAGCTCAAAAATGCTCAAGAAAAAACAACTTGGGTAATGAAAAAATATGGTGTTTTTGGAATTGTTCTTGGCAAAAGTTTTGGACCCATTAGAGGTTTGCTGCCACTTATAGCAGCGATGACAAATTATCCGAAGCAGAAATATATTTTTGCTACATCCATTGGCACCATTATTTGGGCCTTGGTAGCTAGTATCCCAAGTTATTATGCTGGAGTTTACACAAGTGCTATAGGTGAAAATTACCAACAAATAATTTATGTCTCACTTTATTTATTTATACTGATATTTACAATTTGGTTTTTAATAAAATTTTTAATGGGGAAAAATGATAACTAACAAAAAATGGATCTTGAAGAAGCGGCCTGAGGGTTTAGTTAAAGATACTGATTTTGAATTAGTCTCAGAGGAATTGAGGGAAATTCATGAAGGGGAAATTCTGATAAAAAATGAATATCTTTCTTTTGATCCTACCCAGAGAATGTGGCTAACAGACTTACCTGGCTATCTCCCTCCAGTCCAAATCAATGAATTAGTAAGAGCAGGAGGAATTGGAAGAGTTATTGAAAGCAAAAATCCTAAATACAAACAAGGGGACTTAGTTTTTGGTATGGTGGGTTGGCAAACTCACCTAATAACAGATGCAAAAGAAGAAGATAGATTTAGACCAATTCCAGAACTCCTTCCTATACCAACCTTGCTTAATGTTCTGGGAACCACTGGCATTACTGCTTATTATGGACTGCTTGAACTAGCAAAACCCAAAGCAGGCGAAGTGGTACTTATTTCAGGTGCAGCAGGTGCAACTGGTTCCGTTGCAGCGCAACTTGCAAAGGAGGCAGGCTGCTATGTGATTGGGATTGCCGGAGGAGAGCAAAAATGTAATTGGCTTAAGGAATGTGGACTTGATAGCGTTATAGATTACAAAAATACCAATCTTCATGAGGAGCTCTTCAAGGCTGCCCCCGGTGGTATTGACGTTTATTTTGATAATGTCGGAGGACCGCTTTTAGAAACTGTGCTATTTCTGATAAATATAAACGCTAGAATAATGCTCTGCGGTGGTATTTCTGGATACAATGCCATTGAACCGCAACCCGGTCCAAGAAATATACTCAACCTAGTAGTTAAAAGAGCGACGATGCAAGGCTTCTTAGTATTAGACTACTTGCCGCACTCTCAAAAAGCTATAGAAAAGTTAGCAACTTTAGTGATGGAGGGAAAAATCAAACATCTTGAAGATATTCAAGAGGGTTTGGAGAACTGCCCCAAAACACTTAATAGACTTTTTACAGGTGAAAATTTCGGAAAACAAATGTTAAAACTCTAATTTTTGCTTCCTGATAATTGATCAAAGTATTTAGATAAGAAATTTAGTCTTTGACCTGCATCAAAGGCCTCTAAAATCTTCTGTTTATCTTTTGCAGCAAGAGGTATTAAACCTGCCAAGTGATAACTCACTGAGTCGGCAGAGTCTAGATCAATCTCAAGAGGCATTGATCTTATTTGAGGATGTTGTTTAAGTTGTGTAAGAACCTGAAGAAGATCTGGGTATTGTGCCAGCAATGCCTGGTCATCCACTTCTGGGTCTTGAATATTTTCTATCCTACCTAAATTTAAACCTGATTGCCCTTGTTCCATAGACTTGATTCTTGCTCTATGAATTCCTTTGACAGTAATCCCTAGCAAACCGTTAGGCAAGGTATTAAAGTCTATTATTTCCACATAGGTACCAAGATCAGAGATTGAGAGCTGAGAACTTAAAGTATCTTTTTGCAAAACAATAACAAATCCCGAATCGGTCTTCATGCAATCCTTAACCATTTGTATATATCTTGGCTCAAAGATTTGAAGAGATTGAATATTCCCAGGCAGAACTACTATTCCTAGGGGGAAAATAGGTAATGATTTAAGCATGCATAGCCTCTATAAGGCAGTCTTTAATAACTTTACTATTTTTATTAGTCATGATGACTAATATATCTAAGTCTTTAAATGATTTTTTCAACTCTGCAACTGCTAAATCTAAACTTTTGAAAGAATTATTAACTTTTAAGACTGCTTTTTGATCAACCCAAATTACCTTAGAAAGACCCTTAGGTGCCTCTAAGAGCTCTTGATCATGATATCCTGAGGCCATTGTGTTAGATGCAAGCTCAATAATTGCACCTATCCTTTTACCCTCGTGTTTTTCTAACAGGGCTTGGGTTGTTGCCATAATTGCAGTTGGATGATGAGCAAAATCATCATAAATAATATGAGCTGGACTTGTATAAACTATTTCTAGACGCCTCTTTACCCCTCCAAATTGTTTTAGAGCTTCATACGAGGCTTTATAAGAAACTCCAACAAGCTTTGTTGCTTGCATAGCCATCATTGCATTAAGTAAATTATGCTTCCCAACAAATGGCAACTCTTTGGTATCAAATTCCTCGCTTGCGACACTCTGAATACTTTTTTTGGAAGAGAGGAAAAGCGTATCCGAGCAATTGATAGCTATTTTTTCAGACCATATGCCTAACTCAAGAACTTGTTTGATGGTTGAGTCATCGTTTGGGAATAGAATAAATCCGTTACTTGGAATGGTTCTAATAGCATGATGAAACTGTCTTTTGATGTCGTCTATGCTATTAAAAATATCTGCATGATCAAACTCAATGTTATTAATAACAAAAATATCAGGGTGGTAATGAAGAAATTTTGAACGCTTGTCAAAAAATGCAGAATCGTATTCATCGGCCTCAATAACAAATATCTCAGAATTTTGATTGTCTGCCGAAAAACCTGAAGACCTACTTATGCCTCCGATTAAATAATCAACAGGTATGCCACAAAAAGAGAGTATATGTTTAATCATATAGCTGGTAGTTGTTTTTCCATGGGTACCTGCAACTGCGATCACTTTTCGTTTTTTTAAAATGGAGCCCAGAATTTCAGGTCCTGAGCTGTAGGAAAGGCCATTCTGAAGGATTTCTTCTACCCAAGGATTACCCCGAGATAAAGCATTGCCTATAACGTACTGGTCAGCTTGCGGAAGATTGCCTTGATAGCCTTCAAAAATTTCTATTCCAAGTTCGCCTAATTGTTCAGACATGGGTGGATAAAAAGCCTTATCCGAACCAGTAACTTCATAACCCTCTTGAAGCAAGATTCTTGCTAAGCCACCCATAAAAGTACCGCAAATCCCTAGAATATGAATCTTCACTTTCTTTCTCTGTATCCTTCCTGCTAACATAGTTGAAAATTAGGAATAAATAAAGTCATGAGTAAAAATGCATTCTACGCTCAATCAGGAGGAGTAACTTCAGTCATTAACGCAACGGCATTTGGAGTTATAGATGAAGCAAACAAAACCTCAAAGATCAATAAAGTCTATGCAGGAAAGAATGGTATTTTAGGCGCTATTAGAGAGGATCTAATTGATACATCTAAAGAAACCAAGGCTTTTATAAAGAGTTTGCCATATAGACCGGGAGGAGTCTTTGGCTCTTGCCGATATAAACTTAAAGATTTTGAAGCAAGCAAACTTGAATACTTACGATTAGTTGACGTATTTAAAGCTCATAATATTGGATATTTCTTTTACAACGGAGGCAATGACTCGGCTGACACTGCCTTCAAGGTTTCTCAAATAAGTAAAAAATTGGGCTATCCATTATCTTGCATCGCAATTCCGAAAACAGTTGATAATGATCTAGCAGTTACCGATAGTTGTCCCGGTTTTGGCTCGGTTGCAAAGTACGTGGTAACTTCAACCATAGAAGCAGCGCTAGATGTTGAATCAATGGCTGCAACCTCAACAAAAGTATTTATCTTTGAAGTAATGGGTAGACATGCCGGCTGGATAGCTGCAGCAAGCTCTCTTGCTCAGGAAAGTCATCCAAATGCACCTGATATTATTCTCCTTCCTGAAATAAAATTTAATGAATCTAAATTTATAAAAAAATTAAAGAGTGTAGTTGCAGAAAAAGGTTTCTGTGTGATCGTTGCCTCAGAAGGTATAAAAAATGCTGCCGGTAATTTTATTAGCGAAAGCGGACTTAAAGATGCTTTTGGTCACAGCCAACTTGGTGGAGTAGCCCCTTTTCTGGCTAACTTAGTCACTAAAAAAACAGGTTTAAAAAATCATTGGGCGGTTGCTGATTATCTCCAAAGAAGCGCAAGTCATATAGCTTCTGAAACGGATAGAAAACAAGCAATCATGGTTGGTAGAGAGGCAGTTAAATATGCTATCAGAGGAGAATCTTCAGTCATGCCAATTATTAAGCGATTGCAAGATGATCCTTATAAATGGTGTGTGGTATCAGCACCATTAAGTAAAATTGCAAATGTTGAAAAAGTACTTCCAGCATCCTTTATTTCTAAAGATGGATTCGGCATCACTCCTAAAGGGAAAAGATACTTTAAACCTTTGATAGGAGGTGAAACCAAAAATACTGGTAATTACAATCTATATAAAAAACCTAAATTAGTAATGCTTGCAAAAAAATTACCTGCCTGGGGCTAATGTATTTAGCTTTGCCACGATCTTTAACAACATTTCTTTTAACTCTAAAATCTCTTCCTGAGCCAAAAAATTACCCAAAGAAATATATTGACCTTTTGAGCTTAAAGATAATGCAATATCTCCGTTGTATCTGGTTTTTGCTTGGAATCTTACAAAAGTTCGGTATTCCTCGTAAGAAAAATCTTTAAAGATTCTGCCCTTTTCAACGATGACTTTTTGCTGGTTAATGAAAATTATTTCCCTCTGTGAGCTCCATCTAAAGTTTAGATAAAATCCTAGACCTACTAAACCTATCTCGAGACCTGCAAATGGCAGGATTAACTTTGCTCCAAGATACCAGAAGAAAGCAGCAATACTTAGGCAGGTAGTAACAATTACTGCAAAAAAAAGAACCCTTTGAAAGCCAACAAGTGAATAGTTTGGTTTTAATTCTATGCGATAATTATTTTCTGAGAGTTCTGTGAGGTATATCAAAATGGTATCGAGAAAAGAGTTTACTAAATATTTTCTTCCGGTTTACAACCCAGGTGATTTTATACCAATAAAAGGCAAAGGTTCATTTGTCTGGGATCAAAAAAATAATAAGTACCTAGATTTTGCATCAGGAATTGCAGTATCCGCACTTGGTCATTGCCATCCTAAGCTTGTGAAAATTCTCATTAATCAATCAAAAAAATTATGGCATTTGTCCAACTACTTAACCTCTGAGCCTGCTGTGAATCTTGCTAAAATCTTATGCCAAAAATCCTTTGCAGAAAAAGTCTTCTTATCCAATTCAGGTGCTGAGGCAGTGGAAGCGGCAATAAAGACGGCTCGAAAATTTAGTTATAGTGAATTTGGTAAAAGCAAATCCAATATTGTGGCATTTGATGATGCATTTCATGGTCGTACCCTTCTTACCATAGCACTCAATGGTTCTAAAAGAATGACTGAAGGTTTTGGACCACTTCCAAAGGGTATTACCCAGCATCCATTTAATCAAATTGAAGGTTTAGAGAAGTGCATCAATGATAAAACAGCAGCAGTCATTCTTGAGCTGGTTCAAGGTGAAGCCGGAATTATTCCTGCCAAACAAGAATTTGTAAATTCGGTTAGGAAATTGTGCAAAAAACATAATGCTCTTATCATCATAGATGAAGTTCAATCCGGAGTTGGAAGAACAGGCTATCTCTTTGCACACGAAAAATACAAGATCGTTCCAGACATTGTCTGCTTAGCTAAAGCATTAGGCAATGGATTGCCAATCGGTGCCATGCTGACTTCAGAAAAGGTTGGTAAATATATGCAACCCGGTGCCCATGGTTCGACTTATGGAGGTAATCCCCTAGCTAGCGCAGTTGCTTGTGAGGTTATTAATGAAATTTCAAAAAAATCCCTGCTCAATGGGGTAAAAAGGAAAGAAGAAAGGCTTCTTAAAGGTCTTTATCAGATTAATGCAGAATTAGACTGCTTTGAAGAGATTAGGTCTGCAGGCCTCTGGATAGGCTGCAAACTTAAAGTACAAGGCAATCTTAACCTGGATAATTTAATAAAGTCAGCCTATTCTCATCGACTTATGATTCTGAAAGCAAACAATAACACAGTTAGAATTGCTCCCAGCCTAATTATTGAGAATCAAGTAATTGATGAGGGTTTAGCAAGACTAAAAAAATCTATTCAGAAACTTCTTGGCTGACAACTACTTCCTCTAAAACATCTACCTTTCTATAACCCTGAGGGAGCATAAGACCTCTTTTTGCTCTTGCAGCAAAATAATTTTCTAAATCCCTTACACCAACTTTCATAAATTGTTTACCGCTCTGTATTTTTAACTCTGAAATATCCCCCAACAAGCATATTGCTACCATGCTTTCTTCGCCAGACTCAAACTTTGGTGAAGGAATATTGATAATCTTATTGCCCTTGCCTTTGCTGAGCTGAGGCAACTCTTCAATACCAAAAATTAACATTCTCCCAATATTAGATACTGCTGCAATATAAGTATGATGATTCTTGATTAAACTTACCCCAAGAACAGATGCGCCTTGTGACAATTTCATAAAATTCTTTCCACTCTTGGTTCCACTGACGGCATCTGAGAGCTGTGCAATAAACCCAAATCCAGCATTGCTTGCTATCAGGAATCTATCGTCATCATTACCTATAGTTGTAGCAACAAAACTTTCTCCTGAATCTAGATTAACTTTACCGGTCAGCGGCTCACCCAAGCCTCTAGCAGAAGGAAGGCTATGCGCTGCTAAGGAAAAACTTTTACCGTTACTAGCAAAAAACACACTTTGCTGATTATTTTTACCTCGAGCATAATCTTGCAAACTATCTTCTCCTCTAAAACTTAAACTAGAAGCATCTATGTCATGCCCTTTTGCTGCTCTAATCCAACCTGCTTTGGAGAGGATTACAGTGATTGGTTCTGAAGTTAAAATATCTTCCTCTGTAAATGCTTTAGCTTGAGATGTGCTCTCAATCGGAGATCGTCGCTCATCACCATATTGATTCAGGACCTCTTTGAGCTCATTTTTAATATAAGTTTTAAGCCTTGTTTTAGAGTTTACTATTTTTTCAAGTTCATTAAATTCTGCAGATAGACTTGCCTGTTCTTCTTTAAGTTTGATTTCTTCTAATTTGGCCAATTGACGCAATCTTATTTCAAGTATTGCTGTTGCTTGAATTTCAGAGATCTTAAATCTTTTGATGAGCTCTTTTTTTGGCTCATCACTATTTCTAATAATTCTTATTACCTCATCAATATCAGCAAAGACTAATAATAAGCCTTCAAGAATATGCAATCTGTCTGCAACTTGATCAAGCCTGTGTTCTAGTTTTCGAAGAACTGTCAACTGCCTAAACTGTAACCACTCTCCCAATAAATCATTGAGTGCAAAGACCTTCGGGGAACCTTCTAAATTAATAACATTAAAATTAGCTCTAAAATTCTTCTGTAGATCTGTGGTCGCATACAAATGATTGATCACCTCATCTGCATCAACACGATTAGATTTTAAAGAAACCACTATTCTGGTTGGGAATTCATGGTCTCCCTCATCACGAATATCCACTATCATCGGAACTTTCTTTTTATTCATTTGATCAGCAATCTGTTCCAAAACTCTCGCTCCAGAGGTTTGGTAGGGTAAGGAATTGATTACTATATCGCTGCCCTCTTTAATCCAAGCAGCTCTCATCTTGAATCCACCTCTGCCGGTTTCATACATCTCACTTAACTCTTCTTGAGAAGCAATGATTGGAGCATTGTTACTGAAATCGGGACCTTTAATAAATTGCATTAAATCTTTAACAGATGCTTTAGGATTATCTAATAAATAGATAGAAGCGTTCACAATCTCAGTGAGATTGTGTGATGGAATATCAGTTGCCATACCCACTGCTATACCTGTAGTTCCATTTAATAAAATATTGGGTATTTTTGCAGGCAAAATCTTTGGTTCCAACAAAGATCCATCAAAGTTTAACTGCCAATCTACTGTACCCAGTTTTAATTCATCTAAAAGAAGATTAGCAAAATTAGTTAGTTTAGATTCGGTGTAGCGCATGGCAGCAAATGATTTGGGATCATCCTGCGTACCCCAGTTACCCTGACCATCAACTAATGGATATCTAAACGAAAAACTCTGCGCCATTAACACCATAGCCTCATAAGCAGCACTATCTCCATGAGGATGAAACTTTCCTATAACATCGCCAACCGTTCTTGCAGATTTTTTATATTTTGAAGCGGCATTTAAACCTAGCTCGCTCATTGCATATAAAATACGACGTTGAACGGGTTTCATTCCATCGCCTAAATGAGGAAGGGCGCGATCAAGAATCACGTACATTGAATAATTGAGATAGGATTCTTCTGCGTAGTCTTTTAAGCTTATACTTTCAAAATTCTTATCACTCATACTACAAAGTCGCTATTCTTCCCTTTTTCTCAAGCCAGGTTTTTCTATCGGATGCTCTCTTTTTTGATAGCAATAAATCCATAGTTGAATTTACATTATCTTTTGCTTGAACAGTAAGCTGAACTAATCTGCGAGTTGTTTTATCCATTACTGTTTCTCTCAATTGGTTGGGGTTCATTTCTCCAAGACCCTTAAATCGTTGAATATCTATTTTGGGTTTGCCTTGTTTTTTCTTTAATTCTTCGATGAGTTTATCTTTTTCTTTTTCATCCAAGGCATAAAATTTTTCTTTGCCACAGTCAATTCTGTAAAGGGGAGGCATAGCAACGTATATTCTTCCTGCTTCAACTAACCCCCGATAATGTCTTAAGAATAATGCGCAAAGCAATGTAGCTATATGCAAACCGTCTGAATCAGCATCTGCTAAAATACAGATTTTTCCATATCTCAATCTACTAATTTCACTGCTTCCAGGATTAACCCCAATTGCAGTAGCCAAGTCTTTAATTTCTTGCGATTTTAGAATTTCGTCGCTATCTAAATCCCAAGTATTTAGTATCTTACCTCTAAGCGGCATGATAGCTTGAAAAGATCTTTCTCTTGCTTGTTTGGCTGAACCTCCTGCAGAATCTCCTTCCACTAAAAATAACTCAGTCTTATCTAATTCATCACTGTTGCAATCGGATAATTTCCCTGGCAGAGCAGGTCCCTGAAAAGCCTTTTTACGTTCAACTTGTTTAGCATCTTTGGATCTTGCTTGTGCGGATCTTATAGCAATCCCTGCAATCAACTCCCCCTCTTCGGTATGCTTGTTCAACCAAATGCTAAAGAAATCCTTGGTTGTAGCAGAAACAAAAGATTGATGATCCTTGGAATCCAGTCTTTCTTTAGTCTGACCGGCAAATTGAGGATTTTTTAACTTAGAGGAAACTACAAAGTTTGCATTAGCAATAGTGTCATCAGAGGTTAATTTAATTCCTTTAGGAAGCAAATTTCTAAATTCACAGAATTCTTTTAATGCATCTAATAGCCCAGATTTAAATCCGCTTAAATGCGAACCTCCCTGAGCAGTTGGAATCAGATTCACATAAGTTTCATTAATGGGATCTTTTGCTATCGAATCAGACCAATTAATAATAAAATCAAGTCCGCTGTCTTTATCTAATTTTGAACAATGCACAGAGTCTTTTAAAACAAAAGACCCTGAGTCTTCTGATTCTGCAAGATAACTAGATAAACCGTTTTCAAACTGCCACTCTATCTTTTCGTCTTTGCTTTCATCAAAGTATTGAATTCTTAAGCCAGGACACAAAACTGCTTTTGCTTTGAGCAAATGCTTTAGAGCTGATAATTTTAGTTTAGTTGACTCAAAATATTTTTCATCAGGAACGAAAAGTATTTTTGTCCCAGTGTTTCTAGCACCCACCGAGCCAATTTCTGTTAATTCTTTTATCTTTTCTCCGCCTGCGAATTCCATTTGCATCTCTTTTGTATTTCGCTTAACAGTAACTATCAAACTCTCTGAAAGCGCATTGACAACAGATACGCCAACACCATGCAATCCACCTGAAAAATTATAATTTTCGCCAGAAAATTTTGCGCCTGCATGCAATTTACAGAGTATAAGTTCAACCCCAGTAACTTTATGCTCAGGATGAACATCAATTGGCATACCTCTGCCATCATCTGAAATCTCAATTGAACCATCTTTGAACAAACTAACTTTAATTGTGGAGCAATATCCTGCAAGTGCCTCATCAACTGAATTATCTAGTACTTCCTGGACCAAATGATTGGGCGTGGATGTATCAGTATACATTCCAGGCCTCTTTCTAACAGGATCTAGGCCTGATAAGACCTCTATTGATTTGGAGTCATAATTTCCAGCAGCCATTATTTATAAATTTTAGAGCCTTGGGCTTTGAATTCCTTAGCCTTCTCTTGCATACCTATTTCAACAGTAGCAATATTTTTTTCTCGATCTCTAATGTCTTGAGATATCTTCATGGAGCAGAATTTTGGCCCACACATTGAACAAAAATGTGCAGTCTTTCCTGATTCCTTTGGTAAAGTTTCATCGTGATAATCTCTGGCAGTGTCAGGATCTAAACCAAGATTAAATTGATCTTCCCATCTAAATTCAAACCTAGCTTTTGAAAGCATATAATCCCTAACGTAAGCACCTTTATGACCTTTAGCAACATCTGCTGCATGAGCTGCTATCTTATAAGCAATAAGGCCTTGTTTAACATCCTCTTTATTGGGTAATCCTAAATGTTCTTTAGGAGTAACGTAACAAAGCATGGAAGTTCCAAACGATCCTATATTTGCTGCTCCTATTGCAGAAGTAATGTGATCATATCCAGGAGCAATGTCGGTTGTTAGCGGGCCCAGAGTATAGAAAGGAGCTTCAAAACACCAATCATTCTCCAATTCCATATTTTCCTTGATTAGATTAAGAGGCACATGCCCAGGACCCTCAATCATTACTTGAACATCATGACTCCATGCAATTTTAGTTAACTCCCCTAGAGTTTTTAATTCAGCAAACTGCGCCTCATCATTTGCATCTGCAATACTGCCTGGTCTTAAGCCATCTCCTAAGGAAAAAGAAACGTCATAAGTTTTCATAATGTCACAAATATCTTCGAAATGAGTGTACAAAAAGTTTTGCTGATGGTGAGCAAGGCACCAGCCTGCCATAATTGACCCTCCCCTGGATACAATTCCTGTGAGTCTATTTGCAGTTAGTGGAACATATTCAAGCAATACTCCAGCGTGAATAGTGAAATAGTCAACGCCTTGCTCGGCTTGCTCTATTAAGGTTTCAGAAAAAACTTCCCAGTTTAAATCTTCAGGCTTGCCATTAACTTTTTCAAGGGCTTGGTAGATTGGTACAGTACCAATTGGCACTGGGGAGTTCCTAATAATCCATTCTCTGGTTTGATGAATATTTTTTCCAGTTGAGAGATCCATCACAGTATCTGCTCCCCAATTAGTAGACCAAACTAACTTTTCTACCTCATCGTCTATGTTGGATCCTAAACTGGAATTTCCAATATTAGCATTAACTTTAACAAGAAAATTTTTGCCTATGATGGTAGGTTCAAGCTCGGTATGTCTAATATTAGCAGGAATAATGGCTCTGCCTGCGGCTATCTCATTGCGCACGTATTCTGCTGTTATATTGTTAGGTAAATTACTTCGGTATGGGGAGCGAATGCCAAGCCAATCTGCTTGCTTTAAAAGCTCATTTTCTCTTAGAGCCACAAATTGCATTTCTTCAGTAATAATTCCTTGTTTAGCATAATGTAGCTGAGAAAGATTATTACCTTTTCTTTTAACAACCCAAGACTTTCTTAATTTCGGTATTCCCTTCAAAGAGGCCTTAAAATCTTTGGCTCCTAGGGGACCCGAAGTATCATAAATTCTTAAAGGAGGATTATCTTTGGGATCTCCAGTTTGAGTAATTTCTTTAAAAGGAACTTTTATAGAGGCATCTATGTCCGAAGTAACAAAAATCTTCTTCACATAGTCTTGGGGCTTAACTTTGTTAGACATGATTAATGTTGAAATTATATCCCATTCTTACAAGCTTCACTGGGTATTTATCTTTTAAGAAAACGATAAAAGTATTTGTTTAAATGTTGACAGTGTAAACATTTAAGCTATGATGCTCATCTTTACAAAATTATGAAAGATTTTCTCAACAATAATTTGTCCGATATAAATAAAGAACTCGTATTATTTAGTTCAATCCTAATATCGTTTAATATGTTGCTGATATTATTTTTTCAATTAACTAAGGTGTAATTTTGAAAATTCATTCAGTAAAAGCTCTATTAATCTTTGCAGTAAGTTCTAGTCTTTACTCAGAAAATCTTCTTGATATCTACAACGAAGCTCTCGAAAATGATCCGCAATACAAATCTGCAGAATATTCTTTAATAGCAGACAAAGAAATAGAAGTTCAAGGAAGAGCGCAATTATTACCTAATATCCAGCTCTCAGGACAAACAAATTGGAACGAGTACTTTGAAGATGATGTCTTAAAAAATCAATATAATAGTTTTTCATCTCAGGCTAGGCTTTCTCAGCCATTATTTAGATTAGATTCCTGGTTTGGCTATAAACGATCAAAACTTCTAACGGATGCCTCCGAAGCCGAATTTGCCTTTAATCAACAATCGCTCATAGTGAGAACTGCTGAAGCTTATTTTAATGTGTTGCGCTCAATAGATAATTTGAGTGCAGCATTATCAGAAGAGAAAGCTATACAAAGGCAATTAGATCAAACTAAGCAAAGATACGAGGTAGGTTTATCTGCAGTGACCGAGGTCCAAGAAGCCCAACTTGCTTATGATCTAAGCTTAGCAGCAAAAATAAAAGCAGAAGGAGCAATCTATACCTCTCGAGAAGCATTAAATGCAATTATTGGTAGGGACGTTTTCTCTATTGATGGTTTGATTAATGAGATGAATGTTCAAAACCCTGTTCCTGCAGATAAAGATGAATGGGTTGCAAAAGCCCTTGAAAATAATTTCAGGCTCCAGGCAGCTCAATTGAGGAAGTTAGCTGCCAAAAATGCAGCTCGTGGAGCAGCCTCCAATCACCTTCCTAAAATAGATATTGTTGCGAGCAAATCAGAATCAGAAACAAACCAATATTCCTATGACGGCTTAAATACTGGAAATTTTCAAATCACAGTTCCTGATGCAACTCAAAGAGATAACTATGCGTTGCAATGGAGTGTTCCAATCTTTCAAGGGGGAGCTGTTAACTCTAGAAGAAAACAAGCTTATGCAAGCTTTAATCAAGCAGACCAGGATGCGATTTTTGTTGAAAGAAGTGTAATACAAGAAACCAGATCTCAATATTCGAATGTAATTACTTTAGTCGCCAATCTTAAGGCACAAAAGCAAGCAGTAGTTTCAGCAACCACTGCCCTTGAAGCGACCAGAGTGGGTTATGAAGTGGGTACGAGAAATATTGTTGATCTTCTCCAAGCAGAAAAGAGTCTTTATTCTGCAGAAAAGAATCTTGCAAATGCTAAGTACGATTATTTACTTTCTATTTTAAAACTCCATCTTGCAGCTGGCACCTTGCAACCCCAAAACCTTGTAGAAATTAACAATCTGCTTGGATAATGCCTGAACTTCCAGAAGTAGAAACTTCTGTTCAGGTCTTAAAATCTTTTGAAGGAAAAATTCTAACGCATGTTAGCGTCGTCAATCCAAACTTAAGATGGAAGCTGGATGCAAGGAATATTCATGCTTTAGAAAATCTTCAGATTAAAAAGATCTTTAGAAGAGCTAAATGTATTGTTTTAGAATTTTCAAATTCTTTTCATCTACTTCACTTGGGTATGACAGGAACATTACGTATCCAAGAATCAGGTAGCAACAGAATTGAAAAACATGACCACATTATCTTCCATTTTTCTAAAGAAAATATTGTGTTTAACGATACTCGTAAATTTGGTTATTTTAAAATTCTAACTCGAGAAGCCTTTTCAATCTTCGATAATCAACTTGGCCCAGAGCCGCTTTTAAATAGTTTTAATGCAAAATACTTACAAACAAGAGTTTGCAATTCCAGCGCTGCAATCAAAAACTTGATTATGAACCAGCAGATAGTAGTTGGGGTTGGAAATATTTATGCAAACGAGGCACTGTTCATGTCAAACATACATCCCCTCACAGCAGGAGATAAATTAACACATGCAGATATAGAAAGACTTGTACAAGCAATTAAAAAAGTACTAAAGAAAGCAATAGCTTTAGGGGGAACCACTCTAAGAAACTTTTATAGTCCTGAGGGTAATAAAGGATATTTTAAGATCAAGTTAAAAGTATATGGGAATCAGGATCTACCTTGCCCTAATTGTGGTAACTTAATTAACAGGATGGTAATTGGGCAAAGAGCTAGTTTTTTCTGCAATCAATGTCAGAGAGTTAAGTAAATTTTTTCTCTAAAGCTCTAACTACATGTTCAGGAACAAAACGAGTCACATCTCCTCCAAATTGAGCAATTTCTTTGACCAAGCTTGATGAAACGTAAATCAAGGTATCTTTGGGGGTAAAGAATATGCTTTCAATATCCGGAGCAAGTGATCTATTCATAGTCGCTAGCTGAAATTCGTACTCGAAATCTGCAACTGCTCTCAAGCCTCTAATTATTGCAACAGCATTGTTTTCTCTAGCTAGATCTACGGTGAGCTTCTCTGAATAGCCCAAGCTTTCGATCTTGTTATTATCTGCAAACATTTCATTAATTAAAGCCAATCTTTCGTCAACTGAAAAAAGTGGCTTCTTCGCTTTGCTTTCTGCAACTCCGATAATTACCTTATCAAAAAGCGCTGTAGCCCTTTCAAGGATATCAATATGGCCAAATGTTAGGGGATCAAATGAACCAGGATAAATTGCTATCTTCATGGGTGAATGATACAAGACAATGACCTTTCATTAAAGTTATCAAAAAATTAAGGGCCCTGATGGGCCCTTAATAGATCTAAAAGCTTCAGTTATTTAGAATAAACCGTTATTCATAACTTTATTCCAAGCTGCAATAAAGTCATTGACTAACTTTTCTTTGGCATCATCACTTGCATACACCTCAGCTAAAGCCCGAAGTTGTGAATTTGATCCAAAAACTAAATCTACCCTTGTTGCAGAGCTTACTTTATCCCCTGAAACACGATCGAACCCATGGTATGAGTTTCCAGTTCCATTTGGTTTCCAAGCTACTGACATATCCAATAATTTCACAAACCAATCATTGGATAGGATGTCATTGTTTTCAATAGTCAATCCTAATTCACTGTTGATACCAAGAGATCTGAGACCTCCTACCAAGACAGTCATTTCTGGAGCAGTTAGTCCTAGCAATTGAGCTTTATCTAGAAGCATTTCTTCAGCAGCTATAGTTGCTGACGGACCGTAGTAATTTCTAAATCCATCTGCTACTGGTTCCAAGACCGCAAAAGATTCTGCATCAGTTTGCTCAGCTGAAGCATCGCCCCTGCCCGGAGTAAAGGCAAGTTTAGTTCCGGTTGCTTTTTCTATACCAACGTTTCCTGCAAGAACAATTACATCAGCAACAGAAGCACCTGAATCAAATGCAATTTGCTCATAAATTGCCAGCACTTTAGCGAGCTGCTCAGGTTTATTTACAGCCCAGTCCTTCTGAGGAGCAAGCCTAATTCTTGCACCATTGGCTCCACCTCTAAGATCAGAATTTCTGAAAGTAGAAGCACTGGCCCATGCAGTCTCAACTAATTCCTGGATACTAAGACCAGCATTATTAATTGCAGTCTTAACTGCTTCTAAGTCATAGTTAGAGTTTCCTGCAGGAACTGGATCTTGCCAAATAAGATCTTCGGCAGGAACTTCAGGTCCTAAATATCTGCACTTGGGACCCATATCTCTGTGCAACAACTTAAACCATGCCCTAGCAAAGGCATCAGCAAATTCTTCTGGATTTTCATGAAATCTCTTAGATATTTTGTTGTACTCAGGATCCATTCTTAAGGCCATATCTGCGGTCGTCATCATGGTTGGAACCTTGATAGAAGGATCTTCAGCATCTGGTGCTTTATCTTCTTCGGATTGTCCAACTGCATGCCATACAATTGCTCCAGCCGGTGTTGTATGTTGCTCCCACTCATATCCAAATAACAAATCAAAGTATCCGTTATCCCACTTGGTTGGATTAGATGTCCAAGCGCCTTCAAAACCGCTAGTGATAGTATCTCTACCCTTGCCTGAACCATAAGAGCTTGTCCAGCCAAATCCCATTTCCTCTAGTGCAGCGCCCTCTGGCTCAGCACCAACATTTGAATCTGGTCCTGCGCCATGACCCTTACCAAAAGTATGCCCTCCAGCAACTAGGGCAACTGTTTCTTCATCATTCATGGCCATACGTCCAAAGGTTTCTCTGATATCTACAGCGCTCTTTAACGGATCAGGCTCCCCATCTGGTCCTTGCGGATTCACATAAATTAAACCCATTTGAACAGCGCCTAAGGGATTAGCTAAGTCCCTAACGCCGCTGTACCTCTCATTGGTAAGCCATGCGGTTTCGGCTCCCCAGTTAATATCTTCTTCAGGAGCCCAAATATCTGGTCTGCCTCCACCGAATCCAAAAGTTTTGCCCCCCATAGATTCAATTGCAACATTGCCGGCGAGAATTAAAAGATCTGCCCAGCTAATTTTTTTGCCGTACTTCTTCTTAATCGGCCAAAGCAATCTTCTAGCCTTATCAAGGTTTCCATTATCTGGCCAACTGTTTAATGGAGCGAATCTTTGGGCACCGGTACCTCCGCCGCCTCTACCATCCCCAATCCTATACGTACCAGCAGCGTGCCAAGTCATTCTGATGAAAAAGGGGCCGTAATGACCATAGTCAGCTGGCCACCAATCCTGTGAATCGGTCATCAAATCACTTAAATCTTTTTTAAGTGCCTCGTAGTCAAGCTTTTTAAATTCATCAGCATAATTAAACCCATCATCCATGGGATCGCTCTTCCTATCGTGCTGATGCAAGATACTAAGATTTAACTGATTAGGCCACCAATCTTTATTTGATGTTCCAGAGGAGCTATTTGAAGCCAAGCTTCCATGCATCACTGGACATTTATTTTCAGTGTTATTACTCATAATATGTCTTTCCTTTTATAAAAAAGATAATCTTTAATCCTACAAATATTAATTGTTTTGGTAAATATAATAATTTAGAACATTATATTCGATTTTATCAATGATAGAATGCTTATAATTTGATAACTTTAAAACAAATTGAATACGCTTTGGCTGTTGCAAAAAATTTACATTTTAAAAAAGCAGCCGATGAGTGTTTTATTTCTCCTTCAACATTAAGTAATGCAATAAGTGAATTAGAAACTCATTTAGGTGTTCAAATATTTGAAAGAACCAATAAGAAAGTTATTGTCACAAATTTAGGAAAAGAAATATTAGAAAAAGCCAAGTTAATTAAAATAGAAATTAAAAGCATCAATGAATTAGCTCAGAGCTATAGCAGATCTCAGAACTTTCCTATTTCGGTTGGAATTATTCCCACTATCAGCCCTTATTTCCTTCCATTAATGCTACCCAGAATTGAAAAAAGATTCCCATCCATTCAATTAAAAATCGAAGAAAGCCAATCGAATGCATTAGTGAAAAAAGTAAGAGACGGTGAATTGGATATGGCAGTGCTTGCGCTGCCCTACGATACACAGGAATTAAAGTGTTATAAATTCTGGGAGGAAGATTTCTATTGGGTTTCGCATGCTAATGATAAGAATGCTGGTAAAACAGAAATTAAGGCAACAGAACTTGAAGATTCAAAGCTCATGCTGCTTGCTGATGGACATTGCCTAAAAGACCATATCTTAGATGCATGCAATATAACCTCTAAGACAAGTTACTCACTAAAAGCATCTAGCCTAAATACCCTAGTTCAGCTTGTAAAGGGAAAAATGGGTACAACACTTGTTCCACAAATGGCTCTAAAAGATTTGGTAGGAAATCAAAAAAATTTATTTGTGTCACATTTAAATGAGCCAGGCCCCCATAGAGAAATTGCATTGATCTGTAGAGAAAATTATAGCGGGCTAGAAAATATAAAAATATTGTTGAATATTTTTAGGGAGGCTCTAAAGAAAAAGTAGATTCAGTCAATGACTGCTTGTCCAACTCCCCTAATAATCATGGTGACTGCTAATATCAATAAAAGACTCTTTAACCCAATTTCAAAGATCTTTTGTGGAATTTGATCTAAAAACTTTTTTGCACTCCATGCGCCAAAAAAACCTGTGAAGGTAGTAAAAACAATAAGCAACAAGAAATCCTTTAGTACAAACTGGAATAGAGTTATGAAAGCAATGATTTTGAATAAATGCTGACAAACCATAATAGCTCCATGAGTAGCTATTAATTCTTTAGAGGTCAGATCTTTCGTTGCTAAAAAAGCTGAAACAACAGGGCCATTCGCTCCCACTACCATGCCAACAGCTGCAGCGAGCAGGCCACATAAACCATTAGATAGATTATGGGCAACCTTTCTTAATATTGCTTTAAAAAAAACCATCCAAAGAATAAATACGCCAATTAGTGAAAGTATGATTTCTTCAGGAACCAAAGAAAAAAAAAGAATTCCTACTATTGATCCTATAAGGCTACCTATTGCAATTGTTTTAAAAATTTCATAAACGATATATTTTCTAAATAAGTAAGCACGAGATAAATTGTTGGAAATTTGGATAAATGCGTGTAAGGGAATTAAAACACTAGGTGAGAAAAATTGCCCTAAACTCGCTAACATAATCATTCCCCCGCCTACGCTCGCAATAGAGGTTATGAAAGAGGTAATGAATGAGATCAATGAGAAAATAACAATGATCTCTATTTCTGACATACTTTAATTTGGGTGATTTAGATAATCTTTCACAGCTAGTTTATCTGCTTTGGTATCAGCTAAAAATGCTTGTAAAAGCCTTTTATCTAGATCAGGCATTCTTCCAGCAGACATTTCTTTGATTTGTTGATAAAACCATGCCATGGCTCCAAAAGCATTGATCGCTTGCACTAGAGTAAAAGGGCTGCTTGGAGAAAAAATCCAAGGACCCAAAGATAATGTCTTTTCAAAGTTTGGCAAAGTGTCGATTTCCCCATTAAGTAATTTCTTAATGCAATGAGGATCAGCACACAGCGGCCTACCAATTCCAATAACCTGACAAATTCCACTATCCAATGCTTTCTGCATACCCTCACGGGTACGAAAACCACCCGTTACCATCAAAGGTATTTGGACAGCATTTCTTATATTTGCAGCATAATCCAAAAAATAAGCCTCACGAGCAACGGTGCTCTCTTTTCTCTCTTCGCTTCTATCAGGATTGATACTGATATTATCTGCACCAATTAATTTTGGTTGTTCATACGTGCCGCCTGATATTTCTAATAAATCAACTCCAGCAATTTCAAACATTTGAGCAACTCGGATGCTTTCTTCTGCTGAAAATCCACCCTTTTGGAAATCTGCTGAATTAAGTTTTATAGAGATTGGAAAATCTGAACCTACCTTTTCTCTGCACTTTTTGATAATTTCCAAATGAATCCTCGTCCTATTCTCTAGAGATCCACCCCATGCATCCGATCTAGTATTAATATCAGGAGATAAGAATTCAGATAATAAATAGCCATGAGCTGAGTGGAATTGAACTCCAGTAAATCCTGCCTCCCTCGCAATGGTTGCTGTAAAAACAAAGCGATCTATTAGCTCTAATATTTCCTGCTCTGTCATTGGTTTTGGTTTACCAAATTTTTTACCCGGTATTTTTAATCCAATATCAGAAGGAGCTTGCGGAGTAGGATTTATTTCTCCGGGGGTTTGTCTACCAGCATGTGAAATCTGCATCCATAGTTGAGTATTATTTTTGGTCCCTGCTTTGGCCCATTTTCTTAAAGTGTCGATTTGAAGAAGGTAATTTGCTTCATCGATCACAACGTTTGCGGGGCCTTCAATATTGCGACGATCAACTTGCACGTTGCCAGTAAGCAAAATACCGAGCTCACCATTAGCCCAAGTATTATATAAATTGACATGTCCTTCATGAGCCAGGTTGTCTCCCTTTGCAATTCGTTCAGTCATAGCAGCTTTACAAACCCTATTTTTTAGAATTTGTCCGCACGGCAAAGTAAATGAAGATTCGATCATGTTTTTCCTATTTTAAATGTATGTGGCTGAAGTTTATATTAAGGAGATATGAAAGAATTACCAGTAAGTAATAAGTTTGTAATAAAAAATATTATTTCTTATGAGAGTCTAGATAACCCATTAACTGAAAATCGTATCTACTCTTTGCAGAAAACTTTCCATCAGCATTCCATGCTTGGTAAGCTAACTTCCCAAATGGCTCAACTATGTCTCCAGTAACAGTGACTCTTTGGATAATTCTTTCCCCCTCAAAATTATTTACCACATAGTGTTGAGTAGCACGATTATCCCACATTGCAATTGTGTGCTGTTGCCATTTATATCGAAGTGAAAATTCTGGTTTTTGAACCCATGCAGTTAGGAAACTAAGTAGATGGTCGCTTTCGTCGTGTCTAAGTTCAACAATTCTCCTTGTGAAGTGTTCGTTTACATATAGTACTGGCTCCTGAGTATCTGGATGTTTGCGAACCACTGGATGAATGGTCATTTTTTCAGGATGCAGATGAGGCGAAGCATCATGCAAAGCTGACAATCCGATACACATATCTTGCATAGGTTTTGATAAAGCCTTAAAGGCAGCAACTAAATCTGTCCACATAGTATCTCCCCCCACAGATGGAATTTGCACCATATGTAAAATTGATAAAAGCGCAGGCTCTTCTTGAAAAGTTAAATCCGTATGCCATTCGTCTGCAATACCTCCTGATGAGGCAGCCAGTTCAAAAATTTTTGGATGCTTAATGCTGGGGTTGTTTATATGGGGATGCCCTTGTAATTCTCCAAATTTCTCTCCAAATGCAACATGGTCGTCTATGGTGAGATTTTGATTAGGGAAAAAAAGTACTTTGTATTTTGAGAGAATTTTTTTTAATTCATCTATTAAATCTCCATCAATTTTTTTGAGATCAACGTCAAATATTTCAGCTCCAATAGTCGGAGAAATAGATTTTAAAGATGAAAAGACTGACATAAAAACATCATAGTGATTTTCTAAACTTTATAAAAGATGAATTTTAGATAGGCAAAAAAAACGGCGGTAACTGGTACCGCCGCTTTTACCTTAAGAAACTTATTTCTTTTTGGTGGCAGGTTTTTTAGCTGCTGGTTTTGCAGCTGGTTTAGCAGCTGGTTTTTTAGCTGCTGGTTTTTTAGTTGCCATTCTTTTCTCCTTAAGAAAAGGTTATTTTTGCGAAATGTATTCCTAATTTTAAAAATTGTCTACATTTTTTTTTCTAAGACTGGAAAGTATTTTCCATTCGAAAATGTTCCAACAACTTTTATGTCTTTTACCATTAGAGGATTGACTGAAAGAGGGTTGCTATCGAGGACTGTAAAATTTGCAACTTTCCCAATACTGATCGAACCATACCTATCTTCTAACTGCATGATATAAGCAGCATTTAACGTTACTGCTTTTAATGCAGTCAGAGCAGAAATACGTTGATCAGGTCCTGCAACCTTATTTGCAAAATTTAACCTATTCATTGCAGAGTCCATAAGAACCAATGGCGCTGCAGGAGCCATGGGCATATCCGAGTGAAGCGAAAATAGAATATCTGCTCTTTCTAAATCTCCAAGTCTGACCATGTCTTGGGTTCGCTCATAACCAACACCTTCTCGACTATAAAGATCTGATAAGGTTGTTACATAATAGGGATTAGCGCTGACCAACACTCCTAGATCTTTAATTCGTTGGACTTGATCATCTGCTGAATAGCCAAAATGCACTACTGTGGTTCGATGATCTTTTCTAGGGTAAAGGATCAAATTTTCTTCTAGCACATTAAGCACTCGATCTAATCCTGCATCACCATTTTGGTGGACATGAATTTGATAATTGTTGTCCCAAAAAATTTTGAAAAGCTGTTTATAAATATTTTCATGAATGAGCCAAGCACCTTGATGTCCATCAAGATAACCATCCCGCATCATCATATTTTGAGAGTACATGGCACCATCTGAAAACAATTTTATCTGTTTGCTTAAATACGAGAGATTGCCCTCTCCCCAAAGAGTTTGTGATTCAGCTTTTTCTAAAACTTCTGAGATATCATAATTTTCGATTAAGTGAAGCCCGCTTGGAATAAAGAATGACTCTAAGGGAATTTGCTTGTTGCCAAACACCATGTTTTTTAGCATCTGAATATTTGGGTTATACATAGCACCTGGATTACCAATAACCGTTACTCCATTGGAATGTAGATGTTCTATAACACTTTTCATGCCATTGATGAGCATCTCGGGAGTTCCAAGTAGTTTCATCAAGTTACCTAAAACGAGAATCGCACCTCTTTCTGAAAAATGACCTTCGGAAAAATTAGCAAATTCTTTGTCTACCTCAGGTATATCAAAATTCTCTTCTTTTATATCTAAGACTTCCATAGCAGCACTGTTAAGAATAAATTCATGAAAAGATCTATGAATAATAATGATTGGTCTTGAACTTGAAATGTTGTCTAAATCCTGGCGAGTGAGAGAGCCATGAAAATAGTGATGATACCCCCAGCTAATAAAAGGTTCCTCTTTGTTGCTGCTGTCTTCTGCTTTGATTAATTCTTCAAAATATTCTTCTCTGTTCCTTACTCCCTTAGAAAAAGAATAAGGCAATTTCCAATCATCAATTGCGATGATCTTGGAATTCATTGTCACTGCAGCTAAAAAGGGATGTATATGATGCTCAATGAATCCAGGCACAATGACAGAGTCTTGAGCTGCTCTATTTATAACTGCATTAGGGAAAAATTTCTTAAGACTTTCCAAAGAGCCAATCTTAAGAATAAGTCCGTCCTCGACTGCAATAGCGTCTCCAACTTGAGCTGCTTCATCCAGAGTAATGATTTCTCTTGCGGTTATAATTTGAACCCCTTGAGCTTGAATGATTGCTGAAACGCAATTAACTATGATCAATAAAAATAGATATCTTTTCATTTAATTATGCTAAACGATGCAAAAGTTTTTTACTAACTACTGGAAAACAATATTGCACAAAATTATGCTTAATAAATTTAAGTAACTAGAATAATTTTAAAAAATTAGCTAAAGCTCTTTTTTCTTAATCTAATATTTTTTGGAGTAACCTCAACCAACTCATCGTCTTCAATAAACTCTAATGCCTGCTCTAAAGTATGGCGAATATGCGGTATCAATATTAAGTTCTCATCGTTCCCGGCTGCTCTTATATTCGTAAGCTGTTTTCCTTTTGTGGGATTAACCGGAAGATCATTCTCCCTAGAATGAAGTCCAACTATTTGACCCTTGTAAACCTCGGTTCCATGTCCTACAAACATCTTACCCCTGTTCTGTAAGTTAAAGAGTGAGTAGGCTAGAGTTTTTCCTGCAACCATGGATACCAAGACACCATTTTGTCTCTTAGCTATATCTCCTTTCTTTGCTAATCCATAATGATCAAACACACTGGTTAGAATTCCAGTGCCTTGAGTTAATGTTAGAAAAGTCGAGCGAAAACCGATCAAGCCCCTAGAAGGAACAATAAAATCCATTCTCAAACGCCCATTTTCATGCATCTGAATATTTTTGAGGTCGCCTTTTCTCAATCCCATCTGCTCCATAATTGAACCTTGATGAACATCTTGGATATCAATAACTGCTAGTTCATATGGTTCGTGTATTTCTCCTTCAATAATTTTCTGAACAACCTGTGGCTTAGATACGGCAAGCTCAAAATTTTCTCTTCTCATAGCTTCGATTAACACTGACAAATGCAGCTCTCCTCGACCTGAAACTTTAAATTTATCTTGGGAGTCACCCTGCTCAACACGCAAGGCTACATTGTGAATTAGCTCCTGCTCTAATCTATCTTTGATATTCCTTGAAGTAACAAACTTACCCTCCTTTCCTGCAAATGGAGAATCATTTACTTGAAAGACCATGCTAACTGTTGGTTCATCCACCTTAAGAGATGGCAACGGATGAGCAAAATTAGGATCGCATAGTGTATCTGATATATTTAAAGCCTCTATTCCTGTAATACAAACTATTTCTCCAGCATGCGCTTGTGTCACTTCAATTCTCTCCAAACCGCTATAACTTAGAACCTGCAATATTTTCGCTTTTCGAGCTGATTTTTTTTCATTTACAACTACTATTCGATCATTTGGTCTAATAGAGCCAGAAGAAATCCTGCCAATACCAATAGCACCAACGAATGAGTTATAGTCCAGAGCGCTAATCTGCATTCTAAAAGGAGCATCAAGTTCAACTTTGGGAGGTTTTACTTTATTAATGATCATATCAAGTAAAGGGGTCATGTTTGATGACAAGTTATCTGGTTCATAACCAGAAGTTCCTTTAAGTGCAGAAGTATAAATAATAGAAAAATCTAATTGCTCATCTGTTGCACCAAGATTATCAAACAATTGAAATACTTGATCTATTACCCAATAAGGCCGTGCTTCAGGTCTATCGACCTTATTCACTACCAATATTGGACAAAGACCTTTTTCAAAGGCCTTTTGCGTCACAAAACGTGTTTGGGGCATTGGTCCATCAACTGCATCTACTAACAAAAGTACTGAATCAACCATGGATAAAATTCGCTCAACCTCTCCTCCAAAATCTGCATGTCCAGGAGTATCAACAATGTTGATGTGATAATCGCGCCATTTAATTGCGGTATTTTTTGCAACGATAGTAATTCCACGCTCCTTTTCCTGATCATTAGAATCCATAATGCAAACAGCATCCATATTCTTTCTATCAAGCCCGCCTGACTGCTGGAGTAATTTATCTACTAACGTGGTTTTTCCATGATCAACATGAGCAATGATGGCAATATTCCTAATTTTTTCTTGATTCATATTAATTTGTAAAGAAAATGAGTTGCTCCAAAGATCCTATGTTGCTCAATGAAGCGCACAGTATATGGTGTTCTAATATCTACTCAAGCAGTTTTGTTATTTCTGATGAGATAATTTCATCAACTTATAGAAATAATGCTTTAAAAACAATTTGGTGGGCCCGGTAGGATTTGAACCTACGACCAATGGATTATGAG
>JAYNII010000007.1:54137-61953 GCA_038108875.1 Gammaproteobacteria bacterium | reverse complement strand
TTTAAGTGCAGACAGGGCTTTGTTGTCGCTCAGCCCTGTTTGCTTAGATATAATTTTTGAACAATCGGAGAGATTAAAATTGACTGTTTTCTCTTTACTCACTTAACTTTAAAGATATTCTTTCTCGTTCAGCATCTATACCAAAAATAAGACAATTGATTGCGTCACCTTTCTTGTAGGCATCCAATGCTTCTTTGGTTGACTCTCCATCTCCTTCAATAATATCAGAAAGGTGGACTAAACCGTCAATATCGCCTTCGAGACCAACAAAGAGACCAAAGTCTGTCACTGATTTAATATTTCCTGTTACGCTGTCTCCTATATTGTACTTGTTTGCAAATTCAGTCCAAGGATTGGGTTTGGTTTGCTTTAACCCTAAAGATATCCTTCTTTTTTCATTATCAATTTCAAGGATCATAACTTTAATCTTTTGATCCATGGTAACAACTTTTGAAGGATGAATATTTTTATTGGTCCAATCCAGTTCAGATAAATGAATTAAGCCTTCGATACCTTGTTCCAATTCTGCGAAACAGCCGTAGTCAGTGAGATTGGAAACGTTAGCTTCATAAATGCCGCCCACGGTATATTTAGCCTCGACACCTTCCCAAGGATCGTTATGAATTTGTTTAATTCCGAGTGAGACTCTCAACTTTTCTTTATCAAAAGTAAGCACTTTAACGTCTATTTCTTCGCCCACCTTAAGAAGGTCTTTGGGATCAACCACTCTTGACCAAGAAAGATCGGTGACGTGAAGCAAGCCATCCAAACCACCAAGATCCACGAAAGCACCGTAATCGGTAATATTTTTTACGATTCCTTTCACTATCATGCCTTCTTCTAAAGTTTTCAGCAGTTCTGCTTTTTCAGCAGTGTTTACTTGCTCGAGCACAGCTTTTCTAGATAACACTACATTATTGCGTTTGTAGTCTAATTTGATAACTTTGAATTCTTGAATCGTGTTTTCTAGCTCTGGCAGTTCTTTAACCGCCCTTATATCAACTAGAGAACCTGGTAAAAATGCTTTGATAACGTCAACCTCGACCGCAAAGCCTCCTTTGATTCTATTTTGGACCTTACCTAAAACTATTTCCCCTGTTTCAAGCGCAGCTTCAAGTTTTTTCCAAGCAGAGATGCGTCTTGCCTTCTCTCTAGAAATTCTTGTTTCACCATAACCATCTTCCACAGCATCGAGGGCAACCTCAACTTCATCTCCAACTTTAATATCCACCTTGCCTTCAACATCTTTAAATTCATCGATGCTGATGACTCCCTCTGATTTAAGACCTACGTGGACAGTAACCCACTCCTTGTCTATATCTAGAACTACACCCGAAACAATAGTTCCTGGTTTCATTTCTAGGGTACTTAGATTTTCTTCTAGTAATGCAGCAAAATTGTCTGACATAAATAATTACTTCCTTTATAAAGATTTAACTGCTTTGATTGGACCGATAGATTTTCAGAATACTCTCAACAACTTCTTCGGGTTTAAGCAAAGTAGTGTCAATAATCACTGCATCCTCTGGCTGAACAAGTGGAGAAATCTCACGATGCATATCTTTGAAGTCTCTTTGTTCAATCTCAGCAATTAGATCGCGCATGTTAACCTCTTGTCCCTTATTCTGCAACTCTAAAAACCTTCTTTGTGCCCTTTCTTGAATGCTTGCTGTGATGAAAATTTTTGTTTTGGCATTAGGAAAAACGATGCTGCCCATATCTCTACCATCAGCGACAAGCCCTTCTGGAGATACAAACGAGCGCTGAATAGGTAATAGATTTTCTCTGGTTATTGGATCGCTGCTTATAAAAGAGGCTTGCTGAGCTATTGCTTGAGATCTAAGAGATGCAGTGATATTTGTACCATCCTCCAAAATTAGGGTTTCATTATTTTCTGAGAAAGAAAATTCCAAATTATTGAATGCTTGGATGGTCTTATCATGACTGCCGTGTTTTAAAAAAAGATAGCCGTAAGCTCTGTAAAGAAGACCGCTATCAAGCAATCTGAAGCCTAGAATTTTTGCCACATTTCTTGATGCTAAACCTTTGCCGGAAGCAGAGGGTCCGTCTATTGTAATTAATTGTGCTTCAAGCTTCATGGATAGTCATACCAATTTTACCAACAAGATCGATAAATTGAGGAAATGAGGTTGCTATATTTTCAGCGTCCTTAACTAAAACCTGTTTACCTATGCCAATAGCACTGATTAAAAAACTCATCGCAATTCTGTGATCTTTAAAGGAATCTATCAAAGCAGGCTCCTCGCTAGAGTAACTCTTGCCTGTTATTGTTAAACCATCTTCTGTCTCAACGACTTTGGTTCCTATTTTTTCTAAACCATTTACCACTGCTTTGATTCTGTCGGATTCTTTTTTTCTTAATTCAGCGGCATCTTTGATGATGGATCTACCTTCTGCAAAAGCTGCCAGTATGCAAATAATTGGAATTTCATCAATAATGTTTGGGATGATGCTGCCCCCAAGATCTATTGAGCTAAGCTCGCTGGATTCTACAATGATGCTTCCTCTTAATTCACCATTTTTTTCTATCTTGTCAATGATTTTAATGTTTGCATTCATTGCTTGAATAACTTCTAGAAATCCAATTCTTGATGGATTAAGCCCAACGTTTCTAATGATTAAATAACTATCTTTAGCCAGAAGCGCAGCTGCAATTAGAAATGCAGCTGAAGAAATATCGCCTGCAACATCGTAAGTTGTTTTGTAAAGATTTTGATGCTTGGGAAGGAAAATATCATTACCTTGTGAAGATTGGTGAACTTCTAAATTAACTCCAAAATCTTTAAACATCAACTCAGTATGATTCCTGGTTTGAATGCTTTCATGGATGATCACTTCAGAACCTGCTGCTAGCCCCGCAAGAAGAATAGACGATTTTACTTGGGCGCTTGCGATGGGTAATGTGTAGCTAAAAGAAGGATGCAAGATATTTGCAAATGTTTTAATAGGAAGCATAAAGCCGCTATGCTCAAAAAAAGCTCCAAAATCAGAGAGAGGATCAATAATTCTCTGCATTGGTCTAGTAGATAATGACGCATCGCCTATAAAAGTTGCGTTCAACCTAAGTCCCACAACCATTCCTATTAATAGGCGCAATCCCGTTCCTGAGTTACCTAAGTCAAGGGGATTGGGTGAAGACGCTAAACCCTCTTTATGTTCCCGAAACAAAACCTCATCGGTGATGTCTATTTGTGCGCCTAATGCTCGGAGAGCATTTGCAGTTGAAATAGGGTCAGCCCCTAAAAGTGGATTAGTAATTTTTAGATCTTTATTTTGCAGAGCACCTAATAAAAGAACTCTTTGAGTAATGGATTTATCTGCGGGACAAGTAACTTCCCCATGAATCTTTGTAGTGGGCATGGCAACAAGATTCATGTGTTTTGTTCTTTAAAATCTTTCAAGCTATTAAGTAAATCTTCTAGAGATTCAGGTTCTTGATTTATATACTCTTTAAGTAAACCCAATGCGTCAATCACTGCATCAATTTCTTTAGTAATGTTGTCTTTGTTCAGCAAAAAAATATCTCTCCACATCTTTGTAGAAGAGCTGCCAATGCGAAGCAAGGATTGCAAACCTCCCCCAGAAACTTTAGCAAGATCAGTTATTTGTTTTGCTTGGAGATGGTGAAGTAATGCGTAGACTAAAATATGAGGCAAATGACTCGTTGCAGCTAAGAGCTCATCATGCTTCTCAGCTTTGATTGCATGAGTAATCCCATCTAAAGACTGCCAAAATTCTGCAACCGTCCTAAGTGCATGCTCAGTGCAATGCAAAGGGCTAAGTAAAACATACCTCCCTCTGAATAAGTCAGCTTCACCAACCCTTACTCCGCTCAAATGAGAGCCTGCCATGGGATGAGATAACACAACATTAGATTCATGTATGCCATGCATTGCATCGATAAGATGATTCTTTACACTGCATACATCTGTAATCGCTAGATTATCTAAATGAAACAGATCCTTGAGTTCCTCAAAAATATTTGCTGTAACAGTTGGAGAAGCAGCTACTATAATCAAAGAGTCTGCTGAGGAATCTAACTGAAATGTCTTGTATGAAAAAAGTTCGTCAATAATGTTTTCTTGCAGCGCATAATTGACTGAGTCCAAATTAATATCGCACCCATAGATCTTATGTTCAAGTTGGTTTTTTTTAATAGAGCGTGCAATTGAGCTCCCAATTAAGCCAAGCCCAATAATATAAATGTTCATCTTATTTAGTATCTAAGGGGTATGAACCTAAAACTCTAACAAAAGCTCCGGCTTGCTTGATGGACGCTATTGCAGATTTGATATTTCTATCTTTGATATGTCCATCGCAATCTATAAAGAAATTGTGAGTCTCAACTGATTTTCTAGAGGGTCTTGTTTCTATTCTATGAAGATTAATTTTTGCCTTACTAAAGGGCTTCAAAAGTTCTAGTAATGCTCCTGGACGATTGCTGGTTTGCACTAAAAGCGAAGTTTTGTCTGCTCCTGTTTTTTCTACAGGATCCTTGCCTATAATCAGAAACCTGGTTCTGTTTTCAGAAAAATCTTCAATATTTTTGACATGCGTATGCAATTTGTATTTCTCAACCGCGAGCTTACTAACTATGCATAAGGTTCCCAGGTCCTTGCTTGCTAACATGGCTGCTTCAGCAGTGCTAGATACTATTTTTCTTCTTATGCCAGGAAGATTAGCTTCAATCCACTTAGAACATTGTCCAAGAGCTTGGGGATGAGAAGCAATTTGTTTTGCTTGCTTAAAATCTCTAGTAGTTGCTGCAGCTAAATAATGGTGAATAGTAAGATAGGTTTCACCACATATTGTTACGTCCTCATCTGCAAGACAATTTAAGGTTGGATTAACCACGCCTTCGGATGAGTTTTCTACAGGAACAACCCCAAAATTACACTGCGCCGTAGAAAGCTGTTTGAATACATCGTCAATACTGGAGCGAGGATCCCTTTGAACAGAGGAGCCAAAATGACCTATCACCGCTGATTCGGAATGCGTCCCCTCAGGGCCAAGATATGCAATCTTTAAGGACTCTTCAAGCGACAAGCATGCTGAAATAAGCTCTTTATAAATGTATTTTAACTGCTCATTCTTAACTAAACCGCCTTTGTTAGCTTGTAGTACTTGTCTGATGATTTTTGCCTCTCGGTCGGGTCTATAAAAAGACTGATAGTTAGAATCTTTTGATTTCAACGCCCCAATCGACTTGGCAAAAATAGCTCGTTGTTGAATAAGCTTCAATATCCGACTGTCAACCTGATCAATGCGATCACGTAATTTAATTATTTGCTCTAGTTGAGACTTGTTCATAGGAACAATATTATGGGCTAAGCGTTCTCTTTCTCAAAGGATTCCATAAAGTTAATCAAATCATGGACGGCTGCAAGTGGGGTCGCATTATATATGCTTGCTCGCATGCCTCCCACTGATCTATGGCCTTTAAGATGCAACAGACCAGCTTTATGGGATGCCTCTAAAAAGGATTGATCCAAATCTGGCTTGGCTAAAATAAATGGGATATTCATAATAGATCTGCATTCTTTCTGGACTGGATTAAAATAGAAATCTGAACTGTCGAGGAATTGATAGAGCAAAGAAGCTTTTTGATTGTTTACTTCTTCAATAGCCTTGACTCCTCCTTGACCAATAAGCCATTCAAAAACTAAGCCTGCTAAGTACCAAGCAAAGGTGGGCGGAGTATTGAGCATGGAATCATTAACTGCATGTTTTTGAAGATTGAGTATGTCAGGAAGTGCTGCATTACATGTTTCTAATAGTTCTTTTTTAGCTATCACCACAGTCAAGCCTGCAGGCCCAATATTTTTTTGAGCTCCGGCATAAATCAAATCGTAGTCACTAACATCAATCTCTTTTCCAAGAATGATAGAGGACATGTCTACAAATTTTGGCAAAGGAAGATCAGGCACACGCTGGAAGGCTACACCATGAATAGTCTCATTATCGGCATAATGTAAATATACTGCATCATCTGCAACTGAGAGATTCTCTAGATCAGGTATATGAGTAAAATTTGAATCCGCGGATGAAGCTAAAATATTCGCACGACAGAGTTTGCTTGCTTCAGCATGAGCTTTTTTAGACCAAGCGCCAGTAATAATATGCTCAGTTGATCTTCCTTGAGCAAAGTTAAGAGGCAAGAGTGCAAACTGCATAGTAGCACCGCCTTGTAAGAATAAAATTTCATAGTCTGAGGGAACGCTTAAGAGTTTACGAAAATTGTCACGAGCGCTAAATGCTACAGCTTCATAAGCTTTAGAGCGATGACTGATTTCCATTATGGATGCTTGTTGGGAGCCAAACTCAAGAAGCTCTTGTTGTGCTCTATGAAGGACCTCCTCAGGTATAGCAGCTGGTCCCGCTGAGAAATTCCAAGCTCTCACTCCTATTCCTCTTCGTCTATGGTGAATGGAACTCCTTCAATGAGCTTCTCGCCTTCCTTGGGACTAATAACCTTAACTCCCTGTGTATTTCGGGAAAGCGTCGGTATTTGATTAATGGCAGTTCGAATGAGTGTGCCCTTATCACTAATAAGCATAATACCATCTTCTTCAGTGACACTTGATGCCGATACCATGAGACCATTTCTTTCTGAGGTTTTAAGAGCAATCACCCCTTGGCCGCCTCTATTATGCAGGGTGAAATCCTCTAATTTTGATTTCTTACCGTAACCATTTTCTGAAAGACAGAGAATGGTTTTTTCCTCTTCACCTATCATCATAGAAATAACTTTAGACTCTTTGGTAGGGAGTTTCATACCTTTGACTCCACGGGCAGTTCTGCCCATGGGGCGAACTTTCTTCTCATTAAAGCGGATCACCTTACCAACATTGGAAGCCAAAAGAATATCTTGCTTGCCATTGGTTACTGCAGCACCAATCAAAGTATCGTCATCGTCTAAGTTGATGGCTTTGATGCCTGATTTGTATTTCTTTGCAAAATAACTAAGCTTAGTTTTCTTGACCACCCCTTTTTCAGTAGCCATGAATACGAAGTCTTTGTCATTAAACCCTTCGACAGGGAGAATTTTTGATACGGTCTCGCCTTCGTCTAAGTTCAACATATTTACAAGCGGGCGACCCTTAGAGGTTCTGCTGGCGACTGGGATTTCGTAAACCTTAAGCCAAAATATCTTACCTCGGGTTGTAAAACAAAGTAACTGAGCATGACTGCTGAGAATGTAAAGGTTCTGAATGATATCTTCTTCTTTTAAGGATGCCCCTGATTTACCTTGGCCTCCGCGTCTTTGTTCTCGGTACTCTGTTAGGGGTTGGGTCTTGGCATACCCTGTTCTGGATAACGTTAGGACCCTAGTTTCTTCCGGGATGAGATCTTCATTAGAGATATCTTGTCTTGTATCGTTAATATTGGTTTTGCGCTCATCTCCGAAATTTTGTTTTACTTCTTCAAGTTCATCTTTTATAAGAGTCTGCAGAGTCTCTTTGTCATCCAATATCTTTTGCAATTGAGTAATATTTTCGATTATCTGTTTAAATTCGTTGGCTAAATTGTCTTGCTCAAGGCCAGTTAGTCTTCCAAGCCTAAGCTCTAAAATAGCTTTAGCCTGATCTGGTGATAGTTTGTATTTCTGGCCGGTAAGGCCGAATTGTTTATTGAGACCCTTAGGGCGGCAAGCGTCTGTTCCAACTTTTTTTAAAATTGCTGCGATTGGTCCTGCACTCCATGTCTTTTTGATGAGTTGTTCTGTAGCGATTTTTGTATCTTTAGATTTTTTAATAATAGCAATCATCTGATCGATATTTGCAATTGCAACCAT
>JAYNII010000007.1:0-54037 GCA_038108875.1 Gammaproteobacteria bacterium | reverse complement strand
TTTTTCACTTCAATGACTACTCTTAAACCATCTTTATCAGACTCATCTCTGATCTCCTTAATTCCATCAATCTTTTTCTCTTTTACTAGCTCTGCAATCTTTTCCAACATCCTGGCTTTATTAACCATATAAGGAATCTCATTGATAATGAGGGATTTATTTCCATGTTTATCCTCCTCTGAAGATGTTTTTGCCCTTACATAAATGATGCCTCTACCAGTTTTATAAGCCTCGTAAATTCCCATCTTCCCGTCGATAGTGCCACCGGTTGGAAAATCTGGGCCTGAAATAATTTGCATTAAATCGTCAATGGAAATCTTTGGATCTTTTAATACAGCTAAAGAGCCATCAATAATCTCTGTTAAATTATGCGGAGGAATGTTGGTTGCCATTCCCACTGCTATGCCTGATGAGCCATTAACTAAAAGAGTAGGTATTCTGGTAGGAAGCACATCTGGGATTTGTTCAGTGCCATCGTAATTAGGTGAGTAACTGACCGTTTCTTTTTCAATATCCGCAAGAATCATATCGGTGATTTTTGCCATACGGACCTCGGTATATCTCATGGCCGCTGGCGGATCACCATCAATCGAACCAAAGTTACCTTGGCCCTCAACTAGCATATAACGCATCGAGAAATCTTGCGCCATTCTTACCATAGCATCGTAAACAGCAGAATCTCCATGAGGATGATATTTACCTATAACGTCACCAACTACTCTCGCAGATTTCTTGTAAGGTTTGTTATAAGTGTTTCTAAGATCGTACATAGCAAACAAAATTCTTCTATGCACAGGTTTCAATCCGTCTCTGACATCAGGAAGAGCTCTTCCATGAATCACGCTCATCGCATAACTTAAATAGGATTGTTTAAGCTCATCCTCGATGTTAATCGGAAGAATTTCTCTGGCAAAATCGGACATTAATAGCTTAAAAAATTGGAGGTAAATTTAACCTTAAATAGGATTAAATTTTAGCATATTTAAAAGGTTAAATCAGCTTTTAAACTCTGAAACTAAAGCGCTAATTGAAGCTTTAGCATCGCCAAAAAGCATTCTGGTGTTTTGGCGAAAAAATAGAGGATTTTCAACTCCAGCAAATCCTGAAGACATTGATCTTTTTAGCACAAACACTGTTCTAGCATTGTGGACCTCTATAATTGGCATGCCATAGATTGGAGAACCAGGTTCCTCTGTTGCAGAGGGATTTACCACATCATTTGCTCCTATGACAATAGCAACATCGATGTTCTCCATTGTTGGATTAACATCATCGGGTTCTACAAGCAAATCGTACGAAACATTTGCTTCTGCTAAGAGAACGTTCATATGTCCTGGCATTCTGCCTGCTACAGGATGAATTCCATATTTAACTTCTGTTCCATTATCTTCCAATAATTCTCCCAGCTCTCTTACTACATGCTGTGCTTGTGCAACAGCCATACCATACCCGGGAACAATTAACACAGAAGAGGCATTCTCTAAGATAAGATAGGCATCGTCTGAACTGATTGGTTTTACTTCACCCTGTTCTTGAGTTTTTGCGGATGAGCTAGATGCGCTTGCATAACCCACAAATAAAATATTGCCAATAGATCTGTTCATAGCCTTGGCCATAATCACCGTTAAGATAAGTCCGCTTGCTCCAACTAATGATCCTGCAACAATCAAAACATTGTTTAGCAATAATAATCCCGCAAAAGCTGCAGCAATGCCAGAGAGTGAATTCAGCATAGAAATAACTACAGGCATATCTCCCCCGCCTATGGGAAGCACAAAACCTAAGCCAGCCAGAATAGTAACCCCTAAAAGAATGATGAAGTAATTAGAGAAAATCAGAGTTTCTGGTAAAAAAGGGATTGCCATAGCCGCTATAAGAAATAGTAATGAGGCATAAAAACTCAACACAAAAATATTAGTTATAGGATGGCCTTTACCCAAGGAGATCTTCTCAGCCAGTTTACCGTATGCTACAAGACTGCCTGAAAACGTAACACCTCCAATATAGACCGTTAACATAATTAAGATGTGTTGGGCAATCTCAAGATTTCCATTTGAAAATTCAGACCAAGCTATCAAGTAGGTTGCCAAACCACCGAATCCATTGAATAAGGCAACCATTTCAGGGATTGAGGTCATCTTGACTTTGAGAGCTATAACCGATCCGATCAATGCCCCTAGTCCTATGCCAAGCAAAGCAATCCTGAGGTCTATAAAAGTTGCAGCCGTAACAGTAACGGCAATAAACATCCCGCATGCAGACAAAAAGTTTCCATTAACTGCTGTAGTTTCTTTGCCAAGACGCTTTATGCCAACTATAAATAATGCAGAAGCCACGATGTAACTTACATTTTGTAATACTTCAAAATCTATTCCATTCATTGCTACTTCTTCTTAAACATCTTGAGCATACGATTAGTTACAAGATAACCACCGAAAACATTGATCGAGGCAAATAAGATGGCAACAAATGCAAGCATGGCTTGCATTTGTGTTTCAGCACTTAATACTAATGCCCCCACCAAAGCAATACCTGAGATAGCATTCGAACCTGACATCAAAGGTGTATGCAGAGTACTGGGAACTTTTGAAATGAGTTCCAAGCCCAAAAAGATAGAAAGTACTAAAATAAACCCTAAAAGAAGTAATGTTTCCATATTATTTAAAAGCCTTGTTTCTAATTTCTCCCTTATATACAAGCATGCTGCTATCCAGAATTTCGTCCTCAAGGTTTACGTTAAAAGACTGTTTCTCTCGATCATAAAATTCCAAAAATAAATTAATGAAGTTATTTGATAAAGCTAGCGAAGCATGATTTGGTAGCTTTGAAGGCAAATGAGAGAGCCCTAAAATTTTTACCCCATTTTTAATAACTATCTCATCTACCACAGAACCTGCAACATTACCTCCGCTTTCAACAGCCATGTCAAAAATAACACTACCGGGCATCATTTGTTCAATGGTATTTTCATCAATAAGTCTTGGAGCAGGCCTTCCAAAAACCTGAGCTGTGGTAATAACAATATCAGATCTAGCGCATACCTTAGCTTGCAACTCCCTTTGTTTGTTTAGTTGCTCTTGGGTTAATTCCTTGGCATAGCCTTGATCTGTCTGACCAGTATCACCTAAATCAATTTTTATAAATTTTGCACCCAGAGATTGAACTTGCTCCTCAACAACTGGCCTTGTATCAAAAGCCTCTACCTTTGCACCCAATCTCTTTGCGGTTGCAATGGCTTGCAAACCGGCTACTCCAACACCAATAATAAAAACCCTCGCAGGTTTTAATGTTCCTGCTGCCGTCATCATCATAGGTAAAGCTGAGTGAAAATGGTTTGCAGCAGATAAAACAGCTGCATAACCAGCTAAGTTAGCTTGCGAACTTAAGACATCCATTTTTTGAGCTCTAGTAATTCTTGGAACAAATTCCATGCTAACGAGATTAATGCCCCTATGAGCACACTCATGAATAAATTCCCGGTTTGCAAAAGGACTTATGATTCCAATTAAAGTTGTCCCACTTCTTATAAAAGACATGTCTTCATGAGAAAGTACATCCTGTATAAATAGATAGTCTGAGTTTTGAATAATCTCAACTCTGCTTGAAGGTTTTGCTCCGAATGATGAGAATTGGGTGTCAGTAATTGATATCCCATTTCCTAAACCATGCTCAAATGAAATTTCCAATCCCTCGCATTGCAAGAGCTTACCTAGAGTATCTGGATGAATAGCAGACCTTAAGTCTCTAGCATCTAGAGGTTTAAGCACACCTAGTTTCATAATTATGTAAATAGTCTATCAGTATTAGACTCAAATTTCTTTTGAAAGTTTAAGATGGGTTAATCTAATTCTCTTAAATTTCTAAGATTTGCAACCATAAATTACATTACAAAATTGGAACTGATGCATCGAAAGTTATGATTGCCAAGGAATGAAAAACTAATTAATTAATTTCTTAGCTTTCTTAGAAAGAGTAAATTTTACTTTCTTGAGAGATGGTATGGGGAATTCCTCTTTTGTTTTTGGATTTCTTCCAATTCTTGGTTTTGTGTACTTAACTTCAAATGACCCAAAGGCAGGAATTTTTACTTTGCGCTCTTTTCGCAAGGCATCCCTAATCTCATTAAAGTATAAATTAACCGTGGTGGTTGCCTCTTCCCTGGAGAGCTCCTGATCATTTATCAACATCTCGATTAGATTTTGCTTCGTAATATTCACTGTCTAAGTGTTGCCCCAAATGTATGTTTGAGCATTGAAAAAATTTTCACGATATTGTTCTGTATCTCTTCATCTGTGAGTGAGTAGCTATTTGATTGAAATTTCATTCTGAGGGTATAACTAACTTTGTCTTTGCCAATCTTTTCGCTTATAAACCTATCAACAAATGAAACTTCAACTAGATTCTTAATATTGCCAAGCATAATAGTATTGCAAAGAACTTCGTAAGTTACTTTAGAGTCAACAATTACATTTATGTCTTTGGTTGAGAAAGGGAATTTACTGGGTTTAACCAGTTTCTTAGTTTGCACAGAATTATCTATGCGATCCAAATAAATCTCAAAACCAAACAAATATATATTTTGTTTTTCTCTGAGCAGTGAACTCTTAATTTCTCCAAACGAAGCTATTTGCTTTTTGCCATCAAAAATATCCATACCCAGATTTGAAAAATAGTCAGGGCAATCTATTGATTTAAAAGAATGTTTGCGAGTAGAGATGAGGCTAAGAATATCGCAAACCAAGCCTTTTAGAGTAAAAATATTTTGTTCTGCTGAAGATGGGAAATTGATAAGGCCAGAAAATATCTTTTCTTGAAAATACTTATCTCCTTTTTTTATATAGCCGCTCCCAAGTTCAAAGATTTTTTGCTGCTGGAAACCTCTCCTGTAATTTCTACTAAAATTCAATATCAGTTGAGGTAGCAGTGATTGGCGAAGAATGGATTCTTCTTCTCTCAACGGGTTAACTATAGTGACGTTTTGGTTTTTACAATCAGCCTGTTGATAAGAAGCATTAATGAATGGCATATTCTGGAGTTCATTAAAACCTCTTCCAACCATAAAGCGCTTGAGACCATCATCCAGTTTTGAGCCACTGCTTAGCAATGGACTGAATGAATGCTCGTCTAGAATGGGTACGTTGTTGTAACCTGTGATCCTTAAGAGCTCTTCGTAGATATCCTCCTTTAGTGTTACATCATTCCTAAAAGCAGGAACCTCTGCTATGAAAGTATTAGAAATTGATTTTTGAATCGCAAAGCCTAAAAGTCTTAAAATCTTAGTAGCCTTTTCACGGCTTAGTTTTACGTCTGAGAATCTTTCGAAAGCTTGCATATCAATCTTAATTGAATGTGCTGCAAATTTTGCTTTACCCTTTTTATAGCAATCAGTTGAATCGAAGGTAGCAATTTCTGAGAGTAATTTTAAATATCTTTCTATTGCAAACTCTTGCAGGGTTGGATTGACTCCCCTCTCGAATCTGAAACCAGCTTCTGTTGCAAGACCATATAAACGAGACTGATTGATGATCTTATCAGGCTTAAAGTATGCAGACTCTATGGCAATATTGATAGTTTTTTTGGAGACCGAAGATTCTTTCTCTCCTATAATCCCTGCAAGAGCCACAACTTTTTTAGCATCTTTAATTGCCAATGTTGAAGTTTGTAAATTCTTTTCTTCTCCTCCAATGACTCTAACTTTCTGAGATTTTCTTAGATATCCCACACTAATTGGAAGAGTAATCTGATCGAGGTCAAAAATATGCATAGGGGTGCCAAGCTCAAGCATTACATAGTTAGCTAGGTCAACAAGTGGGTGAATCAACGGAATTTCTGCTTTAGTTAATAGGGAGCGCTTCTTTGGGGTTAGTTGTTTAACTTTTCTAATGTTCTTTACTAAACCTAAACAATAATGAGTGCAAGCAGCTTGATCTATAGCAGAGATAATTTGTTTATTCTCCCTAAAAGTTTGTTTTGAGATTTGCAGTTTAGGATTGCTAAGTTTGCCTTTAATTGCAGAATATTCTCTTGATATGCCGTTTAGTGACAAAAAGTCGCCTCTATTTGGAGTAACATCAAAATGAATGGATTGGTCTTTATGGATTTCACTCTCAAACCCTATAGATGTCATTAGATCTGCTAGCTCTTGTATGCTCTCCTTTGCATGTAAGAACTCTTTTAAATATCTGTAATCAATTTTCATATAGATGGCTTAAATTGTTTTAAGAATTCAAGATTGGAGCCATAAAAATCTCGGATATCATCAACCCCATAATAGAGCATTGCTAATCTCTCTATTCCCATACCAAAAGCAAAACCACTGTATTTGTTAGAATCAACTCCGCAACCCTTCAACACATTTGGATGGACCATGCCACACCCTAAAACTTCGAGCCAGCCTTTTTTTCCAAACCTAATATCAACCTCAGCAGAAGGTTCTGTAAAAGGAAAAAAAGATGGTCTAAATCTAACTTCCATCTCTTGGTTAAAAAAGTGATTTAGAAAATTGATTAAGGTGCCTTTTAGTTTTCCAAAGGATACAGCTTGATCAACTACCAAGCCTTCTGCCTGAGTAAACATCGGTAAGTGTGTATTATCAGAATCACACCTATAGACCCTTCCAGGTGAAAGTATTTTTAAAGGCACTCCGTATTGCATCATTGCATGGATCTGAGTATTTGATGTATGCGTCCTTAACAAAAAGTTCTGCTTCTCATCGAGATAGAAGGTATCGTGCATTTGTCTTGCGGGGTGATTGGCAGGGAAATTAAGTGCTTCAAAATTAAAAAAGTCTGACTCTATTTCATTCCCGAAAAATACTGAATAACTGTGCTGTTCAAAATAAGAAGCAATCTTTTGAGTTATAATGCTGATTGGATGCAAAGTCCCAAGACCGTGATCAATTCCAGGTAGAGTTAAATCAATGTTTGTGTGGGTTTGATGACCAGAGGAGATAGAAGCAAAGGCATTTTCAAATATAGCCTCTAGGTCAGCCTTGATAGCATTGAGATCTCTAGCAAATCGTATTTTTTCTTCTGTTGGCAAGTTTCTAATAGAATTAAATAAATCAGCTAACTGGGAGTTTTTGCCAAGAAAGGAAGAACGGACCTGATAGAATTCGGCAGCGTTTTTTACACCAACTAGATTGCTTTGTGCCTTTTCAATTAAATCCTTAGGGATTTGCATGAAAAGATTATACCCTGACTTTTTCTACTATTTTACCGAATGTATCAGGATCAGAATATGCGATGCCAGCTAATACCTTGCGATCAAGCTCAACATTTGCATTTTTTAATAAATTGATGAATCTGCTGTAATTGAATCCTAGGGGGTCAAGAGCAGCTGATATTCTTGCAATCCATAAAGATCTAAAAACTCTCTTTTTATTCTTTCTGTCTCTGAATGAATATTGTAAGGCTTTTATATTTGATTGCTTTGCAGTTCTAAAAAGTCTGCTTCTAGCACCATAGTGACCTTTGGTAGCTTCTAGGACTTTCTTGTGTCTTGCTTTTGCGGTTACTGCTTTAGTAGTTCTAGGCATTATTTCACCAATAATTTTTTAGCAATATTTAGAGTCTCGCCGGTCATGTTGAGTAACCCACGATTATGTCTTTTTCTCTTGGTAGTTTGCTTGCCAAGAATATGATTCTTATTAGCGCTTTTACGCTTCAAACCAGAGCCAGTAGCTTTAAATCTTTTTTTGGCACTTGAGTGCGTTTTTAATTTGTAACCCATAATCTATTACTATTTCTTTTTTAGTTGAGAGACAACCATCAGCAGTTGCTTCCCTTCTAATGAAGGTTCTTGATCAACTTGGGCTAAGTCTTTCAGATCATCTCTTAATCTATTAAGAAGATCTAGCCCCATATTGCTGTTAAGAATCTCTCGACCTCTGAATCGGACGGTAATTTTAGTCTTATCTCCATCAATAATAAAGCTTTTTATTTTTTTTAATTTTATTTCGTAATCGCCCTTATCAGTAGTAGGTCTAAACTTGATTTCTTTGATACTTTGCTTCTTTTGTTTTTTAACTCCCGAAGTGCTTTTTTTCTTGTTAAATTGAAATTTACCATAATCAATAAGCTTGCAGACGGTTGGTCTGGCTTCAGCTGGAGAAACTTGAACAAGATCTAGATCTGCATTTTTTGCTTCTCGCAGAGCATCTTCTATTGTAAGGAGACCCAGCTTATCTCCATTCGCACCAATAACCATGACCTCTCTTGCAGATATTTTTTCATTAATAGGTACAAAAGATTTTTTGTAAGTAGCGATAGTATGTCCTTAAGAAATATAGAGCATTACTCAGGAGAGTAATAAAAGGGAAGAAGTTTTTGTCATAGGGTGCAAATTTTATCTAAATTATCCTAGATAACAACTAATTTAAAAAATATTTTAGAGATAAGCTACAATTCATACGCGACATCTCTCTAACAGCAATAATGAATAATGTAGATATTACAGAAGTAGAAAAATTTTCAAGACTGTCTGAGGAATGGTGGAAACTGGATGGTAATTTTAAGCCTCTTCACAGAATTAATCCTGTGAGAGCTCAATACATACATTCAAAACAAAGTGTCAAAGGTTTAAAAATTTTGGATGTAGGGTGCGGAGGAGGAATTCTTTCAGAGGCATTGGCGACGAAAGGCGCAGAAGTTACCGGGATAGATGTTACTTCAATCAATATCAAGATCGCAAAAGATCATGCTGAAAAATCCGGATTGAATATTAATTACCAATCAGTCTCCGCAGAACAACTAAGCGAAACTGAAGCCGAAACATTTGATATAGTTGCTTGTTTAGAAGTGTTGGAACATGTCCCATCTCCAGAGAAATTAATTAAAGATTGTGTAAACCTATTAAAACCAAATGGAAGTTTATTCCTTTCAACTATTAATAGAAGCCCTCGAGCTTTTGTAACAGCCATAGTTGGTGCTGAATATTTGTTCCAACTCCTTCCTAAAGGTACTCATACTTATGAGAAATTCCTTAAACCTTCAGAGTGCGTTGCTTTCATGAGAGCTGCAGGAGTTAAACATCTTGAATCCAAAGGAATGTTTTATAACCCCCTTACACATCAGGTGTCCTTGAATGAAGATCTTGGAGTTAATTACCTCTTGTATGGGAAAAAGCAATGCTAAAAGCAGTCCTTTTTGATCTAGATGGAACTCTCATTGATTCTTCCCCTGATTTTTTGAAATGCTTAAATATTCTGCTTGCAAAAAGCAATAAACCCAACATCCAAGAATCAGAGATGAGGCACTTAGTATCCGATGGAAGCAACATATTACTCAAAACTTTTTTGGAACCCAATTCAAATGTGGATTTGCAAAAATACAGACAAGAATTTTTTGATCTCTATTATGAAGAACTACTCCATGGATCTATCTTGTTCGAAGGAATAGAAGAACTCATTACATTTCTTGAAGAAGAAAATATTCCATGGGGAATAGTGACAAATAAGTTTAGAAGATTTGCAGAGAAAATTATTTTAAATAGCTCCCTTTTAATGAAATCTAAAACATTAATCACCCCAGATGATGTGGAGATTGCAAAGCCAAATCCTGAAGGTCTTTTAAAAGCTGCAAAACTTCTTGGTTATTTACCAAATGAATGTATTTATGTAGGAGATCACCTCAAAGATCTTCAAGCAGGATCTAATGCTGGTATGGAGTCGATTGGTTGCAATTTTGGCTATAGCATGAAAGAAAATGATGAGACCCGATTGTATACCAAGCATTTTGTTAATGATGCTTTTGAACTGAAGACCTTACTAAATCAAAAAATCAGTTCCTGATGAAAAACAGAAATATAGTTATTACAGGGACCACAGATGGGATTGGATATGCCCTTGCAAGTCAGTTAATTAAGGAAGATGTTAATTTAATTTGTATCAATAGAAATCCTGATAAAGCAGACGGTTTTCATGAAAAACTTAATACTTCGAATGTAAAGTTTCTTGATCTAATCACTGACCTAGCTTTGCTCAATGAATCAAAATGCATTGAGTTGGTTAATGAAATTCTAAAAGATTTCCATGAAATCCATGGAATAGTCTTAAATGCAGCTATCCTGGGTCCAATGCAAGCAGTTACTGATTTTGAGGAAAGTGAGTGGAGAAAAATATTTGATGTTAATCTCCATGCTAATTTTTTACTAATCAAGCATCTAATACCTTTATTGTCTTTGGAATATAAAACCAAGATTGTAATGCTATCTTCTGGGGTTGGAGACGTTGGGAGAGCTTATTGGGGAGCATACTCTGCGAGTAAATTTGCTCTTAAAGGTTTAGCAGAGATCGTTGCCGATGAATGCAGTACAAAAGAAAATATACAGATTATTTCTTTTAACCCAGGCGCTACCAACACAAAGATGAGAACACAGGCCTTTCCATCTGAGGATCCAAGCAGCATTGCTCAACCCAGTGTCACTGCTAGCTATCTCCTACGGATACTCAAAGAAGACTTTGTGGCTTCAAAAATACATTTATCGAGATCAGATCTGGAAATCTAACGATCTCCATAAATATAAACTTAGGTAGGTCCTGTAAGGAGCATATTTGCAATAAAATTCCTTTGAGAATTGTTCTGTACTAAATAGCCTTGTATGGGCAGCTTTAATACCATAGTCTCCCTCAGAAAAAATATCCTCATCACCTAAATAAAAAATCCTGCTCATCTCAACAGTCCAAGGACCAATACCTTTTAATGCTAATAACATTGCAGTATAAATTTCTGGTTGCATAAGCTTTAATTTCTTTTTTGTGATGCTTGTAAGTTGGGTATTGTCTAACACCCCCAAAGCATATTGGGCTTTTCTCTCAGAAAGCCCACAGGATCGAAGTATAGACTGCAAGTCTTTATTTTTTGATGTTTGATGTTGTTTTATTCCTGCCTCAACTTTTTTCCATATTGATGCTGCTGCCTTAGTTGAGATCTGCTGACCAACAATGGTTTTAATCAGATAGTGCTGAAACTTTAACCTTGAGATTGGAATTTCAATGGGGCCAATAGTTTTTATAATTTGATATAGCCTAAGGTGATTCTGTGATTTTGCTGTTGTTAATAGAAAATTAAATATTTTCTGATGCATAATTCTTAAGAGCAATAATTTCATCATTAGTTAGCTCTCTCCATGCTCCCTCTCTCAATTTATCTGCCAAAAAGATGGGGCCGAACCTAACCCTTTTAAGTCTATTTACTTGCATATCCAATGCATTAAATATTTTCCTAACTTCTCTATTTCGTCCTGTCATCAGGCATACAGTGAACCAAATATTGCTGGCATTATTTTTTTTATCGTGTTCATAGATGTCAGAAAATTTAAGCAACTCTTCATCAATTTTTAAGCCTTTAAGAGCAATTTCTTTTTTTTTAGAGTTCCAGGTTCCTCTTGCCCTTACTAAATATTCTCTATCAAACCCTGAAGAAGGGTGCCCAAGGAGATTTGCTAGCTTGCCGTTATTAGTGAAAAGCAATAAGCCAGTTGAATTGATATCCAACCTTCCAATACTAATCCATCGAAGTGATGCTTCCTTGGGAAGATAGTCTATTGCAAGATGATCTGATTCTTTACTGGAATTAGAGACAACCGCCCCGAGAGGTTTGTTAAGCATAATAATTCTGTCCTGAGAAGACGAAATTACGATTTTTTTATTCTGAAATATTACCTCATCATTTTCTTGAACAGTGCAGCCAATGGTTGCAATCTTTCCATTAACTAAGACTTGTCCAGACTTAACTAGTTCTTCGCAATGTCTCCTAGAACCGATACCGGCATCGGCTAAAAATTTTTGGAGTCTTGGCACTTCTTAACCGGTTTGAGATAAATCGGTCTGTTCGGTTTGGATAGTCTCTAATTTAAGCTCAGCTAAAGCAGGAAGAAGCGGCAGCTGACTTAAAGATTTTAGGTTTAAATCATCTAAAAATGTTTTTGTAGTTTCTAGCAAAGCAGGTCGACCGGGAACATCTCGATATCCAGTTATTTTGATCCAATCTCTTTCCAAAAGATTACGAATTATATTGGAGCTTACGGTAACACCTCTTATTTCTTCAATATCTCCTCTTGTAACGGGTTGCTTATAGGCGATAATAGCAATAGTTTCTAATAATGCCTTAGAGGTTTTAGAGTTGGCATCATTCCAAATTGGATAGAGAAGATTAGAAAATTCTGATTTGACCTGCACTCGAAAACCACTGGCAACCTCAACAACCTCGAGCGATGTATTTAAATATCTTTCTTCAAGCTCTCTAATTGCCACTCGTATTTCAGAAAGCTCGAGGTCTATGCTTTGAGAATTCAAAAGCTTTTTAATTTCAGAAAGTCTGACAGGTCTACCCGAGCTAATTAATATTGATTCAATAGAGTTTTGATTATTCATTTATGCAATTGCCTCTCTAATAGTCTTTAAGTACATATGATTTGAATCCTCATTTTGAATGATTTCAACTTTTCCATCCTTTGCAAGTTCAAGAGAAGCCAGCAAGGAAACTGCAACACCCTGTCTGCCCTCAGATTTCTTTAAAACTTTATAAAATTGAACTATGTTGCGTTTGCTCAAAATTTCAAGAATCAAAGCAATTCTCTCCTGAGTAGAAAGCTCCTCAAATTCAATGGTATGTTCACTCTTGTACTTAGGTCTTGAATTAGCTTCAATAAAGGCTTTCTGTAAATCTAAAACAGAAATTGTGAAGGGTTCTTCGTACTGTTTAAAAGATGGTAAACCGGCAAGGGTTGCAAAAAAATCTCTTTCTATGCGAGGCAAATTTGCTAATTCTTCAGATGCAGTTTTATACCGTTGATACTCCTGCAGTCTTTTTATAAGCTCTGATCTAGGGTCTGCTTCATCCTCTTCCTCTTTGGGTAAGGGTAGCATCATTCTGGATTTTATGTGTGCAAGGGTAGCAGCCATAACAAGATAATCTGAAGCCAATTCGATCTTCAGTGTATCCATTAACTCAATATACTTAATGTATTGATCTGTGATTTCAGATACATCCAAGGCTAAGATATTTATATCCTTCTTACGAATAAGATACAGGAGAACATCCATAGGGCCTGAAAAGTCCTCCAAAAAAAGTTCGAGAGCATTAGGCGGTATAAAGAGATCCTCGGGTAGAGAGGCAAGACGCTCTCCCTTTAGCATGGGAAGCTCAGATTGAACTGCAGCTTTCATAAATAACTATATTTATTAGTAATGCTCCTATTTTACACAATATATAGTGTTTATCTGGAAAAATAATTTATTTAAAAGAACTTTTTAAGAAAAGATTACTAGAAACTTTTATGACCAAACATACCATTTTATGCATGCATCATTTAAGATTTGCATTCCATGATTTATAAGACCGATGATACAAGAATCCTTGAGAGGTTTGATCTCATAAAACCATCTGAAGTTTTAAAAAAATATCCCATTAGCGAGGAAGTTTCAGAACTTGTCTTTGGAACAAGGAATGAAGTAAGTCAAATTTTGCATGGAAGAGATAATAGACTAATTGTAATATGCGGTCCTTGCTCAATTCATGACAAAGAAGCGGCATTGGAATATGCCAATCTCCTTAAAGATGCTCGTGAAAAATATAGCAATAGTCTCTTGATAATCATGAGGGTTTACTTCGAAAAACCCAGAACTACAGTTGGCTGGAAAGGTTTGATCAATGATCCAGATCTTAATAATACTTTTGATAGCAATAAAGGATTGTTATTAGCAAGATCTATTTTAAGAGATATTTCTGAAATTGGATTGCCGGTAGGAACAGAGTTCTTAGATCCCATATCCCCTCAATATGTAGCAGATCTAATTTCTTGGGGTGCAATTGGCGCAAGAACTGCTGAAAGCCAGATTCATAGAGAGCTTGCGTCTGGACTATCATGCCCAATTGGTATAAAAAACGGCACCTCGGGTTCCCTAAAACCAGCAGTGGATGCTATAAAGGCAGCAAACCATTCTCATGTTTTCTTCTCAAATACTAAAGATGGCATGGTCTCCATTTATAAGACTGCTGGAAACTCAGATTCACACCTCATTTTAAGAGGTGGAGAAAAACCAAATCATGATAAAGATTCAGTTAAAGAAACGCTTCTAGAATTAAGGAAAGCCGAGGTGAATGAATCGATAATGATTGATGCGAGTCATGGCAATAGTCAAAAAAATTTCAAAAACCAAATCTCAGTTACTCAAGAAATTGCCGCTCAAGTGTCCGAGGGAAACAAATATATCAGAGGCCTTATGTTAGAAAGCAATTTAAAGGAAGGAAATCAACCAATTACTGATAATCTTGAATATGGAAAAAGTATCACTGATGCCTGCATGGGTTGGGAGGATACGTTAATTTGCCTTGAAGAAATTTCTCAAGCTGTAAGAACAAGAAACTCTCAATCTAATGAGTAATCTCTTATTAGATTTAGAAATTGCTGAAACTTTAGGCATAAATGTAGCTCTCTTAATAGCTTTAGCCCGAAAAGAAAATATCACTGATCTTGCTTATCTAAAATCATTGGGAATAGAAGAGCTAAAATTTGTAACTGAAAAAGAAATCAATTTGGCAATAAATAAAATAAGTAAGTTTAATCTTCTCAAACAAATCGAAGATGAACAATACTTGAAACCTCCAACCAATAAAAACACGGCTTCAGCGATGACAAATAATTGGCGTCCTGCCAGAGAAGTATTTGAAGTGGTAAAGTTCGCTGGAATTTCTAAAGAATTTGTTGAATCTCTCTTACCAGAGTTTAGGCTTTATTGGACAGAGAAGAAAATTCTGAAAGATAACTGGAATAAAATCTTAATAGATCACATCCGAAGAGAATGGGCTACAAACTCTCTACCTAATAAAGGATTGCCATTTCCAATTGATGATGAATGGCAGCCATCTCAAGAAGTTTTTGATGTGCTGGAGATGGGAAACATTTCTCAGCAAAAAGCACTAAGTCATCTGAAACCATTTATTCTATTTTGGAAGGATTCTGGTAGAGCTTTTAAGTCATGGAATTCAAAATTTGTTGAGTTTGTAAGACGCAAAGAACTATCGGATAATGATATTTCAGACTTTGGCAATGAAAACCTTAAAAGAAATAATGAAGCAGGAGACTTCTCCCAAAAATTTGATAAAAGAATCCAAGACAAAAGCTGGGCAGAAGAAATTGATCTCAAATAAAGAGGAATTTGTTGATGCCATTAACAAAGTCTTCCTAGATCTAGAACTTGCTTATCATTATCAATTTTATAAGATTTTTTCAAATGAAGAAAAAGTTAATAAAGCGAAAAAACTTTGGGCAGAAAACCTAAAATATTTTGAAATTATTCAAATTGTAAATGCTTCCAAATCAATGATTAGAGTCCATGAGTTTCTGCCAACGCTGCATGATTTTGTAAAACTATGTAATTCTGCTCCGATTGATCAGGACGTTCCAACTGCCGATGCGGCATATGCAGAGGCATGCAATTCATTCGCTCCCCGCAAGTCTTACCCTTGGACCCATCCTATAGTTTACTTTGCTGGCAAAAAAATAGGTTGGTCCAATTTAAATTTGGCTAATGCTGCTTCAAAAGCACAATTTCTGAGCGTGTATAAGAAACTCCAGCATGAAATGTCCAATGGAATTGAATTCAAAATTGCACCTTCTCGAGAAGAATCAAAACTAACCAATACCAATACTGCTCTTCTTGAAAAACTAAGAAAAAAGCACAATATATAATTAAAATTAACTTATAATTCACCCTCTCAAAATAAACAAATGAGTAAAAACGTAAGATTATCTTTATATATACTGCTGCCACTAGTCTTATGGATGGTGTCTGGAATATTTGTTGGGGAACTTAGCGTTAATGAATCCAAGCCAAAAACACTCTCTAGCGTAGTAATTGAACAATCACTTCCAGAGATAATAAATCCTAAAATATACCTCAACACCTATGCGATATCAGAAAAAAGAGTTGAGGTAAGAGCGCAGACCTCGGGTGAAGTCGTAGCCACCGGTGCAAAACAGGGAGATTGGATTAAGAAAGATTCTTTCTTATGTAAACTCGGAATTATTGAGTTAAACAGAACGGAAGTTAAAGCTCCCTTCGATGGCTACATTGAAGAAATTGTGAAGCCTGGCAATCTTCTAGAACGAGGACAACTGTGTGCAACGATTATAGAACTTGATCCCATAACTTTTATTGCTGAAGTCCCTGAGAACTCTATCAAGAATGTAAAGGAAGGACACAAAGCAAGCATCAGTTTAGTTACTGGCGATGAAATCCATGGAAAGCTCACATTTGTTTCAAAATCAGCATCTGTAGCAACTCGAACTTTTAGAGTTGAAGCCGAAATTGTAAATCCTAATGGTACTGTTAGAGATGGTATTTCTGGGACTATGGTTATTGAAACTGACCCCATACTTGCTCACAAGATCTCTCCATCTATTTTATTGCTTGCCGATAATGGAGAACTTGGAGTCAAAACTGTAAATACTGAAAATAAGGTTGAGTTTTTTCCAGTTCAAATCATTCAAGATACAGAAGCTGGAATTTGGGTATCTGGATTACCAGATTTTTCTAATATTATTGTGCTCGGTCAAGGATTTGTTGAAACAGGTCAAATAGTTTCAGTTACAAATCTTGCGAGCTTATGAACCAAATAGTAGATTTTGCTCTTGCTAAGGGGAAGACCACCCTTACATTAGCATTGTTAATTATATTAGCTGGCGCCTTTGCAAGAAGCACAATACCTGTAGCTTCTGACCCTAACATTCAGATACCTATCGTAAGTGTGTCTGTTTTTTTGGATGGCGCCTCTCCCGATGATGCGTCTAGACTTATCGTAAGGCCTCTTGAAAATAGACTGAGAAGTGTTCCTGGTATTAAGGAAATATCTTCTAGCGGCAGATTAAGTTATGCACGAGTAGTTGGAGAATTTGAAGTAGGATATGACTTAGATATTGCTCTAAGAGACATCAAGCAAGCAGTAGAGGAAGTAAAATTTAAACTTCCAAGAGAGGCAGAGGATCCCCAAATAAGGGAATATTCTTTTGCTACCTTCCCAGTTATGAACCTTAGCTTGCTCGGGAAAGGATCATTGCGCCAAAAAGTATTTTTCGCAAGACAACTTCAAGATAACCTTGAAAGAATAGATGAAGTGCTCTCCGTAGACTTATCTGGTGCGCCCGAAGAAGTATTGGAAGCGGAAGTTGATAAGTCTAAATTAGAAGTTTATGGAATTACACTTGGTCAACTTTATAGCGCTATTGCAAACAACAATCTTATTATTCCTGGAGGCGCTCAGGATACTGGTTTCGGCAGTTTTAACATAGAAGTACCTAGTGTCTTTGAAACTGCTGAAGATGTTTATAACATTCCAGTGAAAGTTACTAAGGATGCAGTGGTAACGCTCAGCGACATTGCTAAGATCAAGAGAACCTTTAAAGATGCAACCTCCTATGCACTCATTAACGGAGAGGATGCGGTAACTTTAGAAGTTAAACTAAGAGAAGGAGCAAATGCGATCAATGCAAAAAGATCCATAATGCTTGCAGTTGAAGATTTCGAAACCGTTATCCCCGAAAATCTGAGCATTATTAAAACAGATGATGAGACGATTTGGGCTGAAAATATGATCAATGAGTTACAAGGCAATATCATTACAGCTATCTTTTTGGTTATGATTTTGGTGGTTGCCAGCATGGGCATTCGAGTTGGACTTTTAGTCGGTCTATCTATCCCATTTTGTTTTTTACTTACCTTTGTGATCTTAAGAGTTTGGAATATTGAATTCAATTTCCTTGTCATGATGGGACTATTACTTGGCCTTGGAATGTTAATAGATGGTGCCATAGTGGTTTCTGAATATGCTGATCGAAAGATCTCAGAAGGTTTGCAAAGATTAGAAGCATACAGACTAGCATCTAAAAGAATGTTTTATCCAATTCTATCTTCAACTGCTACGACTATTGCTGCATTTACCCCCTTGATATTTTGGCCAGGATTTACAGGTCAGTTTATGAGATACCTTCCGGTTACCGTCTTTATTGTGTTAACGGCATCGCTTGTTTACGCGATGATTTTGACTCCAGTATTGGGAGCGAATTTTGGGCAAAGAAAATCTAGCTTAGCATCCAATGATGGAAAGGAAGCTAGCGGAGAAATAGTCTTTGATAAGTTGGCATCAATCTACCAAAAATGGGTAGCAAAATTTGTTAAAAACCCAGGAGAAACGGTTCTGGCGGTAATTTCTCTTTTGATCTTTATCGTGATTATGTATGCTAACTTTGGTAAAGGCACAATTTACTTTCCAGTGGTTGATCCAGTGCAAGCTCAGGTATCTATCCGTGCTCGAGGGAATTTTTCAGCCCAAGAAGCAAAAGAAATTATTGAAAGAGTAGAAGATAAATTATTAGCTATTCCAGAAATAGGAAGCTCATTCTTAACTACTGGACAGCTTTGGTTTTCATCAGGTGGAGACTCCATTGGTAGAGGATTAATTGAGGTAGTAGAACCCAATAAACGAACCATCACTGGCCAAGAGGTAATTGATAGAGCAATCGAAGCTACAAAAGATATGCCTGGAATCATCGTTGAAATAGTTCCTGAAATGGGAGGCCCTTCTTTTGAATCACCCATTGAACTGGGGATTTTTGGTAATAATGAAAATGATGTGGCAGAAACAACTAGGACTATAGAAGCATTCTTAAAACAAGAAATGACCGGGGTCAGTAATATTAGATCTTCTTTACCTTATCCCAAAATTGAATGGAAAGTAGATGTTGATAAACAAAAAGCAGCCCAATTAGGCGTGAATATTGTAGACATTGGCGCTCTAACTCAAATGTTAACTAACGGTCTTAAAATTGGCGAATATAGACCAGATGATTCTAGAGATGAGATAGAAATCAGAGCAAGATTTGCTCGTGATTATAGGTCACTATCTGGTATTGAAAATTTAAAAGTGCCAGCCCTTGGAGGTCTTATTCCGGTTAGCAGTTTCATTAGAGTGGTGCCTCAAGAAAATAGAGAATCGGTGGTAAGGAGAAATGGTAAATTCTTCCATGAAATTGGTTTGGGAACATCTTCACCCGATATATTGGTAGATGATAAAGTTAAAGAAATTCAAGCTTGGCTGGATAAACAAGATTTTCCTGATGACATAACTACTAGCTTTAGAGGGCAACAAGAAGAAACTCAAGAAGTCACTCAATTCTTAGGAATTGCTGCACTTGTTGCATTATTTCTAATGCTTATATTATTGGTAACTCAATTTAATAGCTTCTACCAAGCCGGCTTAGTTTTGAGTGCTGTATTTATGTCTTCGGTGGGTGTCTTATTTGGATTGCTAATTACTGGCAAAGCTTTTGGAACCACTATGACTGGCATAGCCCTTGTTGCGTTAGCTGGAATCGTCGTAAATAACAATATTGTCTTGATTGATACATTTAATCGCTTGAAGGGTGAGTATCCAGAAAAAGCAATTAATGATGTAGTTATCATGACTTGTAAACAAAGATTAAGACCTATTCTCCTTACTACCGCTACGACTGTCTTTGGCCTGATGCCATTGGCCATGGGTATTTCAATAGATGTAATTGCGAGAAGCGTAGAGATCGGGAGTAGAGTTGTAAATTGGTGGCAAACTCTAGCTTCTTCAATAGTTTTTGGATTGGCATTTAGTACTATTTTGACTCTTATATTTACACCTGCAGCACTTATGCTCCCTGCCCAAATAAAAAAATGGTGGGCTAAAAGAGGTATGAAATTCGACTCTGCCTTAAACCAAATTTCATCCTAAGTAGGCTACAATCAACATATGACAAAGAAAAATAGTGCTGACTTTGAAACATCCATAAAAAAACTTGAGGGTATTGTCAAGAAGCTTGAAGAAGGAAACCTAGATTTGGACACCAGTATTAAATCATTTGAAGAAGGTGTTGCCCTAGTAAAAGAATGTCAGAGAATCATCTCGCAAGCAGAGTTTAAAGTAAACAAATTATTAGACTCGGGTCAATTAACCTCCCTAGATGATTAGTCATGCTAGACACTTTCATAAGTGACATCAAGACACAAGTCATAGCTGATACCAAAGCTTATATTATTCCTGATTCAAAAGTTGCTCAGGCAATGCTTTACACTGCTGCTGCAGATAGTAAATGTTTTAGAGCGGCGCTGGTACATGCAACATCAATTGGCTTGGGTTTTGAGGTTGAGCAAAAGACCAGAGAATTAGCAGTTTGCATAGAGATGCTGCACAGTTACTCTCTTATTCATGATGATCTTCCTTGCATGGATAATGATGATGTAAGAAGAGGTAAACCAGCGAATCATATAGCATACGGAGAATCAACTGCCGTACTCGCAGGTGACGCTTTGCAGTTAAGAGCTCTTCAGATAATTGTTGAAAGTCAAGCAATAGAAGAGAAGGCAAAGATTAAGATTCTTAATAATCTTATTATCTCTTGTGGTTATCAAGGGATGATTCTTGGGCAAGAATTAGATATTCGTGCAGAGAACGATAAAACTCTCAACATCGAGCTTATTCATGGATTGAAAACAGGTAAACTAATCCAATCAGCTATTGTTTGTGCCTCAATGCTGCATAAATCAAAGGTTGAATTAGAAACTTTAAATAAACTTGGTTGGCACATTGGGATGGCCTTTCAGATAACCGATGATATTTTAGAACATACCGAAACATCATTAAGTTTAGGCAAAAGCAATCTCTCTGATACCAAAAATCAAAAACTTACATATGTTTCAAAATTTGGGATCAATCTATCAAGCAACCACGCTCAACAACATATAAACTCAGCCATAAAGCTAGCACAAACTAGTTTTAGCTATCCTGATTTAATGATGGGCTTAGCAAAGATGATCTTGGAAAGAACATCGTGAAAAGTTTCAAAGCGATCCCAATCTCTAAACCAGTAACCAAGTTACTGGATACCATAGACTATCCACGAGATCTCAAAAAACTTAACAAGCATGAGCTTGTTAGTCTTGCAGACGAGTTAAGAGAGTTTTTGCTTTTTTCCGTTGGCCAAAGTGGTGGACATTTGGGAGCAGGACTTGGTGTAGTTGAGTTAACCATAGTTCTGCACTATGTCTTTAATACTCCCAAAGATAAAATCATTTGGGATGTTGGTCATCAAGCCTATCCTCACAAAATCCTTACGGGCAGAAAAAATCAAATTGAAACAATTAGAAAAAAGGGAGGGCTTGCGCCTTTTCCTGCAATCCAAGAAAGCGAGTACGATGCCTTTGGTGTTGGACACTCCAGTACTTCAATTGGAGCTGCGCTTGGCATGGCTGTACTAAACAATGCAAATAAAACAGTAGCAGTAATCGGAGATGGAGCTATGACCGCTGGAATGGCATTTGAGGCTTTAAGTCATGCAGGTCATATCAGGCCGAATATGTTAATCATTTTGAACGATAACGATATGTCTATCTCAGAAAATGTTGGTGGGTTATCTAACTACTTTTCAAGAATATGGGCTTCAAAAACATACAAGGGTATTAGAAAGAGTGGTAAATCCTTTTTGAGCAAACTACCTCAAGCACATCATATTGCAAGAAAGGTGGAAACCCAAATGAAAGCCATGGTAAGTCCTGGATCGTTATTTGAAGAGCTCGGTTTGAACTATATTGGTCCCATTGATGGTCATAACATTTATGAACTACATGATGTAATCTCAAATTTAAAAGATTTTGAAGGACCTCAATTTTTACACATCATCACTAAAAAAGGCGCAGGGTTAGACATAGCGGAGGAGGATCGTATTGGTTTTCATGCCATAAATAAAATTAGTGCCCCAGCAAAACAAGGGAATAATAAACCTAAATATCAAGATATATTTAGTGACTGGATAGTTAAACAGGGGCATAGGGATAGAGATCTCATAGCGATAACTCCTGCCATGAGAGAAGGATCAGGCTTGGTTGATTTTAGTCGCACCTTTCCAGAAAGGTATTTCGATGTTGCAATTGCAGAGCAACATGCGGTTACCTTTGCAGCAGGACTGGCATGCCAAGGAAAAAAACCCGTGGTTGCAATCTACTCAACCTTTCTACAAAGAGCCTACGATCAGTTAATCCATGATGTCGCATTACAAAATCTAAACGTGACTTTTGCAATCGATCGAGCGGGCTTAGTAGGAGAAGATGGTCCCACTCATTCTGGAAATTATGATTTGGTCTACCTTAGATGTATACCAAATATAATCATTGCTACTCCAGCAGATGAAAATGAAACCGTATTGCTTCTTAATACAGCTTTCAGTTATGAAGGCCCCGCTACAGTTAGATATCCAAGAGGTTCTGGGCCTAATGTAGAAGTGACTGCTACCAACGAAGTAGTTTCAATTGGTAAGTGCAGACCAATTATAGAGAATAAAAATAATTTAATTATCTTAAACTTTGGCTCGTTACTACACATAGCTGAAGAACTTGCAAAAAACTTGCCCGCAGATTTATACGACATGAGGTTTGTGAAGCCATTAGATAATAAGCTGCTCTCATCATTTAATGAGTCACACAGGCTTATTACGCTTGAAGACGGGGCGCTAGCTGGCGGAGCAGGTTCTGCTGTAATGGAATACTACCAAGGTCTTAAGCATGTTCCTAAAATCAAGTCTTTTGGAATACCGGATAATTTCATTGAACATGCCTCTAGGGATGAAATGCTGGATATGGCAGGTTTAAGCCTAGCAAAGCTTAGAAAAAATATTGATGACTGGTTGAAGAGCTAATCTAAGTGACCTAGCTTAGTTTTCTTAGTATCAATATAAGATTGATTTTTCTCGTTAACACCCGCGTAAAGAGCAATTCTCTCATTAACCTTTACTCCCACTTGTTCTAAAGCAGCAACTTTTTTTGGGTTGTTAGTTAGTAAATTTACAGAACTAACATCAAAATAATTAAGCATATCAAAACAAATATCATATGAACGTAAGTCCGCATCAAAACCCAAGTCTTCATTTGCTTCAACAGTATCTCGGCCTTGATCTTGCAATGCATAAGCTTTGATCTTATTAACCAATCCTATACCTCTACCCTCTTGGCGCAAATAGAGCAAAATACCTGATCGATTTTCTGCAATACTTTTTAAAGCTGCTTTTAATTGAGGTCCACAATCACACCTAGTGCTGAAGAGCGCATCTCCTGTGAGACACTCAGAATGCAACCTACAAAGAACATTTTCTTGGCTATTTATTTCTCCCAAGACAATCGCTAAGTGCTCTTTGCCATCCTCCTCTTCAAATGCATACAAACGAAATTCTCCAAATTCAGTCGGTAATGAAGCGTCGGTTACAAAAGTACATTGGGTCATGTTATTAGCAGAATTTTTAAGCCGGCAATTATAGCACCTGAAAAGAACCCAGCTAAAATATCATCCATTAAAATACCGATTCCACCCCTAATGCTCTTATCAATAAAGCTAATGGGCCAAGGCTTGGCTATATCAAATACCCTAAAAAGCATGAAGCCAATACACATAGTAATTAAATCAAAATCTATCAAAGCAAAACATACCAATAAACCAGCAAATTCATCGATTACAATTCGAGAATTGTCATGACCTTCAAAAATCTTTTCAGCAAAGGCGCAAATAGCCCATGAAAACATCAATGCAGGAAATAAGATCAGCCAAAAACCATTCGAAAATGGATTAAAGACATAAACAAGTATTAGGGTTGCAAGGCTGGCGAGGGTGCCAGGAGCAAACTTTACATAACCAATGCCGCCCATACTAGCAATAACTCTAATGACCCAATCAAAGATTACATTCATGCAAAATGATCCCACCCCTGTAAGCTAATTTCTTTTGGTAAATTATCAATCTTTAGCTTTTTACCGTCTACACACCCAATCTCCCATAACTGCATTTTTTTGGAGGCCAGAGTCTTTCTAAGGGGTTTAATATTTTTTTGACTTACCGTGAATAAAAGCTCGTAATCATCTCCAAAACCTATTATTTTTTGGACATCCCCGTAAGATAGAAATGGGATCGATTTAAAATTTAATCTAGCCCCAACCTTTGACGCATGCATTAAATGTGCTAAATCTTGAAAAATGCCATCTGAAATATCTATCATTGAGGTTGCATACTTAGCACAATACTTTCCGTAATCAAGTTTTGCTTTTGGACATAGGTACTTGTATGAAACAGCGCTTAGCTTTTTATCTTTCTGATAAGCCTTAAATCCAAGATAACTTCCTCCGAGTTTTCCAGAAAGGCAGATAACATCTCCCTGCTTGGCCCCGTTTCTTAAAACTGGGAACTTTATAGCATTACCAATTACTGTGACGGCAAGTTGCGTAGGACCTCTGACAACATCTCCTCCAATCAAAGGCACTTGGTATTTTTTGGCTACTGACTGAAGCCCCTTGCGTAAGCCAATCATCCAGTCAATGTTAATCTTTTCTATCGAAAGACCTAAAGTAAATGCACTTAGTTTGCCACCCATTGCAGCAATATCGCTAAATGCAGCAATTACAGCCCTTTGAGCTATGAATTGAGCAGGGAGGTTTTTAGGGAAATGGACTCCAGCTACTGCAACATCCGTAGTTACCAATTGTTTGGAAGTAGGATTCATGACTGCACAGTCATCACCAACATTAGTAGATACATGCGTAGCATAAGAAGCACCTATATCCGATAGGTACTTCTTGATTAAGGAAAATTCGTTAATGTTAGGAGGGATATCTTTCAAATAATCCGGTGGCTCCCATACCGCCACCTACGCACATCGTAACAATTCCGAATTGTTTATCTTGTCTTGCAAGCTCTCTAACAATATGTCCCACTTGTCTTGAGCCAGTCATTCCAAAAGGGTGTCCAATAGAAATAGATCCACCATTAACATTAAGTTTTTCCATGGGTATCCCAAGTTTGTCTCTGCAATACACAACTTGAACAGCGAAAGCTTCATTCAATTCCCAAAGATCGATATCGTTTATGGATAAATTATATCTTGCTAATAGTTTTGGAACTGAAAAAACTGGACCAATGCCCATTTCATCTGGCTCACAACCCATAGTGGTAAATCCTCTAAAATAAGCCTTGGGCTTTAGACCAAGTTCTAGGGCCTTGTCTTCACTCATTACCAAAGTAACTGAAGAGCCGTCTGATAATTGTGATGAATTGCCTGCGGTAACAGATCCATTTTCTGGATCAAATACTGGCTTCAAAGATGCTAAACCTTCTGCAGTTGTTTCAGGACGATTGCATTCATCTTTTCCAACTACGTAATCAATCTCCTTTGAATCACCTGTCTCTTTATTAACTAATAACATTTTTGTTGCCATAGGAACAATTTCATCTTGAAAAAGTCCAGCTTCTTGAGCTGCAGCTGTTCTTTGTTGACTCATCAAAGCTAACTCATCTTGTGCTGCTCTGGATACCTTGTATCTCTTAGCAACTGTTTCTGCTGTAATGCCCATAGGATGATAAATTCCAGGAACTGATTCTGCTAATTTTGCATTCACAAAACCTTCCATATTAGTTTTTCCAGATATCATTGAGATTTGTTCAACGCCGCCTGCTATAACGGTGTCGTAGCAACCAGCCATTATCTGAGAGGCAGCCATGGCTATGGTTTGCAGACCTGAAGAACAATATCTATTGACGGTTGTACCGCCTGCTGTAATAGGTAGTTTTGATAAAACCGCAGCATTGCGTCCGATATTATGTCCTTGGGGACCTTCTGGATTTCCACAACCTAAAATTACATCCTCAACCGCTTCTGGAGGAAGGTTTGGATTTCTATCTAAAAGGGCATTAATAATATGGGCTGTCATATCGTCGGGTCTAGTAATATTAAATCCTCCTCGATGGGATTTAGCTAACCCAGTTCTTACGCTATCAACGATTACTGCATTTTTCATGATTAACTCCAATGAATTATTGACATTATAGGTGTCAATAGTTTTCAAAACAACGAACTATTCTACTCTATCGTTATCTTTGCTGAAAGTTTTATACCACTTGGGGATGAGATCAATTTTATAATTTTGTGCCATCTTAAAAATAAACGGTATAGTAATGGGGCTAAATGGCAATACTAAAAATATTCCAAGCCCAAGATTTTTAAAAATTTCTTTAAGCTGGGCATTTGCCTGATCTAGATCTTGATCGCTAGCTTTTCCTTCAATCCATAAAAAGTATACGCTCAGCATTTCAAAGTTATCTTCAGACTCTTCTTTGAAAGCTTCTTTTAACTTAAGTAGAATTTTTTCAATACGTTTTTTCATAGTAAAAAAAAGCCCAGCGAAAGCTGGGCTTTTAAATTTAGTAGATCAATTAGAAATTGACTCCAAAATTAATTCCCCAGATCTTGGGATCAATTGCTACCCCGTTAGCAAATCCACCAATAGTTGGATCTGAACGATATTTAGCGTAAATATGATCTTCATCGGTTACATTTCTAACATAGACTCCTGCATACCATGAATCATCCTTTGAAGTAAATCTTAAGGAGAAATCCAAGTAATCCAATGCAGGAATTTTGTCATGCTCTCTGTTGAAATTGTCTGAGTAAGTGTCACCTCTGTATGTGTAATCAACTCTTGCCACCCAAGTACCATTAGGTCTATCAAAGAATCGAGATAATCCCAATCTATAGTTAGTTTCTGCTGAGAGAGGTAACCTGTTACCAGCTAAGTTCTGTGATACTCCATCGGTAGCTGGACATGGGAGGGTAGTACTATCTAAACCAAAGAATGGTTGAGTACAAACCGGTCCAAAAGATTTCCACAATATACCAGCATCAGTTAATTGATACTTTAATAGTGCGGAGAGTAAAGCACTGCCATTCGCATAAGCGGCTAGAGTACAAAGACCCACATCTGTTACAACTCCTGCTGCACAATAAGGACCGAATTGCTTAAAGTCAGCAAAGAAGCCAGTAGCAGTTCCCCCAATTGGAGCAAATATGGATGCGTTGTCTAAATAAGCAGTTGCTGCACCCGGATTAAGAGGATCAACAGATTCAAACCTTGTAAATTTAGCATCAGTGTATGCATAGTAACCATCAAGCAACCACTTGTCGGAAAGGAAGAACTGGAACTCTGTTTCAAGGCCTTCAATTTTTGCATCAGAATTCTCATTAACTGAAGATCTTCTTACAATTTTTGAAACCTGAAGTCCTGAATAATCGTTGGAATAAATAGATGTATTAATTTGTAATCTTCCATCTAGAAGAGTGCTCTTTAAACCAATTTCAAATACTTCGGCTTCTTCAGCTCCAAAATCGCCAGGAACACCATCTCCACTGGTACTGGTTGGGTTTGAACCTCCAGGTTTGAAACCTGTAGAAAATGTTCCATAGAGAAGATTATCCTCGTTAAGTTGATGATCGAAGCCTATCTTGTAAGTAGATTTAGTAGCATCAAAATTTCTAGGAATAGGTAACGGTCTGTCTGCTCCGTAATAACCGGCAGCATTACCTTGTAAATCCAACAATGAAAAGTAGGTCATGTTATTAATCTCGTACTCAGTATTCCTTGCGCCAAGAGTAAGGGTAGTTTTGTCAGAAAGATCAAAATATAACTCAGCATAAACCCCAAAAGTATTTCTCGTTACGTTTGAGTCGTTTTGATACATTTGTTGCCAATTAGGTAGCGGACCACAAGGACCCCTTTTAAGAAGACAAGCTCCCTTTGCAGTATTTGTTGCTACAGTTGCGGCATAATTAAGAACAAATCCCTGTGCTTGTGCTGGCGTGATAGCGCCTGCAGCAATTAACCCTGGCACCATCGCTTGGGCAACTGGCAAATTTTGGAACCAAGTAATCCAAAAAGGCGCTCCACCTAAATTACAGGTGTAAGAGAAAATAGCACAAATTGGTCCGTTTGAAGTGTTGCCGTAATAATTCATATAGGGAGCAGCTAAGTCATAATCTACCTGTGATTGTGACTCTAAATAGAAGAAACCTCCTGAGAAATTAAAATCTCCATCAAAATCAGAGTAAAACCTTAATTCTGTCTGTGCCCATTCTGATTCTGTGGCTGAATAGTCAATTGTTCCATTAGAAGCATAGGTGTTGGTACCAACGATTGGACCGGACTGGCTTAATCTATCCCAATGCTGCCATGTAGTAATTGGACCCATAGCGTAGGGAACCACACTTACTGAATGGTCATAGTCAGCTGAATCTTCATAGTCTCTAGTACTATATGCGTAAGAAAAATCCATTTTGACGCCATCAGTTAGTTGGTGCTCTATCTCAAAAAGTGCTTGAGTGTTTGTAGCTGTGTGCCAAGGAGTATAATCTAGGTCTACACTTCTTATGCTTTTGCTTGGATTATTTCTGGCATCTGAGTACCCAAGTCCAGACTGTTGTAACATAAAGTATGCAAGCCAATGCCCATAACCACCAGCTGAAAAGACAGCATCCATACCATCTTCTATTCCGCTACAACCTAGCACAGGATGGGCTTTACAATATTGTCTTGCAGCTCTCAACCTGTTGTCATCAGCATTGGTATGCTCATAGGTGAGTCTCATTAGAGTGTCTTCATCGTAATCAAATTCAAGTGTTAATCTCGCAGCCTGGGTGTTTCTATCATCAAGTTCATCATTGTTGTAGGAATTGACAACAAACCCATCTCTTCTAAGAGAGGCTACTGCGATTCTTGAGCGCAATCTTTCACTGAGGGGAAGATCTACTGCGGCAGATAATCTGACTGAGTTATAGTCACCTAAATCTGTTTTGACATAGCCGCCAAAAGAGTCGCCTGGTTTTTGAGTGACAATTTGAAGTACTCCAGCTGTTGTACCATCACCAAAGAGAGTACCCTGAGGACCACGCAGCACTTCAACCCTTTCGATGTCAAACAACTCAGCTTCATATAAAGCAGAGGTTGAGGCTACTTGCCCATTCCAGAAAACTCCTAGAGCATCACTACATGAGTTACCTACACAAAAGTTACCTATACCTCTGAGTGTAATACCTGAACCTGAGTAAGCTCCTTTTTGGAAACCCAATGTTGGTACAGCAAATTGCAAATCTTCCATGTTTTCGATCTGCCTTGCTTCAAGACCATCGCCAGTGATTGCAGTCACTGTAATCGCTGTTTCTTGCAATGATGATTCTTGTCTTAACGCTGTGGTCACCACTTCTTCGACTGTTCTACCTGTGTATTCAGAATCTTCTTGAGCGAATACATTAAATGAGAACAAACTTAGACCAAGCGCAAATGTGCTAAATAATCTAATATACATATTTCCCCCCTCATAGAGTGCTATTAGTATTCATATAATATACCTATTATAGAAAACCAAGCAAATAAATTAGAGAAGGAATGTATGCAGTGTTAACACTTAAGGAGCGTATAGAGTATATCCAGACCAGTTTGGATGATTGTTTTCCTAACCCTCAGGTGCCACTTGATCATAAAGATCCATTTACATTGTTGGTGGCAGTTCTGTTATCTGCCCAATGCACAGATGAAAGAGTAAACAAGGTCACACCAAAATTATTTAATTTAGCGAGCACCTCTGCTGCAATGTCCAAGCTTTCACAAGATAAAATATACTCCATTATCAAGCCTTGTGGACTAGGGCCGCAGAAATCTAGAGCCATTAAAGAGCTGTCATGCATTTTAATGGATAGATTTAATGGGAAAGTTCCTAAAGATATTAAGGCATTAGAGCAACTTCCTGGGGTCGGCCACAAAACTGCTTCAGTGGTGATGAGCCAAGCCTTTGGAGAGCCTGCCTTTCCAGTAGACACTCACATCCATAGACTCGCACAACGATGGAAGCTCACCAATGGAAAGAGCGTGGTTCAAACGGAAAAAGACCTTAAAAAACACTTTCCTCCCAAAGCCTGGAATAGATTGCATTTACAAATCATTTTCTGGGGAAGGACGTATTGCCAAGCTACAAAATGTTTCGCTTTGGAATGCAAGATTTGTTCAGGTATAAACCCGCATAGAAAAAGACCTTTTCGACACAAAAGACCCTAGATGGGTTAATATAAATACCCTATCTTAAGCAACTTTTTTGGAGTAAAAAATTGACCAATTACAGAGATTCTATTTTCTATGATGCTGGCACTCTTAAGGATTACGATATCGAATTATGGAATGCCATCCTTAAAGAAACTGCTCGCCAAGAAGACCACATTGAATTGATTGCCTCTGAAAATTATGCCTCTAAAAGAGTACTTGAAGCTCAAGGCAGCCTATTAACCAACAAGTATGCGGAAGGATACCCATTTAAGAGGTACTACGGCGGCTGTGAGTATGTTGATATTGCAGAAGATCTTGCAATTCAAAGAGCCAAAAAACTCTTCAACGCGGATTATGCAAACGTCCAACCCCATTCTGGTTCCTCAGCAAACGCAGCTGCATTCTTAGCTATGTTGCAACCTAACGATGTAATACTTGGAATGAGTTTAGATCACGGCGGCCATTTAACCCACGGGGCTAAGGTCAACTTTAGCGGACGAAACTACGAAGCCCATCAATACGGACTTCATCCAGAAACTCATGACATTGATTATGATCAAGTTAGAGATCTAGCCAAGAAACATCGCCCTAAGTTGATCATAGCAGGGTTTTCAGCATTTTCAGGGATCGTGAATTGGAGTCTCTTTAGAGATATTGCTGATGAAGTTGGTTCCTACTTCTTGGTAGATATGGCGCACGTATCAGGACTGGTTGCTGCAGGCCTTTACCCCTCCCCGATTCCATATGCTGATGTGGTGACCTCGACGACCCATAAAACACTTCGCGGCCCAAGATCAGGAATTATTTTGGCAAAAGCCAACCCTGACTTGGAAAAAAAATTAAACTCTGCTGTTTTCCCAGGATCACAGGGTGGACCTTTGATGCATGTAATCGCAGCCAAAGCAGTATGTTTCAAGGAAGCTCTTGAACCTTCTTTTAAAGAGTATTCTCAAAGAGTTTTAGATAATGCCAAGTTACTATGTACTTGCCTCTTAGATTCAGGAATAGATATTGTGACAGGCAAAACTCACAATCATATCGTCCTTATGGACTTACGATCTAAAGGTCTAACTGGAAAAGACATAGAAAAAGCGCTTGGAGATGCAAACATTACTGCAAATAAGAACGCAGTCCCAAACGATCCTCAATCACCCTTTGTCACATCGGGAATAAGATTGGGTACTCCTGCGGTAACTACTAGAGGTTTTGCTGAACTTGAAATTCGTACGCTTGCGCATTGGATAGCAGAAATTGTTAATCATTCCCAAGATACTAAAGTCATCAGCTCTATCAAAGAATCTGTTTTGGAGCTTTGTCGAAAATTCCCTGTGTATAAGTAATGTTTTGTCCTTTCTGCCAAGCTCAAGATACCAAGGTAGTCGATTCAAGGCAGGTTGCAGATGGCACCCAAGTCAGAAGAAGGAGGGAATGTGAAACCTGCCTAGGCAGATTCACAACCTTTGAAAATGCTGACCTAGCTCTTCCAAGGGTTGTTAAAAGCAATGGAGAAAGACAGCCATTTAATGGCTCTAAACTCAAAGCTGGTATGTTAAGAGCTCTAGAAAAAAGACCCCTCTCAACAGAAGATATAGATGCTCTTTTCAGTAAAATCATCAATAAAATTAGACAACTAGGAGAAAGAGAGATCCTTTCACGGACTATAGGAGAAATAGTAATGGAAGCTCTTAAAACCATAGATCAAGTTGCCTACGTAAGGTTTGCATCTGTTTATAGAGACTTTCAAGATATCAAAGAATTTGCTCAAGAAATTTCTTCTCTCTCTTCTGAAAAAATAAGCAAAAAAAGTAAGAAGTGAATACTTCAGAATATATGCTTGAAGCCATAACATTGGCAAAAAAGGGGGAGTTTTCTGTTCAACCTAATCCAATGGTTGGGTGCGTAATTACCAAAGGAAAACAAATTATTGGCAGAGGATGGCATAAAAAATATGGCTCCCACCATGCAGAGGTAAATGCTATAAGAAATTGCCTACTTACTCATGGAATTGTTAAAGGCAAAAAGTTACTCAAAGGCTCAACTATGTTTGTGACCCTTGAGCCCTGTTCGATAACCAATAACACTCCACCCTGCACTAATTTGATTGTTCGATACGAAATCGCTAAGGTTGTATATGGAGCCAAAGATCCAAACCCTAAAATTTTTGGTAACGGCTTAAAGCAACTAAGATCCAAAGGGATTAATGTTGAGCTTTCTAGTTTTAAAGCTCAATCCCAAGACTTGCTAAAGATCTTTAAGGTAAACCAAATTCAAAAGAGACCATTTATCACTTTAAAAATTGCACTTTCTAAAGATGGTTTTTTAGCCCCTAAAAATGCTGTTCAACAATATATGGTAAGCAGCAAAAAAAGTAGAATTAATGTACAGACTCTCAGAAAAAAACACAGAGCTATTTTAATCGGGGGGGAAACTCTCAGGATTGATCGTCCGAGTTTACATATTAAAAATCAAAAAACTCTTGACCGAGATCAACCAATAAAGATTGTGCTTACCAATAAAGATATTACTCATGCTGACTTTACAAATTTAACTAAAAGGTATTCAAAGATTGTTCTTATCTCAACTAAAGAAATTAGCTTACCAACCAAAAATAATATTGAGGCAATCGTAATTCCTGCAAGAGGCAAACGCTTTTTAAATGAGCTTATGAAAGAGCTTCTCGCTAGAAATATAACTAGTGTGCTGGTGGAATCTGGACAAAAGATATTTAAATTATTTCAAGAAAATAATTTTATTGATGAACTAATTATTTATCGCTCTAATCAACTTCTTGAGGATGGTCTTATGCCTCTAAGTTCTTATCAAAATTTTGAAAATTTCTTAAATAGACTTACATTACTATCAAGCGAAAAGATTGGCCCTGATATAAAATCTACCTACAAAATATAAACTCGATATGGAATTTAATTCAACAGACTCTCTCATTGCAGATATTGCTGCGGGCAAAATGGTTGTCTTGGTAGATGATGAGGACAGAGAAAATGAAGGGGATTTGATTTGCGCTGCTCAAAACGTAACCTCTCAACAAATTAATTTCATGGCATCTCATGGCAAGGGATTAATTTGTTTAGCTCTCTCACCAGAAAAATGTGATGCTCTTAACCTTCCCATGATGACCAATCTCAATAGAACAAAAAATGGGACGGCTTTTACGGTATCGATTGAGGCAGCAGAAGGAATAACTACAGGTATTTCTGCTGCGGACAGAGCTCATACCATAACCACCGCCTCCTCGAGTAAAGCCAAACCCCAAGACATTGTGCAGCCCGGCCATGTTTTTCCATTGCGAGCATCGCCAGGTGGAGTCCTAAGCAGAGCTGGACATACCGAAGCCGCATGTGACTTGGCAAGACTGGCAAGACTAGAGCCGGCCGGAGTTATCTGCGAAATTATGAACGAAGATGGCACGATGGCCCGAAGAGATGAACTCATTTGCTTTGCAAAAAAACATCAGTTAAAGATAGGAACCATAGAGGATTTAATTCATTATCGCTCTGTTAAAGAGAAATCAATTACAAAAGAATTTGAAGGGACAAAAAGTATTGGCGGCAAAACTTTCAAGGTGACGGCTTGGAGGGACGCAATATTTCACAGACTACATATTGCTATTGTCCATGGAGATCTTAATGCTAACGAAGCTCCTTTAGTGAGGGTTCACGTTCAAAACTTATTACATGATCTAATCGGTATTGATGGCTTTGGTTCACGCATAAACTTTAAGGAGGGACTAGACAGAATTACTCAAGAAGAGTGTGGTGTAATGTTATTAATTGGAAACCCCCAAGAACCCGACAGCCAATTGAATGATTTAACAGGATCAAAAGTTAGTGTTGCTCCTGAGACTAAGACTATTGGAATTGGATCACAAATATTAAGCGAACTTGGTTTATCAAAAATTAGACTATTAGCCACGCCCGTAAAATATTCTTCTCTAGGCGGCTACAATCTGCAAGTAGTTGGATTTGAATCATGAGTGGGGATATTTTAAATACTCAAATCCTAAAGAATTGTGAGAATCTAAAAATAGGTATCGCGTTTACTCTCTGGAATAGAGAAATTATAGAGATGCTTAAAAACTCAGCAGAACAATACTTCAAAGATTGCGGGATCACCAATATAGTAACAGCAGAGGCCGTTGGTGCCTGGGAACTTATTCAAGTTTCTAAGAAATTACAGACCACCTGCGATGGAGTATTAGCTCTAGGTACCCTAATAAAAGGTGACACCTTCCATTTTGAACTTATAGCTGAATCAGCAACGCATGGCTTAATGGAGCTAAACTTATCCTCCAATACTCCAGTAGCAATGGGAATATTGGCAACCTCAACCTATGCTCAAGCAGAAGAGAGGGCTAACCCATTAAAGCTAAACAAAGGCAAAGAACTTGCTTTCACACTCCTGCATACTATCAAACAAGTGCATGACTAAAAATTTAGCTAAATTTAAATCCCAGTTAAAGACGAGAGAGTGCTTGGTGCAGGCAATCTATCAAATGGGATTTGGTGATTTAAGTGTTGAAGAATTGTGTGAGCAATTTTTCACGGAAAACAGACCTGACAAGATGGATTTTAATTACTTTAAAAAAGCTCTTGAAGCCTATCTGAGCAACTTATCTCAAATCAACCAAACCATAGAAAAAATTGCAGAACATCCAAATGATCTTCATCTTATGGATAAAGCTATTATTCAATTTGGCTTGAATGAAATAACTTTAGGTTTCCTAGATAAGGCAATTATCATTGATGAAGCAATTCGCTTGGCAAATAAATTTTCAAGCCCCAACTCTTACAGACTGATCAATGCAGTCCTAGATAAGGCTTAGCGTCCCTGATTTACAAAAATTGGGCTTGACCAAGCTCTTTCTTCATTCATTGCTAAACAATCCCCTTCTTTGTCTAAACCTTCTCTGCAAATATTGCTCTTTACACAAGTCCCGTTTTCATCAAACTCACATTGCAGAGGATCTGCAGAAAATGCCAAAGATGGCTCTTCAATGGCACGCACGTAATAAATTGCATCCCTTTTCCCTAATGCATATTCATCATCTGTAAAGGAGACTTCACACTCAGCACTATTGCACTCAAAAGTTTTCCAAGCATCAATAATTAGATTCTCCAAGGGCTCGTTAGGAAATTGTTGAGGTAGAATTTTCACTACTTCTATGCGAGTAATTAGCTTGCGCTCATCCGAGGGGTTGTAACATTCAGAATTACAAATTTCCTCCAGTCTTTCTTGGCTTAGCGCATTGGTACTATATTCTGGGCAACCAGGCTTTTGTTTAAATGAACCTGCTGCTTTGACAATAAAATTTGGAGATTCATTTGCAATAACTTCTGAACCCATATGATAAGAGTTTTGTTTATGCTCAGCATCAAACCAAAGCAAGATCCTTGATCCTGAGGTTGCATAAACTTCCTTAGTTTCCAGAGAATTCCAAATATCTTCTCTTGATCTTGAGTTAGCATGCACTGCAACCAAACCGCCAGTCATAAAGTAAGCAGATTGCCTCTCAGCATCAACAACAAAATTAAGATCAATAATAGAGGATATATTCTGATTTAAGCCGCTAAAAAATGGCTCCAATTTACCCTTAGGGCTCCTTGAGCTTGATAGTGTTTCCATAAGTTCATCAGAAAAGCCAGCTGCCTCTGTCTCATATTTTCTATTAGTATCCTTGAAGCCTGTCCCAGGACGTGCCCCATGATTATCGCTTGAACCTATAAACCCAAAATTAAACCTCTGTGGATTTTCAGGATCTGTAAAATCAGTCATTGCCATAATGTATTGCACTGAGCCGAGTGGTCGGTAATTGAAGGCTGGAAGATAACAATCGTTGCATTGCCCTGCATTTAAAAAATCGTCTCCATCGGTTTCACGAACCGCTAAAAATGCACCGGCACCCATATTGATTGCGTTTGATCTTACTTGATCAACAAGTCCAGCGCATGTTTCTACATCCAAACCGCTATCTTGACAACGCTCAGCCATTATTTCTCCTACACGATGACAGGTTGGGACAAAGTCTGCAGTAGGTTCTGGGCAGAAAAGCTCTCCATTTGCAGTTAAGCCAACATCATTCCAAGATCGGTATTCTTCTGAATTCCCATGACCTGAAAAAATCTCTATTAAAAACTGTGAAGAGGGATCGTGAGCTGTTGCGAGTTGCTTCCGCCAATCAGAAGTTGGAGGAGTATAGAATCCCCAAGTAGTACCATGAGGGATAACCATGTAAGTTGCATCCCACTCCTTAAGACGGGCAAAGAGCTCACTTGGATCCGCTGCTTGCTCAGCACAATCTAGAGGTAAATCTCGAGATCCAGAATCTCTGTCGCATAAAGGCACTTCTTTGATTTCTTCAAAAAATTTATCAAATGCAAAAAATCTATCTCTGTTTTCTAAATCCAGCAATGCGGGTAAGGTAGTAAGTGTCCAAGGTAAGCCTAATCTCATTACTAAAGGAGCTGCTCCAGTAGAACCGATCACTCTTGGGGGCACGATATCTTCATCGGTCTCAAGAAATATTACATTCTTATGACCATAGTGTTGCTCAGGCTCTTGTGAGACTTGAGTCCATTCATACCCTAAGAAACTTACCAAATCATTAGATCCTTCACTTAAAGCATTGCATTGGCGAATGCTTTCTTTGGTGTCTAGCCATTTTCTGGGAGTACTGGCTTCAGCGTGATCGTTAATTGACCAAAAGTCTAATGCTGAACAAAACCTTGCATAATCGCAAGCATCTGCAAGGGGAGATGCTCCCGTTCCGTTAAGGTATGGCAAGGACCACATGAATGCATCCGTTGAATACGTAGTATGCACATGTAAATCTCCAAAAAGAATTTGTTTGGGGTTTGCTACATTAAGGCGCTCCTTGATCGCTGCAATCTTGTTCGCACGCTCTTGAATAATAACTTCAGGTACTTTGCTGCCCTCAATAATTCCTGAACCCTCAAGTTGTCCAAACTTTTTTGAAATCCCAAAGAATAAGAAAAATGCAGTAAAAAATATTCCAATTAATAAAAATGAAAAAACTATCTTCTTCATTAGGCCCCCTAATATTTTTGAAATTGTTAGAAACTATAGCCTTCCTCATAAGAGCAAGCAAATAATAATTATTTAGAAAAGATACTTTCTCTTTCGGGGCCTACTGAAATAAGCTTGATGGGAATGCCGAGGAAATCTTGAATGTATGCAAGATACTGTTGAGCGGCCTGGGGTAAATTGGAAAACTCTCCACAAGTCTCAATATTTTCTGTCCACCCAGGAAAGGACTGGTAGACAGGTTTGTTATCATGATCGTAATCTATGCAAACATTGATGGTATCTAAACCTGTCAATACATCCAGTTTAGTAATACATAACTCGGAAATTGAATTCGTAAAAACAATTTGTTCCAAAGCTTTTAAATCGAGCCAGCCACAACGCCTTGGTCTTCCGGTGGTGGATCCAAATTCATTGCCAATTGTTGCCATATGTCTGCCAGCCTGATCAAATAATTCAGTAGGAAAAGGTCCTGCTCCAACCCTGGTGCAATAAGCTTTAATAATACCAATGGTTCTTGTAATATTCCTGGCACCAAACCCTGAGCCAGATACCACGCCACCTGCAGTAGTTGATGAAGAAGTTACATAAGGATAGGAGCCATGATCAATATCAAGCATCGAACCCTGCGCTCCTTCAAAAATTATTTTTTTTCCCAAGTTGTAACTAGTTTTCAAAAGCTCTGTAACATCTGCAATAAAGGGTTTTAACTTTTCTCTTTGGGCTTGGAGTTCTTCACTGATGGATTTAACATCAACTGGCTTAGCTTGGTAGATCTCCTGTAAGACAGTGTTGTGATAGCTCACTAGTTTTTCTAGTTTTGCCGGGAGCGTTTCCTCATCAAATAAATCTCCAAGTCTAATAGACCTTCTGGCAACTTTGTCCTCGTAAGCAGGACCAATACCTCTGCCTGTGGTTCCGATGCCTTCGTGTTTGTCTCGAGCTTGGTCAATTGCCACGTGGCTAGCTAAAATTAGAGAACAATTCTTTGAAATGAAAAAGCGATCAGTGAAATTAATACCAGTCATTTGCAGATTTTCGATCTCATGCAGCAACGAGTGAAGCGATAACACTACTCCGTTGCCAATGACACAGGTTATCCGAGGATGCAATATACCTGAGGGAATAAGGTGCAATACCCTTTTTTCGTTGTTTACCTTAAGGGTATGTCCGGCATTATGGCCACCTTGAAATCTGCAAACTATATCTGCATCTTTACTCAATGCATCAACTATCTTACCTTTGCCTTCATCGCCCCATTGAAGACCCAAGATTAGAGTAGCACTCATCTAATTATGGCTTAGCGCCATCAGATTTATTCAAGTATTTGAAATAGTCAGACTTTGGATCAATCAGCATTACATCAGATTTTTCCTTAAAAGTAGAGGTATAACCTTTTATGCTTCTCGTAAATTCGTAAAACTCAGGATCTTTTGAGAATGCATCTGCATAAATAGCAGCTGCCTTGGCGTCGCCCTCACCCTTGATCTGTTCTGCTTCTTTATATGCGTCTGCAAGAATGATAACTTGTTGTTTGTCTGCCTTGGACCTGATTTCATTAGACATCTCTTTTCCTTCAGATCTTAATTCTTCTGCCAATCTGGTTCTCTCCGTTCTCATCCTCTGGTAAACAGAATTACTCAATTCAGGAGGTAAATCTATTTGTTTAACTCTAAAATCAATAACCTCGATACCCAAATCAGAAACCGATGTACCTAAATTTTTTCGCATGGTTCTCATTAATTCATCCCTTTCACCCGACACAAGTTCGGTAACGGTTCTCTTACCGAATTGATTTTTAAGCTCAAATTCTGTTCTCTGCGCAAGCAAATTATTTAAGTTCAAAAAACTGCCACTCGTTGCTCGATAAAAAGTTAAAACATCGATAATTTTGTATTTTACAAAGGAATCGACCATTAAATATTTACTCTCAATAGTGAGGATTCTATCTGCTTCCTCATCAAGCGTTTGAAGCCGAGCATCAAATTTTTTAACGTTTTGTATCAAAGGCAACTTAAAGTGAATGCCAACAGGAACGTTTGGCTTAATGGCCTCTCCAAACTGAAACACAATGGCCTTCTCTTTCTCGTTAACAATGTAAATACTGTTAACGACGAGCCCAATCAATAAACCTGCTAATACTAATAAATTAAAACTTTTGCTCATGTTACTTTTCGTCCTCTGGTTTCTTATTTTGCTCCATAATCTTATCTAGTGGCAGGTACAATAAATTATTGCCGCCTTCAACATCAACCATAACCTTAGTTGAGTTTGAGAGCACACTTTGCATTGCATCCAGATAGAGCCTATCTCTAGTGACTTTTGGAGCTTTTCGGTATTCAGTTAATAGTTTTTCAAACCTAACTACTTCTCCTTCAGCTTTGGCGATAACTTCTTCTTGATAAGCTTCGGCTGCTTGAATTCTTGCCACTGCCTGACCTCTTGCCTCTGGAACTATTGAAAGCGCATAGCGCTCTGCTTCATTCTGCAGACGAACTTTATCTTCGCGTGCAGCTACCACATCATCAAAGGCATCTTTAACTGCAGCAGGAGGATCAGTTTTTTCTATGTTAACCTGTTGAACATTCAAGCCAGTACCATATGCATCTAGATAGTTTTGCAGTCTTGTTTGGACATTTTGAGCAAGGACTTCCCTTCCTGTTGTGAGTGTTTCTTCTAAGGTATTATCTCCAACAACATGACGCAAAGCGCTTTCGGTTGCTTCTCGAAGAGAAGATTCAGGATCTTTAACATTCAAAACAAAATCTTTGAGAGACTTGATCCTGTATTGAACTGACACTGTTACATCAACAAGGTTTTCATCCCTTGTAAGCATGTTTGCTGTCTGTGAGAAGCGTCTAGTAACGGTAATATCTTCTTGGAATTTCTCATCTATACCAGCAATCATAAAATTAAGACCTTCACCAGTTTCTTGATAATATTTGCCAAATCTAAGAATTACAGCTCGCTCAGAAGTATCAACTTGATAAACGCACATAGATGCATAGATAATTAAAGCACCAAATAAAAAATAACTTAAAAACTTGCCGGAAGACATCTTCATTCCAGAAGGCGGGGTAGAACCGTTACTTCCAGATTTCCCTGAAAATGCTCCCATAAATTTTTTCATAAGGTCGTCAAAATCAAGAGGATCCTGATTTTTTTTACCCCAAGGATCTTGGTTATTGTCCCAATTCATTTCATCTTCCTCAAACGTAGATATATATATAAGTAAATATAGGGTCTTTTTGAAATAATTAAATAGCTTTTGCTATATTTCTAGGGATTTCTCAATATATTGGAACAACTTCCTTTCATCCATTAAATCAAAGAATTTCATCTTTCCCCAAGAACGCATCCAAGTTAACTGTTTTTTTGCAAGTTGTCTGGTAGCAATCAAGGATTGTTGGAATAACTCTTCTTCTGGAATCTGATTCCTTATGACCTGAAAGCCTTGTTTGTAATTAACTGCTTTTTGAATTGGGTGAAATGCTGGCAACACATGTTTAGTCAATATATTTTTGCACTCTTGAAGCAATCCAGCGGAAATGATTTCTTGCTGGCGTTGTTCAATATTTTTATGTAAAACACTCCTGTCATGAGGAACCAAGCCAATCTCGAGAAGTTTTGAAGATGCTAAACCCTTAATTTTTTCACCAGTGGATGGCATAGTAGCACGCTCTATTGCCCGTATGAGTCTTACAAGATCATTCTCAGCAATCTTCTCTGCCTCGAGAGGATTTAATGCAAGCAAGTCCTTGTGCAAGATTCCTGGATTGGACTCCTCTTTAGCGCGCAATGCATTTCGCAAGACTTGACTTGCTTGGGTATCATTGGAGAGACCGTTTTTAAGGGCATTGATATACATCATGCTGCCGCCTACAAATAAAGGAACTTGATTTTGGGATTTAATTTGCTGAATCAAGGCATTAGACGTTTTCAAAAAATCAAAAGCAGTGAAGATATCTGGTAAAGAGAGATGATCAATCAACTCATGGGGATATTGAAGAAGTTCTTTTTGGGTGGGTTTGCCTGATCCAATATTGCATTCTCTATAGACCATCACGGAATCAACACTAATGATCCTAAATAAATTAGGATAACGATCTAGTAACGCCTCAGCGATTTTTGTTTTACCAGAAGCTGTAGGCCCAGCGAGAACAATGGCTTTCATCGAAAAAATTTATAAAGCCTCTTCACCAACCTCGCCTGTTCTTATTCTAATTACGTTTTCTAAAGTGGAGACAAAAATTTTTCCATCTCCTATTTTTCCTGTAGATGCTGCTGCTTGGATAGTTTGTATGATTTCATCTAACATTTCGTCATGCACTGCAATCTCTATTTTTAATTTAGGGAGGAAATCTATGACGTACTCTGCGCCACGATATAATTCTGTATGACCTTTCTGTCTTCCAAACCCTTTTACTTCAGTAATTGTCATACCTCGAATTCCAATATTTTCTAGAGCATTTTTTACGTCCTCTAGCTTAAAAGGTTTTATTATGGCTGTTATTAGTTTCATCTTTGAATTACCTCCTGTACAACCTCAGCTTGTTTTGCTGCTGAGCCTTTGTGTTGTTGAACAATATTGCTTGCTCTATGAGCAACTTGCTCTAAATCTTCCATACTGAGATTGCTAATTAGTTCTAAAAGTTCTGCATAATTATCCGCAATAAAACATGCCTTTGCATCAATAAATTCATTGAATATGGCTTCAAAGTTGAAGAAGTGAGGACCTGAGATTACAGGACAATGATGGAATGCAGGCTCAATAATGTTATGCCCACCATGAGCTATGAATGATCCTCCTAAGATACAAAATTGAGCGTTTTTGTATAGTGAGTGTAAATAGCCAATCTCATCCATAATGAGAACGACATCATCTTCTAACATTGCAAGATGATTAGTTACTTTTGAAAATAAGGCTGTTTTAAGGCCTTTGTTAAGGCAGATATTTGCAACTTCTTGGGCTCTTTCAGGATGTCTAGGACATATGATCATCTTGTAATTCATCTGTATTGAGGGATTAGTTAAGATATCAATGATCTTTTCTTCCTCGTCAGAGTGGGTGCTAGCCAATAAAACATATTTTCTAAAATCATAAAAAGAGTTATCTGCGGTCGATTGCATATCAAATTTCATTGAACCAAGTGATCGAATCTTATTTGGATCTACTCCAAGTTGTTCGAATCTTGTCAGATGTGTTTGGGTTTGAACGCAATATATATCTATGGCTTGAAGTACATCAATAAAAAAACCTTTAGCGGTTTTATAGCGGCTAAAAGATTTTTCATTCAGCCTGCCATTAACCAAAGCAATTTTTGTCCCAAATTTCTTTGATTGCAAAATCATATTCGGCCAAATCTCAGTCTCAAAAATAATAAGTGCTTTAGGTGAGAGTCTTTTCAAAAATAACTTCACACACAAAGAAAAATCCCAGGGTGCGTAAGAAACTCTATGTCTAGAGAAAATTTCTTTAGCCTTTCTATAACCAGTGCCAGTAGTAACAGTGATGACAATATCGTTATCCTTTTCAAGAATTCTAACTAGCGGTTCAACTCCAATAACTTCTCCAAGACTCACAGCATGAATCCATAGAGGATGAGTGTTTGCATGCGCGATGTATCCAAATCTACTTTTTAGATCTTTTATATAAGTGGAATCTTTAATGGCTTTATAAAACAAATGTAGAAAAATTAGAGGCATGCATAACAAATAAAAAAAGTTGTACAAAAAAAGCTGCATTTATTAATTTTTTCCGATAAGGGCTATTATAGACTCCATCAAAATGATTATTGTTATACAAATCCTAAGAATTCTATCTTTCCTACCCTGGTCTGCACAGAGACACCTTGGCAGATGGATTGGAAAAATCATCCTTATCTCAGGCAATAAAAGAATGAAGTTTGCTAAAAAAAATATTGATCTTTGTTTTCCAGACAAAGATCAGATTTTTAGAGATAAGCTTTATAAAGATAATGCATATTATGTTGGCCAATCTCTGTTTGATACAGCAATAGCTTGGTTCTGGTCCAATCAAAAAATCAAAAAACACGTTCCGCACTCTGTAATGGGAATTAACCTCTTACAGGAAAATGATCAAGGCGGACTAATTATCTTTAAACACAGTCTTCACTTAGAACTAGATGCAAGAATATTTGGATTGTATAGGCCCATCATCGGTATGGGTAGAAAGCATAACAATGTGCTCATAAACAAACTCCAAGATGGGGGAAGAAGAAAATCACTTAAGGGAACAATTGATAGGAAAGAGGTTAGGAAATTAGTAAAACTGCTCAAGGAAAGAGAAATGATTTTATACGCTATTGACCAAGATTACGGCAAAGAAAATGCTCAAGCTTCTGAATTTTTTGGAGTTGATTGCTTCACTATAGATACCATTGAAAGGATCCAAATTATCACAGGATGTAAAGTATTCCTTTTGGATTCATGGATGGAGAACCTTGTTTTGAATCTTGAGATCACTGAAGTAAAAGGTAATTTTTCTGAAAGAAAAATCATGGAATTAATTGAAAAAAGTATTCAGAAACATCCAGAGGAATATTTATGGCAACACAGAAGGTTTAAATCTAGCTTAGGAAAAAAAGTATATGAATAAATCATTAGAGAAAATTTTTTCTCTAAAGGGCTTTATGCCTCTGCATGAGGGTAAAGCTTTAATGAAATGGTGCGGTAAATTTTGTTTGAACAGGCCTGCTCTAGAAATTGGTTCCTTTTGTGGTAAATCCGCTCATTTGCTGGCTTATGAACTTAAGGATAGCAATCAGAAAGTATTTACTCTAGATCATCATATAGGATCAGAAGAACACCAAGCTGATCAAGAGTATTTTGACCGAGATATATTTGATAAGAATCTTAATCAAGTAAATACCCTACCTATACTAATAAAAAACCTGCAAGAAAATAATTTATCTTCAAAAATCTTTCCTCTAATAGGGAAATCGAGAGACATAGCTGGAGTTTGGAATGAAAAATTAGGCCTTCTATTTATTGATGGAGGCCATGCATTTGAAACGGCTTTAGAAGACTATCATTCTTGGAAAGAACATGTTGCAGAAGGTGGAGTTATCGTGTTCCATGACATTTACGAAGACTCCTCTAAAGGAGGTCTTGCGCCCTACAAAGTTATGCAAGAAGCTATTAATGAAGGTTTTAGCATAGTTGATCGAGAAGATACTATTGTATGTCTGCAAAAACTATAGAATCCATAAATATCCTAGCAGTCAAAGTATCTTGATACAGAGCATCTAACAGTAAAAGCATTGCTCCTGCTGTCCATGTTGGTTTTTCCTCAGGCCAAAAGATTTGTTCCCTATATTGCCAACCCATAAAAGGAATATCTTCTTCATCACTGATCTTAAAAACCTCAGAAAGTAACAATTTGGCTTTTCTTGAATAACCAATTTTTAATAATGCCAAAGCACATTCACACGATTCAGCAACGGTTACCCACGGTTCCTCTACTACACATTTAATACCCAATCCTGGAACGTAAAATGCCTCGAAAGCTCTAAAGAAAATCTTTTCATCAAAAGGAAGGCCACAGAGAGCTGGATAATAAAAATCCATAGAAAATCGACTTCGATCAAGTGTTAGATCAAAATTATTCTTAATATCGCAAAATGCTTTCCTAATACCTTTCATAGCATCAATACATTGGTGCTCTAGAAGCTTATCTTGCGCAAGTTGAGAAATATGAAATAAGCACTCAAGACTTTTAAAGATAGAGCTGTTGCCTGCAATTAAAAAGTCGGAAGCAATTATCCCATCTTCATCCATATTCCAAGCAAATGCTCCGGTAGGTGAAATCATGGTCTTTAGAAAGGAATATCCGCTTTTTAAAGCGGGATAAGTTTTCTCTATGATACTGAAATCGTTAGTTGCTAGATAGTAATGATAAACAGTGGTCGCAAGATAAGCTGCGTGATTGCTTTGCTTATTCTTATGAATGGGTCTAGAGCCCTTATAGGTGTTGTACCAACTGCCGTCCCTATTCTGTGCATTGAGCATCCAATTAATTCCAGCTAATGCTCCCTCATACTCCTTCGCAACAATCAAACCCATGACTGATTCCAAGTGATCCCATGGATCGTGAGAACCGTCATCTGAACTTGGAATGCTCCCATCCTGAGATTGTTTGCTAAGGATAAAACTCCCTAAAGCAGTAATTAAATCTTTGACCTTTTTATCTTTAAACTTTTTATTTACTAGCATTATGTTTTCTAAAAACAAAGGACACGCTTTTACCCAATAAAGGATTCAAAAAGCTCTCAACAACATCCAAAATAGGCGTTCTATTTAATATCTGATATTCAAGAAATTTTTTATACCACTTAACTAAAAAACTCTTCTCCTGATTCTTCCAAAATAAACATCTAAGCCACCAATAAGGAGAATGAAATGCATGAAATCTCTTGCTGCTGATTTTCCTAAATCCATAAAGCCTTAGATCATTTTCAAGAACAGATTTTCTAAATATTCGTACATGTCCTCCTGGTGTTTTTTGATATTTATCCGATAAGAGCCAACAAATTTTTTCAGGAAAAAAAGAAGGGACGCTTATTAAAAGGGTTCCGTCATCTTTTAGTAGAGAGTGAATTATCTCAATAGCTTTTTTGTAATCTTCTAAGTGCTCCATAACTTCTGAGCAAATAATAAGATCAAATGATTTATCCCTAAAAGGTAGATTATATATAGAAGCTTGTGAATAGATATTCTTACAATTATTATGGCCAATAAAAAAAGCATGCCCTTCGATACACTTTGCAAGCGATTCTAAGTGCATATCAATACCAATTATCTTAGCGTTTTTAAAAACGGTCATGCAGCCAAAAATATGCCTCCCTTCTCCACAACCTAAGTCAAGAATATTTGGGGCTTGAGTGTTTAGTGAAATATTTTCAAGATCAAAGGTCAGCATGACGTTCCTCCAAAATTCTAAACAACAGATCTTGATACCTTAGAGCCAGCTTCTCCCAATTAAAATTATTTTGAATATGGGCTAATCCTTCGAATGCCCTGGCCTGAAATACAGCGTAATCTTGAAATATCTCTACCAAAGCATTAGCTATCTCAGACGAGGAATCAGGTTTTACAAGCGTAGCGTAGGAGGATGTTATTTCAGGTATAGATGCTACTTTGGTTGCTATTAAAGGCACGTTGCATGCCATGGCTTCTCCCACTGGAAAACCAAAGCCTTCATACAATGAACTTACTACAGCAACCGAACTGCAGGCATACTCAAAAGCTATCTCAGCTTTTGAAAGATTGGTTTTAAATGATATATACTCAGAAACATCGAGTTCATCTATTAACCTTTCAGTGTATCCCCCGCTTTTAGGTTGACCAATAACAGTCAAATGAATCTTTGGAAACAATTCTTTTAAATGATGGATTGCCCGGATTGTAAAGCTTAAGCCTTTAAGGGGAACATCTGCGCTTGCAGTTGTAATAACTCTATAGTTATTTTGAAATTCCTTTCTATTGTTAAGGGGAGTAAAAATAGCACTATCTATTCCATTTGGAATAACTGAAATCCTATTCATCTTGACGCCGAAATCTCTATTTATATCCGCTTGTGAACTACTTGAAGGAGTAACAATGTATTGCATGTTTTTAGAAACCTTTTTTTGCATTCTAAGAAACCCATACCAACGCCTGATGAAAAATCGTCTAATAACGCTCTTTGAAAAAAGCAGTTCAAAATACTTATCTTTAGATATGGGATGATGGATGACCGTTAAGATTGGAGTATGTTTTTGTAAATCAAGCAATCCATAAGCAAGGCATTGATTATCAATCAATATATCAAAGTCTCCCGGCTTAATTAACCTTTTGGCCCGATTACCAAATGTCCTCATCTCAGGAAAGCCACCAATCAAAGCAATAAAAAACTCATAGAAGTCATCGAGAGATTTTGGATGTTTTTTTCTAAATTTAACTAATCTATCTTTGAAATTGAAGGTAGAAAATAGATTGAGACCAGGGAGCTTGATCAATTTGATATCTCGATCAAGGTAAGGGTATGGCGGACCTGAGATAACTGTGATCTTGTGACCTAAACCTTTTAAAATTTTTGAAATTTCATAAACATATATACCCTGACCTCCGCTAAAAGGAGCGCTTCGATAACTCAGGATACCAATATTTAGTTTTTTCAAAGATTAGTTGATTGCAGTTAGCCAATGAGAAAAATCTTTATCTTCTCCACGAACTATTTGGGTATATTTGCTTTGTAGTATTTCTGTTATAGGTCCTCTTTTCCCTATACCTATTAGATTATTATCAATAGATTTAATTGGCATAACTTCAACCGCAGTTCCTGTAAAAAATGCCTCGTCTGCATTCATGAGGTCATCGATCTTTAAAACAGATTCATGAACCTCAAGTTCTATTGATTGAGCTATAGCAATAATACTTTGCCTAGTAATTCCATTTAGACAGTAATCAACAGTTGGAGTGAATAATTTTTTATCTTTAACAATAAAAAGATTTTCGCCGCTACCCTCAGAAATATTGCCATTCTTGTCAAGAAGCAGAGCTTCATCTGCTCCCTTTCTAAGAGCATCATGCAATGCCATGATAGAGTTGACGTAGGTTCCTATGATCTTATTATTTGAATAAAGTGGATTCTCATACTGTCCGTAGGGTGATTTAATGATATCTATGCCCTGCTCTTTTTTTGCTGGATCCATATAAGATGGCCATTCCCAACAAGCTATCGCGACATTAACAGAAAGATCACGCGCCCTTAGTCCCATAGACTCATTTCCTAAAAAAACTATAGGACGTATATATCCCTCTGTCAGCTTATTCTTTCTTAAGGTGCTTATTTGGGCTTCATTAATAACATCCATGGAAAATGGGATGTTTAAGTCTATTTTATTTGCAGCATCAAATAGTCTTTTTGTGTGATCTTGTAATCGGAATACTCTGCCATGCTGATTATTATTTGCATAAGCTCTTACACCTTCAAAAACACCCATTCCATAGTGCAATGTGTGGGTAAGCATGTGAATTTTGCTCTCATCCCATGCAGAGAACTTGCCGTTAAGCCAGATGAATTTCGAGTCAGTATTAAGAAACATTATTAAACCTGAGATATTATGTCAAATCATTATAAAATAATCACACTTAGCTTATAAATTATGAACTTATCTATCTTTCGAGAATACGATATAAGAGGAATCTTTCCAGATGATTTTTCTGATAATGCACTGGAGCATATTGCCCATGCCATATCTGTAAAGTGCTTTAAGGAAAACATTGATACGTTGGTTATTGGAAGAGATGGAAGACTTTCAGGCCCTCATATTAAAAATTTTTTTATAGAGTGTTTAAATCAAAGAGGTATTAACACCATCGATATAGGATTGGTGACTAGCCCGCTGTTATATTTTGCTGCTAAAAATACTCCACATAAAAGTGGTGTAATGATAACAGGAAGTCATAATCCTAAAAATCATAACGGCTTTAAAACGGTTATAAATGACAAGCCCGTCGCCGGAGAAGAGCTAAAGCTACTAATAAACTCAGAGATAAAGCAGAGACCTTCTGGTAAAAATATCAGGGATGCTTCTCAGATAGATGACTATATTTCCGAAGTGATTTCGAGGGTAAAAGCAAATTTTAGCAATCTAAAAGTTGTTATAGATTGTGGGAATGGAGCTGCAGGAGCAGTAGCACCAAAGCTCTTCAGAGAAATTGGATGCGAGCTTATTGAACTGTACTCAGAGGTAGATGGAAATTTTCCAAACCATCATCCTGATCCTGGAAAATTAGAAAACTTACAGGATGTCATTGAATCGGTACTAAGCTCAGAGGCAGATGTAGGACTCGCATTTGATGGTGACGGAGATAGACTAGGTGTGGTTGATAATCTTGGCCAAGCTATCTTTCCCGATCAATTAATGATGCTTTTTTCAGAAAATATTCTCCAAAAAAATAATGGGGACATTATTTTTGATGTTAAGTGTACTAGTAACTTACCTAAAACTATTACCAAAAATGGTGGAAACCCAATCATGTCTCCTACCGGACATTTTCATATAAAAAATAAATTAAGAGAAACTGGTGCGCTTCTTGCTGGTGAGATGAGTGGACACATCTTCTTTAACGACAATTGGTATGGATTTGATGACGGTCATTATGCGGGTGTTAGGCTTTTAGAAATTTTAGCCAATTCAAAAAACTCTTTAGCTGAAATGATCAACAAATACCCTAAGACCTTTTCTACTCCTGAACTCAATATAAATGTTACTGAGGAAGATAAATTCAAAATCGTTGATGATTTCAAGAAATCTGCTGTCTTTCATAAAGGCCTATTAAATACAATAGATGGTTTAAGAGTTGATTTTGAGGATGGTTGGGGGCTTTTACGCGCATCCAATACCACAGCTAAATTAGTATTAAGATTTGAAGCAGATTCGCAGGCTAGGTTAGATGAAATAAAAAATAATTTTTTAAGTCAATTATCTTTGATTAGACCATCCTTAGAGTTACATTTGTCTTAGCGTATGAAGGAAAATAGAAAAGATTTAATACTGCAAACTTTGCTAAAGTTACTAGAAAAGAGCAACACAACAAAAATAACTACCGCTTTACTTGCAAAAGAATCTGGAATTACTGAAGCAGCACTCTATCGTCACTTTCCAAGCAAGAGAATGATTTTTCAAGAATTATTTGAATTCTGTGATGCAACTATTTTCGATAGAATGAACTTCATTAAAAAAGAAGAAAAACTAACAACCAGAGAAAAGTTAAAAAACATCTTCTACTTTTCTGTAGTTTTTATAGAAAAGAATAAAGGGTTTTGCAGAATCCTCTCAAGAGAAGCGCTATCTCCAGATGAAAAAAATGTTGAAGAGAAAGTGAATCAATTTTTTGATAGATACGAATTAAACATTAAACAAATCTTACAAGTAAATCCAAAAGAGTTAATACTTACACCTGGTATTGGAGCTCAGATTTTGACTACCAATCTTGAAGGTCTAATTGCTAGATTTTTGAGGGGATCTTTAAAGGATTTGCCTTCCTCGTACTTGGATAACTATTGGGAAGGTCTCCAAGAGAGTATTTTCAAATAATCAGTCCAAAGAAATCTCGAAATAAGATTTTTCTGATATATCCTTTGTAGGTTGTCCAGTATCTCTGTTTACCCTTATATAGCTCACACCAGCAGGAACTTTTCCTGCTCTTTCTGGAATTATATCTAGGGATTCCTCCATAAAATCAACCCATGTTGGTAACGCTATCGATGAACCAAATTCATTTTTACCAAGTGAAGAAAAATCATCTGTTCCCACCCAAATGGTAGTAACCAATTCCTCAGAGAATCCTGAAAACCAAGTAGAAATTGCATCATTCGTGGTTCCAGTTTTACCACCGATATCGTCCCTATCAAGTATCTTTGTTTTTCTCCCAGAAGTTCCTCTCTTCAAAGCCTCTTTTAAAATATCCTTCACTAAGAAAAATACTCTTGGGTCTATCTTCGGATTTGATAATTCTGGAAGAATCTGAAATGGATCTTCTTGATTTCCTGAATTACTAATCCAAGGAAAAATTAGCTCTACACTTTCTTGAACCATCTGCTTGTGATCAAAGATTACATTCCCATGCCTATCTTCGATTCTCTCAATGAAATATGGGTTAATAGGATTTCCAAGGTTGGCAATTAAGCTGTAAGCCCTTGCCATCTCTAGGGGTGAAAAACTTGAGGAACCTAATGCTAAAGATAGATCAGGATTAAGTCTACTCTCATCAAATCCTAAGGCATTAAGAAACAGTCTTGTTTCGTCAATACCAATTTCTCTCAAAAGTTTAACAGTTACTATGTTAATAGATTGAATCAAAGCTTCCCTAAGCCTGGTGTCTCCATAAAATTTCTTAGTGTAATTCTCCGGTCTCCAATAACTTTCTAAATTCTTATCTTCAAAAATAATTGGGGCATCGTTGATGACAGATGCGCCAGAATAACCAGCATTAAAGGCTGCAGCGTAGATAAACGGTTTAAAACTGGAACCGGTTTGAGGATAAGAAATTCTAACTCTATCAAAATTACTGTTAGTGAAATTTATGCCGCCTATATAGGTCTTTATGGCACCCGATTTGGGGTTAAGTGAAACAATTGCTGACTCTGCAACAGGCATTTGTTCAAGGAGCAGTTGATCGTTTTCGGATTTAAAAAATATAAGATCGCCAAGTTTTAACACATCATAAAAGTTCTGAGGTCTTGGACCAAAAGAATCAATTGAAATTCTTTTTCTAGCCCACTGCAGATTTTCATCCCAATTCATAACTACTAGATTAAGATCTTCCTTTAAGATCATGACTCTTCTGGGTTTAATATCAACAACCAAGCCCTTGTGAAGCTCTCTAAATCCGTGCATTGTGTCAAATGAAGTTCGCAATTTTGCAATAAGAGAATTTGAGGAACCAAGTTCTGCATCCTCTTCAAGGTTCTCGAATAATAATTCAAATCTTCCAGCAGCTAACTCAGCAAAATCCTCTTGCGTAAATAATACGTTTATATTCTTAGGTTCTCTCCAGCCTTGTCGTTTATCATAAGCTAGAAGATTTTTTGCCTGTGCTGCAAGTGCATTATTTTGAAGCTCACTGTCCAAGGTAGAAAAAACTTTCCACCCTTCTTTATAAACTCTCAGACCGTAATGATCTATTAAAGATTGCCTTATTACTTCTGCAAAATATCTTGCATCTACTTCAAAATTAAAAATATCTTGTTTTACGTTTAAAGGCTCCATCTTTGCCAGCAAATATTCACCTTTTCCAATATAACCAAGGGAATACATTCTTTTTAAAATCCAATTCCTTCTTGATACTGCCCTTTCAGGTGAGCGAATTGGGTTTACATCGGATGGGCGTTGTGCAGTACCTGCAATAATTGCAGCCTCTGCTAAGGTTAGTTGATCGACATTCTTTGAAAAATAGGTTTGCGCAGCTGCCTGAACCCCATAGGAGCGATTACCAAAAAAGAAGGTATTTATATAAAGCTCAAAAATTTCCTCTTTTGTTGCCATACTCTCTAGCTCAAAGGCAAGATAAATCTCCTTAAGCTTTCTCACAACGTTTTGATCTCTGCTTAGTAAATAACCTCTTACTACTTGCATAGTAATGGTTCCCCCTCCGCTAACGATTTCTCCTTGTTGGATAATTTGAAACAACGCTCTTGCAAAAGAGAGCAATCGAAATCCCTCGTGCTCAAAAAAAGAATCGTCTTCTGCAGCTAAAAAAGCATATTTGACGTTATATGGAATTTCTTGAAATGAAAGCGTTCTTCTTTTTTGTTCGCCAAATTCTGCCAACAACACTTCATCTGAGGAAAAGATTTGCACCGGTGAAATCAAAGTATTTTCATCAACCAACTCAATCTCAGGCAAGCTTGGCTTAAAAAAGATATAGCCGCCAACAATAACTAGAATCGCAGAAATAGTTCCCACTATACCAAGCGTCAGGAGTGATTGTATTAAACGTATCATCTGCATTAATTAGACATATTACGAAATTATAAGTGTGCTTTAAATGCTAAAATTAATTTCATGAAAATTTATCTAGTAGGCCCAACTGGATCTGGTAAAACATCTCTTGGGCAAGAATTAGCCAAGAGTCTCTCGTTAGATTGGTATGATATCGACAACTGGATAGAAGAAACTTCCCAACAACCAATTACTGATATATTTAAAACAGGTGAAGATAAATTTAGAACCCTTGAAACAAGCGCTCTTGCTCTGCTTTCAAAGAAAGAAAATTGTGTAATTTCAACAGGTGCAGGCATAGTTCTAAAGAAAGCTAATTTAAAAATTCTTACCAAATCCTTTTCAATTTTCTTGGATGTCAATTTAGATGAACAATTTAAGAGAGTGGGTCATGACTCTAAAAGACCATTACTAAATAAGGGGGATGTATATAATACCCTGATAAAAATGCGGGCGGAAAGAGATACCCTGTATAGAAGTGTTGCCAATCATACAATTGATACAAGTGGATTATCTAAAAACCAAGTTACTCAGCTGGCAATTAATTTAATAAAAGATGTTAAATAGATTACTCATTGGAAAAGGAAATGCAAAATATCCAGTCTTTATTGGAAAGGGCGCATGTTCTGCTGATACCTTTCATAGTTTGATTTCCAAAGAAAAGAAGATACTTCTCCTAACAGATAAAAATATCCCTAATTTATATATTTCAAAAATTAAACGAATTCTCACTTCACAAGATATAAAAGTCTATGTTTATGAAATATCCCCGGGAGAAAAATCAAAGTCCTTTGTTAACTTTCAAAAAATTCACAACTTTTTAAGTAAAAATACTTTCTTAAGAACTGATGGAGTTGTTGCATGCGGTGGCGGAGTAGTTGGGGACCTCAGCGGTTTTGTAGCCAGTACTTATATGAGAGGCATCAGCTATTTCCAAGTACCTACTTCCCTCCTTGCCCAAGTTGACTCATCTGTTGGCGGGAAAACAGCCATAAACCTGCCCTCAGGCAAGAATCTAGTAGGAGCTTTTTACAATCCTAAAGGAGTATTTATTGATACAGATTTTCTTGATTCTCTTGGGGAAAGAGAATACAAATCAGGGTTAGCAGAAATAATCAAACACGCACTCATTGATGATAAAAATTTTGCAAAATACCTCCTAAAATATTCAAAATTGATCCTTGCTCGGGATTCCAGTCACCTAAAGAAAATAATTACGCAATCATTAAAGATCAAGGCCAAAATTGTCTCCATTGATGAAAAAGAGCAAGGAGTCCGGGCATTCTTAAATTTTGGACATACGGTAGGTCATGCTCTGGAACACTTCTTTGGGTCTCAATTGATGCACGGGGAAGCGATAGCATATGGAATGGCCTATGAATCAAAGATGAGTTTAAAAACTCTTAAGCTAAGGAAGAATGATTACAAGCTTATTAATGATATTTTACAAAGCTATGGATTTGACCAACAAATTCATGCACCTTTTGAAAAGCTTAAGCCATTTATGCTAATTGATAAAAAAAATACTGCTGATCAGCTAAAT
>JAYNII010000006.1:45139-63018 GCA_038108875.1 Gammaproteobacteria bacterium | reverse complement strand
CAAAAAGTTCAAAAATGACAAAAATCTAATTCACTGTTTGCATCTACTCAGTGACGGTGGAGCAAGCTTGGACAGAGAATTAAAAGGAGAGACAAATGTTTAAAAAAATATCTTTTATATCTTTATTATTCTTTTATCCAAATATTTACGCATCTCATGAACCATGTATTGCGATTTATCCAACACCACCAGAATGCTTACATAACCAAGATGATGATAGTGACAACAACATCCTAATTGCCAGCGCAGTTGTTGCGGGAGTATATTTTTATCTCAGCAAAGATAAAGACCCAGACTCTTTTAATATTAATAACGGACTCACCCTTTATGAGGGGAAAAAAGTTAAGGCAAGTTTTTTATCTAATAGATTCTATCAACAGAGTGAAGAAATTTATCAATCCCCAGCAATACACCCCTTAAATGATTTAGAGGATTACAAAAAATATAATATTCTTTCAATTGATTTAAGTCCTTGGACAAAAAGTCACTAAGATCTTATATGATGTTTGATATGAGACTCAAAATCTAATTCTCTGTTCAAAACCAGTTAGCGACTGTTAAATAAAAAACTATTTCTTTTGGTCAGAAAAAAACGTGCATAATGCATACATATAAAAAAAGGAAAAAAATGGAAAAAATTGCAATCACAACTGGAAGAATATTGCTGGGTTTATATTTCTTATATCCAGGCATAACAAAAATTCCAAGATATGACTTCATGGTAGAGTATATGACGCTGCATAATATTCCATTTATAGACATTCTTTTGCCGCTAACAATAGTGTTGCAGATAGTTTTGAGTTTGATGCTCATAACAGGATATCGGATTAAAGAATCTGCAATTATTCTTGCCGGACTAACCATTTGTATAAACATTGGCATGCATGATTTTTGGAATGAATACCCTAATACTGATGTAGGCCATGAAATGCAAAATTTTGTTAAAAATTTGGGAATATTTGCTGGATTGCTTGTTTTAAGTGCAACCAATAATGTAAGTCAATGGAGACTTTTTAATAAAACCTAATTGGATTATTTTTATTGAGTAATTTTTATGTGGAAGAGAAATACATTAAGTTTTATAAAACCCTTGATAAAAAATTTAACAATCAACCCTTTTGAGTTGATACTTTAAACAAGCAGTTGTTTTATTTCTTGCTTTGCTAAAAGACATAATTTCTTCAATTTTTATAAAACCCAAATTGCTCAATATTTTTTCTGAGCGCGAATTACCCATTTGGCAAGTAGCAAAAATTTTCTCAGAAGAGATCTTATTTTTAACCACCCCAAATAGTGCCTGGCAAGCCTTGGTTGCAAAACCTCCTCCCCAATAATCTCTTCCGATCCAATAACCCAACTCAAAACAAGCATCTTTAGCGGGATAAAGCCCCACATCCCCAATCAAAACGTTATCAACCAAAACGGCATAACAATAATCTCTTGAATTTTGCTTATCAATCCAGTTTTTTGCATCTTCTATTAAAAAGGGGTAAGGAATGCTTGCTGTCCACTTAGAAACCTCAAAATCATTTAAAAGCATTTGTAGAGGCAGATAATCATTAGATGAATATTTTCTTAATTCCACAAATAGATGATACTCTGTGAATCGTAAAATAGATTATTTAAGAGAATTATTTATACGAACCCGAATTGAAAATCGAATAGCAATGGAATACAGATACAGTAAATTTTTAATTCTTATTATGTTCAGCGGATTTATATTTATTAATCCTCTCTCTTCAAATGATCGCATTCGCGCCGCCGACGAGGTTTTAATTAATGCTCTGTTGGACGGCCTTCATCAAGATGCTCATGAGGGAAATTTTAGAGCCTATTTTGCTAGATACACTCCGGACGCCATTTTTTTAGGAACAGACAAAACCGAACGTTGGACGATAGAAGAATTTAAAGCTTATGCTGAAAAGGCATTTGCTGATGGTCACGGGTGGACTTATACGGTATTGGAGCGCAACTGGGAGGGGGGCGGAGATACGCGATGGTTTGATGAAATTTTGTTTAATGAAAAATTAGGAAATTGCAGAGGCACTGGCGTTATCAAATTCATAAATGGCGAATGGAAAATAGTCAGCTATGCTTTAGCGATGCTTGTTCCTAACGAAATTGCAGCAGAACTCGGTTCTCGAACCCAGAAAGCTGAGGCGTCCTCTCTCTTGCAAGAATAAAAATATGGATAACAAGATCCCTCCACCAATAGTTGCTCTAGTTTGCGGTTTAGCTATCTACTTCTCAAAAGATGTAACTTTTTTTAGCTTTTTATTTTTTCCCAACGAATTAAGCTTGGCATTCTTTCTCTCAGGGGGATCAACACTTTTGTTAGCCGCTGGAGCATTTAAAAAACATCAAACCACAGTAAACCCTCTTAAGCCCGAATCAGCAACCCATCTTGTGACTTCAGGAGTCTTTAAATTCTCTAGAAATCCAATGTATTTGGGAATGTTGTTGGTTTTAATTGGCCTAAGCATCAGATTTAATCCTCTTGGGGGTGTTATCCTGTGCGGCCTCTTTGTTGGGTTTATAACTAAGTTTCAAATCATTCCAGAAGAGAGGGCTATGAAGAAAATTTTTGGGGAACAGTTTGAAGTTTATGCAACCAAAACAAGACGGTGGCTTTAGTGTTTTAAAAAAGATCTTTTTACTCTAAACTGTCTTAAATCGTGATTTGGTCCTATTGCAGCGATTATCCAAATGCTAAAACGGAAATTCTGATTAATCTAAGTATTGGGCTAAAGTAACTTTAAAATATTAATTTGCATGACCAATAAAGAAATCTCAATAAGAGCAAAATTAACTAAACTGCTAGACTCTGGCATCGTCTTATTAGATGGCGCCATGGGCACAATGATTCAATCTCATGAATTAAGCGAAAGCGATTACCGGGGCAAACTATTTTTAGATTGGGCCTCAGATCTAAAAGGCAACAATGATCTCTTAAATATCACACAATCCGAAGTAATCCTCAATATTCATAAACAATATATCGAAGCGGGCTCGCAAATTATTGAAACGAATACATTTAACTCAAACGCACCCTCAATGGCTGATTACAACATGGAAGGCAAGGTTTATGAGCTTAACTTGGCCGGAGCAAAAATTGCAAGAGAGGCTGCGGATTATCATACGAAAAAAACAGGCAATGAAATTTTTGTAGCGGGAGTCCTTGGTCCAACTAATAGAACGTGTTCTTTGAGCCCAAACGTAGAAGATCCTTCTTACAGAAATATTAATTTTGATCAATTGGTAGAAACTTTCACCGAGGCGACCAATGCTTTAATTGATGGCGGAGCAGATTTAATCTTAATTGAGACAATTTTTGACACCCTTAATGCCAAAGCAGCGATTTTTGCAGTTGAAACCGTTGCAGCTGACAGAGATATTGACCTGCCTATTATGATTTCGGGAACGATAACCGATGCTTCTGGAAGAACTTTGTCGGGTCAAACTACCAAAGCTTTTTGGCATTCTGTAAAACACGCAAAACCATTATCCATTGGATTGAATTGTGCCCTTGGAGCAGAAGAGATGAGACCTTTTCTAAAAAGATTGTCTGATATAGCAGATTGTTATGTTAGCGCACATCCTAACGCCGGCATGCCAAACCAGTTTGGTGAATACGATCAAACAGCAAAAGAAATGGGATTAATAATTAAAGATTTTGCTGAAGAGGGTTTTCTTAATATTGTGGGAGGTTGCTGCGGCACTACCCCAGAACACATCAAACTGATCAAAGAAATTGTAAAGGACATCACACCACGATCAGTTAAAGAACCAGTTAATGCAATGCTTTTAAGCGGACTTGAGCCCTTAGAGGTCTTAGATAATGGTCTTTTTATTAACATTGGAGAAAGAACTAATGTTACTGGATCAGCAATTTTTAGAAAACTTATTGAGGCTGGTAATTTTGAAGAAGCCATCCAGGTTGCAAGACAGCAAGTAGAAAATGGAGCACAGCTTATTGATATAAACATGGATGAAGGAATGTTAGATTCAGAAAACGCCATGGTTAAATTTCTTAATCTAATTGCTGGGGAACCAGATATTTCAAGAGTGCCCATAATGATTGATTCGAGCAAATGGTCTATCTTAGAAGCGGGCCTAAAGTGTGTTCAAGGCAAACCTATTGTTAACTCTATTTCTCTAAAAGAGGGTGAAGAACAGTTCTTACGCCAAGCAAACTTGGTCAAGCGTTATGGCGCAGCAGTTGTTGTAATGGCGTTTGATGAAGAGGGGCAGGCAGATTCCCTGATTAGAAAAGTAGAGATTTGCAAGAGAGCTTATTTTTTACTTACACAAAAGATAGGCATGGATCCCAGAGACATAATTTTTGATCCAAATGTTTTTGCTGTTGCCACCGGAATCGATGAACATAATGAGTATGGTCTTGCTTTTATAGAGGCTTGCGCACAAATAAAAAAAGAATGCCCAGGAGTTTCTCTATCAGGAGGTATTTCAAATGTTTCCTTTAGTTTTCGTGGCAACAATGTTTTACGAGAAGCCATGCACTCTGTGTTTCTTTATCATGCAATAAAGAAGGGATTAAACATGGGAATTGTTAACGCAGGTCAATTAGCAATTTATGATGAGCTCCCAAGCGAACTCAGAGAGGCCATCGAAGACGTGATTTTGAACAGAAAGAGTGATGCTACAGAGACGCTCTTGGGCCTAGCTTCAAAATTCGCAGACGGGGCAAGCGCTTCCAAAACCAACGCAAACAATGAATGGAGAGAGCTTGAGGTAAATGCTCGACTCAATCAGTCACTGGTGAGTGGGGTTGATACATATGTGATTGAAGATGTTGAGGAGGCGAGGCTCTCTGCAAAAAAACCGCTGGATGTCATAGAGGGACCCCTGATGGATGGGATGAACAAAGTAGGAGATTTATTTGGAGCTGGCAAGATGTTTCTTCCGCAAGTTATCAAATCTGCTCGAGTCATGAAAAAGGCTGTAGCCTATCTAGTTCCTTTTATTGAGAAAGAACAGGGCGGGAAAGAGATGGAATCCAATGGAAAGATTGTTCTTGCAACAGTGAAAGGAGATGTTCACGATATTGGAAAGAACATTGTTGGCGTAGTTCTCCAGTGCAATAACTTTGAAGTGATTGACTTGGGTGTTATGGTACCAACTGAAAAAATATTAGACGTTGCTGAAAAAGAGAAGTGTGACCTCATAGGTTTATCAGGGCTTATTACTCCTTCTCTGGATGAAATGGTTGGGGTTGCCAAAGAAATGGAAAGAAGGGGTTTTTCAATTCCCCTATTAATAGGTGGCGCTACAACCAGCCCAGCACACACTTCAGTAAAAATTGACCCTGCATACAGCGGAACTGTTGTTTATGTTAAAGATGCATCACGATCAGTTAATGTTGCAAAAAGACTTATTAATGATCCTATTGCCTATGGAGAAGAGCTTTCCATAGCGCATGCAAACAAAAGAGAGGCATACGCCTCAAGGGCAAAGACCCCACTAAGAAATTTCGAGGAAGCCGTCCTTAGAAAAGCAAATCTTGATATGAATAAAAAAGTCGGTCCACCAATTAAGCTCGGAATTACAGAATTAACACCAACTTTAGAAGAGCTTTGCGAATATATTGATTGGATGCCTTACTTCAATGCCTGGGAGTTTAGCGGGAGATTTCCAGATATTCTAAACGATCCATCCAAAGGGGTTGAAGCAAGAAAGTTATGGGATGATACGCAAAAGATTTATAAGCAAATGATGGCTGAGAAATGGCTAAAACCAAAAGGTGTGGTTGGTATATTTCCTGCACGCTCAATTGGTGAGGCTATTGCTGTTCTCAAGCAAGATGGTACCAATGAGGAACATTTAATTCATTGCTTGAGGCAACAAAAATCTAGAGAAGACCTTAACTCTATTTCGTTGGCAGATTATGTAGATCAAAACAATGATTATATTGGAGCCTTTGCTGTGACAGCTGGTCATGGTATCGATGAATATATAAAAAAATTTGAAGAAGATCTTGATGATTACAGCGCTATTATTCTAAAGGCGCTAGCAGATAGATTTGCCGAAGCTTTTGCTGAATGGGCGCATCAAAAAGTAAGGAGAGAATTGTGGGGATATGTTCCAAACGAGAGCCTTGATAATGACGAGCTTATAAAAGAAAAGTTTCAAGGAATACGCCCAGCTCCGGGTTACCCCTCTTGCCCTGATCACAGGCAAAAAATAGATATCTGGAAGCTGTTAGATGCTGAGTTAAAAACAGGCATTAGTTTAACTGATTCATTGGCTATGTGGCCTACAGCCAGTGTAAGCGGTTTCTACTTTTCCCATCCTGAAGCACGCTATTTTCAATTAGGTAGAATTGATAAGGATCAGGTACAGGCTTATTCCAAAGCGCGAAATGAGAGCATCGATGAAAATGAAACATGGCTTGCCCCAGTTCTGGGTTACTAACCTTTGCTAACCCATGAACCAAAAAAACATTAACGGCAAAGATAAATATAAACTAAAGATGCAGAAGCTTAAGGAGAGTGTTGATGCTTCAATTGCTTCTGCAAATATTGTCAAGGGAACCAGCATATTACTCACTGGCAACGGGAAGGGTAAATCTACTTCAGCTTTTGGTATGGCCCTTAGATCAATCGGCTATGGGTATAAAGTTGGAGTTGTGCAATTTATAAAGGGAGCTCAGGCCTCGGGCGAGGCTATTTTTTTTAAAGATCTCTACCCAAGCTTAACGTTTTATCAAATGGGAACTGGTTTCACTTGGGAAACTCAAGATCGTTCCAAAGATATTAAAGCAGCACAAGAAAGCTGGAAAGTAGCTGAAGAGCTTCTTAAGGACAAGAGTTATCATTTGGTTATACTTGATGAGCTAACCTATATGCTAAGCTTTAAGTATTTAGATGAAAAAAAAGTTCTCAAGGCACTATCATCGAGACCAAAAAATCAATCGGTGGTTGTTACGGGACGCGGAGGTGGCAAAAATCTTAGAGACTGGGCCGATACAGTTTCTGAAATTAAAGAAATAAAACATGCGTTTAATGCAGGTATCATGGCAAGAAAAGGAATAGACTTTTAAAATAATAGAATGTTAAAGCAAGCAATAATTATAATTTTTCTTTTTTTTCTCAGCAGATTCATTGGGTTGCCAGCAAATTTCTCACCCCTGCTTGCATTAGCAGTATATATTCCAAGAATCTCAAACCTTAAGACAATAAAATATTTCTTACCAACAGCTATATTATTAGGCAGCAACCTTTTCCTGGAACCTGTAAATAGCGTTATTCTTTTTTCCATGACTTTTGTTTTTTTATTAACACCTTTCTTGAGCCATTTTGTAAGCAATCTTGGTCTTAGAACTATTTTGTCAGTTTTAATTTGGCATTTGGTGGTAAATGGATCTGTTTGGATGGTAAGCAGGGGGTCTTTAATCGAAACTTACTTTGCAGCCATTCCGTTTGATTTCAGCTTGCTTTTAAGTACGGGGCTTTTTGTAGCACTATTTTATGCTTGCGAGCAAATTTACTTTAGGATTAAATTTCCAATTAATGAAAAAATATAAATTAATCCTAACAATATTGATTGCATCTACCGCATTTAACACTGCATCAGCTCAAGAGGATTGTGCAAAAATTGAAGATAACGCGCAAAGACTCGAATGTTATGACTTGATCTATAAACAGAAGGATCAAAAGGAAGTTATAAACCTGCCAAGCACAGCCAATGTTAAAAAAGCTAATAAACCAACCAATCCTAAGAAAATTGAAGACAAATCAGAACATAACCCCCAAAAAGAAAATGGCTTTTTTAATAAAGCATTCGGGTTGGCGAAGAAATACCAAACCCCAGCTGAAAAAGAACAGATGTTTGATTCAATAAAGGCTATTAAAGTAATGGCAAACGGTAGATTGAATCTTGAACTAACCAATAGTGGTCATGTTTGGCAGACCAAAGACACCAATGAACAAATTAGACGCATTAAAGGTCTTAAAATCTCAGAATTTGATAGGGTGGCTATAACAGAAGCTTTCCTAAGCGGCTATACTTTGAAAATTCCTGGTAAGGATGGAGAGATAAGAGTCACTAGAATTCGCTAATGCAGTTGAAATCGAAACCACGTTCCCTATAATCATTTAAGTTGTTATTAATTTTAAAATACTTATTTGATGATTAAGTTACTTACCGCGTTCTCTATATTTCTATTAACGAGCATTTCAGCCCAGCTTTTATCAAAAAACAAATCAGCAACGCTTTCGATAAGCATGAGGTGGATTTTGGGCTTCATTGGTCTACTTGCCTTAGACTTTTTTGCAGAAGCTGTTGTTTTTGAATGGTTACAATGGAATGGAACCACCAAAAATGACTGGTTTTTTATGCTTTGGTGGGTTCTCGTTTTGTCGTGGTTCGTATACGGAGCCACAAAGATCTTTAAATCTTTAAAGTAAACTTCCCAATTAGCTTAAGCCTTCCTAAGTGTATAATCACATCGTTGTGAAAATCTTAAGAACAATTGGCTTATTAATTGGCTGGCTGGTGCTGCTAGAGGGCATAATTGGAGTACTTTTCTCAACAAATGCTTTTGAAGGATTCTCAAGCACAGACTCTCTTTATAGCTTAATAATGGGCGTCTTTATAATCTGGTTGTCGATTGAGAGAATTCATCCAGAGGGCTACAAGTTTTTTATAATCTTTCTTGTTACCTCGGTTATCATAAGTTTTGCTAGTACCTGGCTCGGGGTAGCAGGATTTTTACTAACAGTTTTTGTTCTTTGGTTTTTTAGAGATCCCGAAAGAAATCCTCCTTCAAACGATTGCGTTGTGTCACCAGCAGATGGAGTTATTTGCAAAATAGATAATGCACCCCTTCCTGTTGAATGCGGCTTTAACTCAAAAACGCATTTGAGGATTTGTATTTTTATGAATGTATTTAACGTTCATGTTAATAGATCCCCTTCCAATGGAAAAATCAAAGATATTATCTATGTTAAAGGAAAGTTTTTTAACGCAAGTCTTGATAAAGCTAGCAAAGACAATGAAAGAAATATCTTGGTGTTGGAGAATGAAAAATCAGAGACAATAATTGTTGTTCAAATAGCAGGTCTTATCGCGAGAAGAATTTTATCCTTTGTTAAGCCTATGGAAAGATTGTCTATCGGCGAGCGGTTTGGGTTGATAAGGTTTGGTTCACGAGTTGATGTCTATTTACCAGAGAATTATGTAACAGACCTAGAAGAGGGAACCAAGGTTATTGCTGGGGAATCAATCATAGCAAGGAGCGGTTTATGAGAGAGATAAGGGTAAGGAGCTTTATACCCAACCTCATTACTTTGACAGGCTTATGCTTTGGTCTCAGCTCAATTAGGTTTGCTTTTTTTGAGGAGTTCAAAGCTAGCCTCATATGTATTTTGATCGCTGGAGTTTGTGATGCTCTTGATGGCTTATTTTCAAGAATCCTAAAAACTCAATCAGAGCTTGGAGCAGAGCTCGATTCTTTGGCAGATTTCTTAAGCTTTGGTGTTGCGCCTGGTATATTGCTATACCTTGGAGTGTTAAGCAGCCTTGAAATATGGGGATACGTAGCAGTTACTGCCTATATAATTTTTGCATGTATAAGATTAGCGGTTTTTAACTTAAGTCTATCTTCAGGTAGTCAAGCATCTAGCAAGGGATATTTTATGGGAGTGCCAACCCCTGCTGGAGCAGGCCTAATGCTTTTACCTCTCATTCATACTTTTCTGGGATTTGATTGGGGACTCGCAAACCCTCATTTGGTTGCAATATATACAGGTTTTGTAGGATTGCTATTGGTAAGCAGAATTCCAACTTTTTCGCTTAAGCAACTTAACCCATCTATTAAAAGAAGATTTTATTTAAGGTTTTTCTTCTTATTTGTTCTAATAGTTTTAATGCTGATTAATTTCCTTTGGCAGTTTATATCAATCATTGGCATTGTATATTTGATAAGCATCCCAGTTTCAGCTATTACTTTTAAAAGAAATAATTAGTGTATTTTCTTGACATCGTTGTCATATCTGTTAATTTTGTAAGCATAACTTAGGGTCGTCTCTATATCACCATCCCTTCCAAAGAAATTGGCGACCCAAAAGTTATTTCAAATCTTTAAGTTTTTATAAGCTGATTTAATTTTAGGAGCCAGATAAATGGTAGAAACCAATGTTGGAATTGCCATCATCGCAAACGATCCATCAATTATATTTATAGTAGCCTCTAAGGAGGCCACTGAGAAAACTACAACACATAGAATAAGGATCCAAAGATAAGGTTTTTGAAATCTATCACCAAAAATAAACCTTGAACAAGCAGAGCCATAATAAGAGTAGGTAAAGATAGTACTTATTCCAAAACTCAGCGCACAAAAGAAGACACACCACAAACCAAATGGACCCAATAGTTCTTCAAAGGCTTTAGCCGTAAGGCCAACTCCTACTAACCCAGGATCCATCCAAACACCAGATAGCAAAATAATTATAGCTGTTGCGGTACACACTATTAGGGTGTCAAATACCGGGCCAAGCATTGCGATCATTCCTTGATCAATGGGACTATTGGTTTTAGCCGAACCATGAACCATTGCCTCGGTGCCAATACCAGCTTCATTACTGTAGGCCCCCCTTTGAATACCATAAATCAATACTCCCATGAAGCTACCACCGGCAACTGCCTTTCCAGTAAAAGCATCGCTCACTATTAGTAGAAAAACATCATCTAACATGGAAAAATTTGTGATTCCAGCTAACAACGCACAAAAGACATAGAGACCACCCATAAATGGAACCAACCATGATGAAAAATTTGCAATTCTTTTTAAACCACCAAGAATCACAAACCCAGCTATGGTTGCCAAGGAGAGACCCGCAATCAGATTAAATTGGAATTCTGTCGAGAGCCCAGACTTTGGATAAAGAACTTCTCTAAAGATTTGAACAATCTGATTACTTTGCAAAGCTGGAAGGGCGCCTATCATGCCAAAGAATGCAAAAAAATATGCTAAAAATAAAAATTGTTTGGGCATAGCGTTCTTTATTACGTACATTGGTCCAGAAAGAAAGTCCCCTTTTTCGTTTTGTTCTCGGTACATTACTGCTAGAGAGCAAGTAAAGAATTTAGTTCCCATTCCAACTATAGCTGTTACCCACATCCAAAATATAGCCCCAGGCCCGGCCAGTTTAATTGCCAGGGCAACTCCGGCAATATTTCCTAAACCAATTGTTCCAGAAAGAGATGTTGCGAGAGCTTGATACTTAGAAATACTCCCAACCTCGCTCTTAGAACCTCCCTTTAAGAGGAAAAAACCTCTCCCAAACTTTTTCAATGGAACAAAACCCGAGTAAATTGTAAAAAATAAACCTGAACCCACTAAAAAGATTACCAACCAAGGTCCCCACGCAAGGTTAACAAATGCTGAAGTTAGCTCAGTAAAGGTGTTAGTCATAATTTTGATAGATTAATTTTCCCGCCAGATAAGTTGATTCGATTTTTACATCTCTTAAAGTGTTTTCGGAAATCTTATCATTAAGGATAACAAAATCAGCCCACTTTCCCACTTCAATAGAACCCACCTCTTTACCAATGCCTCCAGCAATGGCTGGCAACAAAGTATAACTCTTTATCGCATCTGCAAGTCTTAGGCGCTCCTCTGGAAACCATGTTCCATCATATAATCCATATGGGCTAACTCTAAAAACGGCATCTGCAATTTGTGTCAACGGCGCTAGAGGAGCGGTGGGCCAATCTGAACCAAGTAATAGTTTATTACCCGATCCCTCATTCATGCTTTTCCACATATAAGCAAATCTATCCCTTTCTCCAACCCTCTCTTCTATGTATTTGCCAATAACCCCAGTCCCGTGGTTGGGTTGCATGGAAGGATACACTCCTAATTTTTTAAATCTTTTAATATCTATCGGATTAATTATTTCAATGTGCTCAATTCTATTGCCTACATTTCTAGTGCCATTGATCTCAAACGAATCAAGCGCCGCTTTTACGGCTTTATCACCAATTGCATGGATTGCTAAAGGAATATTGTTTAGATTTAAGAACTTAACATAGGAATCAATTTTATCTTTATGTATCAATAAATCAGCTTGGGAGGTTGGCGCATCCTGATATGGATCTAGCAACGATGCTGTTCTTGTTGAAAGCACCCCATCAATAGTGATTTTAAAAAAACCAACTTTTATAAGCGTCCCTTTAGAGGAATCAAAATAATCAAAATCTTTTTTTAAATCACCGAATTCAGCTGAACAATTTATTGGTTCACAATCTGATCTTAGACCGTAAACAACTCTTATTGGAAGCTGACCCAATTCAGCAAGGTCTTTATAAAGCCTAAGAGCGTACTTTGAGGACATATCATGAACTGAAGTAATCCCCAAAGAAGAGGCCATTGCTAATGTCTTAGCAATGGATTCTTGGGTTGGAATAAGTTGTTGAGTGAATTCAGGAAGGTCGTAAAGAAGATCCATAGCAGTTTCGAAGAGAAGACCGTTAGGCAATTTCGTTAAAGGATCAAGCTGCACCCCTTGAAAGGAGTGAAATTCTTTTCCATATTTTTTTTCCAAGATGTTCAAAACCATAGAATTTACCCAAAAAGAATGTCCATCTATGTCCACTAGAGCAACAGGCCTATTAATGCCCAAGCTGTCTATGTCGGCGGCAAGAGGTAGGATGCCCCTATCTAATGTATGATCCCACCTTCCTCCAATAACCCACTCATTCTCATGGGCATTTTCTGCAGATAGCTTTATCATTTTTAGCCACTCTGATTTTTTTGGAATACCAAATAGATCAAGGCCCTTAACAAAAGACGTGCCACTGGATACATGAATATGAGAATCTATAAAACCAGGGAGAATAGATTTTCCACCAAGATCAATTACCAATGAGTTTGGGCTAACATATTGATCAATTTCTTGATTTGATCCGGTGGCTATAAATTTACCATCCCTTACTGCAAAAGCCTCAACAATCTCTGCTTTGTTGTTGACTGTAAAAACCTCAGCATTCTTGATAATAAGATCTGCAAAATTAGTTGCATTGATTTTCATGCAACAAATCAAGAAAAAAACTAAGAGCAATTTACTCATAAATTATGAAAATCCAAAAATAGGATTATAATCAATTATGGTCTTGATTAGCTCAAAGGGGGTGCTATGAAAGACAAGATTTCTCTTCTTGATAAATATTCTAAACGCGATGGTTCCATCTTTATTTCTGGTGTTCAATCGCTTGTCAGACTCCCTTTAATCCAGAAAGATAAAGATGCATCTAAAAATCTAAATACCGCAGGGTTTATATCTGGCTATAAGGGATCTCCCTTGGCGGGTTACGACCTAGAACTATCAAGGGTTCAATCATTTTTGGATGAAAAATCTATATTCCATCAACCTGGCCTAAATGAGGAAATCGCTGCAACTTCCGTCTGGGGATCACAACAGGGTGAATTTTTGAACAGAGGAAAGTTTGATGGAGTTTTTGGAATTTGGTACGGAAAAGGTCCTGGCGTTGATAGGGCCATGGATGCCTTAAAACACGCGAATGCTGCTGGTAGTTCTAGGCATGGGGGCGTATTGGCTATTGCTGGAGATGATCATGGAGCTAAATCTTCAACACTACCCCATCAATCTGATCATAATTTTATTAGCGCATTTATTCCCTATTTGTATCCGTCTGGAGTGAACGATATTGTCCCCTACGGCTTACTGGGAATTGCAATGAGTCGATTTAGTGGATGCTGGATTGGGATGAAGGTGGTTTCAGATGTAGCCGATGCGGCAATGGTTTACAACACAGAGTTAGAAAAAAAAGAAATTATCATACCAACCGAAGATTATTTCGGTGAATATGCTGAGGTTTCTAGAAATATCTACTATAAAGACACGCCCAGAAACCAAGATCATAGGCTTCAAAGAATAAAAGGATTTGCTGCTCAAGCTTTTGGAAGGGCAAATCATATTGACCAAACAATTTGGAAAGGGCCTAAAACCAAAATCGGCATAATTACCTCAGGGAAGTCCTTTGGTGATGTCAGAGAAGCTTTAAGATGGCTAAATATAGACGAGACATCAGCGAATGATTTAGGTGTTGGCCTTTACAAAGTCGGGATGCCTTGGCCCCTTGAACCAGAAGGAATAAGAGAATTTTGTGAAGGCTTGGATCATGTCTTAGTGGTTGAGGAAAAAAGGGAGTTGATAGAGCATCAAATTAAGTGGCAATTATATAATTGGAAGGAAGCTGCAAGACCCATAGTGGTTGGCAAACAAGATGAGCTAGGTAAGTGGCTACTGCCACCAGAAAATGATTTGCCTTTAGAGACGATTGTTGAAGTAGTAGCCAAGCGAATTTTTAAGGCAACTAACAGCGCAGCTCTGTTGGATAGGTTGGAATGGTTTAACAAGAGGCATCAAGAACAAAAATCTAAGCTTACACCCATTCATAGGAATCCTTATTTTTGTTCAGGCTGCCCACACAATACTTCAACACTAGTTCCGGAGGGATCAAGATCATTGGGCGGAATAGGTTGTCACTACATGGCTGTAGACATGGATAGAGGCACAGAGCTGTTCACTCAAATGGGAGGAGAAGGCACGCCCTGGATTGGCCAAGCGCATTTTTCAAGAGAGTCTCATATTTTTGCGAATTTAGGTGACGGAACTTACAAGCACTCAGGACTATTAGCTATCAGAGCTGCAATTGATGCAGGTATAAATATTACTTATAAAATCCTATACAACGATGCCGTGGCAATGACTGGCGGTCAATCTATTGGAAATAACTGGGATGTGGTTGGTATCACTAAACAGCTTCTAGCAGAGGGCATTAACAAAGTTTATATACTTTCTGACAATCCAAAGTTATATAAGAGCCTTGAAACTAAAAACGTAATCTCATTACATAGGGATTACATCATAACGGCTCAGGAAGATTTAAAGACAGTCATCGGAGTTACTGCTCTGATTTATGATCAGACTTGTGCCGCCGAAAAAAGAAGAAGAAGAAAGCGTGGATTGATTGAAGATCCAACCAAAAGAGTTTTTATTAACACTGAAATATGTGAAGGTTGCGGCGATTGTTCTGTCCAGTCGAATTGTGTGTCTATTGAACCCCTTGAAACTACTCACGGAAGAAAAAGGAAAATAAATCAATCAAACTGCAACAAAGATTACTCATGCCTAAAAGGCTTTTGCCCTTCATTCATTACAGCTGAAGTTTTTCCCAAGAGAGTATTAATTAGTGAGGATTTCGAAAAACTCATTGATCCCATGGAAAACCAAAAAGAGGTCACCAATATTATGCTTACTGGTATAGGGGGAACCGGAGTTTTAACTGTTTCTGCGCTTTTAGGTATGGCAGCTCATATAGAAGGAAAAGTCTCAACAACTCTCGATCTTACTGGACTTGCCCAGAAAGGTGGCGCTGTTTGGTCTCATATAAAGATCTTTTCAAGCGATAAGGAGCCCTTCAGTTATAAAATTTCACCAGCGAGCACAGATTTATTGCTTGCGTGTGACCCAATAGTTGCAGTTAAAGAAGAAATCCAAGAGACTTTCTCAAAATCTAAGACATGTTCTGTTGTTAACTCCTCCCTTTCACCAGTAGCAGACTTTGTTAAAGAAAGAGATATTCAATTCATGGAGCAAGAAACGGTTGAGCTAATCAAAAACTCCTGTCTTGAATTAACTTCTATACTTCCAGCAACAAAGATTGCAGAAAAACTAAGCAATGATGCTATTGGTTCTAATTTGGTAATGTTGGGAGCCGCATTTCAAGCAGGGCTTATCCCGCTTAAGAAAGAAAGTATAGAAGAAGCAATTATTTTAAATAAAGCCGGAGCATCAAATAACCTTCATTGCTTTAACCTGGGGAGAGCTTTTATCCAAAACCCAAATCAGAAAATCTTTAAAAATATTACAAAACAAAGCACCGAAGAGAGCCTAGAATCTGTTATTTCTAACAGGAGTAAGTTATTGGCAACTTATGGTCAGAGAGAGCTGGAGAAATATCATACCCACTTTAATCATGCCAAAGAAATGCTGAGAAATGAAATTAATGCAGAGTCTGTCTTAATTAGGTTGGCAAAAGAGATTTATAGGTTACTAGCAATCAAAGATGAATATCAAGTTGCAGAGTTTCATTTACAAAATTCTAGACAATTAGTTAGCCATTACGGGGATAGCTACTCTAATTTAAATTTTTATCTATCTCCTCCCTTTTTGTCATTTATTAAGGATAAAAAAACTCAAAGACCAAAAAAATATAAATTACCAGCATATCTAGCATTGCCAATATTTTATCTAATAAGCTCGTTAAAGTTTTTAAGAGGCAGCCCACTAGATCTCATGAAGCACACCAAAGATAGGAAGCTGGCGTTAGATCATCAAAGGATATTCTTGAGAGAATTAGATAATATTAAAAGCATTCCTGAGGGCAAAAGATTAACTAGCATTTCCAATCTTTTATCAAAATCTGAACAGGTGAAAGGTTTTGGAGTAGTCAGAGAGAGCGCATTCCATGATTTTTTAAAGGCAATCCCGTAGTTTATTTTTTTTGTCAGTTTTTTATATCTACAAAATCAATGAAACTCATGGTGTCTATTCATAGTCTAATATGACATAATTTTTCGCTTTTAAAGGAAACATTATGACTCCAATAGAGAATTTAAAATCTAGGTTATCAATTCCTGTCATAGGAGCGCCTCTTTTTATAATTTCTAATCCCAATTTAGTAATTGCCCAGTGTAAGTCTGGGGTTGTCGGATCCTTTCCTGCATTAAATGCTAGACCTCAAAATGTTCTGGAAGATTGGATCATCAGAATTAAAGGAGAGCTTAGAGACTATCAGGAAGTCAATCCAGAAAAAAAAGTTGCTCCCTTTGCGGTTAATCAGATATGTCACAACTCCAATGACAGGCTTTTTGGAGATATGGAGCTTTGTGTTAAACACCAAGTACCCATCATAATTACCTCATTAAGACCACCTGAAGAGATTGTTAAGGAAGCTCACTCTTATGGAGGCCTCGTTTTTCATGATGTAATAAGTGTAAAGCATGCTAAAAAAGCCGCAGAACAAGATGTAGACGGTCTAATTCTTGTATGTGCAGGAGCAGGAGGGCATGCAGGTACTTTATCGCCCTTTGCTTTAGTTAGAGAGGTACGCGAATGGTACGATGGCGCAATTATACTTTCTGGATCTATTAGCGATGGATATTCAATAGCAGCAGCTAGAATGCTTGGAGCTGACTTTGCCTACATCGGTACAAGATTTATTGCCACTCAAGAAGCCAACGCTGAACCTGAGTATAAGCAATGTTTAATAGAAAGCGCTGCAGAAGACATTATTTACTCATCTTTATTTACAGGCGTTCATGGAAATTATCTGAGACCTTCTGTAATCAACGCCGGTCTTGATCCAGACAATCTACCTGATGCTAATAAATCTGCTATGAATTTTGGTTCAGGAGGTAATACGGATGCTAAAGCCTGGAAAGATATTTGGGGATCAGGCCAAGGAATAGGTTCCATCAAGGATGTGCCTGCTGCGAGTGAATTAATTTATCGTTTAAAAGAAGAGTATTTAGAGGCTATTAGAAAATTCGAGTAATTTTATAAATCTCCTTTTTTGCGATGCTCACTCTGATTAACTGCAAAACTTTCTCCGTATCGTGCTTCTAGCTTAGTTCTATTTTCTTCGATAACTTCGAAGGGATCCAATCTTAAAGCCATACAAGCAGTTGACCAGTACCACATAATGTCTCCGAGCTCTCTTTTCATGTGAAAAATATTCTCCTCTGTTGGGGGCTTGCCCTGTAAAAACATTTTCTTAACAATTTCTGTAAATTCACCAGTTTCAGAGCTAAGCCCCAAAGCTGCTGTTAA
>JAYNII010000006.1:0-45039 GCA_038108875.1 Gammaproteobacteria bacterium | reverse complement strand
CAACGGTTTATTTAAGATTAAATCTGTTAGTCTATTGATGCTGTTCCTTTCTAACTCGTGCCATTTAATAGACCTATTTTTATCTTCCTGTGGACTCCAATGTAAAAGTCTTTTATTTGTTTCATGGTTTGTGTACAAGTGAAAGATAGGCAAACTGCTCATATGAAAAGCAGAATAGCCGTGAGTAAATAGCCTTAACATTAGTGAAATTTCTTCTCCGTAAAAGTAAAAATACTGATCATAAGGGATTTCTTTGATCATTTTTCCTTCTCCAAATAAACACCCCGCAGCCAAGAGATATCCATGCGAAAACCCTTCCTTACTAGTTCTTAACCCAATTTGTCTCGAAAATCGATCTCGCATAAATAGGCTGTCTCTCCTAAATCCAATTGGCATGATATTATTATCGGCAGATTGCTTAATGAACGTCTTCAAACCTTCATCGTAATCAAATGCTCTTGGATAGCCAGTAATAAATGGACTTTGATGATATGAGCTATTCTCTCCTCGTTTTTTTATTTGTGCTAGAGCATTAATCATTATCTGGTCCCAACCCTCATCAAACAAAGTGTGCGAATCAATTTGCAGATAATAATTTTCATCATCAAACAACTCTTGGATTCTAGCGCGAGCCCAACAAGGACCTCTAGAAAAAACTGTTTCTATATGCTCGTACCTAATTTGGTTGGCAAAGCTGAAACGTTCTAAATTAAGCGACTCATCAGATTGGTCACAGACTCCAAAAACTAATGAGTCCTTATCAAAAGCTTTATTGTACGCATCTTCGATGGTATGAATTAGAAGTGGGTCTTGATAAGATGCTATTGAAATAAAGATTTTCATGCTGATTAATCAGAGTATGTAGCATACAATTGTTGCTAGTTATGACACAAGAATTTCCAAAAAAAATCTCAGACAATGTAACCATGTATTCTGCAGATCCAATTGTTTACTTGGTTAAAGATTTTCTTTCAGCAGAGGAGTGTGGTGCTTTTATTCTTGAATCTGAGAATAAAATGCAACGAGCAACAGTAATTGGAGAAGAGAAACACATTGTTCATGAAAGTCGTACAAATAGTTTTTGCTGGGTTGAGCATACTATTAATGACACCATACACGAAGTAAGTAAGAGATTTTCAATCTTGGTTCAAATGCCGATAAGAAATGCAGAGCAATTCCAAGTAGTGCATTACTTGCCTGGCACTGAATACAAGGCTCATTTTGATTCTTTTGATTATTCTTCTCCTGATGGAAAGAGGAATTGGGAGCCCGGTGGTCAAAGAATGGTTACGGCTCTTGCCTACCTTAACGATGTAGAAGCAGGAGGAGAAACAGGATTTCCTAAACTTGGGATAGAAATTCAACCCAAAAAAGGGGACTGCTTGGTATTTCACAACACCATACCAAATTCAACAGAAATTCACCCTAAATCATTGCATGCTGGAATGCCCGTTATCTCTGGGGAAAAGTGGGCGGTTAATCTTTGGTTTAGAGAGCGGTTAAGATATTAGTTCTTTATCTTTAAAGACTCTTGGCTAACCAAGATGTTATACAGATGATCTTGGGCTTCAGGTTTAAGTTGAGCCACGCCGAGTGTTAGCACATCAATAATTGCCATATAACCCAATCTTGAGGTTAATGGTTTAGTAATTCTCGCACTGTCACCCCCAACATTAACTTCCAGCGGTATATCGCATAGTTTAGCAACAGGAGATCCCTTGGGCATAATTCCTATAACAGTTACCCCAGTCTTTTTGACTGTTTTAATGCTTTCAACCAATGCAGCGGTCGTTCCTGAGTGCGAGATGACAACAACAACATCATTCTTGTTTAAAGAATTTGCTGACATGAATTGGATGTGAGGATCAGAGATGCAAGAAGACGCTATTTTGAGTCTAAAGAATTTGTGTTGCGCATCCATTGCTACGGGAACAGATCCGCCAAATGCATAAAACTCAACTCGATTAGCATTTGCCAATGCCTCAATTGCTTCTTCTAACATATCTTGAGACAGCTGAGACTGAATATTTAAAATTTCACTTATAGTTGTTTCAAATACTTTTTCAGTTAAATCAAAAATACTATCTTCATCATTAATTTCATAAGTCTCAAAATAGTCTTCTGCTGCCAATTGTCTTGCCAGCGTATTTTTGAAATCCGAATAACCTGAAAAACCAAGCGCTTTGCAAAACCTATTAATAGAAGGCTCGCTTACTCCAATAGCTTCTGCAGCTTCTGCCATTTTTAACTTAGACAACCATTTGGAGTTTTCAATGGCAAAACTTGCTACTTTCTTTTCAGATTTCCTTAAATTATCAAAGTTTTTCTCAATCAGTCTTAATAATTTTGTTTGCATAAGATAAGAATAACCCTATAGTCTTGTAAAATAAATTCTTCATGGACGTTTCCCATATTTTAGATGAATTGAATGATGCACAGCGTAATGCTGTAACCTCTGATGATCAGTATTTGCTTGTTCTAGCAGGCGCAGGATCTGGAAAAACTAGGGTACTTGTTCATAGAATTGCTTGGCAAATTCAAGCACAAGGGTTAAATCCTTACAGCGTTCTTGCCGTCACCTTTACCAACAAAGCTGCGAACGAAATGTCTAGTAGGATACAAACAATACTCAAAAATCCAGTTTCAGAACTATGGTGTGGAACATTTCATGGGATTGCACATAGAACTCTAAAGATGTTTAACAAAGAAGCAAATTTACCCCCCGGATTTTCAGTAATCGACGCCGAAGATCAACTTCGAATCATTAAAAGGATAATGAAAGATGAGAAATTAGACGATGCTCTATGGCCTTCTAAACAAATTCAGTGGTTAATTAATTCTTGGAAAGAAGAGGGTAAAAGATCTAAATACATAAAAGCTGGAAATGACCTACTAAAGAAAGCCGCTCTTCAGACATATGTTCATTATGAAAAGAAATGTGCTGATGAAGGTTTGGTTGATTTTGCTGAATTGCTCTTAAAAGCATATGAACTTGTGCAAAGCCATCCAGTTGTTAAATCTTATTTCCACAAACGTTTTGCAAGCATCTTAATAGATGAATTTCAAGATACTAACACCATCCAATTTAAGTGGTTGTTGGAGATATTATCTAATACAGCTCTTGTTACTGCGGTAGGAGATGATGATCAATCTATCTATGGCTGGAGAGGTGCAAGGGCGGAAAATATTTTAGGTTTTGATAAGAGTTTCAAAGCTGCAAAAACGGTTAGACTTGAGCAGAATTATCGATCTACTTCAGTGATTCTCGATGCAGCAAATGCATTGATTAGCAACAATCAAAATAGACTTGGTAAAAACCTATGGACCAAATTAAACAAAGGGGAGCCAATAACTCTTTATCAGGCCTATCATGAGCAGGACGAAGCTCGCTACATAGCCGATACTATTAAAAATTGGATGAACTCTGGAGGATCTTATGGCGAGGCAGCAGTTGTTTACAGATCCAATGCACAATCCAGAGCAATTGAAGAAGCTTTGCTGAGAATTAGAATTCCTTACAGAATTTATGGCGGAACTAGGTTCTATGAAAGAATGGAGATAAAAAATGCACTAAGCTATCTTAAACTTGCTTTTAATTCTGCTGACAACCTTTCCTTTGAAAGAGCTATAAGCAATCCACCACGAGGCATCGGCCAACAAACCCTCCAAAATATTAGAGATGCATCAGTAAAATTTGGAATATCAAACTTTGATGCTGCTGTCAGAATGTCTGAAGAGCGTTTATTAGCAAGTAAAGCAAAAAACTCTATTGATTTATTTACAGCCTTCATAGAGAGCATTAAAAATAATCTAGAGGAGCTTTCCCTATCCGATGCCATAGACAGGCTTATTAATTTTTCTGGATTGATTGAAATGTATGAAAAAGAAAAGGGCGAAAAGGGCAAAACAAGAATAGAAAATCTAGAAGAGCTTGTAACCGCAGCAAAAATATTTGAGGACGATTTCTCAAAAGATACTTCTCTTATAGATATTGCAGAAACTTTCTTAGATAACGTTTCTTTAGATGCTGGCGATGCTCAAGCAGGCGAACATGAAGATGCTGTCCAGCTCATGACATTGCATTCAGCAAAAGGTTTGGAGTTTCCTCTGGTATTTATATGCGGTCTTGAAGAGACGCTTTTCCCTCACATAAGGTCTATGGACTCTCCTGAGCAATTAGAGGAAGAAAGACGACTCTGTTATGTGGGGATAACTAGAGCAAAGCAAAAACTCTATATCACCTATGCCGAGATTAGGAAGATACATGGTTCGGACGTATTTAATCCACCCTCAAGATTTATCAGAGAGATCCCAGCTGAATTGATGAATGAAGTTAGACCTCGGGCTTCTGTAACTTTTTCTTATGAAAGGAAATCCCTTCAGGCCCCAAAGGAATTCAAAATAAGTGAGGGAATTTCGTTAGGCCAACGGGTAGCCCATAAAAAATTTGGACAAGGAATAGTGCTAAACTACGAAGGCGCAGGAGATAGCGCAAGAGTTCAAATCAATTTTGATAAAGTGGGAAGCAAGTGGTTGGTGCTGTCTTTTGCAAATTTAGAGGTCTTATGAAGAAAATTTTTTTAGTAATTTTGTCATTTTTAATTTTGAATGGTTGTAAAAATGAATCTTCTCAGGAGCTTAATGAAGTTAAGCAAGAATTTACCTGGTCTTTGGTTACTACCTGGCCAAAAAACTATCCAGGCTTAGGAATGGCTCCTGAAAGGTTTGCAGAGCTGGTTGAAGAGATGTCAGCAGGTAACCTAACAATTAAAGTTTTTGGGGCCGGAGAATTAGTCCCAGCTATGGGAGTTTTTGATGCTGTTTCGAATGGGTCAGCAGAAATGGGTCACGGGGGGGCCTATTATTGGAAAGGCAAGATACCTGCAGCACAATTTTTTGCTGGCGTTCCATTTGGCTTAACAGCAAATGAAATTAATGCATGGGTTAACAGAGGTGGGGGTCTTGAGCTCTGGCAAGAAATATATAAGCCTTTTAATTTATTGCCTTTTCCAGGAGGCAATACAGGAACCCAGATGTTCGGTTGGTTCAATAAAGAAATAAACTCTCTCGAAGATATTAAGGGTTTAAAAATGAGAATACCTGGAATAGGAGGAGAGGTGTTTCAGAGAGCAGGAGGAGTTCCTGTAAATATTCCAGGAGGAGAGTTATACACTGCTTTGCAGACTGGCACAATAGATGCAACAGAGTGGGTTGGTCCTTACAATGATTTAGCATTTGGATTTCATCAAATCGCAGAATATTACTACTATCCCGGATGGCATGAACCAGGTTCTATGTTGGAATTTATGGTTAATTTAGACGCATGGAATGAGCTTCCTGAAACTTTGAAGACCATTGTTAGAACCGCAGCACAAGCCGTGAATCAAGATCTGCTTGATGAATATACTGCAATGAATAACAAGGCCTTAGGAGAACTTGTTAATAAACATGGAGTTAAGGTGCTTCCCTTGCCCCAAGAAGTTTTAAGAGAGTTTAAAAATATTTCAGAAACAGTTCTTAAAGAATTGGCCTCAGAGGACGAGAGCTTTAAAAAAGTATATGAGCATTATTTGGATTTCAAAAAAAACGTTATCAATTATCATGAAATTTCTGAGGATGCTTTTGTTGAGATCCGCTCCACTGAATGACAGAACTGATTCTTAGGCAATTAGGCCAACAGGCATATCAGCCCATCATACAAAATATGATAGATCTAGTCTCAGCTAAAGATTTTATTGAACAGATCTGGTTTTTATCTCATCCACCAGTTTATACCCTGGGCACCGCTGCAAATAGAGACCACATTCTTAACCCAAAAGATATTAAAATAATTCAAACTGACAGAGGGGGGGAGGTTACCTACCATGGTCCGGGTCAGCTTGTTATCTATTTCTTGCTAGATGTTAAGAAGAGAAATTTAGGCCCAAGAAAGCTAGTTGAAATGCTTGAACAGTATTTATTATCTCTATTAAGCAAATACAATATTGTTGGTAACTTAGTTTGTGGATCGCCTGGTGTTTATGTCGATAATGCAAAAATTGCATCCATTGGCTTAAGAATTAAAAAGGGACGCTCTTATCATGGCATCAGTTTAAATGTCGATATGGATCTTTCGCCGTTTTATGGTATAAATCCATGCGGTTACGAGGGTTTGCAAGTAACCCAACTAAAAGATCTTAATCCATTGGCGGATATTAAAAATGTTGAATCGGATGCTATCGAGTTAGCTAAAAAGGTATTTGGGTAATGGAAATAATTCCTACAAAAAAAATTGTTAATCGCGATGGTATTAAGGCAATCAAGAATGGGCAAAAGCACAATGCTAACTCCAAAATACCTGTCGAAAAAAAACCTGAGTGGATTAGGGTTAGGGCAACTTTTGATAGCAACTTTAATAAAGTCAAAAACCAAGTAAAGAATAAGAAACTATATACTGTTTGCGAAGAGGCGATGTGCCCAAATATTTCTGAATGTTGGTCTCACGGAACTGCAACCTTTATGCTTTTGGGAGGAGTTTGCACCAGGGCATGCAAATTTTGTTCTGTTGATACAGGCAACCCAAGAGGGTGGCTGGATCTTGACGAACCAAAAAACACTGCAATTGCTGTGAAGGAGATGAATTTAAAGTATGTAGTACTTACTTCAGTCAACAGAGACGATCTGATAGATGGCGGTGCGGAGCATTATGCCAATACTGTTCAAGAGATAAAAAGAATAATGCCTGAGACTGCTGTTGAAGCCCTTACGCCCGATTTTAAAGGCATAACAAAAAGTATAGAGACGATAGTAAATTCTGGGATAGAAGTATTTGCCCAGAATCTTGAAACAGTTGAGAGACTCACTCATCCTGTTCGAGACCCAAGGGCTGGCTATCAACAAACACTAATGGTTTTGAAGTTAGCAAAAGAAATCAATCCTAAAGTGCTTACTAAAACGAGCCTTATACTTGGTTTGGGAGAGGAAAAGAAAGAGATTGAGTCCGCCATGGATGACTTATTAAAATGCAAGGTTGACATTCTAACCCTTGGTCAATATTTAAGGCCAACGGTGAATCATTTGCCGGTTGAAAAATGGGTAACTCCTAAAGAATTCCAAGAATTTAGAGAGATTGGTCTTGCAAAAGGATTTCTCGAGGTTGTCTCAGGACCAATGGTTAGATCCAGTTATAGAGCGGAGAGGGTTTTAGAAAGAAATAATGCAGGAATTTAAACTTATAAAACTAACCATGGCATTATTAAAACCAAACCAAGCACTAATAGCTGAATACCAATAAAAGGTAAAACGCCAGAATAAATATCTTTTGTTCTAACTTCAGAAGGAGCCACTCCACGCAAATAAAAGAGTGAAAAACCGAATGGTGGAGTTAAGAATGACGTCTGTAAAATGATGGCGAATAATATTGATAACCAAACAGGATCTATTCCAAGCATAAGCAAAGGAGGAGCTACCAGCGGAATAAAGACATAGCAGATTTCAATAAAATCTAAGATAAAGCCTAAGAGAAAAATAAAAAACATTACAAAAAACAAAGCCCCAAAGATACCTCCTGGCAATAGATTAAAAATTGCCTCCATCAAATCATCTCCTCCAAGACCTCTAAAGATCAAAGAAAAAATAGATGCACCAATTAGAATTGCAAAGATCATGGAAGTGATTGTTGCCGTCTTGAAACTCACCTCTTTAGTGATGTCCCAGTTAATTCTTTTTCTTAAACCAGCAATTATCAAGGCGCCCAAGGCTCCCATGCCTGCTGACTCAGTTGGAGTTGCGACTCCAGAGATGATTGAGCCAAGCACCAAAAGAATTAAGCTTAAAGGCATCAACAACGAGCCTACCCAATCGACATCATTTACATCATTCAACGGATTTGCTTTTTTTTCGAATCTAAAGAAAAGAACATAAATCAAAAATCCAATTCCAATAAGAGTTCCTGGAATAATAGCACCAATAAATAAATCCCCTACCGAAATAGTTTCTTGTGAAAAGATTCCCATATTATTTTGTGCCTTTTGGTAAGCGTTAGACATAACATCTCCCAATAAAACCAATGCAATTGAGGGAGGAATAATTTGACCCAAGGTTCCAGTAGCAGCAATAAGACCAGAAGAGAAGTTTACCGGATAGCCCTCTTTGAGCATCACCGGAAGAGACATCAACCCCATCGTTACAACGGTTGCGCCAACAATCCCAGTGCTTGCTGCAAGCAGCGTCCCAACAACAACAATTGATATTGCCAAACCATTTTTTAGCCTAGAAAAAGCTTTTGCAAAATCAGAAAGCATATGAGCAGCAATACCAGATTTTTCCAAGACTACCCCCATAAAAACAAATAAAGGCACTGCTAAAAGTGTCTGATTATTCATTATCCCAAATATTCTAATAGGAATGGTTTTCAAAAGATTAAGATCAAAATAACCAAACCAAGAAGCAATCAAGCCAAATAACAAAGAACCTCCTGCCAGTGTAAAGGCAACCGAATAACCTAATAGCAGCGCAGCACAAACTACAAGAATAAAAAGAATAGGTATTACTTCCATCCCGTTAACATCTCCTTGATAAATACAATGCTCAACAACAGAGGAAATAAAAATAAAATTCCTTTTTGGAGATAAACAAAAGAGAGCCCGCCTGGTTCAGTAGATGCTTCTTTTATAATCCACGATGCCTGAACAAAATCAATGGAATAGATACCCGTGATAATTATCGTTGGAAGCAGAAAGATTAAAGCACCGAAAAAATTTACCCTCTTTTTCCAATGTATTGGGCTATCTCTATAAAAGATATCTACTCTTACGTGCTCATCTTCTTCAAAAGCCCAGGCACAGCAACCAAGAAATATCAGAGCATGAAGATATAAGATCAACTCTTGAAGTGCTGGTTGACCAACACCTAAGAAGTACCTGCTCACAACTACGATAAAATTTAAAAGCACGAGGAACAGCAACAAGATTGAAAAAAATTTCCCAACTTTTCTTATCATTTCCTCTATCTTAAATATATTTAGTTAAAATAAAACTATGTTAGTTATTCTTTCTCCTGCAAAAACATTAGATTATTCAGTTAAAAATCCAGATAAATTCAGTGCGCCTAATTTCTTAAAAGAATCTAGAGAGCTGGCTGCTCTCTTAAAATCTAAGGAACCTCATGAGATTGCCTCTTTAATGAATTTGAGTGATAAATTATCAGTGCTAAATTTTGAAAGATACCAAGCATGGTCAGGATTAACTTCTGTTAGTGAAGTTAGCAAATCAGCAATCTCAGTTTTTAAAGGAGATGTTTACCAAGGGTTGAGAGCCGAGACAATGGGTAAAAAAGACATTGAATTTGCTCAAAAGCATCTCAGAATTCTTTCTGGTTTATACGGCGAGCTAAAGCCGTTGGATATTATTGAACCCTATCGTCTAGAAATGGGCACAAAACTTCAAAATAACAAAGGAAAAAATCTTTATGACTTTTGGGGGAATAAAGTACTTAAAAATATTGAGGAGGAGCTTCAAGCTATGAACTCCGATCTCTTAATTAATCTTGCTTCTAATGAATATTTCTCGGTGCTAGGCAAAATACCAGCTTCTATCAAGGTCGTTTCTCCTGTTTTCAAAGACAGAAAAAATGACCAATACAAGGTTACTAGTTTCTTTGCTAAAAAGGCAAGAGGTCTTATGGCAAGGTGGATTATTGATAATCAACTAACTGAGGTAAATAGAATAAGTGATTTTTCTGAGGAAGGGTATTATTTTTCTAAGATCGATTCGACCAAATCAACACCTATTTTTTTAAGGGACTAATCCTTCCTTTTCCCAAAAAGACTTTAATTCTTCAAGATCATCAAAGTCTGCTGTTGATTTTGAAACATGTGCAGAAAGAGCGGCTTCCATATCTCTAGAGCTAATAAGAGCTGCATTCCACATAGCATGATATTCAAGGGCATCATCCACTTTATTATCTCTCGCGAAATTAAGTTGTTTTTTGATTACTCTTGTTACCAATGGTGATTTGGAGGCTATGATTTCTGCTAATTTTTTTCCTTCAGCAGCAAGAATCTCAGGGCTTGAAAAAACTCTATTAATCAATCCAAGTTTTTCTGCCTCTTTCGCATCGAACTTTCTTCCCGTATATGCTAGTTCTTTAACATGCGAAAAAGGCATAAGTTTTGGAAGTCTTTGAAGTGTTCCGACATCTGCAGCCAAACCAATATCTATTTCTGCTATTTTAAAAAAAGCATCCTCGCTGCAGTACCTCATGTCACATGCTGCAACCATATCTATGGCTCCTCCAACACATGCTCCTTGGATTAGTGCAATAGTAGGCATTCTACATTTCTCAAGAGCCGTAAATGTATCTTGGAGTTCAAGAAGTTCATGATAAAAAGCTTCACGTAATCTAGCTGGGTCTTTCTTATCTAATTTATTTCCTTCTGAAAAATTTGCTAAATCCATGCCTGCAGAGAAGTGCTTTCCTTCTGCTTGAAGAACCAACACCCTCGCTTTTGAATTTTTATCAGCTTGCTTAATAATTTGAGGCAACTCTTTCCAAAAGAGTCTAGTCATAGTATTAAGCGCATCACCTCTACACATAGTAATGAATCCAATATTATCTTGGACTTCAAAATTAAAGCATGAGTAGTTATTACTCATCTAAGAATGATTCTTAAGATCTTTAACGATTTCGAGCATTTTATCGATTAGCTCAAAAGTCTTGTGATGAGGAAGAACTACCTTTCGATCTTTTGAAAGCATTTTTAGACCTTTTTCTAGCTCATCAAGTTTATTATTTTTATCTTCAGACATAATTTACCAATTCTAGTGGATAGAAATTATAATAGCTCCGCATCATGAAAACATCTTTTTATTTTTTGGTTATTTGTGTTTTCAGTATTTCATCGAATGCCAATTCCACCCAAGACGATAGAACTCTAGCGGTGCTTTACTCCCAATCTTCTGCGGAACACATGGCAAGCTCTATGCAGACATTTCAGACCATGAGGCAGCTACTTTCTAAAGCTATCCAAGATAAATCTTGGAATGCTTTGAGTGACATACCAACCAACCCAAACAATCCCCCGGCGATCATTTTGGATGTGGATGACACCGTGCTTGATAATTCTCCGTTTGAGGCAAGGGTAATTAAGACAGGCAATAATTATCCAGTGGGTTGGGACGAATGGTGCAATGAAGCCCAAGCCGAAGCCATACCCGGAGTAATCGATTTTATTCAAGAAGCAACTAGAATGGGCGTTACGATTTTTTATGTTACTAATAGAAAAAAACATCTTGAAGAGGCTACTCGCACCAACTTTAAAAAACTCGGTCTTCCTCTTGAGGAAGAATTTGATAACTTGCTTACTAGAGATGAAAATGGTTGGGACTCTAACAAAACTTCTCGCAGAGAATTTATTGCTAAGAAATACAGAGTGATCTTCCAGGTTGGCGATAATCTAGGTGATTTTGTTGATGAAGAACAAAACAAAATGTCCCCCTTAGATAGAAAAGCAACGGTTATGAATTTCAAGGAGCGCTGGGGCAAAACATGGTTTGTTATAGAAAACCCAACATACGGCGATTGGGAAGGGGCACTCTATGAATATAATTTTAACCAGTCTCCTAATGCACTTTCAAATTTGAGGATGGAAGCACTAAATGAAAAATAAACTCCTAACCTTTATTGTGGTAATAATTTTTCTGACTGGGATCTATATAGTCCTAAATGCGAATGACAAAACTTTAATAGCAACAGCTGGAAGAGAATCCCCACAAAAACTTGTTCAAAATTTCACAACAGGAACTCCAAAAAAAATTATTTTCTTGATTGGGGATGGAATGGGAATTAATCACACAACTCTCGGTCGATTTAATTTTGGTGGTCCAGATTTTAATATGGCTGTAGACAGGATGCCTATTCAAGGGCTAGTCACTAATCACTCTTATGAGTCTTTGGGTATTGATTCTGCTGCATCTGCAACTGCATTGGCTACAGGCACAAGAACAACCAATCGATTTGTGGGTTTAGATAATAAAAAGAATCGTGTTCCAAATATTACAGAGTTGTTAGGGGAACAAGGATACACCTCTGGTTTGGTTGCTACATCATCTTTAACTCATGCTACTCCTGCAGCCTATTATGCTCACGTGGATAGTAGGTATAAAGAAGAGCAGATTGCAAACCAACTCATCGCTTCAAAAGTTAGGGTTGCTTTGGGAGGAGGAAAAAATTTTTTTAATTTAGAAAGCACAGAAGGGGTAAAAGTTATTTTTGATCTAGATCACTATAATTTTGATGAAGTGTCAGAGAGTAGATTGGTAGGTCTATTTGCAGAAGATGGTATTGAAAGAGGAATGGGCCCCTCTCAATTAGCAATGACCAAGGCTGCGTTAAATTTTTTAGAAATCAATTCTGATTGTGGGAAATATTTTTTAATGTCAGAAGGTAGTCAAATAGACTGGGCTTCACACGACAACAATGTTACCGCTATGCTTATTGAACTAGCAGATTTTAATGATACGGTTAACTTTATTCTTGATTTTGCCTCCAAAAGAGATGACACACTCGTTGTGGTCTCTTCTGATCATGAGACAGGAGGTTTAAGCCTCTTAGATCAAGAAGATGATTATGTGCTAACTCGGTGGACCACTGACGGCCATTCGCTTAGTCAAATTGCTGTTTATGCGTATGGCCCAGGCGCGGAAGAATTTTCTGGTAAGGTTGATCAAACTGAAATATTCTCAAAGTTACTCTCTCTGTCAGATCAAACATCCTGCTCATCAAACTAATGGTGATCGAGAGTATTGAATCTTTAGATGAATTAATATTTCCTTTTTATAGGCTTGCATGTGAAGAAATATTGGATGTTTATCATTCAGGGGATTTAAGAGTTGTAAGCAAAGAAGATAGCTCGCCAGTAACCTCTGCAGATCTGCTATCTCATAGAGTCATTAAAGAGGGATTAGAATCTATTTACACAGGTATTCCTGTTCTCTCAGAAGAAGAACGCTACCCGTCAACAATTCCAAGTGATTTTTGGTTAATAGATCCCTTAGATGGAACCAAGGAGTTTATAAATAAATCTGATGAGTTCACTATAAATATAGCTCTTATTTGCAATGGCATGCCTGTGTATGGGTTTGTTGGAGCTCCTGCTTTGGATAGAGTTTGGACATCCAATTCTATTAATTTTGAGACATCAGTTAAGAGCAATGATTCATCAGAGCCTCTTAGAATTGTAGGAAGCAAAAGTCACCCAACAGAAAGAGAAGTTGAGTTTTTAAATTATTTAACCAAACAAAAAATCGATTATCAATATAAGACATATGGTAGCTCATTAAAGATCTGCATGCTTGCCTCGGGAGAAGCAGACCTTTATCCGAGATTTGGTCCCACTAGCGAATGGGATATTGCCGCAGCTCATGCAGTACTTTTAGCAGCAGGCGGCAACATTATTGATATTTCTAGTCTTAAACCTCTTGAATATGGCAAAAAAGATACTATCTTTAATCCATGGTTTGTTGCATTTTCAGAATCATTGGATTTGGCCAAGGTGAGCAAAATTTTTAATGATTTTAGCCAAAATTGCTAAAATTAGCTAAAATCTCGCATCCTAAGGGATTAATACAAAAAAATGGGAACAGATTTACAAAAAATCGAGCTGCAAACACCGGGTAAAGACATTGAGTCTTATCTTGCCTGTGTGCACTCCATACCCATTCTGACTCCAGAACAAGAAAAAGAACTTGCCTACAAGCTTTATGAAAATGATGACCTAGATGCGGCAAGACAATTAGTTCTGTCACACCTTCGTTTTGTTGTTCATATAGCGAGGACTTATTCTGGTTATGGACTGCCTATTGGAGACGTTATTCAAGAGGGTAATGTAGGTCTCATGAAGGCAGTTGATAGATTTGATCCCACCAAGGGCGTAAGACTTGTATCTTTTGCAGTGCATTGGATAAAAGCTGAAATTCATGAGTACATTCTCAAAAACTGGCGGATGGTTAAGATTGCAACTACTAAAGCTCAAAGGAAATTATTCTTTAATTTGCGCAGCAGAAAGAAAGGACTTGAGTGGCTCACAAAAGATGAAGCAGAACAAATCGCAAAGGATCTAGACGTTGACATTAAAGATGTATATCACATGGAAAATAGATTGTCTGCTGGAGATACTTCCTTTGACGGACCACCTGATGATGATGATGAGGCAGCGATTGCCCCAGTACATTTTCTAGAAGACAAAAGATACAATCCAGAAGATATTGTTGCCGAAGAAGAGCTAAATACCCACAATCAACAAGATCTCGCTGAAGCAATCTCTTCACTTGACGAGAGAAGTAAAGATATTATCTTTAGAAGATACCTCTCTGATGATAAGGTTACTTTGCATGATTTAGCTGAAGAATACGAAGTATCGGCAGAAAGAATTAGGCAGATTGAAAATACAGCTCTTAAAAAGCTTAAGTCTGCAATGTCCAATGCTGCTTAATGTCAGCAATCGTATTTAAATTAAATGGTGAGTTAACTCAAAAGCCAAAAGAGCTCAACTTAAATGAATTAGCTAATGAGCTAAATCTTTTTAGAAAAAAGTTTGCAATTGAAATGAACGGAGAAATAATTCCTAAATCATCACACTCAGCAACACTTATTAAAGATGGTGATGTCATAGAAATAGTTCACGCAGTGGGGGGAGGCTAGTGACTAGTCCCTTGCGTATTGGTAGCAGGTCGTTTGAATCAAGATTGCTTGTGGGCACGGGCAAGTATAAAAATCTTGAAGAAACTAGAGATGCTATTATTGCCTCGGGTGCAGAAATAGTCACCGTTGCGCTTAGAAGAACAAACATCGGTCAGAATTCAGACGAACCAAATCTATTAGACTTTATCAGCCCAGATAAATGGACCATTCTTCCTAATACCGCTGGTTGCTTTAGTGCAGAAGACGCAGTAAGAACGTGCATGCTCGCTAGAGAACTTTTGGACGGCCACAATTTGGTCAAGTTAGAAGTGCTTGGGGAGAAAAAAACGTTATACCCGAATATGACCCAAACCATTTCAGCAGCCAAGACTCTAATAGAGGATGGTTTTGAGGTCATGGTTTATTGCTCAGATGATCCAATATTTTGCAAAGAACTTGACGATATGGGTTGTGTTTCAGTGATGCCTCTTGCATCTCCCATCGGTTCAGGTTTGGGGATTGTAAATCCACACTCTATTTCAATAATTTTAGAAAACTCAACAAAACCCATTATTGTAGATGCTGGTGTTGGTACTGCATCGGACGCATCTATTGCTATGGAATTAGGATGTGATGGGGTATTGATGAATACAGCCATAGCAAAAGCAGCTAAGCCGATCTTAATGGCTGAGGCCATGAAAGATGCAGTGATTTCCGGAAGAAAGGCTTTTCTCGCGGGTAGAATGCAAAAAACACTCTTTGGAAATGCATCCTCTCCAATCCAAGGCTTAATTGAATAAATCATTCCTCCCCAGTTATGTTAAAAGGCTGGGCAGAATAACAGACGCGCAGAAAAACAATCTTAAAGAATTCTTAAATTATAAAATCGGTTCAATTGAAGATTGTAATGATTTCATAAAAAATTCGAATGCCATATTAGATATTGGCTTTGGTGATGGCGAATTCACAGTATTTTTGGCAGAGAAGTTTGAGAATTATTTAATCGTGGCTTCAGAAGTTTATCAAAGCGGGATCGGAAGCCTAATTGGTAAATTAAAAGCCAAAGAATGTCATTCAGTAAAAATTTTTAATGGCGATGTAAGAGACTTAATCATTAATCAAGGCAAACCCATGTTCGACAAAGTTTTTGCAATGTTTCCTGATCCCTGGCAAAAAGCAAGACATCATAAGAGGAGATTAATCAATCTTTTCTTTTTCGAGACAATCAAGCCTCATTTAAAGCGAGGCGCAGAAATATATATTTCTACCGACTGGGAAAATTATGCTGAGTCCATAAGAGAGCTTCAATCAGATCTAGGCGACTTTATTTTTGAAGAAGGAGATTTCTTAGAAACAAATTTTTCAACTAAGTTTGCAAAGAGAGCAGCTAATGAGGGACGAACGATCAGAAACTTTAAGTTCTCTTTTTTAAAACAAACCAATTAACTCATTTAAAAAGTTAAAACCCCTTTGAGAAGGTACTAGGCTATCTTTTAATAACAGCCCCCTTTTTTGAGCAACTTTACATTTTTCCAAAAAGTCATCAGATAGCTTTATATAGCTTTTTAATTTTACTAGGTCAGGCCCATTTTTGAGACGGAACAAGTTCATTGCAATATCAATATCTATTGCACTGCCTTCGATAGACTGGCAAAGCTTGGGTGATTGATCTTTTAGATAAGAAGATACTTTTTTAAATTTAGTAAATCTTTGAGATTTTTTATTTATTGAAATTTTGCTATGAGATCCAGGGCCAATACCCAAGTAATCCCCATAGTTCCAATAATTAAGATTATGTACGGAATAATCAGCATTCTTAGACCAAGAAGAGACTTCGTATTGTTTAAAAAATCCTGCTTCTAGTCTTTGTTTGCAAGCATTCTCCAATTTTGAAAGATCTTCCTCAAGGGGCAGTTTGGGAGTCTTAGAGAAGAAGACCGTGTTGGGTTCTATAGTTAACTGATAATACGATAAATGATTAATGTTACTATTAACGACAATTTCAACATCTTTCATTGCTTTATCTAAAGTTTGTTTGGGACAACCATACATGAGATCAACGGTCTTCCTAGCATTAACTTTTTGAAGAGCATCCAATGCATTGAAGGCTTCTTTGGAAGAATGATTTCTCCCAAGGCCATTTAAGACCTCTTGATCAAAACTCTGTATACCCAATGAGAATCTGTTTATTCCTATATTCTTAAATCTATTTAGATTTTCTAAATAAGTTTCTTTTGGGTTGCACTCAAGGGTTATCTCAATATTATCCTGCAGCAATTTTTTATTGATCAACCAACTTACAATGTTTTCATGTACTTTTGGATCTGCTAATGATGGAGTACCGCCTCCAAAATAAACGCTAGCAAATTTTCTGTTTTGGATAAAATCAGAAGAATTCTCTAAATCACTAATTAGGGCCTTGCTAATAGCTTGGAAATTATCAGGAATACTAGTTGTGACATTAAAATCACAGTATGGACACCTTTTTTCACACCAGGGAAGGTGGATATAAAGGCTTAAGGGAAATGGATTCACTTGCTAAAAGTTGCAAGAAGTTTTTTTACGGCTTGAGCTCTATGGCTAATCAAGTTTTTTTTTGCTATTTCGATCGATGCAAGAGTTTCAGTTTTGTTTTTGAGATAAAACATTTTGTCATATCCAAAACCCTTATCTCCTTTTTCCTGCTTAGAAACAAAACCATGTATTTTCCCAGTTTTTATTAAGGGAAGAGGATCGTTTGGAAATCTAATAAGCACAAGAACACAAACAAAGTATGCGGGAAGAAAGACAGCTTCTGATTTGGTTATTAAATCTTGAAGCTTGATTCTATTTTCCTGGTCCGAGGCATTGTCACCAGCAAATCTTGCTGATTTGATACCCGGTGCATGATTAAGTTCAGGAACTATCAATCCAGAATCATCAGCAAGCACGTTAGATTGAGTATAAGCAGACACAAATCTTGCCTTGATCATTGCATTTTCTATAAAGCTTAACCCCGATTCATCTGGAAGTTTGCTGTCAATAATATTCCTGTAGCTAAGAACTTTATGTTCGCTAAGCATTTCATTAAATTCTTTTATCTTGCCTGGATTATCAGATGCTAAGTAAATAGTGTTATTTTTTTTCAAGATGATAAATTGCCTCTGCAGCAAAAAGATTTGCCTTAGAAATGAGCACCCTATTCAAAGGCTTGAAATTTTCATTTAGATAAATTCTTTTTTTAATCGTAATCTCGTTTTCTAGGCAAAGTTTTTCAAAGTCTTGGATAGTGCATAAGTGAATATTTTTTGTTTCATACCATTTTGCTGGCAATGATTTTGAGACCGGCATGCTTCCTTTCAAAAGTTTCATCCTGATCTTCCAAAAACCAAAATTTGGGATGGTTACTGCACACTCATTAGCAATCCCAAAAATATTTGTTAATGCTTCATGCGGTCTTCTGAGGCATTGGATTGAATTTGCCATCACCACAAAATCAAAACCCAAGTCTTGAAAATCAAGGAGCCCCTTATCTATATCTTTATGGGTTACAGACACTCCTTTGCAGAGCGATGCAATAACTCTTTTGGAATCAATCTCTATCCCATGCCCCTCAATATTATTTTCTGCTAATTTTGCCAACAAAGAGCCATCACCACTACCCAAATCTAACACTTTTGCTCTGCGAGGTATCAGACTTAGTATATGAGTCTCAATATTTTTATGCATGGTTTAAGAAATTTTTAATTGCTGATACATATTCTTCGGTAGGAAATAAAAAACTATCGTGACCGTTATTACCTGTTAGCTCAAGAAATGAACTTTGAACGCCTGCTTTAAGAGCTGAAAGATGCAATTCCTTGCTGTATTGAGAAGGGAAAAGCCAGTCATCGTCAAAACTAATAATCAATAACTTGGCTGAGCAGTTTTTCAATGCTTCAACAATGCTATTATCAAATCTTGCCGCAGGATTGTAACTGTCCATCACTTTGGTTAATAAGATATAAGAGTTTGCATCAAAATATTCTGAAAATTTTTCACCCTGATAGCGAAGATAGTTTTCTACCTCAAAATTAATCGTTTCATCAATTTTGTTATTTATATCTTGCAACCTTCTTCCAAATCTATTTTTAAAATTTGTTTCTGATAAATAAGTAATATGCCCCAACATCCTTGCAACTTTGAGACCATCTTTTGGTTTTTTCTCTGATAATAGATAGTCACCATTTTCAAAGGCAGCATCTTTTCTAATGATTTCCCTAGCCACTTGATTGAGAGCAATATTTTGTGAGGTTACTAGAGCAGTGGCTGCAATTATTCCAGCTTTTTTAATCTTTGATGGAAAAGAAATGCTCCATTCTAGAGCCTGCATTCCTCCAAGACTTCCTCCTAAGACCATTTCCCAAGCTTCAATCCCTAGGCTTATTCTAAGCAAATCCTGAGAGGCAACCCAGTCGTATACATCTAATGCAGGAAAGTTAGGACCGTAAGGTTTGCCTGTTTCCTTATTATGAGTCAAAGGCCCAGTTGAACCATAGCAACTTCCAAGATTATTTGGTGATACAACAAAATATTTATCTGTATCAAGGGCTTTTCCGGGACCAATAAATTCATGCCACCAACCAGGTTTGTTGTTTATTTCATCGACTCCAGCTGCATGATGACTCCCTGAGAAAGCATGGCATACCAACACAGCGTTATTTTTTTTAGCATTCAATTCACCATAGGTTTCGTAGACAAGCTCAAACCCTTCTATTGAACTACCATTTAATAGACTAAAGTTATTTTTATATTCAAAGGAAAACTGTTCTATCTTCATTTATAAATTTATAAACTTTGGGCAAGCATTCTAACAATATCTATCATTAGGCTGTTAGCATAATTAAGAATTAGGATGAAAAATATAGGAGTGAAATCTAAACCACCAAAGCTTGGAATAATGGATCTAATAGGGGCAAGCGCTTTGTCGGATATTTCATTGACAAGCTCAATTAGCGCATGACGAGATCCTCTTGCCACCCAGCTGAAAATTACCGATGCAACCACAATGTAAAATATTATTCTAAAAAAAAGATTTACGAGTCCTACCAGACTAAAAACAACAACTTTGTAATAGTTTTGGATATCGTAGATGAATACGTTTGCTAGGCATTTGAGCAACAGCGCTAAAAACAAAGAAGATACAAGGGAGGGCAAGAATGGAATAAATTTTTGCTTTGGTTTCTCAAAATAAGTCACAAAAAATTTAACAACAGGATTAAAATAATTTGCTCTAAATGCCCTCAAGATCATCAAAACTAAAAAAGCTGATGACAGTAAATTAAAAATTAAAAATATCAACAAGTTACTTAAATTCATTTTCAATCTCTTTAGATCTATTTTTTGCGGACTTAAAACTTTCTTTTAAAATCTTATTAACTCCAAAATTATTTAGTCTAGCCAATCCAGCCTCAGTAGTTCCTTTTTTAGATGTTATTTTTTTTATAGCTTTTTCAAATCCATAAACTTCAAATTGAGGAGACAGTGATTTTAAGAAACTATTTATGATCAATTTGCTGTTTCTTTTGCCAGAGAAATTATTTAACCCAGTTTCATACTCTTTTAGAAGCTGCATTATAAATGCTTGGCCGCTTCCTATAATTGCTGTGAAATCATGCATATTTTTCTCAACTTTAAGTACTAGAGTAGCTCCAACGAGATTAAATACTTTTTCGATTAATTTAGTCTTTTTTGCTTTTGGCTTATCTGAATATATTGCAGTAGTTCCAAGTCGAAATTCAGCAGTAGTTGTGGGCATTGCCCTAACCACAAGAGAAGAACCAAGCAGTGATGAAATTTTTTTTAAACCAATTCCTGCGGCCAAGCTACAAACAATTCCCCTGTATCCTGAAAGACGCAATTGATCAATGGCAAGATTTATATCTTTTGGTTTAACCGCAAGCAGCAAAACATTGTTTTCTTGGTTAAAATTTTCTAGGTCCTTCGAGTGAATTTTCTTAATAGCATGTTTTCTTAAAAAAGCATCATTCTTAGGGTTCTTATTTATCGCAAACACTAATTTTGGCGACAAGCCTGCATCCAATAAACCCAGCATTACTGACTGAGCAATATTACCGGCTCCAAAAAAAATTATATTGTTAATTTCTTTTCCCAAATATCTTTTCTCCAACTCTAATTATAGTGGAACCAGCTCTTAAAGCCTCTTGATAGTCAGATGAAGTTCCAAAGGAGATCTCGCAAATTTTACATCCCATGTTCTTTAGCAATTCCTGATATTTTTTAATTTTTGCTTCAAGGAGTTTAAACTCTCTTTCTGATTTTTGAAGTTTTGGTAATATCATAAAACCCCTAAGATTTATTGCAGAGCAAAGCATTATCTTTTCTGCCAATTCCATGAAATCTTTTTCATTTGTAATTCCAGATTTTGAATCTTCATTGTCAATATTAATTTGAATAAGCGCATCTATTTTTCTAGAGAGTCTTTTTAACTCCGTTTCTAGTAGCAGAGCATGCTTTATGCTGGACAGGCTATGAATCCAGTCTGCGTGTTTTGCAAGTATTTTGATCTTATTAGTTTGTATTGGACCAATAAAATGCCAATAACACTGAGTAGGCATTTTGGGAGCTTTCTCTGCAAGCTCTTGGGCGTAGTTCTCTCCAAAGTGAAGCTGACCTTTTTCATAAGCAAAAAGCATTTTCTCAATAGGTTGCTTCTTTGAGACTGCTACTAGCATAGGGTTAGGTCTTCCGAATATAGAGGCTGCCTCAACAAGATCGCTGTAAAATTCCTCAAAGGTAGTCATTTCGATTTACATCTAGTCAGTATTATTGGTCTAGAACCATTCTTGATAAGCTTCTCTTTTGCATTGTTAACAGAAGATTTATTAGAGTAAGGGCCGCTTAGCACCCTGTAGAAAGTTTTGCCAGGCATTGCAGGACTGAATGCTTTCTCTACATATGCGTTTAACCCCATGGCAAACATTGCGTTTATGAGTTCTTGTGCGTAAACATTTTTTCCATAGGTTTCTACTTGCAATAAGTATTCGCAGGTTTGGGTTGTCAATTGTTCGTCTATTTCTGCAAGCACCCAATTTTTTTCTAGATCTATAGGAAAGGTAAACTCAATAGATGTCTTGGTTTCCTTGGCATAAATCGATGTGATATCAGTTTCCATAATCTTGAACACTGCAAATACGAGGAGAACCAATGAGCCAATAATTATCAAGCCCACTCTAAGGTTAAGGGGGGAAATATTTTTCTTTGCTGTTTTAAATTTTAGAGATGGTTCGTGCGTTTTCTTGCGCTTGATTTGTTTGCTTGCAAAATCTTTCATTACATTTTTTCTGTTGCTTTGACTCCCAAAAGATCCAATGATTTTCTTATTACTTCTTTAGCTTGCATCAAAATAAAAATGTAGTTATTCGAATCTCTGCGATCTGCCTTTAATACATTCACTTCGTTATAAAACTGATGAACTTTCTGTGAGAGGTCTCGTAAATAAAAAATCAGTAAATGGGGTTGATATCTTTCTACAGCATTTAGCAAGATATTCGGACGCTTCATAAGGATTTGAATTATTTCTATCAGTGAGTCAGGACATTGGCCAGTAGCAATTGTATTTGGCAAAGAACCTACCTCAGTTATATATTTCTTTGCAAGAGATGTTAATCGCGCATGAGCATATTGGATATAGAAGTAGAGATTTTCTTTTGATTCGCTTCTTGCCAGAGACACATCAAAATCCAGATGTTGATCAGCTTGTTTTGCTAAATAAAAAAATCTTGTCACATCCGCTCCAACAAGTTCAATGAGCTTGCCTAAGTCATAAAAAGTACCTGATCTGGTAGACATCTTAAGCTTTTTTCCATCTTGAAATAGATTGGCAAACTGAACCAATAAGACCAACAAAGACGATTTTGAATATCCCACAGATTCAATTGCTGCTTCTATTCTTTTAATATATCCATGATGATCTGAACCCCAAATATTTATAAGCTGATCAAAACCTCTATCTAACTTATCTTTATGATAGGCAACATCAGAAGCTAAATAAGTTACTCTTCCGTCAGTTCTAATCAGTACCCTGTCTTTATCGTCATCATAATTGGTGGAGCGCAACCAATAAGCGCCGTCTTTTTTGTATCCTTCCTTTGCAATACTTTGAGTAAGTGTTTTTTTTAGCATCGAAGAAGGGTCATCTAAAGAACCTAGAGTTGACTCATAAAACCAGTTATCAAATTCCACACCTAGATCGACTAATTCTTTTTTAATAAGACCTAAAATTGATTCAAGTCCAACATTCTTTGTGCGCTCCCAGATTTCAGTAAACTTTTTAAGTTCAAGACAAATATTATCAATGGCCTCATCAGCATTATCGGGTAAATCCTTTAAATGATCTTTGATAGCCTTAGATTCATCTCCTGTGAGAATAATTTCATTAGAGATGGTTTTTATGTAGCTCCCTTGGTAACAAGCCGAAGGAAAGTCTTTAGCTTTTACTCCGGCCGCTCTTAATAAAATACTAGCTGTCACAATATCCATTTGTCTGCCTGCATCATTGACATAGTATTCAGTTGTTACCCTGTGCCCTACGGCTTCAAGCATTCTTTTTAGAGCATCTCCAAAGACAGCTCCTCGTCCATGACCCACATGCAAAGGTCCAGTAGGATTTGCTGAGACAAACTCAATGAGTATTTTCTTAGGTTGGATATATTTAATGGTTTCTTGAAACTGTTCTTGCAGAGATTCTATTTGTTTTAATAGCGAACCAGGAGTCAAGAAGAAGTTAATAAAACCAGGACCCGCGACTTCAATTTTTTCAAACGCATCATTTTCTGCAAACACCTTAATCACTTCGTTTGCAACTTGCTTAGGAGAGTTTTTTAATATCCCTGCTCCAACCAATGCAATATTGGAAGTCCAATGCCCATTTGAAATATCATCAGGAATAGTAACTGTTGCTTTTTTAAGGATAGAATCAAGCTGCTTATTATCAGCACTAAAACTAACCGTTAATGCTTTTCTAATTCCAGCATTAATAATGGATAAAATGCTTTTATTTTCTTCCGGCATATTCTTGTTTGCGCGTATCCACCTTAATAACTTCTCCTTCATCTACAAATAAGGGAACTTGAATAACTATACCTGTTTCTAAAGTAGCTGGTTTTGTAGCTCCTGATACAGTGTCACCCTTAATCCCTGGTTCTGATTGAGAAATTTTTAGCTCAACAATTGCAGGAACTTCTACAGAAATAATCTCATCATTCCAAGCGGTGACCTCACATTTTTCTTGGCCAATCAGCCAATTTGATGCTTCTGCCATAGCTGATTTGTCAACTTGGACTTGATCAAAACTTACGGGGTCCATAAAAAACCAAAACTGTCCGTCGTTGTATAAATAGTCCATTTCTTTAATTACCACATCCGCTTGTTCAACAGATTCTCCGGATTTAAAAGTTTTATCAATTACCTTGTTAGTAATTAAATTTCTGTACCTAACTCTCATCACGGCTTGGCCCTTACCAGGCTTATGAAATTCATGCTCTAGGATTGAGCAAGGCTGGTTATTTACAAGAATTTTCATTCCGTTTTTAAACTGATTTGTTGAAATTTTCATATCTTAGGACTATCTTGTTCCTCCAGAGGATTGTTTATGAATAAGTTACTAAATGTTTTACCAATTTTAATTATCATTTCTTGTTCTCAACCAAGTACACAGCTTTCAGAACAAGATGCAATTGATTTTCTTAATAAGGTTGAAGCTCAAGATGCAGTACTTGGTCCAACAGCAAGCTCAGCATATTGGATAGGTTCAAATTTTATCACTTATGATTCACAGAAAGTAGTAGCTGATTTTGGAAAACGATTTCAACTTTTGGCTTTAGAGAGGGCTAGAGAAGCAGCAACCTTTGATGATGTAGCAGTTTCTGAAACCATAAGAAGACAACTTAATTTAATAAAAAATTCATTTGTTATGCCATCTCCGCTTGATGAGGCTCTGGCAGAAGAATTGGCTAATATTTCTTCTGAGCTTGAAGCTATGTATGGTTCTGGCAAGCATTGTTTTTCTTCTGAAGATTGCTGGGATTTAGAGGCGTTTGAATCTGTAATTGATAATTCTAGAAATTATCAAGATCTATTAAAGGCATGGGAAGGATGGAGGAATATTGGCCCTCCAATGAGAGAAAAGTATTTACGAATGGTTGAGATTGGTAATCAAGGCTCCAAAGATCTTGGCTATTCAGGTTTAACAGAGCTCTGGTTTAGCAAGTACGACATGCCTGCCAATGATTTTAGGGATGAGACGGAGAGAGTATGGCAAGAGCTAAAACCGCTTTATGATTCTCTTCAATGCCATGCTCGATACCAGTTAATGGATGAATATGGTTCTGATGTGATGCCCAAAGACGGAACTATTCCAGCCCATATTCTTGGAAATATGTGGGGTCAGTCATGGGCAAATATCTATGATTTACTGTATCAAGAGGACAAAAAGCAAAAATCTTCTGTTGACCTAACATCAATTATCTTGGAAAAAAGACTTAGTGAAATTGAGATGGTAGAGATTGCTGAAGACTTCTTTTTGTCTCTGGGCTTTCAGGAATTACCTAAAAGTTTTTGGGATCGTTCATTATTTGTAAAACCTGCTGATAGAGATGTGGTTTGTCATGCATCTGCGTGGAATATAGATTCCAAGGATGATCTCAGAATAAAGATGTGTATCGAAAAAAACGCGGAAGATTTTGCAACAATCCATCATGAGCTTGGCCATATTTTCTATTATCAAGCCTACAATCATTTACCAAGCGTTTTTGAGGGGGGAGCCAACGATGGATTCCATGAAGCAGTAGGAGATCTTCTGACCTTATCAATAACTCCAAATTATCTATATCAAATTGGTTTTATTAGCAAAGAAGAAGCTGAAGCAGCATCACAGGACAATATTGCTTTATTAATGCAACAGGCACTTGAAGGCGTGGTTGCAGTTCCTTGGACCTTGATGCTTGATAGGTGGAGAGCAGGAGTTTTTGATGGGACCACCACTGTTGAGAATTTAAATTCAAGTTGGTGGGATTTAAGGAAAATGTATCAAGGAATATCTTCCCCAATACCTAGAGATCAAGATGCATTTGATCCGGGAGCGAAATACCACATTCCAGCAAATACTCCATACACAAGGTACTATCTAGCTAGAATATTACAATACCAATTCCATGAATCTCTTTGTCAACAAATAGGTCACAAGGGCCCTCTGCATGAATGCTCTATCTATAATAGTGATATTGCTGGAGAAAAACTGAGAGCAATGCTATCTCTGGGTCAAAGTAAAGATTGGCAAAGCGCCCTAGAGGCTCTTACCGGAACTAGACAATTAAGCGGCAAGTCTTTACTCAATTATTATCAACCACTGAAAGACTGGCTGGATGAGAAAAATGCCAACAGAACTTGTGGTTGGGAATAAGCGTGAAAGTCTTTATTAATTTATTCATCTCTTTTGTAGTATTTTTACTTTCAATTTTGTATGCCTCTTTTTTATCAACCGAAGCAACATTGTTTTCATTGATTTTTTTATGCTTCCTAATTCAATGGACCATGTTTATTCCTGCTTGGGTATTCAGCACAGAAAAATTTTATGATTTAACTGGTAGTCTGACTTATATTTCTGTATCTGTGCTTGCGTTTTATGTTGGAATGACTATTGCCGGATTAAATTCATACAAGGCAATCATTCTTGCTGCAGTTTTAATATGGGCAACACGATTAGGAATCTTCTTATTTAAGAGAGTCCATAAAGAAAATGGGGATAAGCGCTTTGACTCAATTAAGAAACAACCCACTCAGTTTTTTATGACTTGGACTCTTCAGGGAATGTGGGTGTCTATGTGTGCCTTGCCAGTCTTTATAGCTCTCAGCAGCCAAGCAACCGAGATTTCTTATATATTTTTTATTGGGTTATTAGTTTTTGTATTGGGATTCGGAATAGAGGTTGTTGCTGATTCTCAAAAAAGTGCATTTAGAAGCAAATCTGAAAATAAAGACAAATTTATAACATCGGGTTTATGGGCTATTAGTCGGCATCCTAATTATTTTGGAGAAATAATACTTTGGGTTGGTATTAGCTTAATGTCTCTTGATTTCCTTGCTGGGAAAGAATTATATGCATCCATTACTTCGCCTTTATTCACTTTTTTTCTCTTAAATTACGTTAGCGGAGTGAGACTTTTAGAGCTAAGGGGTCAAAAAAAATGGGGCCAAGATGAGGCCTATAAAGAATATTTAAGGACAACACCAAAGTTGTTTCCTTTCATAAAATCAATATAAAATAATAACTGCTTTCACTGTTCTAGAATGATTGATAGAATAGCTTTTCCAAAAACAGGGGTCGTGCTATGTCACTAAAAAAATATTTTTTAATCTCGTGTCTATCCTTTCCACTTTTTGCCACCGAAATGGAGGCAGTACTCGAGGTAGGAAGAGACAATTCACAACTTTCTGCTGCATCACAAGAAAGAATTGATGCTACAGAAACAGCAACAGATAAAATCGTCAATGAATGGAAGGTTGTTTCAAAGCAAGTCGAAGGCTTAAAACTTTATAATGCGCAAAAAAGAATCCAAATCCAAGCTCAGCTAGATCTAATGGATAAGTATGACGAACAACTCGTTCAAGTTGTTGTGATGCAAAGACAGATCCCACCATTAGCACAAAGGATGCTAGAAGGTTTAGAAAAATATATCAATTTGGATACCCCATTTCACTTAGAAGAAAGATTGGAGAGAGTTGATTTAGTCAGATCTTCTTTATCAAATCCAAAGGTTACTGCTTCTGAGCAAGTAAGACAGATTCTTGAAGCATTTAATATTGAAGCCGAATATGGTCGAAAGCTAGATGCTTATGAAGACACTATTATCCTTGAAGACCAAGAGGTTGTTGTAAATATTTTAAGAGTTGGAAGATTGGGCATGTTTTATCAAACCAAAGATGAGAGACAAACAGGATATTGGAATCCTAAAACAGGTTCTTGGGATGAGCTCTCTGGTAGTTATCGAACACAAATCAGGGATGGTATAAGAATGGCTCAAAAACTTGCTCCAATTGACATGCTGGTATTACCAGTTACAGCCGGAGGTGAAGGCTAATGAAACATAATATAAAGTTTTTATCATTAATATTGACTATTGGTTTCATGAGTTTTGCTTATGGACAAGAAAATGCTGATAGTGGAGAGGGCGAACCCACAACAATTCAATCGCTGTTAGAGCTTGTAAAACAGGGCAGAACCACTGAGCAGAATACAAACTCTCAAAGAGAAAAGGAGTTTATGGCAGATAAAAATAAACAAGCTGCCATTCTGGCTGCTGAAAAAAGGGAGCTAGCCAGACAAGAAAAGATTGCCGATGAGCTTGAGGATGAATATAAGAAAAATGAAGAAATCCTTAAAGTAAAAGAAGCAGCATATAAGAAGGAACTCGGGTCTTTAACCGAATTATTTGGTCACTTGCAAAGTACTGCTGGTGAAGCTAGTGCTCTGTTTTCGGAATCTTTAACAGCAGCCCAATTTGGTAGAGAAAGAGAACAATTCTTAAATCAATTAACTGGGAAAATGGCAGATGCAACAGTTTTACCAACGATTTCAGAGCTTGAAAGACTATGGTACGAGCTTCAAAGAGAAATGGTTGCAGGTAGCGAGGTTGTCAGATTTGAAACAGAAGTCATTGATTTAGATGGCGCTACTACATCTTGTGTTGTTACTAGAGTTGGTTTGTACAATGCAGTTTGTGATGGGAAGTATTTAGAATATGTTCCATCAAAGGGTCAATATGCTTTCTTACCAAAGCAACCTGATGGTAAGTATACAAGCTCAGCAAAAAAACTAACTAACGCAGACTCTGGAGAACAAGTCAAATTTGGTATAGATCCAACAGGACCAGCTGGAGGCAGTCTTCTTGCGAATCTAATTCAAACCCCAAGTCTAATGGAGAGAATTAATCAAGGAAGGGAAGTTGGGTATATCATTATAGTGGTTGGTATTTTTGGTATCGGGATCGCACTATGGAAACTTTATACTCTATACATGATGGGTCTTGCTGTTAAGAGGCAAGCCAAAGCAGCTGATAAACCTACCAATGACAATCCCTTAGGAAGAGTGTTGCAAGTTGGTAAAGACAATTTAAGCAAGGATATCGAAACATTGGAGTTAAAACTTGCCGAAGCCATAATGGCAGAAAGACCAGCCATCGAAAGAGGTATTAACGTTGTTAAGATCATTTCTGTTGTGGCTCCTCTTGCTGGATTACTAGGAACCGTTACAGGTATGATTGTAACGTTCCAACAAATCACCTTATTTGGAACAGGTGATCCTAAGATTATGGCAGGCGGTATTTCTCAAGCTCTTGTAACGACTGTGCTTGGTTTAGTTGTTGCTATTCCAACGACCTTATTACATTCTTTTGCGGCTTCATCTTCAAGAGGCATTATTAATGTACTTGAAGAGCAAAGCACAGGAATTGTTGCTGAGAAGTCTAACAAGAGTTAAAAATAGTTATGTACGCAATCACAGAAGCTTTCGATTCATTGAGAGACTTCATGGCAGCTGGAGGGAGCGTGCTTTGGCTGATTGCATTTTTAGCTCTCTTTATGTGGTCACTCATACTTGAGAGGATTTGGTATTTTAATGCTGGTCACAAAGAATTCATGAAGGGAATTGAATCAGAATGGAAATCTGTACCTGATCATGCTTCATGGAGAGCCAGTCAAATTAAAGACAAGCTCATCTCTCAGGCAAATTTTGAAATAAATAAGTACATGCCTCTTATTCAGACTTGTGTTGCCTTGGCACCTCTTTTCGGTTTGCTTGGTACAGTTACTGGGATGATAGAGGTTTTTCAGGTAATGGCCTTCACAGGTGGTGGTGATGCAAGATCAATGGCAGGAGGTGTTTCTAAGGCAACTCTTCCAACCATGGCTGGAATGACAACCGCATTGAGCGGAGTGTTTGCGCAAATATATTTGAATTCTGCCAAAACCAGAGAAGAATTATTGGTCAAAGAAGTTATTAAAAATTAAAGGGAGAGTAACTTGAGAAGAAACGCAATATCAACTGCAGTTCAAGAAGAAGATAGCGAAATTAACCTAACCCCGATGTTAGATGTTGTTTTTATAATGCTTATTTTCTTCATAGTAACCGCCAATTTTATTAAAGAACCAGGTTTAGAAATTAATAGACCAGATTCTAATACCTCAGAAATACAGGAAAATGCTGCCATTCTTATTGCCGTCGGTCCAACAGGAGAAATTTGGATGGATGGAAGAAGAGTAGATGCTCGTCAAGTTAAGGCCAACGTGGTTAAACTCTTAGCCGATAATCCACAAGGATCCGTCGTCATCCAAGCTGATGAGAAGGCGCAAGCAGATACTATAATTAAAGTTATGGATGGCGCTCGAGAAGCAGGTGTTTTTAATATTTCTCTAGCTTCAGAGCCTAAGTAATCTGACTATGAGCCAAGGAGCAGACCTTTTGTTAGCCAAGTCTAAAGGCTCTCAAATTATTGCCTACGTTTTTGCTCCTTTTGAAAAATTGTTTGCCTTTAATAAGTTTGCTGCAAGTGCAGTTATGGCAGTAATAATTACTTTTGGTTTATTTTTTCTCATGGTTGCCTTAATTTCCTTGGGCGACTCTTCTATAAATACTGATAAGACAAGAAAACTTGCAGATATTATTATGCCTGATAGAGATATTGATACCTTAGCAGACATGGTTGATAAGCCAGAAGAGCCTGATCAGCAGCCTGAAGATATAGCTCAACCTGAACTTAACCTCCAACCTCTTGCAGGAGTAGATGTAAGTCTACCTAAGCCAAAGGCAAACTTTACAGCTGGAGGATCTTTCTTCAGGGATGGAGAGTACATTCCTCTATTTAAAGTAACTCCAATTTATCCTAGAAGGGCTCAAGAAAGAGGAATTATGGGGTATGCAATAGTTGCTTTTACAATAACTGAGACAGGAACTGTCGAAGATGTAGTTCCTCTTGAGGGATGGTGTGGAGACCCCACAGATGAAGCATCAGAATACAGAGAATGCAGTATCTTTAATTCCGCTGCAGAAAGAGCTGCTCTTAAATTAAAATATAAACCCAAGATTGTTGATGGAAATGCAGTCAAGGTTTATGACGTCCCTCATAAATTTACCTTTATTCTAGAAGAAGATTCATGAGAAATTTTGGTCGCTCAATATTTTTATGCCTCACCTTATTTTTAGGTACTGGAATTTCAACTTTTGCTTTTCATGTCGAAGCTCAATCAAAAGGTAAAGGGGAGTATAAGAAAGCAAGAGTGCTTAGCAGTAATGCTGCAAAGATCATTTCAAAAGTTGTTGAGGCTCTTGAGAGAGTTGATGAAGAAGGAAAAGAAAATCCAAACTTTATTGAAGCAAAGAGACTATTAACCGAAATGGAAGCAAAAAAGGATACATTCAAAAGTTATGACAGGTCTGTTATGTATAACTATTGGGGCTATCTTTATTTCAACGATGAGAATTATGACAAAGCTATGCGATCTTATGAGTTGTTGCTTAACGAACCTGAGGCAACCATTCCCCTTAGAACAGCTTCCCTTTATACGCTTGCTCAGCTTTACTTAGTTAAAGAGAATTATTCAAAGGGTATTGAGCTTCTGCTAACTTGGATGGATGAAGTTGAAAACGTTACCGCCCAATCCTACTCATTGCTTGCTCAGGCTTATTATCAGACAGGTAATTATCAGAAATCATTAGATTCTATGTTAGAGGCCGTTAGGCTGGCGGAAGAGGTCGAAGCTTACAGACCCAAAGAGAATTGGTATGTTCTCTTAGCTGCATGCTATTCAGAGCTTAAAGATCTAAAAAAAATTACTGATAAAGTTGCTTTAGAAAAACAAAGAGATATTTACGAAATTCTAGTTAACTACTATCCCAAAAAACTATATTTCCTTCAACTCGGAGGCGTCTACGGTCAAATGAATCGCGAGGCTGATTATATGATCACTCTCAAAGCTGCATTTGAGCAAGATCTTTTAGATAGAGAGGGCGAATATCTTGCATTGGCTCAGCTTCTTTTGCTAAATAAAAATCCTTACTGGGCTGCACAAGTTATAGTTAATGGGCAAAATAAAAAAGTAGCTATTAGAAATGAGAAAACTGGAAAAGATGAAATTCAACCGGTAGTAAAAGATACAGAAAAAAATCTCAAGCTATTAGCGGATGCATGGAGAATAGCCCAAGAAACAGATAAAGCGATCCCAGTACTTGAGAAAGCTGCAAAACTTTCAGAAGATGGTGAAACATTCATACTTTTAGGAAATCTTTATCTAGTAGAAGATAAACTTGATGATGCAGTAAGAGCAATCAACGAAGGTATTAAAAAAGGGAATTTAAAAAAACCATCACAAGCAAGGCTGGTACTGGGTCAAGCATTCTTTGAGCTTGAGAATTTTGAAGAAGCTAAAAAGCAATTTAGGATTGCTGCTCGTGATGAAGATGCAAAGGTTAAAAAGACTGCTAACAACTGGATCAAATACGCTGAAAATGAAGAAGTTCGAGTAAAGAATTTAGCTCTTAGAAGAGAGTATATAGAACAAAACTCTTAATTTTTTCTCTTATACACAACAATTCTAAATGCATACTCATTAGAGCTACTCTTTTCGTATTCAGCAAGCAACTCTTTTTTCCAGTTCTCCAGATTTATATTTGGGTAAGAAATGTCTCCGTCAATCGAACAATCAACTTCAGAGATTACTAGTTTATTTGCTAAATCAATAGTAGCTTGGAATATTTCACCTCCCCCTATAACAATCGTTTCCTCCGGAGAAAGCTGCTGAGCCATTTCTAATCCCTCCTCAATTGATTTACAGGTTTTTAGGCCTTCGATTGGTTCTAGTGATTTACTTGTAATAACGATGCTTGTTCTATGCGGTAAAGGTTTTCCTATTGATTCATAAGTCTTTCTTCCCATCACCATGGGTTTATGCAACGTATAGGATTTAAAGTGCTGTAAGTCATCTTTAAGAGACCAAGGTAAGTTATTATTGTTCCCAATAATATTATTAGCTGATCTAGCGACAAGATGAGTTATTGCCATTAGATTGCCATGGGAGCGCTTAGAGCTTCATGGGGCGCGTAGTTCTGAAGGATAAAGTCATCCACTGATAGTTTCTTTAATTCTTCAAGGGACCCTATCTTGGGCATCTGTAAGTTTGGGAGAGGCAAGGGTTTACGATTAAGCTGTTCTTTCACCTGTTCTAAACAATTAAGATAAATATGCGCATCTCCAAAAGAATGCACAAAATGCCCAACCCTAAGGCCACAAATTTCTGCGATGACATGAGTCAAAAGAGCATAACTTGCTATATTAAAAGGCACTCCCAGAAACATGTCCGCACTTCTTTGGTACATATGACAAGACAATCTTTGTTGATTATCGACATAGAATTGGGACATAACATGACATGGCGGTAATGCCATTTTATGAATCTCACCAACATTCCATGCGCTCAAAATATGTCTCCTGCTCATGGGGTTATTTTTGATATTTCTAATGAGCTCATCTAATTGATCGAGGTTATCCCAGGATCTCCATTGAACCCCGTATATGGGTCCCAAAAGTTTTCTATGTTGGTTATTTTCATATCCAAGAGCTTTTCCTTGATGATCAGCATTATCTGTCCAAATAGTTTTATATTTGGTGAGGTCAGAGAGCTCACTTCTGTCTTTCCCAAATCTTATCTCTGCAAGCCTTCTCTCATCATCAGATCCTTCTAGAAACCAAAGCAATTCGGAGACCACACCTTTCCAAGCAAGCTTCTTAGTAGTAACAGCTGGAAATCCTAGCTCTAAATCGAATCGTAATTGAGCGCCAAAAATTGAAAGCGTTCCAACACCAGTTCTTTCTTCCCTTTCTGAACCCTCGAGAAGTATTTTTTCAAGCAGACTAAGATACTGTCTCATTTTTTCTTAAGATTATAAAAATTCCTAAAATTACCATAGGAATACAAAGCATTTGCCCCATTGTTAGCTTACTGAGTACGAAGCCAATATGCCAATCGGGCTGTCTAAAGAACTCTATTATAAACCTTCCAAAACCATAGCTAATCAAAAAAATACCTGACAGAGCTCCAGCTTTTAAAGAACTCAGTCTTTGAAAAAACATTAATGCCAAGAATAATACTATGCCCTCATAAATACCTTCATAAAGTTGAGAGGGATGCCTTGGAAGCTGGAATGGGTCTGTTGGAAAAATAAATCCCCAGCTGCCATCGGTTGGCCTGCCGTAAAGTTCCCCATTTAAAAAGTTACCAATTCTAACCCAAAATAGCCCTATGGGAATTGAAATGGAAATCATGTCTGCTAAATCCCAGAAATTAAAACCTTTTTGCTTTGCAAAGATTACGATGCTTAAAATTACTCCCATCAAACCGCCGTGAAAACTGAGCCCACCTTCCCAAACAAACAATATGGATAATGGATTGCTAAGTAACTGATCAAGTCCATAAAAAAACATATAACCAATTCGCCCACCAAGCATGGCTCCAAAAAAAAGACCGTACATAAAGATCAAGTCATTTAAATCGTCATCCGTCATCTTTAGGGATTTTTTTAGTGGATGCTTCTTCAGATATAGAAATATTAAGACTGCAGATAGAGCCCAGGTAAGGGCATAGTATTGGATCCGGATACTACCAATTTCTAATAAACTTGGATTATTAAAGAAATCAGGTAGCGTAATAATCATCTAAATAAAACTAATAAGGCTGCTATACAAATAAAAATTCCAAAGATTTTTTTAAGGTAACTCTGGTTGATTTTATAAACTAATCTTACACCATACCTTGCTCCAATAATGCTGGTCAGAGACATTATTAAAGCTGATGACCAATTAACATATTGGCTTAACATTCCATCTTGATTGAATAAGATAAATCCAAGGCATCCGAAAAAAGCAATTGGAATGCCACACATTGCTGAAGTTCCAATGGCTTTTCTGATTTCTAGCCCCTTTGCAGATAGCAGGGGAACTATAAAAGTTCCTCCTCCAATGCCTAGCATGCTTGAGAGAAGACCAATCCATGCTCCATGTGCTGCAAGGTTTGCTAAGTTTTTATTATAGTAAGAACTAAAACGTACTTCTTGAAATATTAAACGAAATCCTACTAGCAACAAGAAAGCCACTACAACCATAGATAACAATCTTCCATGCAAATTCACTGCTACTGCAGCTCCTATAAGCGAACCTAATATCAGTCCCGTAATAAGCTTTAAGAAAGTCTCATAATCAATTCCACCCTTTAAATGATGAGCTCTTGCTGATGATATTCCTGTGAAGATAATAGTTGCTAAGGAAGTCCCAATAGCCTCATGGACGTCAAGTATTATTAGTGGGTTTAGAAGATAGTTAATAAAGATTAGACCCGGAACAATTATGATTCCACCACCAATACCCAAAAGACCAGCAGCAATCCCAGCAATCCAGCCTAAGATTAGCAAATAGATAATCTCAATCATTTAAGGCTGTTATACATTGGCAAAAATTCAAACATAATATTTTTGTAAACCTCTTTCTTAAAAGAAATAATTTTACCCAATGGGTACCAATAACTTACCCACTTAAAGTCATCAAATTCATGGCAGTGATCATTTGTAAATGTAATAACAGGTTCTATTTCAGCTTTAAATTTAATTAAAAACCACTTTTGAAGTTGCCCATTAAAACCTTTCAAGGCAGGACTTTTTCTTTTGTATTTATTAGGCACAATATATTCATACCACTTACTTGAGATCATCAGAATATGTATATCAGATTTCTGGATTCCAACTTCTTCATAGAGCTCTCGCATTGCGGCTTGCTCTTCAGTTTCACCCTTATCAATTCCACCTTGAGGAAATTGCCAATTAGTTGAATCTTTGCGCTTGCATAGCAGCAATTCATTAGTATGATTAAGAATTATTAGACCCACATTTTTTCTTAAAAGTTTTGAGTGCATTTAATATGTTTAGCAAACGGCTTGCGATTTTTGACCTAGATAATACCATTTTAGACGGTGATTCAGACTTTGGGTTTATAAATTTTTTGATTGAAGAAAACATTCTTAGTGATAGCTACAGAGACACCAATCAACGTTACATGGATGCATATTTAAATGGAACTCTTGAAATGGAGGATTGGGGAAAATTTTCTTTAGTTTTTTATGATCAGAAAACTGCTGAAGATATAAAACAAACTATGGATAGATTCTTTAAGAAAGTTTTTGAACCCCTGATAAATATATTTGCTTTAAGAAGAATTCACCACCACCATGAAAATAATGATTATTTACTATTGGCAACTGCTACCAATGAAATCATAGCTAAACTTGCAGCCAAAAGGTTAGGATTTAATGATTACATTGCAACCAAAATAGTTAGAAACAGAGAAGGCTGCTACACCAATAAGATTGAATTCCCACCAGCCTTTAAAGAGGGCAAGCTTGCTCATTTGCTAAAATGGATTGGAGATAATCATTGGGTAGGCAATGAGACATTGTTTTATTCTGACTCAGTAAACGATCTTCCCCTACTAGAGTATGTTACACATCCGATAGCCACCAACCCAGACAGTAATTTAAGGGAAATTGCCACGCAAAGAGGATGGGAAATTTTGGATTTTCCTAGGATCTAATCTTCTATAAAATCATTCACTGATGGGCAAGAGCACATCAAGTTTCTGTCGCCATACACATTGTCTATTCTTGAGACGGGCGGCCAATATTTATACTTCAACTGGCTGTCATCTGGATATGCAGCAGTTTCTCTAGAATAATTATGCGACCAAGCTGAGCCTGTTACCTCTATTGCGCAATGGGGTGCATTTTTAAGAGGGTTATCGGTCAGATCTATTTTTTGGTTTCTAATTGTGGTTATTTCACCTTTAATTTTAATCATGGCATTGCAAAATCTATCTATCTCTGCAAGAGACTCACTTTCTGTTGGTTCAATCATTAAAGTGCCTGCAACAGGGAAGGACATTGTTGGAGCATGAAAGCCAAAGTCAATTAACCTCTTTGCAATATCATCTACCTCTATCCCAGCCTCTTCCTTGAACGATCTCACATCTAAGATACATTCATGGGCTACTAAACCGTTCTCACATGTATAAAGAATTTTGTAATGCTGAGAAAGTTTCTTTGCAATATAGTTGGCATTAAGAATTGCAATTTGTGTTGCCTTCTTCAAACCTTCTGAACCCATCATCTGAATGTACATCCAACTAATTGGAAGAATAGATGCACTGCCAAACATGGAAGCTGAGACAGGCGGAGCTAATTCATTATCAAACTTTAAGGGATCTGAAGGCAAGAAAGGAACAAGGTCTTCAACAACCCCTATAGGTCCGACTCCGGGCCCACCTCCGCCGTGAGGAATGCAAAAAGTTTTGTGTAAGTTTAGGTGAGAGACATCTCCGCCAAATTTACCTGGTTTGCATAGCCCAACCATAGCATTGAGATTGGCTCCATCTATGTAAACTTTTCCTCCATGCTGATGAACTATTTTACAAACTTCTTGAACCGTTGGCTCAAATACCCCATGTGTCGAGGGATAAGTAATCATGATAGCCGCTAATTCATTAGCATATTTGCTAGCTTTTTGATCCAGATCTACTAAATCTACATTTCCATGTTTATCACATTTTACAGGGACAACTTTCATGCCTGCCATCTGTGCTGATGCAGGGTTTGTACCGTGAGCAGATTCAGGTATCAAACAAATATTCCTTTGTGGATCTCCATTAGATTTATGAAAACCATCTATGGCTAACAAGCCAGCATATTCTCCTTGTGAGCCAGCATTGGGTTGAAGCGAAATTGCACTATATCCAGTAATCTCGCACAACATCTTTTCTAGATCATTGATTAAATCAAGATAACCATTTATTTGATCTCTGGGAGCAAATGGATGTAATTGAGAAAATTCAGGCCAGCTTACGGGCTGCATTTCTGCAGCTGAATTAAGCTTCATGGTACAAGATCCAAGAGGAATCATTGCTCTGTCTAATGCAATGTCTTTATCGCTTAACTTTCTAATGTACCTCATCAATTCTGTTTCAGAATGCAGGCTATTAAATATGGGGTGTGTTAAAAACTTACTGACTCTCAGCATTTCTCTTGGAATCGATTCAAATGTATGAGTTTTATAAGGCGTTACTCCAAAGATTGAACATAGGGTCATAACATCTTCTTCTGTTGTAGTCTCATCTAGACTGATGCTAATCTTTTCATCGCTTAATTTTCTAAGATTTACACCTTCAACTAAGGCTTTTTCTAACAAAGTAGTGGTATTAGTTTTAGTTTGAACCACAATAGTGTCAAAGAACTTATTAGATTCAAGTTTGTAATTTTCAGAAATACTAGCAGCAAGCATGCAACAGTAGCGATTGACTTTGGTTGCGATACCCTGGAGTCCCCGCGGCCCATGATAGACTGCATACATTCCTGCCATAATGGCAAGGAGCGCTTGGGCGGTACAAATATTGCTTGTCGCTTTTTCACGTCTGATATGTTGTTCTCTTGTTTGTAAAGAGAGCCGATACGATATTTGACCCAGTCTGTCTTTTGAAACCCCCACTAATCGTCCTGGTAAAGAGCGCTTAAAGGCATCCCTAGTTGCCATGAAAGCAGCATGTGGTCCACCAAAACCGAGCGGAACCCCAAATCTTTGGGAATTACCAACCACAATATCAGCACCCATTTCACCAGGCGCTTTGATTAGCGTTAGAGCTAATAGATCAGTAGACATGAGAACCAGAGCATCTTTGGCATGGATTTTAGATATTAGCGATTCATAATCATCTATCGAGCCATCGTTTGCAGGATATTGAATAAATGCTGCAAAAAATTCCTCTTGTTGGTTATCAATGTCATCTTTAAGGTTCACTTCTTTAATAGCAATCCCTAGAGGTTTGGCACGAGCCTTCATAACTGACTTTGTTTGAGGGAAAGTATTTTTATCAAGTAACAGCGTTAGAGATTTAGACTTTCCTACTCTTGAGGCAAGCGTCATTGCTTCTGCAGCAGCAGTTGCTTCATCTAGCAAAGAGGCATTAGCAATATCCATTTGAGTGAGATCGCAGACCATTGTTTGAAAATTTATTAAAGCCTCTAAGCGACCTTGAGAGATCTCTGGTTGATAGGGGGTGTAAGAGGTGTACCAGCCTGGATTCTCAAAAATATTTCTTTGAATAACTGGAGGAGTGAAACAATTATAGTATCCCTGACCAATGAAGGATTTATTAACTATATTTCTTGCTGCATACTTCTTAAGTTTTTTTAATGCTGCTTGCTCATCCAATGGTTCATCAATGGCAAGAGAGTCTTTTACCAATATTGCTTGAGGAACCACGGTCTCTATGAAGGCTTCAAGGGAATCATAGCCAATCTCTTTGAGCATATACTCAATATCAGATTCACTTACCCCAATGTGGCGATTAATAAATGGCGTCATATTTTTGTATTTTAATCTTCGCAGGTATCGGCATAAGATTCTGGGTCAAGCAGATCTGCCAATTCATCAAGATTATCGGGTTTTATTTTAAAAAACCAACCCTCATCATAGGGAGACTCGTTAATGATCTCTGGATTATTCTCTAATAGATCATTAACAGCTATTATTTTTCCTGAAAGGGGAGAATAAACATCAGAAGCAGCTTTAACAGATTCTACAATTGCAACCTCACCTTCTGCTGATACAACTTTGCCTATTTCAGGTAGCTCCACGAAAACTATATCTCCAAGAAGATCTTGGGCATGTTCACTGATCCCAATTGTAACTGTTCCATCATCTTCAACTCGAGCCCACTCATGGGATGATAAGAATTTTAGATCTCCAGGTATTTCACTCATGTGTTTATTTTATCTTGCTTAAGAAATCTTGACGATACCAAATCAACAGAAATTTCCTTATCTCTTATAACTACAACCGCTTTGTCTTTCATGGCAGGATCAATTCTTGCAAGTCCTATACTTTTTTGAAGGACGGGAGAGAAGCTGCCACTGAGGATAATGCCCTCACCATCAGAATTCTTAATTTTATAGCCTGGTCTTAAAACGCCTCTTTCATGTAAGATTACTCCGGTAAGCTTTTTGCAGAGCTTTTGATCAATTTTTTCTAGGGCTTCTCTGCCAATGAATGCTCTGTTAGGATTGGCCAGATCTACGGTCCAAGTTAGTCCAGATTCAAAAGGGTGGCAATTTTCGTCCATGTCGTTGCCGTATAAATTTAAACCAGCTTCTAATCTCAAAGTATCGCGCGCAGCCAAACCTATTGGCTGAACTCCAATCTCAATAGCTTTATCCCAAATATCAAGAGCAACATCTTTGGGTACAATAAACTCAAACCCATCTTCTCCAGTGTAACCAGTCTTTGCTACCAAGCCATTATTAAATTCTTGAACGGCAAAAGGCTTCGATGGAACAGAACAAGCACTTCCCAATAATGTTTCAATTACATTATTTGTCTTGGGTCCTTGCAACGCCAAGATGCAAAAATCATCTAAGCGCGAAACAGTAACTGAATACTCTTTTGCCTGTTGATTAAACCAAATTGTATTTTTTTCTCTCGTCCCACAGTTTGAAACGATCCAATATTTTCCCTCAGATCTGTAAATTATAAGATCATCTATAATTCCACCTCGAGGATTCAGAATTACCCCGTAAAGAGCTTTATCTTGGTTCTTAATTTTTGCAATATCATTAGCAAAGACGCGACTCAAAAATTCCTCAGTTCTATCCCCCGATAATGAAAAAACAGTCATATGAGAAACATCAAAGATACCAACATTTGTTCTCACAGCCATGTGCTCTTCAAGTTGGGATCTATAACTCAATGGCATATCCCAGCCAGAAAAATCTACCATCTTAGCTTTCAGATTAAGATGATTTTGATAAAGAGGAGTTTTATTCATGTCGGTCTTGGATTCGAGTGAGCATGATAACAAAAAATACCCCTATACATACCAGCAAAATACTTGGCTGAGCTGCAAGTTCCCACTGTCCTTCAGAGGTGTAGTTATAGATTCTTGAAGAAAGAGTATCAAACCCTACTGGCCTTAAGAGCAAAACCGCTGGCTGTTCTTTCAAAATTTCGATTGCAACAATAAAAAAAACTAATAACGATGTGTAGCGAATGTGTTTCCAATAGAACTTTATAAAACTTTTCCATGGACTGGCATTAGATAATGCCAAGGTATGAATTGAATTTCTTGGAATCATTCCAAGCGATTGTATAAAATAATTCTTGGCAGGGGTCAGAAACCTTATTGATAAGGCAAGGATAAGACCAATTATTCCCAAGTTAGTTAGTGATAATTGGAACATGGTTTTAAAACCAACCAATAAGGCAACCGCTATCAAAGAGCCCGGCAATGCATATCCATAGGTAGTTAAGTTGATAAGATGGTTTGATTTATTGTCTTGAAGATTTACAAATGCCACTGCAATGCCAATCAGGAGCACTATCAAGCTTCCAAATACTGCCAGAGTCAGTGAGTTTATAAATAGATTATTGACTCTAAATTCTCTGATAACCTGCTCAAGGTCAACCCAAGCAATTAGTTGAGTAAATGGAAAAAGTATCGCTAATAATCCAATAAATATAGCTGCAGTTGTTAAAACAGCTTTTCCCGAAACCAGTTTTATATTTTTTATGCTCTTAATTTTTTGAATATCAGAGTCTCTAGTAAAGTGCTTTTGCATAAAAATGAAGAATAAGACTATCAATAGCAATAGAAGCGCTAACCGAGAACCTCCAACAAAATCCTGCATACCAAACCATTGGCTATAAATTGCAGTGGTCAAGGTTTCTATGCCTAGAACTTTAACTGCGCCAAAGTCAGCTAGCGACTCAAACATCACCAGCATTGAACCGGTAATGATTGATGGCTTTAAAGCAGGCAATAAGACTCTTGAAATCATTTGGATGTCACTTAGTCCTAGGGTTTTAGATGCCCAGTAATATTTTGGATAGATTATCCGCAAATGAGCAGAGACTACTAAAAACACATATGGGTAAAGACAAAGACCGGCTATGAATGAAGCTCCTAACAAATTACGAATTGAGGGCAATTCCATTCCAAACCCTCTTAGAGCAGTGCTAATCCAAGAACTGTATTCAAAAGCGCCAACATAAATGAATGAAAATACATATAGGGGAAAAGCTAAGGGTAAAGCAAATATATACTTGATGAATGAAGATTTGCTGCTTTGATAGCATTCAAAATAAATTGCAATAAGAGTTCCAATCAGGCTGGCAAATGCCATAGAGCCGATTCCAAACACTATAGAACCCATGAAAGGTTTAAGGATTTGAAGGCTCACAAAATTAGTTGAGAGATTGGTTAGGTTTGAATATAGGAAACCTACCAATATCATGCCGCATAAAGTTAGCCAAGCAAAAGATAGCCACTTCCATGGATTGAGGTGCTTTAGTTTAAGATTTGTCTTCAATAGTTTTTTTTGCTTTGGCACCGAGTAGCTCAAGTTCTCTCGCTTGATCAACTAAATTTCCCTTGCCTTGGTATAACTTAGTTTTAGTTTTATCAAAAGCTTCTTCAGCCTGTTTAAAATATCTTTCGATATCTTCAAGATCTTCTTGAAGACCCACAAATTTATTAATTAATAAACCTGCTCTTTTAGAGATTTCTAAGGCATTTTTATTTTGCTTATCGAGCGCCCATAAACTTTCTGCCATTCTTAGGACCGTGATTAGATTTGTAGGAGTTACAAAACCAATATGGCTCTGCATAGCTATTTTCTGTAATTCCCATTCATTACTGAGAGCAAGCGATAAAGCTGATTCAAGAGGTACAAATATGAGTTGGTAATCTGGTGCATTGATGCCATCAAGATTTTTATAATCTTTTTCTGCAAGAACTTTCATATGATCTTTGAGAGATTTTATGTGAGCTTTTAGGTAAATAGCTTTTTCATCATCCTTGGCTTGTGAATACTGTTGATAGGCTTTTAGAGATACTTTTGAATCAATTATGATGTTCCTCTCTCCAGGCAAATAGATAATTGCATCCGGAATTAACAACTTGCCATTTACATCGCGAAAAGCTTTTTGTAACTCATAGTCTTTTCCTTTCCTTAGACCTGACTCTTCAAGAGTTTTCTCTAGGATCATCTCTCCCCAGTCTCCTTGTGTTTTTGAGTCACCTTTTAAAGCAGCAGTTAAATTTTCTGCATCCACTCTAATCTTGGAAGTTTGTTCAATTACCTGAGAAACATTATTTCTAAAAGACTCTTTTGCAGCAGCCTGCTCTTTTTGCAACTCAACAATTTGTTTATTAAGACCTTGAATTTGATCTTTTAGAGGGTTCAAAATTAATTCAAGCTTCTCAAGATTAGTTTCTTGAAGCTTTTCTTGCTTATTGGTTAGAAGATTTCTCATTGACCACAACAAAACACTCAGGGCAAGAATGAACCCAGATGCAACCAAGAGAAGATTTGTGTTTTCCAATATACTATTCAATCCTAATCTGATTTATTATGCCTTTTGATTAACTAAAAAGCATGGATAGCAATCTTAGCAAAGAATTAGACGATTTTAAGTCTCTTAATCTAAACATTGATGTTACGAGGGGCAAGCCTCATAGCGTCCAGTTAGACTTGTCTCAATCTATTTTAATAGATCCTCTAAAGTCTTGGATAGTTGATGGCGTAGATATTAGAAATTATGGTGAACCTCTCGGTCTTTTAAGAGCAAGAAGGCTTGGATCTGAGATACTTCAAAGCCCTCTTGAATATACCTTGGCTGCCGAACAATCGAGCTTGCTTCTCATCTATCAACTCGTATCTGCTCTCTACCTGCATGGTCTTGCAACTCCTTGGAAATCTCTCTCACCGGCAAAAATTATATGCCCTGTCCCAGGATTTGATAGGCACTTTAGAATATTTGAAGATTTTGGCATTCAGATGTTGAGTGTTCCTCTAGAAGGAGATGGACCCAATCTTCAATACCTTAGAGATCTCTTAGAAAAAGAAAAAGATGTTGTGGGAATAATTACGGTTCCCAAGCATTCAAATCCGTCTGGAGATATATACTCTGAACATAAAATCAGAGAAATCTTTAAACTCGGAAAAGAGTATTCAGATGATTTTTGCTTTATCAATGATAATTCCTATATCGTTCATGATTTTGAAGATGGTTTAATTAATCATCCAATATTGAAAATAGCAGAAGAGGAGGGCGTGGAAAATAACTGTGCTCTCATGACTTCATTTTCTAAGATAACTTTTGGCGGAGGCGGGCTATCTTTTTTTTCTGCGGGTAAGAAACTCTTTGAATTAATGGTTAGGCAAAGAGGTGTTATGATAATTTGCCCTGATAAGATTAATCAACAAAGACATCTTCAATTTTTATCCAGCCTAGACGATATAAAAAAACACATGAAGCTTCATGCAGATGTAATTGTTCCTAAGTTTAATTTGGTTAAAGATAAATTGAGTAAGCTACCTTCACATCTTGGCAGTTATGTTTATCCCAAAGGCGGTTACTTTATCTCATTCAACACGACCAATCCTATTGCGAGTAGAGTAATCGAGATTTGTAATAGCGCAGGGGTAAAATTTACTCCTGCAGGAGCAACTTATCCTTACGGCAAAGACCCATTGGATTCAAATATCAGAATTGCTCCAACTTTTCTCACTCTAGATGAGCTTTCACTGGCGATGGATGTATTTGTTCTGGCCTTAAGAATTGCGGATTCTGGATCTAATTAAATCTTTTATTTAGGGAGATAAATTTTCCATCTTTAAATCCTGAGAAGAACACAGGAATCTCTGGATGCTTGAGACTTATGTTTGATTCATCTTTTAATAAATTCTGCTGAGACACATATGCGGTATAAAAGATTTCCCCATTTTCAGCTAACAAATGATAGAAGGGCTGATCTTTGTGGGGCCTGAAGGCCTGCGGAATAGATTGATACCACTCTTCGGTGTTATTGAATTCAGGATCAAGATCAAATATAACACCTCTAAAATCCAAGAATTTGTGTTTAACTATTTCTCCTATTGAGAATTTTGTTTCTATCGTGTCCATACAGTTTTTAGATTTTAATATAATACATACTTTAAGGAGTAATAAATGATAGTGGTAAGCACACCAAATCTTGAAGGAAAAATTATTAAAAGTTATTTAGGAGTTGTCGTTGGAGGAACGGTTCGAGCAAGGAACGTTGGCAGCGATATTCTTGCAGGACTTAAGAACCTTGTTGGAGGCGAGTTACAAAGTTATTCAAAGTTACTTGCAGCAGCGAGAGAAGAAGCTTTTGAGCGAATGAAGCAAGATGCAATAAAACTAGGAGCCAATGCTGTAATTAATTTTCGCTTTCAAACTTC